>CACYMP010000016.1 GCA_902775565.1 Oscillospiraceae bacterium
TTTACACCTCTGTTTACTTGATACCTAATTATGTAACTGAAACTAATGAAGGTGTATATATTTTTCTGGCCGGTGTCTACTTTTACGTTACCACTTCATGAAATTGACCGTTTTGCCGTTTTTAGCCGTAATTTTCCTGTTACTATCAAGTTGGCTGGCATGTAATTACGGACGAAATTGCACTTTTCAATTTTTTAGCCGAAATTTCGATAGCCCTGTCGGCGTGTACAAGTTCGGATTACGGATAAAATCAACTGTTTTGCCGTTTTTAGCCGTAATTTTCCTGTCCTGACCATTTGTTTCGTCTAGAAATTACGGATGAAATCGGACATTTAGTCATTTCTAGCCGTAATCTGTCTATTCGCAGGTAAAAGATTACGGCCAAAAACACGCTTCTGCCTGTCTTTAGCCGTAATACATCTGTACTTGATCTCAGATTCAGCCGTAAGCTTACTTCTCGCCGGGCTGCTCGATACCGGAGGTGAGGAGCTTGACTGCGATAGCGCACTCGATCCTCTTCTTGAAAAGCTTGCAGCCGTATTCGTAAACTCCCTGGATGTCGCCTGTTGCGTGATACGAGTTGGCTGCGCATCCGCCGGAACAGTAGAGCTTTGCCCAGCAATCGTTACACTCGGGTCTGCTGTAGGCATTGCATGAAGCGAACTTGTCTCTTGTTTCTGTTGCCGTTACGCCGGTATAGATGTCGCCCATCTTGTAGTTGGGATCACCGACGAACTGGTGGCAGGGATAAAGGTCGCCCCAAGGGGTGACTGCCAGGTATTCAGTGCCTGAGCCGCATCCCGCAACACGCTTGTAGATGCAGGGACCACAGGTGAGGTCGAGCATGTAGTGATAGAAAGTGAAGGGCTTGCCTTCGTTGTATCTCTTAACCATGAGCCTTGCGAGCTCTTCATACTGTTCAAAAAGAACGGGAAGATCTTCTTCAGTCAGAGCCGAAGGGCTTGATGGATCGGTAACTACAGGCTCCATTGAGAGCTCGGTGAAGCCCAAGTCCAGCATGTGCTTGATGTCGTTTACGAAATCAGTGTTGTGGTGAGTGAAGGTTCCTCTCATGTAGTAGCTCTTGGAGCCGCGCTTCTCAACGAACTTTTGAAAGTTGGGGACGATCCTGTCATAAGAACCGTTGCCTGCCATGTCGACTCTGAATCTGTCATTTACTTCCTTGCGGCCGTCGAGAGAGAGGACGACGTTATGCATTTCTTTGTTGCAGAACTCGGTTACATCATCATTGAGAAGAACGCCGTTGGTGGTGAGAGTGAACCTGATGTTTTTGCCGTGGATTTTCTCCTGCTCGCGGCCGTATTTGACGAGCTCTTTGCAGACGTCCCAGTTCATGAGGGGCTCGCCACCAAAAAAGTCTATATCGAGGTTCTTGTGATAGCCCGAGTTCTCGATGAGGAAATCGATCGCTCTCTTACCTGTCTCGAGGCTCATGAGTGCACGCTCACCGTGGTATTTGCCCTGGCTTGCGAAGCAGTAGGAGCAGTTCAGGTTGCAGGTGTGGGCCACGTGAAGGCAGAGAGCCTTGATGGAAAAACGCTTTTTCCTGTAGTCCTTGGCCAAATGAGCGTATTTGTCGGGCACATAGAGCTTGCCTTCTTCTTTAAGCTTGTCTATATCTGCGATGCACTCTTCAGCATCTTCGCGGGTGATCTTATGAACCTCCATGGCTTTGGCCATGACGGCTTCAGCGGGCTCGGTCTCGTACCAGCGGATCATGTCGAACGCGACAGGATCCGTCATGTGAATAGAGCCCGAAAAAACGTCGAGCACGATGTTTAAGCCTTCAAACTGATAGCAGTGGATCATAAAAAATCTCCCGTGGATTTACATAAAAAAAGGTCTCATCCGAGAATGAGACCTTAATCTCAAAATTTCCGCGAATTACTTTGCAGCCTTCTCGCAAGCCTGATTAGCTACGCCGCAGCTTGTCTTGCAAGCTGACTGGCAAGAAGTCTGGCACTCGCCGCATCCGCCTTCCTTGGCAGACTTGTCAAGGTCACGGGTCTCGATGGTAACGATTCTCGTCATGATCGCATTCCCCCTTATTTATAATGTAGAAATTATACTTTGCGTGGCCGATACAGTCAAGGCAATACCTTTATCTTGCCGTCAAATGAGCGTCTTCCGTTCATATAGAGAGCCGATCCGGCGTTTTTCGCGAACTTTATCGTCTGGTCAGTGATCATTTCGCCGGGTATCAGGAGGGGTACTCCGGGCGGATACGCGAAAAGAAATTCGCCTGCGATCAAGCCGCAGCTTTCCTCAAGAGGCTTTTCCTCGGCGGTCATTCCGCGAAGGCAGGCATCTCTTACGGTCGTGAGGAACTTGGGCTGCGGGCGGCCGGAGAATTTTCTGCCGGAGACGTCCTCGTAGTTGTCCTGAAGCTCGTCGAGCCTTATTACCGCATCACAGAAGCGTTTGATCGAATCCTCCGTGTCTCCGATGCCTGTCATGGCAATGATGTGGGTCGCAAATGCAGCTTCGCACTCGACGTTGTAATCGCACCTTAAGTTGGTCGCAAGCTTTGTTCCGTCGCCTAAGATTACCAGCTTGGAGCGTTCTCTGCAGGGTGCCATCCAAAGCCTGTAATTCCGAAGTCCCGACAGGGCATCTTCTGCGTATCTGATGCCGGTTTCCCACGGCTTCATTATCTCGCGGCTCTTGGTGAGTGAAGCGATGCACCTGGAGATCCCGCCAAGGAGAACGTATGAAGGGCTCGTCGTCTCAAAGATATCGATGAAGTTCATTATTACGCCTGAAGGGACCGGGCAGTCTTTGTCTGTCAGCATGACCGCGGTCTGCGTGGGCGCGTTGAGTGTCTTGTGAAGGCTCTTTATGACTATGTCGCCATATGCATCGGGCCCGAAAAAGCCGTCATCCAAGCCCAGGTGCGCTCCGTGCGCGCAGTCGGTGATCAGGCAGGCATCGTAACGTTTCGTGATCTTATAGATCTGTTCCGTGTCTGACATGACGCCTTCATAGGTGGGAGATGTAATGATGACAGTCTTTATCTTCGGGTTGCGGACGAGGATGTTCTCGATCTCTGCGGGCGTGACCGGACCCGAGAAAGGAAACTGCGGGTCACATGACGGCATCAGCGGGATGACATTGCTTCCTGCGAGAGCCAGGGCATTCCACACTGAAAGGTGGCAGTTCATGGCGACGAGGACGTCAGAGCCGGGATTGCTGATCGCTGAAGCGCATACGGCGGCTAGGATCATGGCGGTCGCGCCGCCTACCGAGCAGTATGCGTTTTCCTTGTGCCAGAGAGCCGCGGCTGCGTCTTCTAAGTCCTTGAGAAGACCGGAAGGGGAGTGGAGGTTGTCAAATCCGCTGATCTCGGTGATGTCACGGCTGAAGATGTCCGAAATGACGTCTTTGTTGCGCTTGTGCCCGGGCATATGCATCGGGAGCGGCTCTGTGCCGAGATACATCTTGAGTGCGGCCCCTAAACGGTCGTTGTCGTATTTCATCGAAAAATCCCCTTACCTAAAAAGAACCCTGCCTCTTAATTGAGGTAAGAGGCAGGGAAAAGAAATGGAGTAAATATGAAATAATCAGCTGGGATTGATTACGGTGAAGCTGTAGCTTGAGACCGTATCGGAGTTCTCATAGATCGTCTTCTGCATCTGCAGAGCGGTGGAGAGAAGGAGTGTATAAGGGCTGAGCTTGCCGTCAAGGAGCTCAACGTCTGATGCATAGCTGATTGCCTGAGCCTCGTCATCGGAGAGCAGCATGTACTGCGAAACGAGGAAGAGGGATCTTACGCCAACGTTCATGTGAACGAGCTTGTTGTTGATCGAATAAGAAGGACCGGAGCTTGAAGAAGAGGTGGAAAGTCTGCTTGAGAAGGAAAGGCCCAGAGCAGATGTGCTGCTGAGGGGTGATGACTCTTCCTGGATGAAGAGAGGCTTGCCTTCAATACCAACCTTACCTACTTCGTGGAAGAGAGCGATGATGATAGCGGACTCTTCGTCGAGCTGAGGCATGATCGTATCCTTGATTCTGAGAAGCTGCTTAGCTACTGCAACGCTCCTGATGAGGAGACCCTTCTCGCAAGCGAGGGGACCCTTGACCTCAGCGGGTGCTGTGAGCCATGAAGTACGGTTCTCAAGGAAATCGATGAAGTGATCGAATTCTGTCTTTCTCTTAACGATAGCTGCCTTGAGCTGTGCGTAAAGAGTATCAACGTTATCCTTATTAACATCGACCATAGGCATAATGCCTGCGACCTTGTCGGACTTACCTGTAGCTGCTGCGGAAACTGCTGCTGCCTGAGGTGTTACTGTTGTCTCTGTATCGGCTCCGCTCTCAGCAGAAGTGAATGTATACTTACACTTAGGGCATCTGATAGCCTGGTTGGCGATGACCATTCCGCAATCCGGACATTTTTTCATAATTCGATCCTCCTGATAGTGCAGTTCACCGCAAAGCCGGCTACCGCAAATAAATCTATATGACATTATAGAACTTGTTTTTTACACTATCAATAATTGCAACGTCTATTTACAAAAGATTTATAGTTAAAAAGACAAATTTTCAACATATTTCAATAAATTACGCAAGAAATCTTGTTAATATCGCCATTTTTTATTTTTAGAAAAGAGCGCAGTTTTCGTGAAAAGAAAAAGACACTGACGAGGGGATGTCAGTGTCTTAAGGAGGGTGTTATGAAGTAAGGAACAATTACTTTGAACAACTGTATGATACCACGAGGCATGTTTACTTTAAGTTCCAAAAAAGGCAAAATAGTGGCAAACATAAATCGAAAATGAGGCAGGCAATGAAACTCGAAGGAAGGCTGTTTATAGCCAACAGAATGAGTGAGATCAAAGAGGTTGAAACCCCTGATAATGAAGGCGAAGCATACTCGGTAAGACTCGAGCGTGCCCTGGTGGAACTGTGCCGTCAGATGGACATTCCGGTACCTATGTGGATGAAGAAAAACACCCGCGAATTTGCCGCCTTCCGCCAGACCATTTTCTTCAAAGAACAATACACGGAGAAAGTGCGGTTCGACCGCTTTCAGATAAAACAAATGGACTGATATTGAGCGTAATAGTTATGCGAGCGGACTTCCGCACAAGCGAAGCGCGGAGGACTGTAGCGAGCATAACGATTTGCGCGATCGGAAGACGCTCGGAATCAATGTCAATCTGTGGCAATGATCGGACTATTTAAATGGCTCGGGGCCGCCGACAGGTAATTCACAGCTTCCTGTCATGCGGCCCCGAATTTTCCAACGCATCTATATCCATGTCCGGAGGACAATGGGTTACTTATTCTTGTCGGTCGTTACCCTGAAGATGATCTCGCCGGGATATACCATGTCGAGCTGGGCACGTGCGATGCTCTCGACGTAGGTATTGTCCTTGCCCATTTCTTCCTGGGCCCTGATCTGCCTTAACTGCTCGGACAGCGCGTTGGACTGTGCGATGAGAGAGCTGTTCTCGGCCTTGAGACGGGCTTTCTGCTGCGTATTGTTCATTAAACGTGTAGCAAAGAGAATGATGACAACGACGAAGCAGATAAACAGCATCGCCGTAGGGAATGAGATTCCGCCTGTTTTCTTGTGCTTGACCTTACGCAATTTGATTCTCCCGTTTTGTCTGTGGTTAGATTACCGACCAATGATAGTGTGTCATAACGGGTCAGGCAAAACAACGGAAAGGGGTAAAACTTAACCGAGTTGTAAAATAAGAACGCCGGCTGCATTCTTATGCTTCGCCGGCGGTATCTTCTAACAATTCATACATGGAAGACGCTTCGTCCCGTTTGGGTGATTCGGGGAGAGAGAGGACCTTGAAGCTGACTGCTCCGCCTCCGAAAAGTACGGTGACGACATCGCCTATCTTGAGCTTGGTCCCTGCCTTTGCGGGACTTCCGTTTACGCTGACGCGGCCCGCCTGGCAGACATCGTTGGCGACCGTGCGCCTCTTTATTACTCTGGATAACTTAAGGAATTTATCAAGTCTCATATCAGTCTTTCTTTCCGCCTGCCAGAGTGACTCTGCCGCGCAATGCGTTCATCAGGGTCAGGTCATCGGCATATTCGATGTCGGAGCCCATGGGAAGACCCGAAGCGAGCCTTGTAACGGTAATGCCCGTAGGCTCAAGCAGCCTCGAAAGATAAAGCGCCGTGGCATTGCCTTCGGTGGTCTGATTGGTCGCGATGATGACCTCGGAGATCTCGGTGTGTTCGGAAAGACGCTTGATGAGATCCGAGATAGTCGTATCAGAAAGTGACTTGTTCTTCATGGGATCGAAAACGCCGTGAAGAACGTGATAAAGGCCGTTATATTCCCTGGCACGCTCAAAAGTGGAGACGTCTCTGGGAGACTCCACCACAAGAACGGTCGTCTTGTCGCGCTCGCTGTCGGAGCAGATGGGGCAGGGGTCCCTGTCCGTGAAGTTCTGACAGCACGTGCACCTCTTTGTGGAGGTCCTGGCGGCAGCGATGGCATCGGTGAGCGCAGCAGCCTCCGCGTCATCCATAGAAAGGATGTGGAAAGCTATATTCTGTGCCGATTTGTTACCGATGCCCGGCAGCTTGGCCAGGCTCGAAATAAGATTCTGAATTGAAGGCGAGTATCTTGCCACTTTAAAGATCCCTCTATCAGAAAGGCATCTTGAGTCCGCCTGTGATAGCGGAGATGCGCTCCTGGTTCATCTTGTCGATCTGCTCAAGAGCCTGGTTTGCGGCTGCGATGATAAGATCCTGAAGTCCTTCGATGTCATCGGGATCAACAACGTCCTTGGAGATCTCAACGCTCTCGAGGAGGTGCTTGCCGGTAACCGTAACCTTAACGAGTTCGCCGCCCGCAGTGCCTGTAAAACGCATTTCCTGGATCTCAGCCTGAGTCTGCTCGATCTGTCTCTGCATTCTCTGAGCCTGGGCAAGCATGTTGTTCATGTTGCCTCCCATACCCATTCCGCGGAATCCGCCCTTTGCCATGTTAGTGTTCCTCCTAAAAATAGATTCTTATTAATCACCGAAATGAATGTCGGTGTTGATGCCCTTGCTCTCGGCAAGGTTCATGAACGCTTCTATCTTCTTCTCGTTCTCTTTCTCGGCTGCGTTCTTCATTACGTTCGCGTACTGCGACTGCGTGCACAGATAAAGGTGTGCCGCACCGAACTCGTCCTTTATGTTAGCGGAAACGGCCTTGAATGCCGTGACGCTCTTGAGGTTGCTCATAAGACGCGAGTCCGCGTTCTCGAAAACGATATAGACCGAATCATCAGTTCTCTTAAGTGAAGACTTCTCGAGAATAGCGGCGATATTGGCATTGTCGGCTGCGATGTTGCTGACCATAGACTTCCACTTGACCGCTATGTCGGCATCGTCCGGAGTGATCGAAGGCTGACGCACCTGCTGGTCGTGAGGACGTCCGTCAACGATGATGCCGCTCTGGGAGACCTGTTCTGCAAGCTGTGACGTGTGAACGGGTGCGGAAGGCGCAGGCGTCTCTTCCTTTGCCTGTTCCCCTGCCGTCTTGCCGAGATCGTCAAGGAAGGAATCGGAGAGGTTGCCGAATACGCTTGAGATAACCTCTTTGCCTTTATTCTCGGTGTCAGTCTCTTCCTTCTTGGGTTCTTCCTTATGTTCAGGTTCTTTATCCCCGGAAGAAGCAAGTCCCATAAATGATGTGAAAGAAGTGAGAGGAAGCTCGGCTGCATCAGACTTCGGGCTTTCTTCGGTCTTTGAGTCCTTATCTTCCTTGTCGTCCTTTTTCTCATCGGCCGGCTTGTCATCTGTTTTGCCGGTTACCCTGGAGAAATAAGATGCCCCTGAGAAAGGAGAACCGGACTTTTTGGGCTCTTCTTTCTTCTCGCTGTCTTCAGACTTCTCATCAGGCTTCTCATCCGAAGCGGAAGAGGAAGACTTGGGAGCTTCGTCCTTCTTTTCGGACTCGGTCTTTTTGTCAAACTTATCGAAAAGTGAAGTCTTTCTCTCGGAAGGCTTGTCCTTTGCGGGCTCTTCCTTTTTCTCTTCAGGCTTCTCTTTGGCGGGTTCTTCCTTGCGATCTTCCTTATGCTCAAATGCGGAAGGCTTCTCCTTTGCAGGGGAAGAGTCCTTGAGGCTGTCAGGCATCTTGATGGGAGTCGGAGGCAGGGAAGCCTTGCGTCCGCAGAGTCTCATGAGCATTATCTCGAAATATGTGGGAATGTCAGGTGAACGCCTGAGTTCCGAATACTCCTTTGAAAGGTAGCTGATATAACCTGCGAGCGTATCCGCGCTGACCTTGGATGCGGTCTGATACATTGCCTTTATCGTCTCTGCAGGGTAGGGCAGATAGATGAGAGGATCCGCATGGACCCTGATTATGAGCAGATCGCGGAAGTAAGCGGCCAGATCGAGCGTGAAAACGGTTTGGTTCTTGCCGGAATCGCGCAGTGCGCTGCAGAGCTCGACCAGTTCGCTGAACTGACCGTCGATCAGACAGTTTGCCATCTTGAAAAGGAAGGTGCTGTCAACGGTTCCGGTCATCTGTTCGACCTGGGCTGTTGTGATTACCTTATCCTTGTCAGGCGAGACATATGAGATCTGGTCGAGGAGCGACAGGGCGTCACGGAGCGCGCCGTCGGAACGGGAAGCGATGAGCTTCAGAGCGTCGTCCTCGATCTTGATGCCGACCTTGTCAGAGACATCTCTCATTCTCTTTACGATATCGTCGATCGGAATACGCCTGAATTCGTAGCGCTGGCATCTTGAGATTATCGTTGCCGGAATCTTCTCGACCTCTGTCGTTGCGAAAAGGAAGAGGACATGCGCAGGCGGTTCCTCGATGGTCTTGAGGAGGGCGTTGAACGCACCCTTGGAGAGCATATGGACCTCGTCGATGATATAGACCTTGAACTTGGTCCTTGTAGGCGTGAAATTAACTTCGCGGAGGATCGGCCTGATGTCGTCGACACCGTTGTTGGAAGCGGCGTCCATCTCGACTACGTCGAGGATCGAACCGTCCAGGATACCTTTGCAGGTGGGGCACTCGTTGCAGGGATTGCCGTTAACGGGATGCTCGCAGTTGACTGCTCTTGAGAAGATCTTGGCGATCGTGGTCTTGCCGGTACCGTGCTGTCCGCAGAAAAGATAAGCGTGCGCGAGTCTACCGGAGATCACGGCCTGGCGCAGTGCACCTACCGAAGCTTTCTGTCCGATGACATCATCAAATGTAAGCGGTCTGAATTGCCTGTAGAGCACTACATGTTCTTCCATAAGCCTTTGTCCCCCGCACGAATTGAATACAAAATAAAAATCCGTCCCGCCCGAACTGCCGCCGAACAAGGCTGACCCGCGGCGCACGCATGAAATCCGCTTACTGCTGCTTCCTTCCGGACCTGACAGGGTTCACGGCTCAGCGTCGCACGGGACCCTGACCGGCAGCAGACCGGACGGGACGAACAGATGAATTATAACATAAAAAATCAGCGCGCCCTATAAAAGAAGAACTGTTATGAGGACAATCAGATATCAGCTGTAGCAGTTCCTAACGAAATCCGCCGTATATCTGCCGATCTGCTGCATTACGGAGGCTGCGTTCTCCTCGTATGCGTTCTCAACATAGACCACGACGGCGATAGGCTCCTCGCAGTCGATAATCGCGCACTCCATGAATGTACCCATGCTGGTGTTGCGTCCGTAAACGTGGAGTATCGGGGTATCCTGGAAGAACGATGCCTTGAGCGGAGATGCGGTCTCGCTGTAATACATGTCGTTGATCAGTCTCTGGTAAGTATCGGGCGCATTGATATATCCATTGTAAAGATATCTCAAATATTCGCCCATGTCGTAGCAGGAGGTCCTGCCCGCGGATCTGTAGCGTCTGCTCCTGTAATCGATATACAGGGGAGTGGAGTTATAGCTGACGTAGTTGCTTATCTTGTCGATCTGGGGAACTATCTCGTTCATGCTGCCCATCGAGTCTATGACGAAATTGAGCGCGATGCTGTCGTTCTTCGTTACAGCGTAATTGAGCGCATTGCGGTGGAAGAACTGCTTGCCGTATCTGAAGTTCTTGGCGATATAGGATGCGGAACGGGAGCCTTTTGACGCTCTTTCGTAAGTTGCAACGCCCGCGAGGTCCTGCTTGCCGTCGGCATACTGGTCGTACCATACGAGCTCGATCGGGATCGCGAAAGCACCGGAAGGGAGGACGGGCTCCAAGTTCCTGTAACCGATGCTGTCGCCGTTCTTGAGCGAAATGAACTCAAAGCAGATACGCATGTATTTCTGCTCAACGTCGACCGCCTTTACCTTTTCCCTTAACTCGTCGAGCATGACCGCCCTCTTCTGGTAGGTAGCGGTCTGGTGCCAGGTTGCTTTCTTGAAGGTGAAGCTCGGGTTCTCAAGGATCGGGTCGGGTGAGTTGTTCTGTACCTTAGTCGAAGACGATTCAGAGCTTTCCGCGCTTGTGGGAGCAAATGACGGAGCCAGGATCGTGGTCGTCTCCGTAGTCGTTGTCACCGTGGTGGATTCCGTTGTGGTGTGGACCGGACGCCTGTACTCAGAATATGTCGTAGTCTCTCTTTTCGCCGCGCCCACGAGATCGGGGAACATCTCCGCGTAGGTCTGTCCGTCGTAGGAGACCTTGCGGAAGAACATGAGGATCAAGGTGATGCCCAAAGTGACCAGCACGATAGACAGCGTCCTCTTTCGGCGGGACGACTGGATCTTAGGTGCTTTCTGCAGAAATGTAGGATTTGGTCTCTTCACGATAGCTCCCCGGAGTGCTCGAAAATCATTACGAGACGATTTTAAATAATAAGAATAGCATTTTCAACGGAAAAACCGTGTGAATACTGCGAGGGAACAGTATTTCAGGGCTGTAAACACTATATTTTGTTAATACTGCATATTGATGCACTAAATGTGGTGTTTTTTTATTGACAATTTATCAAGCAAAGGTTAGAATTGTCCTGTATTTCAATAATCAATCATTTTTTAAAACGTTATTTGATTATTCCATATGAATCCGAGCGGAGGGTGGCCTAATGATTATCAGTTCAGATCTCGAGAAATGCAGGAGCAAGTTCCAGGATCTTATCGGCAAGAAAATCGTTTGCAAGACAAATGGCGGCCGCAAGAGGATCATTACCTACATCGGAACTGTTGAGCATTGCTATCCCAATGTTTTCACACTCCTTTGCGAGAATGAATCAGGCAAGCAGTCTATCGTCTCATTCAGCTATATCGATGTTCTCACAAGAACCGTACGTGTAGGTATCATGCCTGAGAAGTCGCAGGAAGTCGCAGTCTGAGACACTGCCAATATGAAGGATCTTCAAGAGGTTGTCTGATAAGACAGCCTCTTTCATTTTTTGTTTACGGATATTTGCCGCGACGGGTTGTATAATATAGTTGTTTAGAGAGCAAAGGAAACAGGAGCCGGACTATGCCGACTGAATCATACGAGATAACTGCAAACGCCAAGATCAACCTCTTTCTGAGGGTAAAGGGCACATTGCCTAACGGATATCACAGCCTGTACACGGTCATGCAGGAGATAGCCTGCGCAGACCAGATAACCGTTAATATTGATGATACACGCAAGGGCTTCAAGATAAACTGCATCGGAAGAAGCGATATCGATCCTAAGAAGAATCTGTGCAGGAAGGCCTGTGACCGTTTCTATTCCAACATGAAGAAGATAAGGGAAGGTTTTGTCCCTCCCTATACCGAGATAGAGCTCATCAAGAACATTCCGTCAGAATCCGGAATGGGAGGAGGGAGCTCTGATGCTGCCGCCATCCTTCTTGTTCTTCAGGAGCATTTCGGCAATCCTTTTGAAGAGGAACAGCTCCTCAAGATCGCGGTAAACGTCGGCGCGGATGTCCCGTTCTTCCTTTACGGCGGAACAGCGCTGTGCGAGAAAGTCGGCGAGGACGTCACGCCCATCGGCAATCTCGCGGGCCTCGGCGTTCTTATCGCCAAGCCGAATGCCGGAGTATCCACACCCGAGTGCTTTGCCCTTATCGATAAAGAACCCGCAAAGCTTTTCGACGGAGATGCTTACGCCGAATACATAGAAAGTCTCAAGACTCCCTCAAAGGATGCCTCCGAGATCCTTTCCAAGATAACTGCAGGCGGAGACCTTCTGATTAATGACCTGGAGAGTCCTGCGACCAAGCTGATCCCTGAGATCTCTGACATCAGGACGTCTTTGGAGAAGCTCGGCTCACCTTACTGCCGCATGACCGGCTCGGGAAGTGCGGTCTTCGCACTGTTCGAGAACTTAGAAGATGCCGCCCTCGCAAAAGAGCGTGCAAAAAAGGATGCAGTTCTTTCGAAGTGCAACCTTATACTTGCCGAAACAGTCTGATATCAGATCTTTTTCGCGAAAAGTCCTCTCGGATAACCCCTGGAATTCTCACTGTCTATAAGCTCGAAACCGCGCGCGCCGTAGAACGCGGTCATCTTTTTATTCGCGGTCGAGCAGTGCAGGAGCATGATATCGCACCCGTTCTCTTTAGCGTATTCTTCGCTTCCCGTGATGAGACTTACTCCGAGTCCGCCGCGTCTTAATTCCTGGATGACCGCAAAACGTGATACGTAGGCGGCCTTGTTAAAGCCTTTCAGGAACTTCTCTGTTTTTTTCGAGAAGCTGTAGCGCTGCGGCATTTCGGTGATCCCCGTGGTGATGGTCCCGACTGCCACTTCACCGTCGAAGACAGCGGTGCAGTGACGGTTCCTGATGCGGTCCTCGACTGACTCGATCGACTCGGTCATTGCCTCGAGCATACCGGTCTTGATGTCGGATTCCGCACAGTAAGTCAGCATGGCAACACGAAGCAGCCGCTGTATCGCGGCTGCGTCACGGGGTTCTGCGGTCCTTGTAATAAGATCGCCGTTCATTAATTGCCTTAGTTGAGGTAGCAGTTCACAAGGATCGCCTTGTGTGCGTGAAGCCTGTTCTCTGCCTCGTCGAAAACAACGCTCTGAGGTCCGTCGATGACGTCCTCGGTTACCTCATATCCGCGGTATGCGGGCAGACAGTGGAGGAAGATGGCATCCTTGTGGGCAACGCCCATGAGCTTGGAGTTGACCTGATAATCCTTGAAGATCTCGACTCTCTTGGCCTTCTCGGCTTCCTGACCCATTGAGGTCCATGTGTCCGTATAGATGACGTCTGCATCAGCTGCAGCCTCGAAAGGATCTGTGGTCATCAGGATCTTTGAACCTGTGATCTTGGCATCCTCTTCGGCCTGTTTAACATATTTCTCGGGGCATGTGTAATCGGCGGGTGAACCGATGGCAACATCCATTCCGGCCTTTGCGCATGCCTGAAGGAGGGAATTTGCAACGTTATTGCCGTCGCCTACATATGCGAGCTTGAGACCTTTCAGCGCGCCCTTGTGCTCCTTGATCGTGAGGAGGTCTGCGAGCATCTGCGTGGGGTGCTGGTCATCCGTAAGGCCGTTGATTACAGGGATCTTTCCGTACTTTGCAAGATCTACAACGTCCTGATGTTTGAAAGTTCTGATCATGATGCCGTCGATCATGCCGGAAAGAACATTTGCCGTATCATAGATCGTCTCGCCTCTGCCGATCTGGATATCGTTGTTGGAAAGGAACAGAGCCATTCCGCCGAGCTGGTACATACCGACTTCGAAAGAGACGCGTGTCCTTGTGGAAGACTTCGTGAAGATCATTCCGAGCGTCTTGCCGTCGAGATAGTGGTGCTTGATGCCCTTCTTGGTCTTGTCCTTCATATCGGCAGCGATATCGAGGAGATAATCGAGTTCCTTGATGCCGACGTCTTCGTGAAAATCTATATAGTGTTTCATAGTTCCATACTCCTTAATGCTTTATTCCAGTTCGTCTTCAGGTTCGGGAAGGGCAGCGGGCTTGCTTTCCTCCGCGGGCTTTTGCTCTGCGAGCGCCTTCATTGCGGGTGTCTCTTTGCGTCCGATGTTCTTGAAGGCATTGAGGATCGGATTCGGCTTGCCGCCCATTCTTGTCGAAAGGAGCTGGTCTAAAGTCCTTACGAAGCTTAACGCCTGCGACTTCGTGATGACAAGGGGAGGAGCGATCCTGATCACTGACTTTCCGATCGAGCTTACGAGGAAACCGTTCCTGAAGAGCTCTTCCCTAAGGCCAGATGCGATCACTGACTCGTCGAACTCGATTCCGATGAGAAGACCCATTCCACGCACCTTTGTAATGCAGCTGTACTTGCTCTTGAGCTTGTTCAGCTTCTCGAAAAGAGCCGCGCTTACGAGGTTGACGTTATCAAGAACATTAGCCTCGCCGAAGTATTCCATTACCGCGATGCCTGCTGCGCAAGCTAACGGATTGCCGCCGAAAGTGCTGCCGTGGTCACCGACCTGGAATCCCTTTGCGGCTTCGTCGGTGCAGAGCATAGCACCGATCGGAACACCGCCGCCCAGGCCCTTTGCGAGGGTCATGATATCAGGGGTGATGCCGTAGTTCTGATAGCAGAACATCTTGCCTGTACGGCCGACACCGGTCTGTACCTCATCGATGATGAGAAGGATACCCTTCTCGGTGCAAAGCTTCCTTACAGCCTGAATGTAATCGGCATCTGCGGGATTGACTCCGCTCTCGCCCTGGATGAGCTCGAGCATGATCGCAGCGGTATGGGGACCGACCGCGAGCTTCATGGCATCCAGATCGTTAAAGGGAACATACTTGAAGCCCGGAACGACGGGTGCAAAAGGCTTGGAGAACTTCTCCTGGCCGGTTGCTGTCATCGAACCGAAAGTCCTGCCGTGGAAGCTCTTCTCGGCTGTTATGATCTCGTACTTGTTCTCGCCCTTGTAGTGGAAATATCCGCGTGCGAGCTTGAGTGCCGCTTCGTTTGCCTCCGCGCCGGAATTGCAGAAGAATGCCTTGTCTGCAAAGCTTGCCCTGCAGAGCCTGTAGGCAAGTTCGGAACGCTGGGGGATATAGTAGTAGTTGCTGCAGTGAATGAGATTCTTCGCCTGTTTTGTGATCGCGCCTACGAGCTTGGGATTGCCGTGACCCAGTGAGTTGACGGCGATGCCGCCGATCATGTCCAGGTACTTGTTGCCCTCGGTGTCGTAAAGGTAGCTGCCCTTACCCTTTGTAAAAGCGACGGGGAGCGGTGCGAAGACCTGAAGACAGTAGTTCTTGTCAAAATCGCTTATTAAAGCAAAATCATTTTCTATACTCATAATTCTCTTGTTTCTCCTTGATTATCATTGTGCCGATGCCGTTCTTTGTGAATGTCTCGAGGATAATGGAATGCGGTATCCTGCCGTCGATTATGTGTGCTCGGCCGACGCCTCGGAGAACAGTGCCCAGGCAGCCTTCGATCTTGGGGATCATGCCGCCGCTGATAATGCCTTTGTCGATGCAGTCCTTAACGTCCTGCTGATCGAGAACCGGAATGATATGCTCTTTGCCTTCTGCCGTTGTCTCGAGAACGCCGCCGACATCCGTAAGGATGATGAGCTTGGAAGCGCCAAGCGCGACTGCGACCTCGGAGGCTACGGTGTCAGCGTTGATGTTGTAGCTCTCGCCGTTCTTGCCGACGCCTATGGGGGCGATGACGGGGATGTATTCGTCATTTGCGAGCATCGAAATGACCTTTGTGTTGATGCGTGTGATCTTGCCGACATAGCCGATGTCGATGGGGTTGCCCTCGGAATCCTCGGTCATCTTCTCGGCTTCGATCAGGTTGCCGTCAATGCCGCTGATACCAACAGCTTTTGCACCCTTGCCGCAGAGGACGGAAACGATCTCTTTGTTGGTCTTGCCGATAAGCACCATCTGGGCATAAGCCATTGTCTCCTCATCGGTGTACCTCAGGCCGTTTACGAAATGGGATTCCTTGCCGACTTTGTTGAGCATGCCGGAAATGTCCGGACCGCCGCCGTGAACGATGACGGGATTGATGCCGATAAGCTTGAGCAGTGTGATGTCATCCATGACGGACTGCTTGAGCTCGTCGTTGACCATTGCGTTTCCACCGTACTTGATAACGAAAGTCTGTCCGCGCATCTTCTTGATGTACGGAAGTGCTTCAATGAGCAGCGAAGCCCTGTCCACATTGTTCTTCATGTCGCCCGTGATAACGGGTGTGTCTTTCTGACCGGCCATTTTATACCCCCCTGATTATCGTCTGGAGTCCTGTCTCTTCCGCAAGGCCGAACATGACGTTCGCAGCCTGGATCGCCTGAAGAGCGGCGCCCTTGCCAAGGTTATCCTGAGCAGAGAAGAGCTTGATCATTCCGGTCTCCGCGTCATATACGCCGTTAACGTCGATGTAGTTGGAGTAAGATACTGCCTTAACATCGGGAAGGACGCCTGCGGGAAGGACCCTGACGAATGTCTCATTCTTATAGAATTCATTATATATATCATTGATCTTCGCCGATGTTACATCTTCGAGGCTCTTTGAAGGCTTTACGTAGATGGTGGCGAGCATGCCTCTCTTGAAAGGAGCAAGGTGAGGCGTGAATGTGACCTTGATGTCGCCGGAATTCTTTCCCGCGAGGAAAGAGCACTGCTCGGCGATCTCGGTCGTATGTCTGTGACCTACTGCTCCGTAAGGCTTGAAAGCCTCGTCGAGCTCGCAGTAAGCGTATGCAAGATCGGCCTTTCTTCCTGCTCCGCTGACACCGGAAACCGCATCGATGATGATGGAATCCTCATCGATAAGATGATTCTTAAGGAAGGGAGCCAGAGCGATAAGAGAGCATGTGGGATAGCATCCCGGGTTAGCCGTGAGCT
Source organism: Oscillospiraceae bacterium (assembly GCA_902775565.1). Taxonomy (GTDB): domain Bacteria; phylum Bacillota; class Clostridia; order Saccharofermentanales; family Saccharofermentanaceae; genus Saccharofermentans. The sequence continues at coordinate 16,745 of CACYMP010000016.1, forward strand.
TTGTGGTCTTAAGCTGATCCCTGTAGAATTCGGGAAGTCCGTAGACTGCGTCCGCAAGAAGCTCAGGATGAGGGTGATCCAACTTATAGGACTTCTCGTAAGTTGCGAGGTCCTTGTACCTGAAGTCGCCGCTGTGGTCGATGACCTTGCAGCCTGCAGCGAGAAGGACCGGAACCGTCTGGCTCGATACTCCGTGGGGAAGAGCCGTGATAACGAGATCGCTGTCCTTGGCAACTTCCTCGGGTGTCAGATCCTCGATGGTAATATCGACAACGCTCCTGAATTCGGGATATACGTCGGAGAACTTCTGTCCTGCGAAGCTCCTGCCGATGAGATGCCTGAGTTCGAAAACCGGATGGGAGGCAAATCCCCTGACGAGCTCTGCTCCGACATAGCCTGTAGAACCTATAATGCTTACCTTGATCTTATTTGATGAATCCATATTAATTCCCATCCTAAAGAGTTAGTTTATGCAATATAATGCATAAAAATACAAAAGTCAATACTGACTGCATCCGCCGGTTTCGGATCAACCTATATAGATATATGTAATATTTTTACTCGCGTAATAAGAATGTAAACTGTTTTCGCTGTCGAAAATGATGTTCTGTGACAATTCGCACAAAGCCCAGAAAGTCTTATAGAGAGCTTGTTGCCGCAAATTGTGAAGGAATTTTGGATAAAGCACACAAAACTGTCAACTCTTTTTGAACAAAATAACAGAAACCCAAAAAAATAAAGACAAAAGCTCTAAAATTATTTTGGCAAAAGTGCCATATAGTAATGAAAACAGTGCTTTGTTAGTATTTCCGTATGATAAACCCCGCCTAGAGCAGGCAGGCATTTTGGAGGTATTAGTTATGGCAAGTTTGTCTTTCCAGCATGTTTACAAGAAATACGACGGCGGCGTCGTCGCAGTTTCTGATTTTAACCTTGACGTAGCCGATAAGGAATTCGTCATCCTCGTAGGACCTTCAGGTTGCGGCAAGTCTACGACACTCCGTATGCTTGCAGGACTTGAAGATATTTCCGAAGGTGAGATCTACATCGACGACCGTTGCGTCAACGACGTACTCCCTAAGGACAGAGACATCGCGATGGTTTTCCAGAACTACGCTCTGTATCCTCATATGTCAGTTCGTGACAACATGGCATTCGCTCTCAAGCTCAGAAGAATGAGCAAGGACGAGATCAACCGCCGCGTTACAGAAGCTGCTAAGATCCTCGAGATCGAGCACCTCCTCGACAGAAAGCCTAAGGCTCTCTCCGGTGGTCAGAGACAGAGAGTTGCTCTCGGACGTGCTATCGTTCGTGACCCTAAGGTCTTCCTCATGGACGAGCCTCTCTCCAACCTCGACGCTAAGCTCCGTGTACAGATGCGTGTCGAGATCACAAAGCTCCACCACAGACTTAAGACAACATTCGTTTACGTTACACACGACCAGACCGAGGCTATGACCATGGGTACCAGAATCGTAGTCATGAAGGATGGCTTCATCCAGCAGGTTGACTCTCCTACGGAGCTCTATGACAACCCGGTCAACACATTCGTTGCAGGATTCATCGGAATGCCTCCTATGAACTTCATCAACGCTGTTATCAACGTTGAGGGCAGCGACGTATTCATCTCTTTCGAGAACGTTACGATCAAGCTTCCTGAGAGATATGCTGTTGAGGAAGTTATGGAGCGTGACGGCCAGGAAGTTATCTTCGGTGTCAGACCTGAGGCTCTCACAGACGATATCACATACGTTACAGATCACCCTGAGTCAGCATTCACAGCAGACGTCGACGTCGTCGAAATGCTCGGTGCAGAGACATACCTCTACGTTACAGTTAACGGATCACTGCCTCTCACATGCCGCGTTGACCCTACAACTTCACAGTCTGCAGTTGGTCAGGTTGTCGACCTCGCAGTCGATGCAAACCGTATCCACATCTTCGACAAGGATACAGAGCAGAGCATCATTTCCTGATCTTAGGAAAGACCAAACGAATATCACGGGCGCTTCTACGGAGGCGCCCGTTTTATATGCTTGCACGTCTGAAAGAAAAATAATATTATTTAGAATAGTGTGTAATAGGCTACTATGCGGATATATCGGCTGAGGTGAAAAAATGGAAGAAATCAAGAAGTGCATGCGGCAGGTAAAGACAATCATTCCTTCTGGTTGCGGTGTTATGGACACTACCGGAAAGATCCTTGCGGCAACCGACGAGGCTAACGAAGACCAGACAGATCCTTCGTTCCGCGCGGTAATGTCTTCGGACAATCTGTTCGCTTCGACGGCAGACCGTACTTATCTCAAGGTATTTATCGGAGAACAGCTTAAGTACATCATATATATCGAAAACACTGACCAGGATGCGAAGATCTCTCTTCAGCTTATCGCCGAATGGCTCAAGACACTGGTCAAGGAGAAGGGCACGGACGCTGAGAAGGCTATCTTCATCAGAAACGTTCTGCTCGATAACGAGATCCGCAACGAGATCCCGATGATAGCAAGAAGCTACAAGATCGACTGCAAAGACCCGAGGCTTGTACTGGTCGTAAGGACTACATCCGAGCAGAGCGCGGAAGCTTTCGAGATCTTGCAGAATCTGTACAGCGATTCCGAGATCGCTACGGTCATCTCCATGGACGACACGACAGCTATCGTTATCGTTGACGCTTCAGAAGCATTGAGAGACGAGGAAGGCGCAGACGTTTTCATCGATGAGACAGGTGCTTCCATCCTTGCAGGCCTCAACTCCGAAGGCTGCAACGCAAAGGTTGCGGTAGGTTCCGTAGTCGGTTCCTTTATGGATATCAGCAAGTCCTATGCAGACGCTATGACCGCTCTCAAGGTCAGCAAGATCTTCGACGGCGATGCTGACATCTCCAGATATGACAAGCTCGGCCTCGGCCGTCTTATATACCAGCTCCCGAAGCCCCTCTGCGAAATGTTCATCAGAGAGGTTTTCCCGAACGATGCATTCAGATCTCTTGATGAGGAAACAAGAACGACCATCGATACGTTCTTTGCGAACGACCTTAACGGAAGCGAGACCTCAAGAGAGCTTTTCGTACACAGAAACACACTCGTTTACAGACTTGAGAAGGTTAAGACAAAGACAGGCCTTGACCTGCGCAAGTTTGATGACGCGGTATTGTTCAAGATGGCCACGATGGTCAGAACGTACGTTGATTATCTCAACGATACAAACGACAACAAGATAAGGTAATTCATAAAGACGTGATAGATTTTATTAACGTAGAGAAGACCTACAAGACAGGGGTCGATGCTCTCAAGGGTGTAAGTTTTACTATAGAAGACGGCGAATTTGTCTTCATTATCGGCAAATCGGGTTCCGGCAAATCGACCCTTCTCAAGTGCATAACATGCGAAGAGAAGCCTACCAAGGGAAAAGTTACCATCGATAACTTCGATATTTCCCACATGCCCCGCGCACTGATACCTGTCCTCCGCCGCAAGATCGGCATGATCTATCAGGATTTCAGACTTATCGAGAGCAAGACGGTCGCCGAGAACGTATCGTTCGCCGGCGAGATCATCGGCGTTCCCAAGAAGAGCCTTGATAACACAGTAATGTTCTGCCTCTCACTGGTCGGATTAAGAGAAAAGGCAAATGCTTATCCGCAGGAGCTTTCCGGCGGTGAGCAGCAGAGAGTCGCCATTGCAAGAGCTCTTGTAAACAACCCCAGCCTTATAGTCGCAGACGAGCCTACCGGCAACTTGGACCCCGAGACGAGCGAGGCCATAATGGCAATGCTCCTCGATATCAACAGGAACGGTACGAGCGGCAATAAGACAACGGTAATCATCTGCACGCATGACCAGACGATGGTCGACCGCATGAAAAAGCGCGTTATCGAGATCGAAGGCGGTCTTATCGTCAGGGATGAGAGCGAGAGCGGCTACAAAGAGATCGCAGGCGAAGAGTCAAAGAACATCGCGAACACCGCAGCACGTACATCGCTTTATTCAGGTGCTGCTTCAACGGCAACAGACCTCGTGGCATTTGGCGACGATCAGGAATACAGTGACAATTACGACGATCCGGGATTTTTGCCGGACCATACGAAAGAATCCGCTACTCTTATGTTCAATGACGATCTGACTGAACATGAGAAGCTTTTCAAGACCACCGCAGACGCAGCAGCCGGACTTCCTTCGGAGACAATGCCCGACGAGCTCCCCATCGAAGAGATAATCACCGATCCGGTAGAAGTGCCCCGGTCTGAGGCAAATACGGAAGCGGTTCCCGCTGAAGCTGAAAAGCCTGAAGAGGGTCCCGAGATAATAGAGATCAACGTATCACCCGCAACTCTTACCGCTGCCGAAAACAGCAATCTGATGTTCGGCGAAGAACCTGAGAAAGCACCCGCTCCGGCACCTGAACCTGCACCTGCAGCCGAGCCCGCAAAAGAAGCGCCTGTCTCCAAAGCCGACAAGAAGAAGGCTAAGGAAGAGAAGCGCAAGGCAAAGCTCGACAAGCAGAAGAAGGTCAGAAGAAGTGACATTGATCCGGGCAATGACATTGATATGTTTCCGGAGGACTAAAGATTCATGAGCGGAAGAGCATTTCTTAATTCAGTACGAGAAGGAATCCGCGGAATCATAAGACATCCGCTGGTTACCGTCGCATCCATCACAACCATCACGCTGATGCTGATAATCATGAGCGTATTCCTTATATTCTCGGTCAACGCCAGAGGCATCATGGCCAAGCTCAGCCAGAAGCCGCCGATCGAAGTGTACATGAAGCTTCAGTGCACGGAAGAGGAGCTCAATATCGCTGCCGCAAGATTTGCGAACCACCCCGCGATAATCGAATACACGGTATCGACGCCCGAGCAGAACTACAACGCTTTCAAGGCAAACCTCGGTGATTCTTCCTCGATCCTCGATGATTTCGATTACAACACGTATCTGCCTTTCACGTTCTCTCTCAGACTGCTCGATCCCGCGTATGCTGATTCGGTCTGTGAGGAAGTCGCGACATATGAGGGCGTCTCCAGAGTACAGCAGGAGAGCCGCGTAATGCAGTTCCTCACAAAGGCGAGCGATGTCGTTAATGTCGCTACGATCGCGTCTTTCGTGGTGCTGCTCATAATCTCGCTGTTCATCATTTCGAACATGGTAAGGATCTCGGTATATTCAAGAGCATCCGAGATCGAGATCATGAAGTTCGTCGGAGCCACCAACAACTACATCAGGCTCCCTTACATCATCGAAGGTGCTGTCGTCGGCCTTATCAGCGGCCTGATCGCATGGGGCGCTACGATGATAACTTATTATCAGATATACTTAAGGACGATGAGCACTATCAATCCGGCAAGTTTTTACGCGCTGGTACCCGTAGGAAATATCATCTGGCACGAGTTCTTTATGATAATCTTCCTCGGCATGCTGATCGGCGCGCTCGGAAGTGATATATCCGTACGCAAGTACATCAGGGTATAAGAGGTTCATAAATTATGAGATATAAAGAAGAGCTTGAAGAGATCGCAAAACGCGAAGCATACCTCAGGAGAAAGTTCCTGAAGCCTGTATGCGCTGTTCTCTGCCTGCTTCTCGTTATCCTGGCAGGTACGACCATCAAGATGGTAAACACGACTGCTACCGCTGCCGATATGGCGGTCGTATCCTTCAACAACGTCACTAAAAAAGAGATCGAGGACGCCAAGAAGAAGCGTGAGGAGACAAGAAAAAAGGCAAAGTCCGCCGCTTCAAAGGTCTATGAACTCAAGAACAAGAAGAAGCAGGTCAACTATGAGCTCATGGCTCTCAACGATGCCAATGACGAGCAGCGTGCCCAGTATGCGGAGATATCCGAATCACTTCAGGCTGCGCTTGAGGCAAGAGTCAAGGCATTAGACGAATACATCACTGCCGGCGAAAATCTTGAAAAGCAGGAGAAAGCATTCCAGCAAAGAGTCTCGGCCATGTTCCAGTTCCAGAACAAGTCCATGTTCGAGGTCCTTCTCGAATCCAACAGCCTTGCCGGATTCTTTACCAACATGGAGATCATGACGCTGATCGCCGATGCGGATGCCCAGGCTGTCGACAACATGAAGATAGCGCTCGATGACGCCAAGCTCCAAAGAGAGCTCGCGCTCAAAGAAGCCGATGATATGCAGCAGATCGCCATCGAAAAGCAGAAGCAGTTAGATGAGCTGGCAGCACTTATCGGAAAGACCGAAAAGAAACTTCAGAACGTAAAGAACCAGCTGTCTTCCTGGGAGAAGAAAGAGAATGCTCTCGCGAAGGAAGCGGAGTCTTTAAACGACAAGATCAAGAAGCTCCAGAAGCAGTATGCTAAACAGAATATGTATAACGGCCCGACGAACGGCAAGTTCAGATGGCCGACATACAACCGCACCATCACATCCGAGTTCGGATGGCGTATCCACCCGGTATATAACGAGAAGAGATTCCACTCCGGCGTTGATATCGCGAGCGGTTACGGCGCGGCGATCATGGCTGCAGGCAACGGTGTTGTCATCTTTACGGCAAAGCCTGTCCAGGGACAGAACATCGGCGGTTCAGGCTACGGCAATTACTGCATCATCGACCACGGCGGCGGATATACCACGCTTTACGGTCACTGCAGATATGTCTACGTTAAGACGGGACAAAAGGTAAAGGCAGGACAGAAGATCGGCGAAGTCGGAAGCACAGGTACTTCCACGGGTTCGCACCTGCATTTCGAAGTCCGCAAGAGCGGTTCGCCCGTGAACCCTCTCAGGTATCTGCCCTGATAAGGTAAGGTCTCATGGACAATTTTTATGACGCGCTTGCCATGTACTATGACACCATGCAGTCTGACATGGATCCCGCTTCATGGGCTGACTTTATCTCGATGCTGATAAAGCGCCATGCTTCCCGCAAGACGGACACCATTACCGATCTCGGATGCGGAACCGGGAGCGTCACCATAGAGCTTGCAAATAAAGGCTTTGACATGACCGGCATCGACTCGGCTGAAGAGATGCTCTCCCAGGCGTCATCGAAAGACGGGGCAGACAAAGTGTTCTGGTCAGCGCAGGATATTACGGATTTCGACATCGGAGGCAAGAACGACTGCTTCATTTCAACGCTCGATACCGTTGACCATATCACTGACGGCAAGGCGCTCGAAAAGCTTTTTGCGAATGTCGGAATGTGCCTTGAAGACGGCGGACTCTTTATCTTTGACGCGATAACGGAGCAACATTTGGACAGCACGCTCGCGGACAACGTCTTTTATGAAGACTACGATGATTTCACGCTCCTGTGGCTTAACGGCTACGATAAGGAGACGAAGACCAACAGGGCGGAGCTTACGCTTTTCACCATCACGGATGACGGGCTCTACGAAAGATTTGACGGCGAGCTCGTTGAGAAGTATTATCCTGCGGAGTTCTTTATCGACGTGGCAGGCAAGGCGGGAATGCAGCTCATCGCGACATACGGCGAGCTTAAGGACAGCAGGCCGGAAGACGACGAAGAACGCATATTCTTTGTATTCGGAAAGAAAGGTAACTCATGACGGAGAATCCGTATTTTGTAGAAGGAATGCCTGAGGACATTACCAGGGACCACATCGTCAGGGCACAGGCTCTGGGCGGTCTGGTCAAGTGTTCCGCGATAAGGACCACAGCCGCGTGCGAGACCGCGAGGGTCCTCCACGAGACGACTCCGGCCGCGACTGCCGCGCTGGGCCGTTTCATCACGGGTTCGCTCCTCATTTCCGAATCGATGAAGAGACCTACCGATACACAGACCACGATAATCAGGGGCGACGGCCCGATCGGAGGCATGACCTGCGTTACCGATTTCGGATTCAAGTGCCGCGCGTACCCTGTTGAGAACAACGTTCCGACCGAATACCATAAACCCGGTAAGATCAATGTCGGCGCGGCAATCGGCAAAGGAACGCTTACGGTCGTAAGAGACCTTGGACTAAAAGACCCTTATGTCGGATCGGTCGAACTCATAAGCGGAGAGGTAGCGGAGGATTTCGCGTGCTATCTTCTCAAGTCGGAGCAGGTCCCCTCGGTCGTGGCGCTCGGAGTACTCCTTAACGGGGGAAAGGTTGTCCACGCGGGCGGATTCATGGCGCAGCTCCTTCCCGGAGCGGGCGAAGACGAGATCTCTTATCTCGAACAGCGCGCCGCCGGATTCCCCGAGGTATCGTTCCTTCTGTCTGAAGGTTTCTCACCTGCACAGATAATCGATCTTTTCATGGGCGATCCCGATCTGAAATATCTCGATGCCGCCGAAACTGCGTTTGAATGCACATGCAGCAGGGAACGCATGAGCGCAGGGCTGGCCGCACTGTCAAAGACTGACCTTGAAGACCTCATTTCAGAGGGCAAGCCGGTGGAGACATGCTGCAGGTTCTGCAACAAAAAGTATGTATTCAGCACCGAAGAGATGGCAAATTATCTTAAAAACCGTTAAAAAGCCGCTTTTCGCTCATAAATTTTTACAAAATCACAAAAAAGCTCTTGAAAATAATGAAAGCGGGGAGTAGAATACTTTTCGCTGCGCTCTATGGGCGACTATAGACGCGCGCAAAAAGGCTTAGATAACGGAGATTGCCGTGGACGGCGCCAAAGCTGCGCACCGGATCGCGGGTAACTTCGAAGGAGCCGATGGCAGAGCAAAGATCATCTGCCGGTCTCATGCCTCGAAGGCAGGACGAAAAGGGTATTGCAGACACTTGCCCAGAGTCCCAAAGTGCTGTCGTATGACGGTAACTGGTTAACTGGGTTTTTGAATGGAGTACGAAGAAACGCCCGACAAGGTTGAGATAAAGAAATACAGCTTTTATAAGGAGGCCACAGAAATGGCAGCAACAAAGACAATGATCAGAATCAGACTCAAGGCTTACGACCATAAGATCCTTGATGAGAGCGCAAAGCTCATCGTTGACGTTCTCGCACGTGACAATGCAAGCTTTGCAGGCCCTATCCCGCTTCCTACAGAGAAGGAGATCGTTACGATTCTGCGTTCACCCCACGTAAACAAGGATTCCCGTGAGCAGTTCGAGCAGAGAACACACAAGAGGATCATCGATGTTTACACACCGTCTTCCCAGGTCATGGAAGATTTAGGAAAGCTTGACATGCCCGCAGGCGTTGCTATTGAAGTAAAGCAGAAATAAGACACCGCGGGTCTGAATACCGGAACGCATCGGTATGCCAAGCTGTGCGTCCCGGGGTCACGTTCGCCAAATAAGGATTCAAGTCCCGGCGAACCAATAACCTGAAGAGGAGGAAAAGAAATTTATGACGAAATTCATCATTGGCAGAAAGTCAGGAATGACGCAGCTGTTCGACGAGAACGGTAACGTAATTCCCGCAACCGTTATCGAGTGCGAGCCTATGTACGTACTCCAGAACAAGACGGTTGAGACTGACGGTTACAAGGCATGCAAGGTAGGTACAGGCTCTGTACGCGCTAAGCTTGTCAACAAGCCGGATGCAGGACAGTTCAAGAAGGCAGACGTTGAGGTCAAGAGGATCATCCGTGAGTTCACACCTGATCAGGATTACAGCCTCGGCCAGGAGATCAAGGTCTCCGATATGTTCGCTGTTGGCGACAAGGTCGATGTAAGCGGTACATCCAAGGGTAAGGGCTTCCAGGGTAACATCAAGCGTCACGGTCAGAAGGGTGGTCCTTCCGGTCACGGCTCCATGTATCACAGAAGAGTCGGTTCCATGGGCGCTACATCTACACCGGGTCGTGTTGTTCCCGGCAAGAAGATGCCTGGACATATGGGCGCAGTTAACTGCACAGTCCAGAACCTTAGTGTCGTAATGGTAGACGGTGAGAGGGGAATCCTCGTAATCAGAGGTGCAATCCCCGGACCCAAGGGCGGAATCGTTACGGTTAAGAACACCGTAAAGGCCGCTGAATAAGACGGAGGAACATAATAATGGCTAAAGTTGATATTAAAGATCTTAGCGGTGCCGTTAAGGGTTCCATCGAGCTCTCCGATGAGATTTTCGGAATCGAGCCCAACGCTGATGCAATGTCACTCGTTGTCAGGAACCAGCTCGCTAATCGCCGCCAGGGCACACAGAAGACAAAGACAAGAAGTGAGACTTCCGGAGGCGGAAAGCGCCCTTACAGACAGAAGGGTACAGGCCGCGCTCGTCACGGATCAACCCGTTCTGCACAGTATGTAGGCGGTGGTACGATCTTCGGACCCACACCCAGAACATTTACATATACAGTTCCCAAGAAGGTCAGAAGACTTGCACTCAAGTCCGCACTTTCTTCCAAGGTTGCTGATTCCAAGCTCATCGTTCTTGAGAATCTTGACCTTGATTCCATCAAGACAAGCGTAGTCGCTAAGGCTCTCACAGCTATCGGTGCAGGTGAGTCTTCACTCATCGTTCTCGATGGCGAGAACAAGAACGCTGTTCTTTCCGCAAGGAACATCAAGGACGTTAAGACAGCTTACGTTAACACTATCAACGTCTTCGACATCCTCAAGTATGACAGCTTCGTAGCTACTAAGGCAGCAGTTGAAAAGATTGAGGAGGTGTACAAATGAACACACCCTATGATGTAATTCTCAAGCCTGTCATCACAGAGAAGACAATGGCTATCACTGCTGAGGGCAAGTACACGTTCATCGTTGCTCCCACTGCAGACAAGATCGAGATCGGCAACGCAGTTGAGAAGCTTTTCGGCGTAAAGGTTATCGGCGTTAACGTCGCTAACTATGACGGAAAGACAAAGAGACTTCGTAACAAGCCCGGCAAGACAGCTTCTTTCAAGAAGGCTGTAGTAACCATCGATACCGAGGGCGCTGAGGGATCTTACACCGGCAAGGGCGGCAAGGCTGTCAAGACCGGCAAGAAGTACAAGACGTCCATCGAAGAATTCGGTTTCGGTCAGTAATAAGGAGTGAATAAAAATGGCAGTAAAAACATTTAATCCTACTTCTCCTGCAGTACGTGCGATGACCGTAGCTGACTATTCCGTCATCACAAAGAAGACTCCCGAGAAGAACCTTCTTACAAAGAAAAAGAAGACAGGCGGCCGCAACTCTTATGGCCGCATCACAGTCCGCCACATCGGCGGCGGCAACCGCATCAAGCTCAGAGACGTTGACTTTAAGCGCGACAGAGTCGGTATTGAAGCTACAGTCATCGCTATCGAGTACGATCCTAACAGAACCGCTTACCTCGCCCTCATCCAGTACGTTGACGGCGTTAAGTCCTACATCCTCGCACCTGAGGGTCTCACAGTAGGAAGCAAGGTTTGCAGTGGTCCTGATGCTGATATCCTCGCAGGCAACGTTCTTCCTATCTCGAAGATCCCTGTAGGTACAGTTATCTGCTGTGTAGAGATGAATCCCGGCAAGGGTGCTCAGCTCGTAAGAACAGCAGGCGCTTCCGCTCAGCTCATGGCTAAGGAGAACGGATTCGCACAGATCAGACTTCCTTCCGGTGAAGTTCGTATGATCCCTGAAGTCTGCCGCGCAATGGTCGGCGCTATCGGCAACGCAGAGCACGAGAACATCAAGCTCGGTAAGGCCGGTAAGACAAGACATGCAGGCGTAAGACCTTCCGTAAGAGGTGTCGTAATGAACCCTAATGACCACCCTCACGGCGGTGGTGAAGGTAAGTCACCTATCGGTCTCCCGGGCCCTGTTACACCTTGGGGTGTTCCTACACTCGGTAAGAAGACCAGAAACAAGAAGAAGCAGTCCAACAAGTATATTGTTAAGGCTAGAAAGGCGTAAGGAGGCATAGTTCAAATGAGTAGATCTACTAAGAAGGGCTATTTCGTTCAGGAAGCTCTCATGAAGAAGGTTAAGGCGCAGAACGATGCCAACGAGAAGCAGACCATCCAGACATGGTCCAGGTCTTCAACAATTTTCCCGGAATTCGTTGGTCACACAATTGCTGTCTATGACGGACACAAGTTCATCCCTGTATACGTTACAGAGGACATGGTCGGTCACAAGCTCGGCGAATTTGCTCCTACACGCAAGTTCGGCGGTCACACCAGCAATGAGAAGACAGCTGGTTAAGGAGGATTAAGTCTGTGGAAAAGATTATTTTAAGCAGAGAAAACATCGAGAAGAACCGCGATAAGATACTCGAAGCCTACAGCGCTCCTTCAAGACGCAACAACAGGCTTCCCGTCCCTACAAAGAAGCAGAAGAAGCTTCTCGGTATGGGCAGAGATCAGGGTCTTGCTACAGCTAAGTACATCAGGATCGCTCCCCGTAAGGTAAGAGTCGTTACAGATCTTATCAAGGGTCAGTCCATCGATGACGCTTACGCAATTCTCACATACACACCCAAGATCGCTTCACCTGTGATCGCAAAGGTTCTTAAGTCTGCAGAGTCGAACGCTGTAAATAACTTCCAGCTCGACAGGAACAAGCTTTATGTTGCCGATGCTATCGCTAACCCGGGCCCGGTGCTCAAGAGATACATCCCTCGCGCAAGAGGTTCCGCTAGTTCGATCAAGAAGAGAACAAGCCACATCACGATTGTTCTCAAGGAAAGGGTATAAGGAGGTTACGCATGGGTCAGAAAGTTAACCCTAATGGTTTAAGAATCGGCGTTATCGACGACTGGAGCTCACACTGGTACAGCGACAAGCAGAAGTTCGCTGACAACCTCATCGAGGACCAGAAGATCCGTGAGTTCGTCATGAAGGCTATAGATCCTATCGCAAGAAAGAATTCCAAGAAGCCTGTTGATGAGGCACGCAGCAATGTTGCTTTCGTCAGCAAGGTCATCGTTGACCGTAAGGGTGATGACAGGATCAAGGTCACAATCAAGACCGCACGTCCTTCACTCGTAGGCGGAGACAAGGGATCCGGCAGAGTTGAGCTCAAGGAGCTCCTCGAGAAGGAATTCAACAAGAAACTTAAGAAGGATCAGGTTAAGAAAGTCTTCACAGTTGACGTTGAAGTTATTAAGACAAATGACACTGATGCACTTCTTGTTGCTCAGAGCATTGCTAACCAGCTCGAGAACCGTGCAAGCTTCAGAAGAGCTATGAAGAGAGCTATGCAGCTTGCTATGAAGCAGCCTGACGTTCTCGGTATCAAGACAAAGTGCTCCGGCCGTCTTGGCGGTGCAGAAATCGCAAGATCCGAGACATATCACGAGGGAACGATCCCGCTTCAGACTCTTCGTGCAGACATCGACTACGGTTTTGCAGAGGCTGATACACAGTACGGCAAGATTGGTGTCAAGGTATGGATTTACAAGGGTGAGAAGTTCGCACGCAAGTCAAATCCCAGCAACGGCGAAGGAGGAAAAGCGTAAATGTTACTTCCTAAGAGAACAAAATACAGAAAGCAGCAGAGAGGCCGCATGAAGGGAAAGGCTTCCCGCGGTAACTTCGTAGCTTACGGTGATTTCGGCCTCCAGGCAACAGAGCCCTGCTGGATCAAGTCCAATCAGATCGAGGCTGCCCGTGTCGCTATCAACAGATACATCAAGAGAGGCGGTAAGGTCTGGATCAAGATCTTCCCTGACAAGCCGGTATCCAAGAAGCCTGCACAGGTCCGAATGGGTTCAGGTAAGGCAGCTAACGAGTACTGGTGCGCAGTAGTAAAGCCCGGCAGAGTTCTTTTCGAGATCGCAGGCGTTACTGAAGAGCAGGCCAGAGAGGCAATGAGACTCGCAGGCAACAAGCTTCCCTGCGGTACAAAGTTTATAGCAAAAGAGAAGGAGGTAAGCGCAAATGAAGGTTGAGGAAATTCGCAAGATGTCTTCCGAAGAGCTTAACAAAGAGCTTGCTTCCCTCAAGGAAGAGCTTTTCAAGCTCAGATTCCAGCACGCTACAAACCAGCTGGAGAATCCCGCACAGATCGCATCTGTTAAGCGTGATATCGCCAGAGTCATGACAATCAAGCGCGAGATGGAACTCGCTGATAAAAAGTAAGGGGGCTGGCTTAAATGGCTGAAAGAAACTTAAGAAAAACCAGAGTCGGTATCGTTACTTCCGACAAGATGGAAAAGACGATCACAGTTTCCGTTGTAGAGCACGTTAAGCACCCTCTGTACGGAAAGATCATGAAGAGAACCTACAAGCTCAAGGCACACGATGAGAACAACGATGCGCACATCGGCGACAAGGTTCAGGTTATGGAGACCCGTCCTATCTCCAAGGACAAGCGTTGGAGACTGGTCGAGGTTATCGAGAAGGCTAAGTAAAGCAGACTAAGGAGGATATATCAAATGATTCAGGTTGAATCCAGACTGAGATCTGCCGACAATACAGGAGCTCGTGAACTCGCTTGCATCAAGGTTTTGGGCGGTTCATGGCGTAAGTACGCCAACATCGGCGATGTTATCGTTTGCTCCGTTAAGAGCGCTGCTCCGGGCGGCATGGTCAAGAAGGGCGACGTCGTTAAGGCTGTCGTTGTACGTTCCAAGCACGGCGTAAGACGCGCTGACGGATCTTATATCAAGTTTGACGAGAACGCGGCTGTCATCATCAAGGAAGACAAGAATCCCCGCGGAACCCGTATTTTTGGACCCATAGCGAGAGAACTCAGAGACAAGGATTATATGAAGATCCTTTCCCTCGCTCCGGAAGTTCTGTAAGGAGGTCGGCTAAATGGCAAACATTGTTCATGTAAAGAAGGGTGACCAGGTAGTTGTCATCTCCGGCAAGGATAAGGGCGCTGAGGGCAAAGTTATCGCTGTCGACAACAAGAAGGGCAGAGTATTCGTTGAGGGTGTCAATATGGTCAAGAAGCACCAGAAGGCAAGAACCCAGAACGCTCCTGCAGGAATTATCGAGCGCGAAGGCTCCATTGATGCATCTAACGTTATGCTCAAGGATCCCAAGACCGGCAAACCGACCAGAGTCGGATACAGAATCAACGAGGATGGCTCCAAGTCCAGAATCGCAAAGAGATCCGGCGAAGTAATCGACACGGTTTCCAAGGCCAAGAAGGGAGAGTAATTTCAGATGTCCAGATTAAAAGATAAATACACATCAGAAGTGGTACCTGCTCTTCAGGAGAAGTTTAAGTACAGCTCCTCAATGCAGATCCCGAAGGTTGACAAGATCGTGCTCAACATGGGTGTCGGTGAAGTCAAGGATAACCCTAAGGCTCTTGAAGCTGCTATGCGCGACATGGGCCTCATCGCAGGACAGAAGCCTATCGCAACTGTTGCTACAAAGTCCATCGCTGCATTCAAGCTCAGAGAGGGCATGAAGATCGGATGCAAGGTTACGCTCAGAGGAGAGAACATGTACTACTTCCTCGACAAGCTCATCAGCCTTGCTCTTCCCCGAGTTCGTGACTTCCGTGGAATCAGCCCCAACTCTTTCGACGGACACGGCAACTACGCAATGGGTATCAAGGAGCAGCTTATGTTCCCTGAGATCGATTACGACAAGATCGACAAGATCCGCGGAATGGATATCATTATCGTTACAACAGCCGGGACAGACGAAGAGGCATTCGAGCTCCTTAAGCTTATGGGCATGCCTTTCCGCAAATAATTGGAGGAGAAATAAAACATGGCAAAGAAGTCAATGATTCTTAAGTCCCAGAGAACCCCCAAGTTCTCAACGCAGCAGCACAACCGCTGCAAGCTCTGCGGAAGGCCTCATGCTTATATCCGCAAGTACGGGATTTGCCGTCTCTGCTTCCGTGACCTCGCATACAAGGGCGAGATCCCGGGTGTTAAAAAAGCAAGCTGGTAATGACGGTCTCTTTCATAAGAATTGCAACTGTCCATATAAACAGGAGGAAGAAAAATGCAGATTACAGACGCAATCGCTGATATGCTTACGAGAATTCGTAACGCAGGCTCTGCCGGCCACGCTACTGTAGATATTCCGCAGTCCAATCTCAAGAAATCGATCGCTAAGATCCTTTTGGATGAAGGATATATCGAGAGCTATGAGCTGGTAGAAGGCAACACACAGGGAATCATCAGAGTTACTCTGAAGTATTCCGGCAAGAAGCACGTTATTTCCGGTATCAAGAGAATCTCCAAGCCGGGTCTCCGTACTTATGCTGACAAGGCAAGCCTGCCCCGCGTTCTCAATGGTCTCGGTATCGCGATCATCTCTACATCCAAGGGCGTTATGACCGACAAGGAAGCTAGAAAGCTCGGTGTCGGCGGCGAAGTCCTTGCTTACATTTGGTAACTTTTAGGCAATATACAACTCTGAAAAGCACTGGTTGCGGCGACATACTGCGATCAGGCGCACAATCTTAAGAGCAGGAGGAAAATATATATGTCAAGAATTGGTAGAATGCCGATTACGATTCCTGCAGGCGTCGATGTTAAGATCGACGGACAGCACGTATCGGTAAAGAAGGATAAGACTGAGATGAACCTCGATGTACATCCCAGCATTACCGTAAAGCAGGAAGGTTCCGAGATCCTCGTTGAGCGTCATTCTGACGACAAGGATCACAGAGCACTCCACGGCCTTACAAGAGCACTCATCCACAACATGGTGGTTGGTGTTACTGAAGGTTTCACAAAGACCCTCGAGATCAACGGCGTTGGTTACAGAGCTACAAAGCAGGGCAACAAGGTTGTTTTCAACCTCGGTTATTCCCACCCCATCGAGATGGAGGAACCTGCCGGAATCACGATCGACGTAAAAGACAACCAGATCTTTGTCAAGGGCGCAGACAAGCAGCTTGTCGGTGAGACAGCAGCTAAGATCCGCAGCCTCAGAGTTCCTGATGTTTATAAGGGCAAGGGTATCAAGTATGCCGGCGAGCACCTTATCATCAAGGAAGGCAAGACCGGTGCTAAGAAGTAAGGCAAAGGGGGTATAAAACATGATTGGCAAGATTGATAAGAATAAGATTCGTAAAAGAAAGCATGTCCGTGTCAGAAAGAAGATTTCCGGCACAGCTGAATGCCCCAGGCTTTGCGTTTACAGAAGCAACGCCCACATTTACGCACAGATAATCGACGATGTTGCACAGACAACACTCGCAAGCGCTTCTACGCTTGATAAAGAGATAAAGGGTTCTGTTTCTGTCGGAAGCAATATCGAGGCAGCTAAGGCGGTAGGCAAGCTCATCGCTGAGCGTGCAGCAGCTAAGGACATCAAGGTTGTTGTCTTTGACCGCAGCGGTTACCTTTATCACGGAAGAGTCCAGGCACTGGCAGAGGCGGCAAGAGAAGCCGGTCTCGAATTCTAATCGGGAGGATCAATAAAGAATGGCTTACGATTCCAAGAACATTTCCAGAGAGGAAAAGAAACCGGAGTTCGAAGAGAGGGTTATACACATCGGCCGTGTCTCCAAGACAGTTAAGGGCGGTAAGAATATGCGCTTCGCAGCTCTTGTCGTTATCGGCGACAGGAACGGCAGAGTAGGTAAGGGCATCGGTAAATCAACCGAAGTTCCGGACGCTATCAGGAAGGGCATCGAGGAAGCAAAGAAGAACATCATCAATGTTTCCATCGTTAACGGCACAATCCCTCACGAGACAATCGGTGAATTCGCTGCAGCTCACATCGTTATGAAGCCTGCTGCAGGCGGTACCGGTATCATCGCAGGCGGCCCTGTACGTACAGTATGCGAGCTCGCAGGCATCACAGATATCCGTACAAAGTCTATCGGTTCAAACAACCCTAACAATATGGTTAACGCAACGCTTGCCGGCCTCAACGGACTTAAGTCCATCGAGGAAGTTGCAAAGCTCCGTGGCAAGACCATTGACGAGATCAAGAAGTAAGGAGGCCTTTGAAGCATGGCTAATTTGAAGATTACGCTCACAAAGAGCATCAACAAAGCAAGAGCTTCCGAGAAGGCTACAGTTAGAGCTCTCGGTCTCAGAAAGATCGGTCAGTCTGTAGAGAAGGCTGACAACGAGGCTACACGCGGTATGGTCAAGGCTGTTACCAACTATGTAGCTTGCGAAGAAGCTTAATGGAGGTTTAAGTAATGAAACTCAATGAAATGACTTCCGCCGGCAACGCTACCGCTTACCGTAAGGGAAGAGGTCCGGGATCTGGCAATGGTAAAACAAGCGGCCGCGGCCACAAGGGACAGAAGGCTCGTTCCGGCGGCGGAGTAAGACCCGGATTCGAAGGCGGCCAGATGCCTCTTTACAGACGTCTTGGTAAGAGGGGCTTCAACAACAAGCGTTTCGCTCCTCAGTACATCACAATCAACGTTTCTGATCTTGAGAAGGTCGAAGGCGTAACCGAAGTTACCGCACAGGTTCTTGACGAGCAGGGCATCATCTCTGTACCTAAGAACAATGACGGCATCAAGATTCTCGGACGCGGCGAGCTTACCAAGAAGCTTGACGTTAAGGTTGCGAAGTTCACAGCTTCCGCAAAAGAGAAGATTGAAAAGGCCGGAGGCACGGCAACGGAGGTTTAATAGGGCATGAACGGTATTTTCGATACTGCAGTTAATGCTTTCAGCGTACAATCACTGCGCAAGAGACTGCTTTATACCTTCATGATCCTTGGTCTGTTCATGCTGGGCGGTCTTGTACCGGTTCCCGCTATCGACGGCGCTAAGTTCACATCGATCCTTCAGACGTGGGGACAGCTCGGCAGCATTATGGACCTCGTCTCCGGTGGTGGTCTCATGCATGCATCCATCCTTTCGATGGGTGTATCACCGTACATCAACGCTTCGATCATCATCCAGCTCCTTACGGTTGTTATCCCTGCCCTTGAAGACATGTCAAAGGAAGGCGCTTCCGGAAGGAAGAAGATGGACAAGATCACGCGTTACTCCGCAATTGGTCTTGCTTTGGTTCAGTCTTCTTTGTTCTGCTTCTCCACAAGAGAGGCGCTCATCGAGATCGTTCCCAATATGAAGTGGCTTTCAGCTGTCCTGGTAGTTGCTTCCTTCACCGCAGGTGCGGCACTCGTTGTCTTCCTCGGCGAAAAGATCAACGATGTAGGTATCGGTAACGGCGTATCCCTCATAATCTTTGCAGGTATCGCAACACGTCTTCCCGACATGGCAAGGACGCTCTACGGAAAATCAGTAGAGATCAGCGGTTATTTCGATAACACTGTAGTCGGATTCCTTGTCGGTGTCGCTGTATTCATCCTCGTAACGATCGTTGCTCTTGTCATCATCGTTTTCGTTATCTATGTACAGGATGGTGAAAGAAGGATCCCGGTACAGTATTCAAAGAAGGTTATCGGAAGAAACCAGCGTGGCGGCAACAAGGACTATCTGCCTCTCAAGGTCAATATGTCCGGCGTTATGCCTGTAATCTTCGCGATGTCTATCCTTGCAGTACCTTCCATCATCGTTACCATGTTCGTTAAGAACCCCGGTACGGTAGGTACATGGATCAAGAACTCCTTCACGGGAAGCGCTTGGTACTACCTGACATACTTTGTTCTTATCTTCGCTTTCACGTTCTTCTATTCTTCGATCAACTTCCATCCGATCGAGATCGCGAACAACATCAACCAGAACGGCGGAACCATCAGCGGTATAAGAGCAGGTAAGCCGACATCCGAATTCATCAAGAAGACGGCATTCAGGCTCAACTGGATCGAGGCATTCTTCCTCGTACTCGTCTGCATCCTTCCTACGGTAGTAGGTTCGCTCACGGGATTCGAGAACGTATGGTTCGCAGGTACATCAGTACTCATCGTTACCAGCGTTGCTGCAGATCTCATCCGTCAGGTTGAGGGTGAACTTGAAGTCAGAAGCCCGAAGGGATTCCTCGAAGATCTGACCGTCAAGAAGAAAAAATAAAGCAAAAGCTTAAAACTGTTTACCAAAGAGCTGTCTCTTAAGAGGCAGCTCTTTTCTTTAAACCTCATTTCAGGTTGAGAGTGCATAATTTTCGCATAACGGGTTAAAATATCTGAAAAGGGGACAGGAATCATGAAGATATTGCTTGCCGAAGATGAGCGCTCTATGTCCAATGCGCTCAAGGCGATACTTACAAAGAACAACTATTCCGTAGATGCCGTTTACGACGGCGAGGAAGCGGCGTCATATGCGCTCGCCTGCGAATATGACGTCATAATAATGGATATCATGATGCCCAAGATGAACGGCATCGATTCCCTGAAAGAGATCAGGAAAAAGGGATGCACGGTCCCTGTCATAATGCTGACCGCCAAGTCGGAAGTCGATGACAAGGTAATGGGACTTGATGCAGGCGCAAACGATTATCTGACAAAACCTTTTGCAACCAAGGAACTGCTTGCGCGTCTGCGCGCTCTTACCAGAAGTCCGCAGGTTGCTGCAGACAACAGTCTGCACGTCGGCAATCTCACGCTTGACCGCGGCACATTTGAGCTTTACACTCCTTCGGGCAAATACAGGCTTGCGGGCAAGGAGTTCCAGATGATAGAAATGCTTATGGCAACGCCCGGAATGCTCATCTCTACCGAAAAATTCATGGATAAGATATGGGGTATCGATTCGGAAGCGGATATCAGCGTCGTCTGGACATACATCTCATTCCTCAGGAAGAAGCTTGTATCACTTGAAGCAAACGTTCAGATAAACGCAAAGCGCAATGCCGGTTATACCCTGGAGGCCAAAGGTGATTAAAAAACTCCGCCGCAAGTTTATCCTTGTTTCGATGCTTTCCGTAACGGTAGTACTTGTACTGCTCATCGGGATCATCAACTTCATGAGTTACAGGACAGTCGTCAGAAATGCGGACGGCATCCTTACCATGCTTACCGACGGCGGCGGAAGATTCCGTGAAAATACCCCGGGCGTAAGACAGGGAGGAGACGGAACAAATCCCGACGGAACCAGGACAGGAAGCCGCAGACCGGCCAGGAGAAGAGAAGATTTCGTAACGAGGATGACCCGTATCCTTACAGGCGAGGACGCGGGAGATTCACCTGAAGTAAGATACGAATCAAGGTTTTTCAGCGTCATCATTTCAACCAACGGCGATATCAAGTCAACGCGTACGGACAGGATCTCCGCGATAGACAGTGAGACCGCGGCCGAAATGGGAAAGAACGTAAACAAGTCGGGGAAAACATCCGGATTTGTAGATGACTACAGATTCAGAAAGACCACTTATCCTGACGGTTCTGTAATCGTTATCTTTTACGACTGCGGTAGAAGCCTTGGAAACGCGAGATCCTTCCTCATGATCAGCACAGGCATCTCACTTATATGCCTGTTCCTCGTATATATCCTCATAGCCATCATTTCCAAGGCAGTTATCAGACCTGCCGCAGAAGCATATGAAAAGCAGAAACAGTTCATTACGGATGCCGGACATGAGCTCAAGACCCCGCTTGCGATAATCAACGCAGACGCTGACGTTTTGGAGATGGAGCTGCCCGAATCGGAAGACGGTACTGCCAACGAGTGGCTTGAAGATATCAGAAAGCAGACCGCAAGACTTACAGAGCTTACCGGAAACCTTATCTATCTAGCGAAAACGGAAGAAGGGACAAAGGAAGCTTTCTCGTTTGTTGAATTCCCGGTCTCCGATGTGGCTTCACAGGAGGTTGAATCTTACAAGGCACGTGCACAGGCGGCAGGACTCAGCATTGAATCAAAGATCGAGGATGGTCTTGTCATGAACGGCGACCAGAGGGCATTCAGACAGCTGATTGGTGTCTTCCTTGACAATGCTGTAAAGTATTCGGCCGACGGCGGAACGATCCATGTTAAGCTCAGGCGTTCCGGAAAGAATATCGGGCTTTCGGTTACAAACAATTCGAAAGATCCTGTCAGCAAAGATAATCTCAAGCACCTTTTCGACAGATTCTACCGCGCGGACAGCTCGCATAACTCAGCAACCGGCGGATACGGGATCGGACTTTCGATCGCGAAAAGCATAGTCGAAGCGCATAAGGGAAAGATCACGGCAACTTCGTCTGACGGAGAGAAATTCACCATAACCGCCGTTCTGCCTTCCTGATTTGTTGCAAGAGTGTCGGAAATTTTTTATAATTCAAACGAATACTCAATAAGGGAGGATTTATATTATGGAAAACGCTATTTGGAAGTGTTCCTGCGGACAGGATAATGACGGTAATTTCTGCATCAACTGCGGAGCTACAAAGCCCGCTGTCACAGCAGATACAGTCGGCGCACCTGCACCTGCGGCTGTTGCTCCTGTTGAGGCTGCCGCACCTGCAGCAGTAGCACCTGAACAGCCCGCTCCCGCAGCAGTTGAACCTGCCGAGCCTGTAGCTCCTGCCGTTGCACCCGTTGCAGAAGCAGCACCTGAACAGCCCGCTCCGGCAGTCGCACCTGTAGTTGCACCAGTTGCAGCCGCAGCAGCCGTTGCCGCAGTCTCGCCTGAAGAAGAGCCCGTACAGGTCATCAAGTGCCAGCCGATGCCCGAGACTCCGATGGAGGACTATTCAAACGTTCCTTCGGATCCTGAGTTCGCTGATGCAGAGAACGTACCCGCACAGCCCGTTTACCAGCCCGCTCCGGTCGCAGCTCCCGCAGAGCCTGTACAGAGCGTTTATCCTGAAGCTCCCAAGCAGGTTGGCCCCGTCAACTATCAGAATACGTCTTCAAATCCGTATACCGAGCCCGACCGTGCATCACACAATCCGTATGCACCGGCTCCCGTTGCACAGCCCCAGCCTACTTACGGTTATGCCGCACCCGCTCCGACAAACAACGGTGTAGGACTTCTTATCCTCGGTATCGCAGCAATTGTTCTCGCTTTTGACGTTACGATCGGCGCCATCATCTGCGGCGCTATCGGATGCTCAATGGCTAAGAAGCTCAAGGGACCTGACGGACAGTATCCCACAGGCAAGGCCAAGGTCGGCGCGATCCTTTCAAAGGTCGGTCTGATCATCGGTATAGTTACAACGATCATCGCCATCATCTGGATAATCTTATGGATCGTTGCCATTATCGCCGGCGCAGGATATGCAATGTCACATTGATAGCTGAGTCTTAACGAAAACAAAGGGCTGCGACAGATGCCGCAGCCCTTTTTCGTGCCTTGACAAATGGCGGGACGGCAATATATAATCGTAAGGCTATTTTTATGCAATTATATATTGCGGTTCTATGCGCTGCCGCGGCACTCGCGGGTGTGCAACAAAATAAATGACGAGAAAAGATCTGGAGGATCACATTGTATGGCAAAGATGACATATCAGCCCAAGAAGAGGCACAGAACTTCGGTTCATGGCTTCAGAGCAAGAATGGAAACAGCAAATGGACGCAAGGTCCTTGCAAGGAGAAGAGCGAAGGGCAGAAAGCAGATCGCTGTCTGAGACCTGTCGCGCTGAGATTCAATTTCGAATTTTCGCGCGTGTACCGTTACGGGAAATTCGCTTCGGGGAAGTTCCTGTCGGTGCATGCAATGAAGAGACACCCGGGTACCAGGCAGAGCGGATATAAAGTGGAGCCCGTCCTTATCAGGACAGGGTTCTGCGCTAACAAACGCGAGCTTGGAGCCGTGGGAAGGAACAGGGTGAAGCGTCTTATGCGCGAGTCCTTCAGGGAACTTCAGAATGAGCTTCCGTCGGGCTATGATTATGTTTTTACATACAGGTCCGGTAAGGACATTCCCAAGCTGTCCGATATTAGCAATGATATGGTAAAGTGCTGCCGCAGGCTCAGGCTTCTGCCTGAACGTGCAAAGGCAGATGATGCTTAAGGCGGAAGGACCCCTTATGGTTGGCAGAGCATTGATAGCGCTGGTTCGCTGGTATCAGAGACACATTTCACCTGCGATCGGCCCGCACTGCAAATATCAGCCAACCTGTTCCCAGTACATGATAGATGCCATTACAAAATACGGTGCATTCAAGGGTACTGCCATGGGCATTTGGAGGATTCTCCGGTGCAACCCGTTTTCGAAAGGCGGTTACGATCCTGTCAGGTGACAAAGGACGCATCCCGCCTGTTTTTGGAGATAACACATAATGAATGACGTAAACATCATGCTCGCCATGCCTTCGCTTCTTGAACCTCTTTACATTGCGTTCGGCTGGCTTACGAGAGTCCTTTACAATTTCTTCGGCAACTACGGTCTTGCGATCATCTGCCTGACTGTCATTGTCAGAGGACTGCTCATTCCCCTTAACATCAGATCGCAGAAGTCCATGCTCAAGATGCAGGCATTAAGCGGCAAGCAGGCAGAGCTTCAGCGTAAATACGGCGACGATAAAGAGAAGTATCAGCAGGCTCTCATGGATATGCAGAGAGAGAACGGCGCAGGCGGTCTGTCCGGATGCCTTCTTCCTGTTCTGCAGCTCATCTTTATCTGGCCTATCTTCCGTATCGTAAGCGGACCGCTCATCTATCTTTCACAGGTTTCCACAGATAACATCAACGCCATGATCGAGCTCGGCAAGGGCATGGGCGATAAGGTTATCAGCGGAGCGGTCATGACCACAAACCACATCGGACTTGTTAAGGCTCTTTCCGAGAATGCACAGTTCCTTAACGAGTGCGTCAGAAGAGGCTTTGTAAGGATGGATCAGCTCGTTGATCTTCACTTCCTCGGCATGGACCTCACAATGACACCTGCCTGGAATCCCAAGCTTTACATTCAGGATCCCAAGACATATTTTCCTCTTTTGATCTTCCCCGTCCTCGTACTTGCTACGAG
The DNA here is from genome assembly GCA_902775565.1 of Oscillospiraceae bacterium. Classification (GTDB taxonomy): domain Bacteria; phylum Bacillota; class Clostridia; order Saccharofermentanales; family Saccharofermentanaceae; genus Saccharofermentans. The sequence goes on from CACYMP010000016.1 coordinate 41,274, forward strand.
CATCCTTTCCATGCAGCTTTCCAAGATAATGAAGCCCGGCTACAAGGAAGAGAAGGAAGCCAAGGAGCGTGAGAAGGTAAATCAGGCGCGCAAGGGTCAGTCCGGTCAGGATGACGCAACGGCAAACACAATGAAGATCATGAACTGGATGCTTCCTGTCGTCATGCTCTACACGACATTTACGATGCCTGCCGCAATGGGTCTTTACTGGGTAGTAGGAAGCCTTATGGGTATCCTTACTCAGATAATCGTATACTACATGTTCACAAAGCCTTACGAAAAGAAGAAGGCTGAGATCGAAGCCAAGAAGGAAGCCATATTCAAGAAGTCCGGAAAGGCAGCTCTTGAGACAGCAGGCGGAAACAATTCCGGAAAAGGCAAGAAAGGTAAGAAGAACTAATTTGGTCTAAGGAGGCCTCGCAAATATATGAAGACAGTTACCAAAACAGGAAAAACAGTTGACGAAGCGGTAGAGGCAGCAATTGCCGAACTCGGATGCACTAAGGAAGAGGCTCAGATCGAGGTCATTTCCGAAGGAAGCGAAGGCGGTTTCCTCGGAGTCGGAAGAAAGGATGCCGAGGTAAAGGTCTCCTTTGATGACGGCGCAGAAGAAGCAGCAATTGACGACAGCGCTGATGACGCTGACGCTGACGATGAAGAATACTACGGTGACGACGAGAATTTCGAGGGCGATGCCGTAAGCGAGGCTGAGGATGCAGCTGCCAATTTCGTTGCAGAGGTTCTTTCAGGAATCGGCATCCACGGCAACATGGATTCTTACAGAGAAGACGACACCATCTATATTTCAGTTACAGGCTCTGACTGCGGTGCGGCTATCGGCCGTCACGGCGAGACGCTTGAGGCTATCACATACATGACAAACCTCATCGCTAACAAGCACAGCGATCAGAGAGTTCATGTCCATCTCGATGTAGGCGGTTACCGCAAGCACAGAGAGCAGATCCTCAAGAACCTTGCAGACAAGGCAGCTTCCAGAGTTAAGCGTTCCGGCCGTAAGGTCGTAATGGAGCCCATGACACCTTCCGAGAGAAGGATCGTACACTCCTACCTGCAGGGCATTAAAGGCGTAACGACGCACTCCGAGGGTGAAGAGCCTTCAAGATGCGTTGTGGTAACACCTGAAGAAGATTGATAAATCCGTATGTTCGCATATACGGATGAGCCTATCTGCGCGTGCTCCACGCCTGCGGGAATCTCGGGACTTGCCGTAATACGCATTTCGGGTAACGGATGCGGCGTTCTCACAGACAAATGCACTAAGATTATCCGCAGCAGCGGAGATTACGACAGGACTTCGCTCCTGCCCGGCTATACCTGTGCTTACGGAACGGTAATTGATCCCAAGACTCAGGATGTCATCGACCAGGTAGTCATCACACGTTTTGAAGAGCCCTTTTCATACACGGGCGAGGAGATGGTCGAGATCTCATGCCACGGTTCATCCGCGGTAAAGCAGGAGATCTTAAGGTGCCTGGGCATGTCCGGCATAAGAGTCGCTTATCCGGGTGAGTTCTCGAGAAGGGCATTCATCAACGGCAAGATGAGCCTTGCATCCGCGGAAGCAGTCATGGACGTTATCAATGCGGACACAGAGCGTCAGCTCCAGGCAGCGGGAAGCCTTATGTCAGGCCCGCTGGCAGGCAAGATCGATTCCATCGAGACAAGTCTTTACGCTCAGATGGCCAGGATCGAATCACTGGTCGAGTTTGACCGTGACACCGATGACGGTTCCGGCACCGAAGCCGAAGAAGATGAAATACTTGAAGAGCTCGACAGACAGCGCGAGGCACTTTCTGCACTGTGCGCGGGATACGGCAAGGGAAGGATACTTTCAGAACGCATGAGAGTCGCTCTCTTAGGGCTCCCCAACAGCGGAAAGAGCACATTGCTCAATACTCTTACAGGATATGACCGCGCTATCGTAACCGAAGTTGCGGGAACGACAAGGGACACCATAGAGGTCCAGGTCGACATCAACGGGATCCCCGTTACGCTCATTGATACTGCAGGCATCAGAGATACAGATGACATCATTGAGAGCATCGGTATCGGAAGAGCGATGGAAGCCGGAAGAGAGGCGGACCTTGTTTTCTACATGATCCCTCCGGACATGATAGCTTCTGAAGTAAGATCGGGATTAAGAGAGATCGCCGAGGATATCGGAGGCGACAGGATCACAGCTGTATTCTCAAAGAGCGACGAGGGTAAGAACCCCGATGAGGAAGATATCATCGCGGTACTGGATAAGCTCGGGATAAAGAGATTTATTTCCGTCTCCGCTGAAGAAGAACTCAACATCGATAAGTTAGAAGATGTTATCACGACATATTACGACAGCCTTGGCGGCGGACAGTCCGAAGGACTTCTTATCACCAACAGCCGTCATTATTCCAAATTCAACAAAGGCCTTAAAAAGCTCGACATGGCAATAGAAGCGCTCGAAAACGGTCTCGGAGTGGAAGTATGCTCCTCCGCGCTGCGCGCATGCCTGGATGAGATCGGTGAAGTTACCGGCAAGACAGTGTCGGCAACGCTTGCCGATACGATCTTTTCGCGTTTCTGCATAGGCAAGTAAATGAACCTCGAAGAAGCAGTCAGACTCGAACACAGTTTCGAAGCAGGCAGTTTTGATGTCTGTGTGGTCGGAGCCGGTCATGCCGGCTGCGAAGCTGCACACGCTTGTGCGGTATTGGGTCTCAAGACCATCCTTTTCACACTGGCTCTTGATTCGCTTGCAAACCTTCCCTGCAATCCGAGCATCGGAGGCACATCCAAAGGTCAGCTCGTAAGGGAAGTTGATGCGCTAGGCGGCGTTATAGGCAAGATGGCCGACAAGTGCGCCGTCCAGATGAGAATGCTCAACAGGTCAAAGGGACCTGCCGTATATTCGCCGAGAGCCCAGGAAGACAGAGCTATGTATTCCGTCGAGATGAAGCATTATCTCGAGAACACAGAGAACCTGACGCTTGTTCAGGCGCATATCACGGAGCTCCTTACGGATGAGAACGGAAACGCCTGCGGTGTAATGACTGCCGGCAGCGCTGTTTACAGATCGAAAGCAGTGGTCATCTGCTCCGGTACCTATATGGAATCGAGGACCATCAGAGGCGAGGTCATAACGGCGAGCGGCCCGGACGGACTGCCGAGATCCGAAGGACTTTCCGCTTCTCTTAAAGCATGCGGAATACCGATACTCAGATTCAAGACGGGAACGCCTGTAAGAGTAAATTCCAACTCGTGCGATTTTTCGCAAATGACGAGACAGGACGGAGAAGATGATGTTCCGCCTTTCTCTTTCGAAAACGAGATGGACGGCATAGGCCCAGTGCCTTCTTCCGAACAGATCCCCTGCTGGTCTGTATGGACCACTCCGGAGACTAAGGAGATAATCTCCTCGAACATGGACAGATCGCCTCTTTACAGCGGCGTGATAAAAGGCGTAGGTCCCAGGTACTGCCCCTCGATAGAAGACAAGTTCATGCGCTTTGCAGACAAGGAGCGCCACCAGATATTCGTTGAGCCTATGGGCAGGCATACAAACGAGATGTACCTGCAGGGCTTTTCGACGAGCCTTCCCGAAGAAGTGCAGATAAGGATGGTCAGATCCCTTCCGGGTCTTTCCGAAGCGGTCATACAAAGAACTGCGTATGCCATCGAATACGATCTCGTTGACCCGCTCTCGCTTAAGGCTTCGCTTGAGAGCAAAGTAGTGGCAGGTCTTTTCACTGCCGGCCAGATCAACGGTTCTTCAGGATATGAGGAGGCCGCGGGCCAGGGCATCGTTGCAGGCATCAACGCCGCGATGAAGGTGCTCGGCAGAAAGCCCGTGATAATCGACCGCTCGCAGGGTTACATCGGCGTGCTCATTGATGACCTTGTTACCAAGGGGACCAACGAACCGTACCGTATGATGACTTCCAGAGCCGAATACAGGCTTTTCCTGAGGCAGGACAATGCCGATGAGAGGCTTACGCCGATAGGACACGAGACAGGTCTTATAAGCGATGAAAGATACGCCAAGTTCCTTGCCAAGAGGGAAGCGATCGCCAAAGAGACCGAACGTCTGCGCAGAACGTATATCGGACCTACCAAAGCTTTGGGAGAAGCGCTGGCCGAAGTCGAGCAGACCCTGCCCAAATCAGGCGAGAGCCTCGCCGACCTTATCAAGCGTCCGGGCGTAACTTACGAGATGCTCGCGCCTTTCGACAAGGACCGGAAAGAACTTCCGAAAGCGGTAACCAAAGCCTGCGAAACGGATATCAAGTACGAGGGCTATCTCGCGCTCGAAAAAGAGAAGATAGAAAGATTTGCGAGCCTTGAGAAGATCGCTATCCCCGAAGATACCGATTACAAGTCGATAAAGGGATTAAGACTCGAGGCGGCCCAGAAGCTTTCCGACATCAGACCGGAAAACGTAGGACGCGCATCGCGCATTTCGGGAGTATCCCCGGCTGACTGTGAGGTTTTGCTGGTATATCTCGAACAGAGGAGAAGAAGCCATGCTCAATGACAACTACCGCAAGAGAAAACCGATAACCAAAGCAGATATCAAGAGGCTCAGAGACAGCCTGCCCAAGCGCGTGGATATAGGCAGTGAAGGAACAAAGGTCACTCCCAAGAACGAAGAAGGACCTAAACCTGAGAATGCTGAAGACGCTTCAGGCGTTGCACCCGTACTGGAAGAACATCTTCCCGAGATATGCGTTCCGCTGTCCGCAGAAGAGATACGTTCATTCCAGGTCTATGCATCCATGCTCAGGGAAAAGAACAAGGTAATGAACCTGACGGCCGTTGACGATGACAACGGCATCGCCATGAAGCACTTTATAGATTCGCTGACGCTCTGCCCTTACATCAGGGAAGAAGAGGCAAAGACGGGAAGAAACGATCTTACCCTTGCCGATATCGGAACGGGAGCGGGCTTCCCCGGCCTTCCGCTGAAGATATCCATGCCGGAACTCCAGGTAACCCTTATGGATTCGCTTGCAAAGCGCCTCGGGTTCCTTAGCGAGGTGTGTACCGCGCTCTCTCTTGAAGGCGTCAATATGGTCCACACAAGAGCCGAAGACGGCGGTAAGGACAAGAAATACCGGGAGAGCTTCGATATCGTCACGGCAAGAGCCGTAGCGGCACTTCCGGTGCTTGCGGAATACTGTCTGCCCTTTGTTAAGGTCGGAGGAGTATTCCTTGCAATGAAGGGTCATGCCGAAGATGAGATCAAGAGCGCCACAAAGGCTATCGCACTGCTCGGAGGCACGATAGAGAAAACTGATACGTTCAGACTTCCGGGAACCGATATGGACCGTTCGATAATCGTTGTGAGGAAGATACGGCCCACACCGGCCAGATTCCCAAGAAAGGCGGGGCTGCCTGCCAAGGAGCCTTTGTCCTGAAACTGATAATGAGATCCCGGCGGATATTTGCCGGGATCTTTTTCTATCCGGACTGCAAACATGCCGAAAAATGTCCTGATATTCACCGCCTATTTATTATAATATTTACGCGTGCGCGAATTATTAATAGTTGTGTTATAATACTGTAGTTTGGAAAATAGACGAACCGCAGGCATAGCCGGCGGCGACAATCGGAGGTAACAAATGGCTGAGAGTGAAGATAAGAAGCTGATCAGAATGCAGCAGGAAGCTGATATGGATCAGGCCTTCAAGTCGGAACAGACTACGATCATCCCTGTCGATCTCGACGGCGAGATGAGGAAGTCCTTTATAGATTACGCGATGTCGGTCATCTCTGACCGTGCGCTTCCCGATATCAGAGACGGTATGAAGCCTGTCCACAGAAGGATCATCTACTCGATGTTCACTCAGGGCTTCACACCTGACAAGCCGTACCGTAAGTGCGCTACCACGGTCGGAGACGTTTTGGGACGTTTCCATCCTCACGGTGACGCTTCCGTTTACGATGCATTGGTCAGACTTGCACAGGATTTCTCACTGAGACATCCCCTGGTCGACGGACACGGCAACTTCGGTTCGTTGGACGGAGATCCGCCGGCTGCATACCGTTATACAGAGGCTAGGCTTGATAAGATCGCTCTCGAGATGGTACGTGACATCAACAAGAATACCGTTGATTTCAGACCTAACTTCGACGAGCACGAGATGGAGCCTGTAGCTCTCCCTTCACGTTTCCCGAACCTCCTGGTCAACGGCGGTATCGGTATCGCCGTAGGTATGGCGACCAACATCCCTCCGCATAATCTTGGCGAAGTCATCGACGGCTGCGTCATGATGATCGAGAACCCTGACGTATCTGTTGAAGAACTCATGACCGTCATCAAGGGACCTGATTTCCCTACAGGCGGCGCTATCCTCGGCACATCCGGAATCCGTGAGGCTTACACGACGGGCAGAGGCCGTATCATGGTACGTGCGCATGCCGAGATCGAAGACCACGCCGGAAAGACAAGGATCATCGTTCACGACATTCCTTACTGCGTTAACAAGGCAAGACTCATCGAGAGGATGGCTGACCTTGTTAAGGAGAAGAAGGTAGAGGGCATCACGGGTATCAGAGATGAGTCTGACCGTAATGAACAGGTCAGGATCGTTATCGACGTCAAGAAGGACGCAAACCCTGAAGTAGTACTCAACCAGCTCTATAAGAACTGCTCGCTGCAGGAAGCATGCTGCGCAAATATGCTCGCGCTGGTTCCTGATGCGAACGGCAAGCTCGAGCCTAAGCTAATCGGCCTCAAGGACGCGCTCTATTACTACATCAACCACCAGGAAGATGTCGTTACGCGCCGTACACAGTATGACCTCGAGAAAGACGAACAGAAGCGTCATATCGATGAGGGACTCCTTATCGCCATCGACAATATCGATGAGATCATCTCGATCATCAGAGGTTCAAGGACCGAGGTCGAGGCCAAGGCACGTATGTGCGAGAGGTTCGGCCTTTCCGACAAGCAGGCCCAGCAGATCGTAGACATGAGACTCGGCCGTCTTACAGGCCTCGAGCGCGAGAAGCTCGAAGCGGAGATCAAGGCTCTCACTGAAGAGATCGAGTATTTCCATAAGGTCCTCAGCGACAAGACGCTGCTTGATTCCATCATCAAGGACGAGCTCATCGCCATCAAGAACAAGTATGCTACACCCAGGATCACGGAGATCGTTTACGGTTCGTTCGACGATATCGATGACGAGTCTCTCATCCAGGAAGACAATATCGTTGTCACGCTGACACACATGGGCTACATCAAGCGTCAGCTCGTTTCGACATACAAGGCCCAGCACAGGGGCGGCCGCGGAATCTCCGGCCAGTCCACACGTGAAGAGGACTATGTCGAGAAGATCATCACGACGACGACCCATAAGTTCCTGCTGTGCTTCACCAATACCGGCAGGGTATTCAAGATCAAAGGCTACAAGATCCCTGAGACAACGTCACGCTCATCGCGCGGCACGGCTCTGGTCAATCTCCTGAAGCTCGCGGACGGCGAGTCCATCCATAACGTCATTCCTGTTGATGATTTCGAGAACGAGGATCTCTTCCTCACCATGGTCACAAGACAGGGCGTTATCAAGAAGACTGCGCTTTCGAAATATGCAAACATCAACAAGAACGGTCTCATTGCGGCAAGACTCAGAGAAGATGACAGCATCGTCTCCGTCAAGCTCACATCCGCAGGACAGGAAGTCATCGTTGTCAGTGCCGAGGGTAAGGCCATCAGATTCAATTCTGATGATGCCCGTGACATGGGACGTACAGCTTCCGGTGTCCGTGCCATGAGACTTGATGACGGTGACGTCGTAGTAGGCATGGAGCCTGTCGATCCTGACAAGGAGATCCTTGTTATCTCCGAGAACGGCTACGGCAAGAGGACCAAGGCAGACGACTACAGAAGCCAGAACAGAGGCGGTAAGGGCCTTATCACATACAAGGTCAGCGAGAAGACCGGACGTCTTATCGGTACTGTTCCTGTAACTGATGAGGATGACCTGCTCATCATCACTGGCCAGGGCGTCATCATCAGAGTATCCGCTTCCGAGATCCCGACACTTTCACGTGCAACTTCCGGCGTAAGGCTCATGAAGGCTAAGAACGCGACGATCGTTGACTTCGCTCTTACGGATAAGGAAGAGCCTGAGGAAGAGGGCGCTGAAGAGAATGCAGATGCGGCACCGGTAAATGATCAGGCAGCAGAGGCTGATACTGAAGCAGGTCCCGAGGCGTCAGAAGAAGCCGGCGGTAAGGATACCGAAGACGGAAACGAAGTATGATGAAGATCTTCCGCAGGTTATCGGCATTTGTCCTCACAGCAGCGACGGTACTGACATTCTCATCGGTGCCGGCATCGCTTGTTACGGCGGATGTTGGACAGCCTGAGATCTATGTCCCTGCACTCGAGGATGTACACTGTACCTCTTACTGCGTATATGACAAGACCACAGGGCTTAATATCCTCGGTCTGAAGACTGACGAGAAGATATTTCCTGCATCGATGACCAAGGTCATGACATGCATGCTGAGCCTCGAGTATCTGGATACCGATGAGAAGCTTACGGTTTCCGAGGATGCTCTCAAAGGACTTGGAAACGATTCCTCTCTCATGGGCGTGCTCAAAGGCGAGAAGGTAAAGGTAAGTGAACTCCTCTACGGTCTCATGCTTCCTTCGGGCAACGATGCCGCGAACGTTCTTGCGGAAGGATGCGTTGATGCTTTCTTCGAGAAGTTCCCCGCAGACGGCGAGGCGGTCAATAAAGACGGCGTTAACTCGAAGTATATTACCGATACTCTTCACGATTCTAAGGAGAATATCCTGAACTTCCGTAAGATCGAGGCGTTTGCGTGCCTGATGAATATCAGGGCCGAAAAGCTCGGATGCAAGGGCACCCACTTTACCAATGCCTGCGGTCTGCACGATGACAACCACTACACCACGGCGCAGGATATCTGCACCATGATGGCTGCGGCTACGGATAACCCGGATTTCAACACCCTGATCAGCTGCCCTTCACACGTATTCAAGGCAACTAACCGTCACAGAGCGGAACCCTGGTCTTATGTAAAGAATTCTAATAACTTATTATATGACCCCTGGCTCGCATCCAAGACGGCCAACGGTGCCGATTCGCATCTCGCTGCCATCATCGGCGGCAAGACGGGTACCACGACACAGGCAGGCAAGTGTCTGACGCTCTATACAGTCTGCAAGAACGGACACGATCTTATGGTAGTCGTATGCAACGTACCGCCCGCATATCAGTTCTATATGACAATGTATGTGGCATCGGTCACGGCTTACGGCAACCTTTCCTGCTGGAAGAGCGATCCGGTCGAGCGCGTATTCGGAACAACAGGTGACTACAAGTCCGTTAATGCTCCTGCTGACCAGCAGCCCCAGTATGACGGCGTACAGAAGCCCGGTGAGGAACCTGCGGATTACTATCCTGCCACACCTACACCTACACCGACTCCGACTCCCGCACCGGAGACACAGGAGGAGCTGATGGCCAAATATCCTCCGCTCGTACTGTTCGTAAAACAGAATACGGGAGTATCCGTTACGATCGGTGTGATCATGCTCGCTATCATCATAATGAATATAGTATTAATGATACGAGTAAATAACCTTAAACGCGGCCGTGTCAGAAGGGTTCGGAAGAGCAAGACTAAGTAAGAGAATACTAATGAATTGGGCGGTCTTCGGGCCGCTCAAAAAATTAATTCGAAATTCTTAAAAAACTGCTTGACATTAATTATCGCTTGGTATATTCTTTACAAGCACTTTGCGGAACGGGGATGCAAAAAATGCCCCGAAACACTGCAAAAAGGCGCGGATCTTGAAAATTGAATAGAATGCAAAACTTGAAGTAAAACGGACCTTTTCAATTCTATGAATTGAGTTTAAAAAGAGTAATAGAG
>CACYMP010000017.1 GCA_902775565.1 Oscillospiraceae bacterium
GTTCGGCTGTTCGCCGATTAAAGTGGTACGCGAGCTGGGTTCAGAACGTCGTGAGACAGTTCGGTCTCTATCTATCGTGGGCGTAGGAAATTTGAGGAGCGCTGTCCTTAGTACGAGAGGACCGGGATGGACAAACCTCTGGTGTACCAGTTGCATTGCCAAATGCACAGCTGGGTAGCTATGTTTGGATTGGATAAACGCTGAAAGCATCTAAGTGTGAAACCAACTCCGAGATGAGATTTCCCTCTTTTGATAAGGGCACTGGAAGACTACCAGTTGATAGGCCGGGCGTGTAAGTGCAGAAATGCATTCAGCTTACCGGTACTAATGCCCGAAGACTTGACCACAAGTTATGTTCGATTTCAATTACTTGAAGTCACAATTCAAGGCATGTTTTTTGAGAGGATTCTTCAGTTTCCTTCTCTTGTCTTTCTTAGTTTCACTATGCAGTCCTGAGGGTATAAGACTCTCAACCATTCCGGTGGTTATTACAGTGAGGCCACACCTGTTCCCATTCCGAACACAGAAGTTAAGCTCACCCGTGTCGACAATACTCGGCTGGCAACGGCCCGGGAAGATAGATTGCTGCCGGATTAGAGGGACTATTTTTTTGTTTTTCGTTATAAAAATGTAATATTACAATTTACAAGATTTTTATTATTGGTAAAATTATTTCTGTAGTATGGATTTCCAATCGTGATGAGGTATAAAAATGTCAAAGATTTTAATTATTGATGATGATCCTGCAGTGCTCAGCTCCACTACAGATATGCTCCGTGCATTTTCTTTCGATGTAATCACTGCTGAAGACGGAAGAAAGGGCTACGAGATGGCTACGACACTGTCTCCGGATGTGATCGTTCTCGACTGGATGATGCCCGGATACTCCGGAATGCAGTTCATTTCCGATTTCAGAGCGCAGGGTTATAAGACACCCGTTCTGTTCCTTACGGCAAAGAACGAAGACTCGGATCAGATCGAGGCTCTCCGCGCAGGCGCAGACGACTATATCCCCAAGCCTTTTAAACCATCTGTCCTCAGAGAGAGAGTCCGTGCCATGATCAGAAGGAGCGAATATAACTCCAAGAAGATCGAGTCTGCCGGCAACCGTCACGAATATTGCGGCGGCGAGCTCATCATTGACGGCGACCAGATGCAGGCTTTCAAGCACGATGAATCCTGCGAACTTACGAACAGGGAATTCCAGCTCCTGCAGTATCTTGAGCAGAACTGCGGACGTGTATGCTCGAGATCAGAGCTTCTCAAGCAGGTATGGAAGTTTGATTTTCTTGGTGATGAGAGAACGGTTGACGTCACTATCAAGAGAACACGTCAGAAGATCGAACCGGATCAGAAGAACTTCAAATATATTCTTACAAGAAGGGGATTCGGGTATTTCTTCCCGAATGATCTGACTTGATACTTATGCTGGCTTCTTCAGATTTCATCAAGGTTATTGGCGAGAACTGGCTGATCGCCCTTATTGGAGCGCTTATCGTGCTCTTTATCGGCTGCCTGCTCGGATATGTTATCGGTAATACTTCTCTTAAAGGAAAAGTAAATGCCGGTATCAATGTCATCGAGCGTGAAAAGCAGATCCAGAAGGCAGTTCTGGATAACGTTGGCATCGGCATCGCCGTTTACGACAATACAGGCGCTATCTTCTGCAATGAGACTATCTTTAAGTTCCAGGATTTCTTAAGCGGAGGTCTTCCCAAAACAATTGACGACTTTCTGACTGCTTTCGATAACGGCAACCAGCTCAAGTCGAACTATATACTGAGCCTTGAGAACGGCATAAACGTTGTACGTGTCAATTATTTTGTCGGCAGAAAGATATATGAGATAAAGGTAATAAGAAAGACCGGAGATCAGACGGACAAGTATTTCTCAGGCGAGGTCTTAAACCTTGTAATAGTTGATGACATCACACAGATCAAAGATGACGAGAGAAGACAGAAAGACCTGGCGGCAAATGTCTCGCACGAGCTCAAGACTCCGCTCACGGCGATCAACAATTCCGTATTCTCTATTCTCAATGCATGCGGCAGGGGCGGAATGCCCGACAGAAACAACCTGCTCATCTGGTCACAGAGGATACAGGAAAATTCAACACGCATGCAGGATATCGTCAGCGACTTCCTTGTGCTCTCGCAGTGCTCGCATACGAGCAGGATGCAGATATTTGACATAAGGGACTGCGTCGAACAGGCTTATGCCGCTGCGGCTGATCATCCGGGAAGCAGAGGAGTCGTATTCACTCTTCCTGACGATACTCCGATGCCGCTTCTTTACGGTAACCATAAGCTCATAATCAGATGCATAATCAATCTGCTTACGAATGCCATCAAGTACATAAACTACGACGGAAAGACGGCCAGGAACCAGATCCATGTAAGCATCATCCCGATCGATGACAGGATCGCTGTCCAGGTCGAGGATAACGGAAGGGGAATCCCTGCCAAGGATATCGATCATCTTTTCGAGCGTTTCTACAGAGTGGATAATTCAGGATCGCGCGAAGTGGGCGGATCAGGAATCGGTCTCGCGATAGCTAAAGAGATCGCGGATATGCATGACGGCGTTATCAGCGTTTCATCCGTTTTCGGCAAGGGTGCAACGTTCACGTTAAGCCTGCCCACGGCAAAGGAAGTATTCAGGGGCGTATCCGAGGATGCCGCTACAGGCGTCATCAGCGACAAGCCGCTTTACAGGGCGGCAGCGTATTTCCTGGGACTTCAGGAATGTGAGGCAGTTAAGTCACTGGGCTATTCAGATCTGAACGATATCGTCAAGGAATACGAAGAGGCACCGGAGACGGATGTCCCTGCACGCGACAAGGCACTTGCGGCACTTCTCAAGGCATTCGGCCCGGAGAGGTTCGCAGATCTTGAAGAAGAGCTCCTCTATGTTGAGGACTTTGAAGAAGGTTATGACGGTCCCGTATCAGGTCTTGATGAAGAGGAAATGGGAGAATCCGTTCCCTCCGCAGAAAGTACTGAGGCAGCTCCGGAAGCTTCAGCCGAACCTGTAGTCACTTCCGAGATGCCGGCAGCTGAAGATCAGACAGCAGAACCTGTTCAGGCTGAGTCTGCAGTTGCGGCGCCTTCTGAGATTGAAGCTGCGGCAGCTGAACCTTCTGTCAGCCAGGAAGAACTCCTGAGGCAGCAGTTTGAGCAGGCTCAGGCAGAGCGCGCGGCCTTGAAGGCTGAAGCCGAGAGGGCAGAAAAGGAGCAGCAGCTCCTCGCCAAGGCGGAAGCAAGAAAGCTCCTCACTCAGCCGGTCGTCCAGATAAGTGCAGACCAAAAGCCTGCACCTCAGACAAAACAGGACGATATAGACAGAAAGACAATTCATCCTATTACATCCGGAAAAAGGTATAATAGGGGTCGCGTTCCGTCAGAGGGCGAAAACGGAAATGCGGCAAAGCCCGAACAGGGCAACGAGAAGCCGTCAGGCGAGATCAAATCTTCACTGAAGAAGATCCTTGACGATTCAGCGCCCCAACATTTGAAATAATCGGAGTGTCTTTGTGGAAGACAACGCAATAAATAGATCAAAACCTTATGCCTATGAGATCGAGGGCGGCACGCCGCTCCGCGGTAATATAGACATAAGCGGAAGTAAGAATGCCGCATTGGGCATCATCGCCGCATCCGTAATGGTTGACGGTCCCTGTACGCTTGAGAATGTTCCTGACATCTCTGACGTAAAGGTCATGTTCGACCTTTGCAGGTCCCTGGGCGCGAAAGTCGACGAGATCGACAATCACACCTTCAGGATCGATCCTACTACTATCAATACATATAAGGCTTCGGGGCCTCTCGTATCGAAGATCCGAGCTTCCTACTATCTCATGGGGGCACTTCTCGCGCGATGCGGAAAAGCTTCCATCAGGCTTCCGGGCGGATGCGATTTCGGCCAGAGACCTATCGATCTTCACCTCAAGGCTTTCCAGCTCATGGGTGCGAGAGGCGCAAGACCTTCAGAGATCAACAGCGGCATAGTAAACCTTACTGCAGAGCCTCTTCACGGAGCTAAGGTCTACCTTGATATCGTAAGCGTCGGTGCCACGATCAATGCAATGCTCGCCGCCTGCAAGGCTGAGGGAAGGACTGAGATAATCAACGCGGCCAAAGAGCCTCATATCGTTGACGTTGCAAACTTCCTCAACTCGATGGGCGCGCACATCAAGGGCGCAGGAACCGATACCATTAAGATAACGGGCGTTCCTTTCCTTCCGGGCAACTTCACTTATTCGATAATCCCCGACCAGATCGAGGCCGGAACATACATGATTGCGGCCGCCGTAACAAAGGGCGATGTAACTATCCATAACCTGATCCCTACCCACATGGAGCCGCTTTCGGCGAAGATGAGGGAAATGGGTTACATGATCGAGGAAGGCGACGAATCCATCAGGGTTTACGTGAACGATCCGTCTGACGAGATCTATTCAACGAGCGTAAAGACATCACCTTATCCGGGATTCCCTACCGATCTGCAGCCTCAGACCGTAGTGCTCTTATGTTCCGCAGAAGGACAGAGCCGTATGCACGAGAACGTATGGCAGAACAGATTCCAGTATGTTCCCGAGCTTGCGAAAATGGGTGCGAACATCAATGTTTACGAGCGTATCGCATGGGTCAACGGAACGACGCATTTCATGGGCGCTACAGTGGAAGCTACCGACTTAAGGGCAGGTGCGGCTCTTGTCTGCGCAGCTCTTGCCGCTGAAGGCACTTCCCATATCAATCACGCTAACAGGATCGACAGAGGTTATGAGCACATCGTTCAGAAGCTCACGGCACTCGGCGCAAAGATCAAGCGCGTGAACATTGAAGAGTACAGCGAAGAGGACACCGAAGCATGACGGGGCCCGACAGGATAGTTCCACTCTATTCGAGCAGCCGCGGCAATTGCACTCTCATCAAATCAAACGGTGTATATATACTTGTAGATTGCGGTGTGTCATGCAAGATGGCATCTCAGGCACTGGTCTCAAGCGGCGTATATCCCGATGACATCGCGGCAGTCTTTCTTACGCACAGGCACACGGACCATATCAACGGCGTAAAGATATTTTCGAAGAAGTACCATACTCCGATCTACGGAACAAGAGAGACGCTCGCTCCTCTGGATGAGCTTTATTCGCCGGTTACGGAGATTCAGGAAAACGATATCGTAAAGCTTGAGAACGGCACCGAAGTCAGGGCTTTTCCCACGCCTCACGATGTGGCGGGATCGGTATGCTACCGCATCATCAATCCCGAAACCGGCAATTCGATATCCGTCATGACGGACCTGGGCCGCGTGACCGACGGCATGAAGGGATTTGCCAGGAACAGCGACGTCATCTTACTTGAAGCCAATTACGATCCGTATCTGCTCGAGAACAACGTGCATTACCCGTATCCGCTCAAGAGGCGCATCTCGGGAGGACACGGCCACATAAGCAATTCGGAGAGCGCTGCTGCCGCAGAGTTCTTTATCCAGAACGGCACGAAGAGATTCATATTGGGCCACCTTTCGCCCGAGAACAACACCGAGGAGATCGCATCCGAGACTTTCGTTAATCTCCTGGCGGACAAGGGACTTGTAAGAGACGTTGATTATGAGTTCAGGGTAGCCAAGAGATTTGAACCTACGGAAGGATATGTGCTGTGAAGATCTTCGTAGTATCTCCCGGCAAGATAAAGGACAAATGGCTCAAGGACGGCATCGCCGAGTACCGGAAGCGCATTTCGCGTTTCTGCACGCTTGAGTTCATTGAGGTCAATGAAGTTCCGGATTCCGTTCCCGTAGAGGAAGCGCTTAAGCGTGAGGGCGAAGCCATACTTGCACGTGTTAAGCAGGGCGATGTCCTCTGGGCAATGGATTTAGGCGGCGAGAATGTCACTTCCGAAAAGCTTTCGGAATACCTGACATCAGATATCGAAAAGGGCGGCGGAACGCTCTATATAGCGATCGGCGGAAGCAACGGCATTTCCCCCGAGGTCAGGAAAAGAGCATCGAGAAGGATCGCTTTCGGCAATGTCACGCTTACGCATCTGATGACGCGTCTGATCCTCGCGGAGCAGCTTTACAGGGGCTTTAGGATCGCTCACGGCGAAAGATATCATAAATAATTCAGAAAAATCCTTTAGTTCACTAAAGAAAACTATTGACAGCCTGAAGGGTTGCCGATATAATCCTTTAGTCAACTAAAGCAGGAGGACTTATGGGCAATAAATTCTACACACCGGACGGATTTACGGATCAGGTACCCGGTTTTTGCGCTTTTAAAAGAGATATGGAAGCACGTTTAAGGAACCTTTTCCTTATGAACGGCTATGAAGAGATCGAGACACCCGGCATCGAGTATTTCGATGTATACAGAAGCTTTGTTGCAGAGGAGGAGCTTTATAAGTTCTCCGACGGCAAGGGAAGGCTTCTTTGCACGAGATATGACGGAACGATCCCCGTGGCAAGATATGCGGCGGGAAGAAACGATACGATGCCGACCAGACTGTTCTATATAGAGAATATGTACAGGGCAGGCCAGATCGGCGGCGGCAAGCAGAGCGGCTTTACCCAGGCGGGCATCGAGCTTCTGGGAGCTTCAGGTTCCAAGTCGGACGCCGAAGTACTGGCGCTCGCCATCAAGTCGGCATTGGAGCTCGGAATTACCGATCTTCAGGTATCCCTCGGCCAGGTACAGTTCTTCAAGGGTCTTTCCAGACAGCTCGGATTAAATGACGAGACTATCGCGAAGATCAAGACTGCCATCGCAAACAGGGATTCCGTCACTATCGAAAAGCTCGATCTGAGCCGTGAGGACAGGGACACTCTCCTCATGATCACAGAGTCAGGCGGAACCTACGACACTATCGATCAGATGCTCCCCAGAGTTACCGATGAGAGCGCGAAAGAGGCACTCGCGAACATCAAGGAAATCCTTGATATAATGGAGCGCTACGGTTATCTGAAGTATGTATCCGTAGACCTGGGCCTCATCGAGAGTATCGATTACTATACCGGCATGGTCTTCAAGGGCTACACTTATGAGGTCGGATTCCCGATCTTTACCGGCGGAAGATATGACGATGCCTTAAAGACATTCGGCAAGGATATGGCTGCTGTCGGCTTCTCGATCTCGCTGACACTTTCGATGACCGCGCTCATGAGACAGGACAAGTTCACGCCTGCAGCAGGAGTCAAGGTTATCGTCGGAGGCGATTTCGAAGCCGCAATGGTAACGGCGGAGGCACTGAGAGCCGAAGGTACGGCTGCCGCGCTCGATACCACGGGAATGACAGAGGAAGAACTCGACGCCTATGCGAAGGCCAAAGGGATCGAGACGATCATGTATATGGACGGAGGTAAAGCCTGATGCTGACAATAGCTTTATCAAAAGGCAGACTCGCCGATCAGACTCTCGACCTGATGGAGAAGGCCGGTTATGACGTAACCGCTGCACGTGAAAAGTCGAGAAAACTCATATTGGAAGATCAGGAAGCAGGACTGCGCTTCATCCTGGCAAAGCCTTCCGATGTTCCGACTTATGTGGAATACGGTGCTGCCGATATCGGAGTAGTCGGAAAAGACACGCTCCTTGAGGAAGGCAGACAGCTTTATGAGGTCCTGGATCTCGGTCTGGGAAAATGCCGTATGTGCGTTGCAGGCCCCGCTTCTTTGAAGGATAAGCTGGATGAGATCCCCAACAAGAGAGTAGGAACAAAGTATCCTAACATCACGAGAAACTATTTCGAGGGCGTGAAAAAGGAAAGCGTTGAGATAATCAAGCTCAACGGTTCAGTAGAACTTGCGCCGCTCACCGGCCTTGCCGAAGTAATAGTAGATATAGTCGAATCAGGCAGAACGCTTTATGAGAACGGCCTCGATGTTCTTGAGACCGTTGCCGACATCTCCGCAAGACTCGTGGTCAACCGCGTATCCATGAAGATGAAGGCAGACGAGATCAAGCCCATGATCTCCAGACTGCGTGACGCTTTACAAGAACAAGAAGGAGAGAACTGATATGCGCTGCAGATTGGTTGAAGGCACTAAAGAGAACCTTAAGAGCACGGTCGAAAAGCTCGGCATCCGAGGCAAGATGGACTTAAAGCCCGTCATCGAGACCGTGCAGGCGGTTATCGACAACATCAGGGAGAACGGTGATTCCGCGCTCCTCGGTTATACCGAGAAGTTTGACGGAGTAAAGCTTGAGGCAAAGGACCTCAGGGTTACCGATGAAGAGATCGCGAATGCTAAATCACAGGTCGATCCCGAACTCCTCAAAGTCATGGAGAGGGCCGCGGCCAATATCAGGAGATTCCACGAGCACCAGAAAGAGAACGGCTTCATGACCGATAACGGAAACGGAGCTCAGGTCGGCGTAAGAGTAAGACCCATTACCACTGCGGGAATCTATGTTCCCGGCGGCACGGCACCTTTGCCGTCAACGGTACTGATGGACGTTATCCCTGCTTCAGTTGCAGGCGTTAAGAGGATCGTTTTCGCAACTCCTCCGAGGAAAGACGGAACGATAGCACCTGTAATACTCGCGGCAGCTTCCATTGCCGGAGCAACTGAGATCTACCGTATGGGCGGATCCCAGGCTATCGCTGCTATGGCATACGGAACTGAGACGATACCGAGAGTCGACAAGATCTGCGGCCCCGGAAACATCTACGTCAACACGGCAAAGAGACTGGTCTACGGACAGGTCGATATCGATATGTTCGCAGGCCCTTCCGAGATCCTTATAATCGCTGACGGGACGGCAAACCCCGAGTTCGTCGCAGCCGATATGCTCTCACAGGCAGAGCACGACAAGATGGCTTCGGCCATAGTCCTGACCGACTCGAAAGAGCTTGCCGAGAAGGTCCTCGAAGCAGTAGACAGAAGATCCGATGCCGCAGAGAGAAGCGCGATACTTGAAAGATCGCTTCAGGATTACTGCGCGATCATCGTATGCGACAGCCTCGATACCGCGGCAGGCTTCTCGGAAGAAATCGCTCCCGAGCACCTTGAGATCTGCGTAAAAGATCCCGAGAAGTTCTCGGAGAAGATCAGCAACTGCGGTGCGATGTTCCTGGGCAGCTGGTCACCCGAGCCCCTGGGAGATTACTTTGCAGGACCCAACCACACGCTCCCCACATCGGGAACGGCAAGATTCTTCTCGCCTCTCAACACGGGCGACTTCTATAAGAAGATGAGTGTGATCAATTACAGCCGCGAGGCACTGGCAGATGTTTACAAGGATGTCGCCGTCTTCGCGGACAGCGAGGGTCTGACCTGCCACGCCGCAGCCGTCAGATCCAGATTCGAGGAATCATGAGCAAATACTGGAACAAAACGATAAACGAGACCACTCCCTATGTTGCGGGTGAACAGCCCAAAGCAGGGGAGAAGGTCATCAAACTCAATACGAACGAGAACCCTTTTCCGCCGTCTCCGGCTGTAGCCAAAGCAATAGCGGAATTTGACGCATCACAGCTCAGGCTGTATCCGGATACAAACGCGACGCCGATCGTAAACGCTATATCTGAAGTTGAAAACGTAAAGCCTTCCCAGGTCTTTGTCGGCAACGGATCCGACGAGGTCCTGGCGCTTTGCTTTCAGACTTTTTTCGAGAAGGCATGCGATACGGATCTTCCGGTACTGACGCCGGAGTTCTCATACAGCTTCTATCCCGTCTATGAGGAATTCTACAGGATCCGCCCGAAAAAGATCCCGCTGCGCGAGGACTTCAGGCTCGACCCTTCAGACTACAAGGGAGTACCCAACTGCGGCATCGCCATCGCCAACCCGAACGCTCCTACTTCAAGAGCAATCTCACTTGACGATATAGCGGCCATCTGCAGCGCAAATCCCGATTCCGTAGTCCTTATCGATGAGGCTTACGCTTATTTCGAGGAGAACTACGAGACGGCGGTATCGCTGCTGCCCAGGTTCCCGAATCTCTGCGTTGTAAGGACGACGTCAAAATCATACAGCCTCGCAGGCATCAGGATCGGTTACGCCATCGCTTCGGAGGAGCTGATCGAGGGACTGTTAAGGGCAAGGGATTCGTTCAATTCATACCCGATCGACAGGCTCGCTCAGGCGATCGGTGCTGCAGCCATCAGTGATACGGAATATCACGCGAAGTGCAGGGAAGAGCTTATAAAGGTAAGGAAATACACCGCGGATGAGCTTAAGTCTCTCGGTTTTGAGATGCCGGAGTCATCAGCGAATTTCCTTTTTGCAAAGCCCCCGGTGTGCATCAGTGCTGAAACGTTATATAAAAATCTGCGCGCAAAGGGTATACTTGTAAGATACTTCAGCACACCCGGAATAAATGACCGCCTTCGTATATCGATAGGCACCAAGGATGAAATGGAAGAATTCATAAGAAACGTCAGGGAGGAAATCGCTAATGTCAAGAACAGCTGAGATAGCCAGAAAGACAAAGGAAACCGACATCAAGGTCAGGATAGATCTTGACGGAACGGGCACGTATGACATCGATACGGGCATAGGCTTTTTCGATCACATGCTGTCAGCGCTTTCCAAGCATTCCGGGATCGACATGGACATCAAGTGCAAGGGTGACCTTGAGGTGGATGCTCATCACTCGGTCGAGGATACCGGTATCGTCTTAGGCCAGGCTGTTGCCAAGGCTCTGGGCGATAAGGCCGGCATCAGACGTTTCGGCTCATGCGCGATCCCCATGGATGAAGCTCTGGGAAAAGCGATCATTGACGTATCAGGCAGACCGTTCATCGTTTTCGAGGCTGAATTCACAGGTGACAAGTGCGGCGAGATGGATACCCAGCTCTTTGAGGAGTTCTTCAGGAGCTTCGCGTTCAACGCAGGCATCACACTGCACATCAGCGCGCCTTACGGAGTAAACGATCACCACAAGGCGGAGGCAATGTTCAAGGCTCTTGCAAGAGCGCTCAGGATGGCGGTCGAGGAAGATCCCAGGTTCAAAGGCCAGATCGTCTCAACAAAAGGAAGCTTATAATTTACCGGAGGGTACATAATATGTTGATCAAAGACACAAGTTTTATCGACAAGCCCCTGCTTGCTCAGGGCAAAGTCAGAAATATCTATGACTTAGGCGATAGCCTCCTGCTCGTAGTTACGGACAGGATCTCCGCTTTTGATGTCATTTTCGATGAGCTGATCCCGGACAAGGGAAGAGTATTGTCTTCCATCTCCGCTTTCTGGTTCGATTTCACAAAGGACATCATCCCGAACCATGTCATCACCACTGATGTATCAAAATATCCCCAGGGCTTTGACAAGTACAAGGAAGAGCTCGAGGGCAGATCCATGCTTGTAAAGAAGGCTTCAATGCTTCCCGCTGAGTGCATCGTAAGAGGTTATCTCGAAGGATCCGCGCTTAAGGAATACAAAAAGTCCGGCACAGTCGGAGGCATCAGGATGCCTGAGGGAATGGTACAGGGCGACAAGCTCCCCGAGCCTCTTTTCACACCTTCAACAAAGGCTGACGAGGGTCACGACATCAACATCACATACGACCAGCTGGTCGACCTTATCGGCCAGGAAGATGCTTCCGCTCTGAGAGACGCTTCTCTTGCGCTTTATAAGAAGGTATCAGAGTACGCTCTTACAAAGGGCCTCATCCTTGCGGACACAAAGTTCGAGTTCGGCAAGATCGACGGCGTTCTCACAGTATGCGATGAGATGTTCACTCCTGACTCTTCAAGATTCTGGGATGCTTCGGAGTATGAGCCCGGTCACGCACAGAAGAGCTTCGACAAGCAGTTCTTAAGGGAATGGCTTGAGACACTCGACTGGGATAAGACATATCCTGCACCTCATCTCCCGCAGGAGATCATCGACAAGACCGCAGAAAAGTACCGCGAGTGCTACAGACTTATCACAGGAAAGGAAATCTGATCCTTTGATAGCAATCATTGATTACGGAATGGGCAATCTCGCCTCTGTCGCAAAAGCCCTTAAATACCTGAATTACGAATCGGTCATAACGAGCGATCCTACGGTTATCGAATCTGCCTCGGGAGTCATTCTTCCGGGCGTGGGTGCGTTTGCGCCCGCCATGGAAAACCTCAAGAGCAAGGGCTTGGACAACGTTATCATAGATTCCGCATTCAGCGGAAAGCCTTTCCTCGGCATCTGCCTCGGAATGCAGCTTCTGATGGACGGCTCAAAAGAAGGCGTCAACCTGGGATCAGCCATGGGCGATTACGTTCCCGGTCTCGGCATCATCCCGGGCAGAGTCAGGAGATTTGACAACGGGGATCTCAAGGTCCCGCAGATCGGCTGGAACAGGCTCGTTGACTGCAAAGGTTCGCTCCTTACGGAAGGCGACTACGTTTACTTCGTCCATTCCTACTACTGCCAGCCCGAACACATGGATGACGCTGCAGGTTATGCCGAATACGGGATCAAGTATTGCTGCGCGATCGAGCGTGACAACGTTTTCGCGACGCAGTTCCACCCGGAGAAGAGCGGAGAGGCCGGCCTTCAGATACTGAATAAATTCGCAATGAGGACCAGATAATGATAATACTGCCCGCAATCGATCTGATCGGCGGAAAATGCGTCCGACTCAGACAGGGAAAATACGATGACGTAACCGTTTACAACGATTCACCTCTTGACCAGGCTTTTGCTTTCAAGGAAGCCGGAGCCGAGTGGATCCATGTGGTCGACTTAGATGCCGCAAAGAGCGGTGTTCCCGAGAACCACCTGATCATAAAGGAGATCGCCGAAAAGACCGGACTCAAGGTAGATACCGGCGGCGGTATCCGCAACATGGATACACTCTCGAAGTGGATCGAGGATTACGGCGTATCGCGCGCAGTTCTCGGAACCGCGGCAGTAAAGGATCCCGAGTTCACAAGGAAGGCAATAGAAAAGTACGGCAGCAAGGTTGCCATCGGCATCGATGCGCATGACGGCTATGTTTCCGTCAACGGCTGGACTTCCGATTCCACGCTCAAGGCTGTTGATTTTGCGCTCAAGTGCAAGGAGATCGGTGCAACCACAGTGGTGTTCACCGACATTTCAAGAGACGGAATGCTCACGGGTCCCGCTACTGAGGCAACAAAAGAAATGGTAGAGAAGACAGGCCTTGAAGTTATCGCTTCAGGCGGCATCGGTTCTGACGCCGATGTTGAGCTGATCAAGACCTCCGGCTGTGCCGGCGTGATCATCGGCAAGGCCATATACGAAGGAAAGGTGGATCTGGCAAAGTGCTTACGAAACGCATAATCCCCTGCCTCGATGTCAAGGACGGAAGAGTCGTTAAGGGCGTAAATTTCGTATCCCTGAGAGACGCGGGCGATCCCGTCGAATGCGCAAGGACATACAATATGTCCGGTGCTGACGAGCTGGTCTTCCTGGATATCACGGCTACACTCGAATCCCGCGACACCACCGTTGAGATGGCCCGCCACGTGGCAGAGCAGGTATTCATTCCTTTTACCGTAGGCGGCGGTATCCGTACTACGGAAGATATCAGGGCACTTCTTAACGCGGGAGCAGACAAGGTCTCTCTCAATTCCGCGGCGGTAAAGGATCCCGATTTCATAAAGCGCGCTTCCGACATGTTCGGTTCACAGTGCATAGTCGCCGCGATCGACGTCAAATCCAGGGAAGGAGATGACAGATTCCCTTCCGGATACGAGGTAGTGATCGCAGGCGGTACAAAGCCCACAGGACTTGATGCTCTCGAATGGGCGAAAAAGGCTGTTCAGTTAGGCGCGGGCGAGATCCTCCTTACGTCTATGGACAAGGACGGAACAAAGTCCGGCTACGATAATGTGATAACTTCAATGATCTCCGAGTCGGTAGGAGTTCCTGTCATCGCATCGGGCGGAGCGGGAAGCCTTAAGGATTTCGAGGACGCAATTGTATACGGCAAGGCAGACGCGGTCCTTGCGGCAAGCCTTTTCCACTTCGGTGAGATCGCAATTACGGATCTTAAGAAGTACCTTGCAGGCAAAGGCATCCCCGTAAGGGAGATCCCGGAAAGCCTTACGATGTGGGCAAACATGAAAAAGAACAGCGACGGCCTCGTTCCCGCGATCACGCAGGACTACGAGACAGGCGACGTCCTCATGATGGCTTATATGAACTATGAGGCATTCAGGATGACCTGTGAGACCGGATATATGCACTATTATTCAAGGTCGCGCAAGGCTCAGTGGAAAAAGGGCGAGACCTCAGGCCACGTGCAGAAGGTTATCAGCGCGAGCATCGACTGCGACCGCGATACGCTCCTGTTCAGGATCGACCAGACGGGAGCCGCGTGCCACACAGGCAACCGCTCGTGTTTTTACACTCCCCTTAACGAATGGGATTATCTGAAAGACAACAAAGAAGAGTAAGGAGAAAAGAAATGGACATCATGAGAGAGCTCTACAGCGTAGTTACCGACAGAAAAGCAAATCCGGTAGAGGGTTCTTATACCAACTACCTTTTCGACAAGGGTACAGACAAGATCTCGAAGAAGGTCGGTGAGGAGGCTGTTGAGGTCGTTATCGCCGCTTCCCAGCGTGACCGCAAGGCGATCATCGGCGAGATCGCCGATCTCCAGTATCATCTGCTCGTCCTTATGGTCGACAGAGGCATCACGATCGATGACGTCGAAGCGGAACTCAGATCCCGCAGAAGTTAATGCAATGTTGACTTTTTCCGGGTGGCTGTGATACAATCTTCAAGCTAACCCGCAAGGGGGCTTTTTTAGTTTGCGTAAAATACGGAAGCGGGAAGCCCTGTAAGGCAAGGAAACAAAAGGTTTCGGAGGTATTTGGACCATGGCAAAGGCCGGTGCTCGTGATAAGCTGACTCTCGCATGCACAGAATGCAAGCAGAGAAATTATCAGACATACAAGAACAAGAAGAACAACACAGAGAGGCTCGAGCTCAAGAAGTTCTGCCCTTTCTGCCGTAAGCACACCATTCACAGGGAATCAAAGTAATCCCGAGGGACTTATAAGATGGCTGACAAGAAGGGTAATATTTTCACACGTATCGCAAAGTCGTTTGGTGACGTTATTGCGGAACTGAAGAGAGTCACATGGCCCACCAGGGAGAAGCTTACAAAGACTTCTGCCGTGGTTCTGCTGGTCATCGTGTTTTTCGCAGTCTACCTTACGATCATCGGATCCGGCGGACGCTGGGTTCTCGATAAGATCGGCTTCTACAATATCGTAGAGACAACTGCGACAGAGACTGCTGAGACAACAGCAGCAAGTGAGACAACACCTGCTTCCGAGACTACAGCCGCTTCGACAGAGTCAAGCGCAGGCTGATAAGTCTCCAAGATACTTAGGAGTTATATAAATGCCGGATAACAATGAAGCCAAGTGGTACATAATCCATACCTTCGGCGGTTATGAGAAGAAGGTAAAGACTTCTATAGAGAACTACGCAAGGGCCCAGGGGATGGAGAATATCATCCAGCAGGTCTATCTGCCTATAGATATCGTCGTTGAGACGAAGAACGGCAAGCGTAAGGAAGTTGAGAAGCTCAGATTCCCCAACTATCTGTTCCTTAAGCTTGTTTACGGCAACAACGAGAAGGTCGACAAGGATCTCTGGTACAAGATCCGCAACACCAACGGTGTTACGGGCTTCGTAGCTCCCGATCCGAACAAGCCGTCCCCGATGACGGAAGAAGACCTGATCAAGATGGGTCTCATCGTTCCCGCGACTGTTGAAGTCGATTACAAGATCGGTGATCTCATCATCATCACAGACGGTCCTTTCAAGGACAGCAAGGCTGTCGTTAAGGACATCAACGAAGAGAAGCAGCAGGTTACTGTTACGGTTTCCATGTTCGGTCGTGAGACACCTGTTACGCTCGACTTCATCAAGGTAAGAAAAGTCTAATCAGTTTATTATTGGCCTTCGGGTCATTGATAATAAAAATCTATTTGGGAGGTGGCCAGTATGGCTAAGAAAGTCACAGGTTATGTAAAGCTTCAGATACCTGCAGGCAAAGCAACACCCGCGCCGCCGGTCGGACCAGCTCTTGGACAGCACGGTATCAACATCGCCGGCTTCGTCAAAGAGTTCAACGAGAGAACAGCTAAGGACGCAGGTCTCATCATTCCTGTAATCATTACAGTTTATGCAGACCGTTCGTTCACGTTCATCACGAAGACTCCGCCGGTACCGGTTCTTCTTAAGAAGACTGCAAAGATCGAGAAGGCTTCAGGACGTCCGAACACAGAGAAGGTAGCTACAGTCACAATGGATGACTGCAGAGAGATCGCTAAGATCAAGATGCCTGATGTTAACGCGTCCGATGTAGAGGCATGCGCAAGAATGGTTGCAGGTACTGCACGTTCTATGGGCATTGTCGTTAAGGATTAAGAAAGGAGAACGTAAGCTATGAACAAAGGCAAAAGATATGCCGAGCTTGCAAAGCTTGTAGACAGATCCGTTCTCTATGATCCTACAGATGCTGCTAAGCTCGTATGCGAGACAGGTAAAGCAAAGTTTGATGAGACAGTAGAGCTCCACGTCCGTCTGGGCGTTGACTCACGTCACGCTGACCAGCAGGTCAGAGGCGCTGTCGTTCTTCCTCACGGAACAGGCCGTACAAAGAGAGTCCTCGTACTCGCTAAGGGCCCCAAGGCTGATGAGGCAACTGCAGCAGGCGCTGATTTTGTTGGTGATGACGATATGATCAACAAGATCCAGAATGAGAACTGGTTCGATTTCGACGTTATCGTTGCTACACCCGACATGATGGGTAAGCTCGGTCGTCTCGGTAAGGTACTCGGTCCTAAGGGACTCATGCCTAACCCTAAGGCCGGCACAGTTACTATGGATGTTGCAAAGGCTGTTAACGAAGTTAAGGCCGGTAAGATCGAGTACAGACTCGACAAGACCAACATCATTCACTGCCCGATCGGAAAGGTCTCTTTCGGACCTGAGAAGATCGAGGAGAACCTCAAGGCGCTCATGGAAGCCATCATCAAGGCTAAGCCGGCTGCTGCAAAGGGTCAGTACATCAAGAACTGCTCCGTTGCAACAACAATGGGCCCCGGAATCAAGATCAACTCCACAAAGTTCTCTTGATCCAAACTACTTAACAATTAAATACCTATCCTGCCAAAGACAGCGGGTGAAGTCATTGAAATATGATTTCTGAAATGTCCGGTTACCGGACGGCCGGCCGAGGAAGGAGCTCTTAATTCTTAAAGGATTAATCTGTCCCCCTTGGTTTGAACCGCTAGGCTCGAAGCACAGGGGGTTTTTAATTAAATAATACAAGGAGGAAAAACCAATATGCCCAGTGAAAAGATTCTGGCAGCTAAGCAGCAGCGTGTTGAAGATCTCGCATCTGCGCTTAAGGGTGCTACAACATATGTATTCGTAGCTACCCGCGGACTTACCGTAGCTCAGGACACAGAGATGCGTGCAGAGCTCCGTAAGAACGGCGTAAAGTTCGAGGTCATCAAGAACACTGTTCTTAGACGCGTTTTCGCAGAGCTTGGCTTTGAAGGACTTGATGAAGTATTCAAGGGCCCTACAGCAGTAGGCTACTCTGATGACATCATTGCTCCTGCAAAGGTTCTTGCAAAGTTCAGCGAAGACTTTGAGCCTATGGAGATCAAGGGCGGCATCATTGACGGTAAGGTTGCTTCCGTAAACGAAGTAATCGCACTTTCCAAGGTACCGGATCCGACAACACTCCAGACACAGGTTGCATATTCTTTGCTCTTCCCTTTCACGAAGCTTGCTATGCTCGTAAAGGCTGTTGCAGAGAAGAAGCAGGAAGAAGGCGGTGAGGCTGCACCCGCAGCTGCACCCGTAGCAGTAGCAGAGGCTCCCGCAGCTGAAGCACCCGCAGCAGAAGAGGCTGCACCCGCGGAAACACCCGCAGAGTAATTAGCTAAAATTTCATAGGAGGAAACTTAAAATGGCTAGTGAGAAAGTTACAAGCATTCTTGAAGAAATTAAGGGCCTTTCCGTAATCGAGCTTTTCGATCTTGAGAAGGCTATCGAAGAGGAATTCGGCGTATCCGCAGCAGCAGTAGCAGTATCAGCAGGTGCTGGTGCAGCAGCTGGCGCAGCTGCAGCTGAGCAGACAGAGTTCACAGTTATGCTCAAGAGCTTCGGCGATTCCAAGATGGGCGTTATCAAGGCAGTTAAGGATGTTCTTGGTATGGGTCTTAAGGAAGCTAAAGAGCTCGTTGAGAAGGCACCTGTTGCTCTCAAGGAGAACGTTTCTAAGGACGAGGCTGATGATCTCATGAAGAAGCTCGCTGATTGCGGCGCTGAGCTCGAGATCAAGTAATTCTAATTTAGAATTTGAGCTTTCAAGGGTGTCTCTTATGAGGCACCCTTTTATTTTCAAGTTTTTCTGACATTTGAGTATCCGTATGCTATTATTTGCTCATGGGACTCGATAATGATCAGGTATTTCAGGAATTATTTGATGAGCAGCTCGGGAAGATACCGGGGCTGTTCAGAATCAACAGGAAGCGCCGTAAGGTGCAGCTGATCGTCCTTGGCGTTCTGACATTTATTGCCGTTACTCTACTTATCACGTTCTACAGAACCGGCAATTACGTCCGTATCGAATCAAATATTACCGGACGCGGTATGGGATTTAACGAGTACGAATACGGGTATCTTTACGCTTTCATTATTGTCATGATCGTCATCGTTGTGCTCACACTGTGGATGGTCATAACCGAACTCCTCGAAAGAAGGGCGTTTGCAAAGGCATCGAGACTTGCCAACATGATCTTTCTTTCCGAAAGACACAGGGACGAAGTCAGAAGGCAGAACAATAATCTTCTCAGGCGGTATTAATTCCTGAAGCCAAAGGATTTCCCGGCGGATCCTCAGGCACAGTGCGGAGGACCTGAACAGGTGAAATACTTTTGGACATGCTATTGACTTAATCACTCCTTCTATATATAATTTCAAAGCACCTTTTATGGCGGCATAGCTCAGTTGGCCAGAGCGTCCGGTTCATACCCGGCAGGTCGTAGGTTCGAATCCCACTGCCGCTACCATAAAGGCCCGTTGGTCAATCGGCTAAGACATCACCCTTTCACGGTGGAGTGACGAGTTCGACTCTCGTACGGGTCACCAACGGTACCATAGCCAAGTGGTAAGGCGTGGGTCTGCAAAACCCTGATCCCCAGTTCAAATCTGGGTGGTACCTCCACTAAAAGCACCGCAGGATTGCGGTGTTTTTTTATTGCCCGAATAATGATTTTTCGTGTAGAATAATCTTCTTAATGACGGATAGGGAGAGGAATGGAAATGACTGAAGAGATCAAAGAGATACTTGGCAGATACGATCAGATAGAAGCGCTCATCCTCGAGCAGAAGGTCGACGAGTATGCCGACAGCGTAGGCCAGGTCCCTGAAGGAAGCGATGCCGCTTCTTTTGAGGAATATATCCAGGATATAGCAAGAGAAGAGACCGAGAAGGCAACAAAAGCACTTGAGTACGAGCCCGACGAGAAGCTCGGAGGCAGGTCGCTGCGTGAGGTTTTCGATGCCATG
Source organism: Oscillospiraceae bacterium (assembly GCA_902775565.1). Lineage (GTDB taxonomy): Bacteria > Bacillota > Clostridia > Saccharofermentanales > Saccharofermentanaceae > Saccharofermentans. The sequence goes on from CACYMP010000017.1 coordinate 19,504, forward strand.
CCGCTCGAGGAAAAGGAAGAAGCTCTTGAATACAGTGCCGTGACTCTTGACCGCGGCGTGCCCAAGTCGCTTATTGCCAGCATCGCAAATGATGACAGGGATGCGGTTAGAGATTACTGCAGCTCCGTTATCGGCAATTCCGCTTGGACTGATGAAGAGTTAGATGATGAGAACAAGCTTTTCGAGATCGAGTATCAGAAGGTTAAGGCCTGCCTCGACGTGCTCATCGAGATGCAGGAGTTCTGCTTTATCAAGGCTGTCATCGACCGTTTCATGAGTTATCCGCAGACGAAGGAATTCGTTGCCGAGTCGATCAAGGACTATGTTGTTGGCGGCGCAGACGTCTCCGTTCCGATCCTGACGAACATAATCGAAGAAGGCTTAGATTCCGGCCTTGAGGGACCTGCCGAGGACCTGGTGATCATGCTCGCTGAGATCGGTATGGCCAATCCTTCGGAAGAGATCTACCAGACATTAAGGCATGCATTCCGCGCGATGACGAATAAGATATATGCCGTTATCTGCCTTGCCGAATACGGTGATGACAGAGCGGTCCCTCTCATGAAGAACTATATCAACAGACATCAGGATTCGATCGACAGGGATCTTTTCTATGAGATGATGTCTGCGATCCAGAAGCTCGGAGGCGATATCTCGGATATCAACGATCCGTTCGGAGATTTTACGCGCAAATCGAGAAAGCCGGAAGAGAAGAAATACGGGCCCGCAAGATATAACGGAAACAAATAAGGCGGCGGCTTAAATGGAAAGCGGATTCAGAAATGAAAGATCGCCCAAGCTGATCGAACTGCTTGAGCTGCTTAAAGGATATACCGGCAAGGACAAGATAATGTTCGGACAGCAGAATGCCGGCCACATCGGTGTGACGATTACCAACAATGACGGCACCGAATCGGACTGCAGAAATCTCTGCGGAAAGCATCCTGCCGTGATCGGTGTGGACACGCTGAGCTTCCTCGGCTATGAGGGTAAGATGAACGACCTTATAAAGATCGTCAAGAACCTTCACAAGCAGGGATGCATAGTTACCTTGTCTTCTCACATGCCCAACTTCACACTGGGCGGCGATGAGTTCTACGATTTCTCGCCTAACAACACGGACGGCGACTGTGCCAGAAGGATAATGAAGGGCGGAGACCTGAACGCGAAATATCTCCGTTTTCTTGATATGATCGCCGATTTCGCGGACAAGTGCGTGGATCTTGAAGGAGATCCGATCCCCATGATCTTCCGTCCTTTCCACGAGGATAACGGCGACTGGTTCTGGTGGGGAAGAAAGTATCTTCCCGATGTGGATTACGTTGAGTTGTTCCGCTATACGATCGACTATCTGATGTATGAGAAAGGCGTAAAGAACTTTGCAGTCGCATATTCACCGAACGGACCTGTAGAATCCGGTGAGGAGTATCTGGAAAGATATCCCGGTGATGACTACGTCGATATCATGGGACTCGATTACTATCACGACCGTCCGCATTCAGGCGACGGGTACTTCAAGAAGCTCCAGACATCGCTCGATATCATCGCCCAGTGCGCCAGACTGCACGACAAGGTCGTTGCCCTTACTGAGACCGGTTACAGGGCTCTGGAGACGCCTGAGGGCTATTATGAGGGTCTGGCGCCGTCAGGTAATACGAACACAACCTGGTTTACCGATATGCTCAATGCGATCCTTTCCTGTGAAGGTGGAAAGATGTGTGCGTATATGCTCATCTGGGCGAACTTCTCCGATACGCAGTTCTGGCTCCCTTACGAAAAGGACGGATTCCGTCATGAACTGGCAGACAACTTCACCGAATTTGCTGACGACGATCATGTTACGATGGCGCCGGTGTTTGATTTTACCACGGTGGTCTGATATAGTGTTTTTGCGCTTTGCGCGGGTTTAACTCAGTTGGTAGAGTGTCAGCTTCCCAAGCTGAATGTCGCGAGTTCGAGCCTCGTAACCCGCTCCAAAAAGTCCTCCTTTTGAAGGGGGACTTTTCATTTGACCGTGTTTTTTGCATAAAGCACGGTTATCATTTATACTTGTAAAATAATGATGATAATCTGATAAAAAAGCGGTAGATCAAACATTTAAGGAGTATCACTTTATGAAGGGCATTATTCTTGCGGCAGGAAAAGGCACACGTCTGTATCCGGTAACAAAACCGGTATGTAAACCCCTGCTCCCCGTATACGACAAACCGATGATCTATTATCCGATGTCGGTACTTATGAATTCGGGAATAAAGGACATCTTAGTCATCACACCGCCCGATGACACCAAGCCTTTCATCGATCTTCTGGGTGACGGATCACACCTGGGCATCAAGATCACATACATTGAGCAGAAGGTTCAGCGCGGTATTGCCGACGCATTCATCATTGGAAAAGAATTTATCGGAAACGATTCCGTCTGCCTTGCTCTCGGAGACAACATCTTCTACGGACCTTTTTTCAAGCGTAAGTTAAGACATGCTTCAGAGATCGTAAACGAAGGCAATGCGGCTATCTTCGGATACTATGTCGCAGACCCGAGAGCTTTCGGCGTTGTTGAATTCGACAACGAAGGGAATGCCGTATCCATCGAGGAGAAGCCTTCAAAACCTAAGTCGAATTATATCGTCCCGGGTCTTTATTTCTATGGCCCCGAGGTCGTTGATATAGCAGAGAACATTAAGCCTTCCGCAAGAGGCGAACTTGAGATCACATCGGTAAACGAAGAATATCTTAAGCGCGGCAAGCTCAAGGTAATCGCTTTAGGCAAAGAGTTCTCGTGGTTCGACGCAGGAAATGCGGACAGCCTTTATGAAGCAGCGGGATCTATCCGCGCTGCACAGCGTTCGGGCAGCATGATCGGGTGTTTGGAAGAGATAGCGCTTAAAAAGGGCTGGATCAACGAGGAAGCTTTCAGAGCTCTTGCCGACTCGATGAACAAGACCAATTACGGTCAGTACCTTGGAGCGCTGGCAGAAGAGTTCTAAGAAAAAGACATTGTAAAAAAGAGGCTGTCTCATTTTTGAGACAGCCTCTTCATTTGTTTTCGGTTGTTAATAAACGAGCACTGTTGATTTCTTAGGTACGTGATCGTAGATGTATTTTGCGTCATCGGCTTCCATGCGGATGCAGCCGTGAGATATCATCTTGCCGAGTCTGCCGTCTAAGATCTTTTTGCCGGAACGGTTATAAAGGATGCTGTGGTAGTAGTAAGGACCGCTGTATTTGGATGCCCACTTGCAGCGGTATTTCGAATAGTAGAAATAAGAGCGCTTTCTCTTCATTCGGAATGAGCCTTTTCTGGTCTTGCTCGACTTCTTTCCTACTGCGCAGTATATGAACCTGACAGGCTCCCAGTTGCCGCGAGAGCCTTTGAATACGGCGGTGAAATAATACTTTGTATCGGTGAGGACGAGCCAGTTAGTCTCGCTGCTGTAGTTCTGCGCTTTTGCGGTCATGGCATCCTTAACCGACTGAGCGGTGAGAATTGGAGAATTCCTCTCCGAACTGATGCCGTTAACTGTACCGGGTGCCTCTGCATCCTTATCGGTGAGGACGATCTGTATTGCCTCGATATTGTATTTGTAGTGCGCGACTCCTGCTGCTTCGCCGTTCTTTGCCCAGCCCATCCAGCCTTTGTTAAAGGGCATGTGGACTCTGTAATAGATGTCGTATTTATCTGCGAGCGCGCCGGTGAGACTGATCCTTATCCTCTCGATAAACTGGCCGCTTCCACCTGAAGTCTGACCGTTTGTCTTGGAAGCAGCCCAGCCTTTCTTGTGAGCAAGCGTGCTGTATTCAACACCGCCTTCGGTATCGCTCGAGATCTTTATCTGGATACCTTCAAGCCTCAAAGATTTACCGACTGTGCCTGATACTTCACCCTGCTTTTTGAATGATGATTCCCATTTCTTTTTCTGAATGAGCGAACGGTAAGTCAGAGTCGCTCCTGAAGGAGCGGTATAGGCTGATGAGACATTTGTCTCTGAAGCTGAAACGCTGACCGCGATAAATGAGACCAGCATCAGCGATGTAAGCAAAGCTGTTGATATTCTCTTAAGCCAGGTATGCATAATTATCCGATCCTTCCCCATAAACTGAAAATATGATAACAAACTTCATTTGGATCAGGCAATTGAATAAATAAATAAAAGCAAGTATCATCTGTGGGTATGTCAAAAAAAGGAACCGAAACAACAAAAAGCAGGATAAAAAAGCAGCCCGAAAGGCCCGGTAATGCCGGGATCGTTCTGGCGGCATTCTTTTTTCTGGTGGAGGCATTTCTGGTATTCGGCCTTACTTGGCTTTTGTCCATCTGGCATGACATAACCTTTGACGAGATAGTCTTCTATCTGTCTGCGCCGCTTGAGGGAACATCCCAGGACGTAATGAACAGTTTCTATCTGAGAGTCGTCCTGTTTTCCGTTTTGGCGGTGATCCTTTTTACAGCCTCGCTTTTTGCGCTGCGGATCAGGAAAAGATATGCGGCATATAAGAGATACTGCCTCATCGTTTTTCTCGCGCTGAGCGCTGTTCTCATCTGCCAGATCGCGAGAGCGGCAGTCAGATACCGCGTCCCCGAATACATCCGTTCGCGCATAACGAAATCGGATTTCATCGAACAGAACTATGTCGAGCCGACTTCAGGAAATGTCATTTTCCCCGAGAAGAAGCGCAATCTCGTATATATCTATCTGGAGTCAGTTGAGATGACTTTTGCCGACAGGCAGTCCGGCGGTGCTTTCGAAAAGAATGTCATCCCCGAGCTTACCAAGCTTGCAACTGAAGAGGGAGAATGCTTCTCAGGCGACAGAAAGACGCTTAACGGCGGCTATGTGACCACGGGTTCTTCTTATACGATGGGCGCGCTTGTCGCACAGACATCCGGCATCCCGATAATCGGAAGCATCGGAAACGCGGCTGCTTCATACGCGGATTCATTCTATCCGGGACTGAAGACTTTAGGCGATATCCTCAATGAACAGGGATATAACCAGGTCTTCATGTGCGGTTCCGAGTCGACGTTCGGAGGCAGGTCACTGTATTTCAAAGAGCACGGGAATTATCAGATCTTCGATTACGAATATGCCAGGAACAACGGCTTCATCCCAAAGAACTACAGGGTGTGGTGGGGCTACGAGGACAAAAAGCTCATCGAGTTCGCGAAAAAAAGACTAACCGAGCTGAGCAGTGAGGACAAGCCTTTTAATCTGACTATGCTTACCGTAGATACCCATTTCGAGGACGGGTTTGTGTGTGATCTTTGCCGCAAGGATTATGACGTGCAGTACTCCAATGTAATGGCCTGCTCATCAAGGCAGATCAAGGGCTTCATCGACTGGATGAAGACTCAGGATTTCTATAAGGACACAACGGTAGTCCTTGTTGGAGACCATCCGACGATGGATGCGGATTACTGCCAGAAGGTCGAGGATTCATACGGCAGGCGTTCTTATGTGTGCGTTCTAAATTCTGCCGTTGAAGTCGAAAAGCCTGCTCACCGTGAATACATGACATACGACCTTTTTCCCACGACGCTTGCCGCCATGGGCGTAAAGATAAAGGGCGGACGCCTGGGGCTCGGAACAAATCTGTTCTCTGAAACTCCCACGCTGACAGAGATGTACGGGGTGGATTTCCTGAGCACGGAGCTTGGCAAACGCAGCGCGTTCTATGACAGGATCGGCAAGTTCGACATGCTGTCCAAGGATATCTTAAAGAACCTCGATTACCTCGACATCAAGACTGATGTCGATGAGAAGGGCATGTTCAATGTCTCGTTCTGGGGAATCGAAAACTGCAGACAGGAGATAAGATCTGTCAGGGGAGAATTCTATACGTCCGACGGGAAGCTCCTGGTCAAAAAGGATCTTGTGCTTGATGCTCAAAAGATATACAGCGCGTCTTTCGATACGTCCCCGCTGTCGTTCAAAGAGATCCTCACGGGAAAGCTCAAGCTTTTCGCGACCGATACAAAAGGCATCGAGCACGAGTTTTATGAGACCGGCAGCAATGAGATGACGGTAAGGTACGATGACCTTTCATCTTATCTGACGATGCTCGGAGGACTTAGTGACATCACTGTCCTTATCGGCATGAGGGACGAGGTCGCTACAGGTCTGGACGAAAAGACCGCCAAAGCATTCGGCGCTCTTTCGCTCGAGTGCTCAGTCTACGGAAAGCCCGGAACGTCGTATCTCGCAGTTTCCGGCTCCGGCAAGCATTTGGAACTTGCCGTAAACCATGAGCTTAGCAGTAAGGATAAGTTCGCGGACGGAACGGAATACGAGATGATATCCGGGGCGCTCAAATACGGCAACGTATGCTCGATCGTAATCGGAGGCGAAGAGTACGCATATAACAAGAGGGGCTTTAACATCGTTGTCTATGACGAGAAACAGGGCAAGGTAATAGACAGGGCGCTCTATGATGTTTACCAAAACACCATCGTATCTGCCATGACTGATGACACTGTCTCGACAGGCGTCAGATATAACGAAGAGAACAAGGCCTGCGATATCTGGATGACCGGCAGCATTCCCAAAGTGCTGACCGACAAGCCTGTCTACGCATACATCTATACCTGGGACAAAGACCACCCGGCGATGCTTTCAAGGATCGAGATGAAGAAGGGAAGATACGGAACTAAGGGCAATACCGATTCGTTCGAATATTTCTTCATGAAGGACTTCGATGTCAGTTCTTACGATCCTGCGAGCTTCGGAGTGATGATATACGTGACGAGCAGCGAATCCGGCGTCGTGCAGTACAAGTGCAGGGCGGTCTATGACCTCACTTCAAAGGAGAACAGGGACAGGGCGCTGCCTCAGGGAGTAACCTTAACCGAAGCATGATATAATTGACATATGTCGCTTTGACGGCGGTTTTTGAATTATGGAGGTGACTTCTGATGTCCAGACCCGTAAAAGTCAGAAGGGTATGTGAAGAACCCAGATACAAGAAGTTTACGCCTGAGGGTTCTGACGGCAAAAAATGCGGGACCCTCACGATCGAGGAATACGAAGTTCTCCGTCACGTTGATTACCAGAAGATGACTCACGAGGAATGCGCTCTCCGGATGGATATCTCGCGCACTACCGTGACAGAGATCTACGAATCCGCAAGATATAAGATCGCCGATGCCATCATAAACGGAAAAGACATCTGCATCGAAGGCGGAAACTACCGTGTCTGCGAAGGCGGAGAGTGCGGAGACCGCTGCGGGAAAAAGGCGGATTAAGTATTGAAATCGGGGATCATGAGCGTGCCGGAAGCGCCGGTCTCCTGAACAAATGCATTGGTCTGGCCGAGCTCCGCGAGATAATCACACAATCTTTCATAATTATCCTGAGATAACGGGCGCCTGAGTTCTTCAGGCGCTTTTTCATTTTCGAGAATATGTGGCATCGGAGTGTACTGGCTCATGAGGCTTATAAAGATGCTGTCGCCGAACCGCGACACGAGATAATCCAAAATGTGCTTGCTGTCGAAAAGATTGCCAGGAAGCATCATGTGCCTTACAATCATTCCCCGCTTCATGATGCCGTTCTCAAGAACAAAGCTCCCGGTCTGGCGGTACATCTCGTCTAACGCAAGGCACGCGGTCCCGAAATAATCGGGCGCATTCGCATATTTGGCGGATACCTTCGGAGAAAAGTATTTGAGATCCGGAAGATAGATATCGACAAGGCCGTCGAAAAGCTTTAACGTGCTGACTGTCTCATAGCCCGAGCAGTTACATATGACGGGCACTTTCAGGCCCTCATCTTTGGCTGCCTTTACGGCGTTAGCGACAGTCGGTGCAAAGTGCATGGGAGTTACGAGATCTATCGCGCCTGCGCCTTCGTCCGAGAGCTTAAGAAACAATTCCGCAAGCGATTTTTCATCATAGGAAGTGCCCTTGCCTGTAACGGAGGTTATCTCATGGTTCTGGCAGAAAATGCACCTTAAGGAACAACCTTCAAAAAAGACCGCTCCGCATCCGCCTTCGCCGCCCAGGACGGGCTCTTCGCCGCGGTGAATCATAGACAGGTTGACAGTAACTTCTGCCGTTGCTTTGCAAAAGCCTGTAATGCCATGTGTCCTGTCGGCCCCGCACCTTCTCGGGCAGAGCATACAGGGTGAATATGGGTCCGCTGATTTAGTCTTTTCCATAGATGCAATTATAACTTCTTCATGGTGGAAATACCCAAACAGAAGACAGATCAGTCCGGTTATTCTGTTTTCTTTATTTTTGTTATTAGAAGTAATGTAGTGTTAAAATCTCGTTACAGTTTGGATGAGAGTTAGGAATTATAGTGGCAGATGGCCCTGTAAATCTTGACATTTCTCCCTTCAAAGTTAAGATAACGGCGATAAACCGAAAACGGATAAAGGAATTATTGATGGAAAACAAACTGGACATTTCAAACTCGATGCATTCGAAGGCATCTGTCAGGTCTGCCGATACGGCGGTCATCAGGGCTATTCGTCACGAGAACATGCCTAGACACAGCAATAACACGCCGGCAGTTGCTCACAGGCCTTCAAATGCGCCTGCCAGAGGAACAAAGAGCTCTTCTGCTCCCAAAACAAAAACTGCCACCAAGGCCAAGTCTGAATCCAATACAGAAGTTAAGGAAAAGTCACATGTTCTTTTTCTGGCTTTTATGCTTCTCTTATCAGTAGCTACACTTGCACTTTATATCGGCATCAGGATCTTCGATTATGAGACCAACAAGATCAACAGATTCGTCGTTGTAGAAGTAGGCAGCCCGGTATCAAAGGACCTGTTCTTTAACGACTCTATCTCATTCCCTGAGACCGAAGACTGCAACCTCGATTTCTCGACAGTTAATGTTGAACTGCCCCAGACGATCAATTTCACGATCACATATCTGTGGACCAACATGGAATGCGTTCTCGAGATAGCTGATACGACAGCTCCTACCGGTATCGGCATCCCTCAGACGATGTTCTCGGTCGATGAACTCCCCGATGTAGAGAAGTGTGTCACGGACGTAAAGGATCGTACCGAAGTCACGATGAAGTGGGGCAGGATCCCCGATATCAGCGCAGGCGGCGAATTCAAGGCTGAAGCGCTTCTTACAGATGCGGTCGGCAATACGGCGTCCGTAATGGTACCCTTGAGCGTGACGAAGGACAGCACACCTCCGGTTATCGAGGGAACAAAGAATATAAGCGCGTTTGTCGGAGATCCCGTCGTATACAGGGATGGTATCACGGTAACCGATGACTATGACAAGAATCCGACTCTTGATATCGACTCTTCAAACGTTGATCTGAAAAAGCCGGGTACATATAAAGCAATCTATATTGCAACAGATTTTTCGGGCAATAAGACAACAGCCGAGATCGAGGTCGAGCTTATCAAAAAGCCCAAGACATACGTCGATCAGGCGGAAGTCGATAAGGTCGCCCAGAAGATCTTAGACAAGATCATCAAGCCGGATATGACACAGATGGAAAAGGCTCTCCAGATCGTATGGTGGTGCAGATATAACATCGGTTATACCGCAAAGGCCGATTCCACTTCCAGAAACAGAGCTGCTTACGATGCGCTCACGAAGAGATCCGCAACCTGCTACGGTTACGCGTGCGCAGTCAGGGAGATGCTCAACCTCTGCGGCATCGAAAACATGTTCATCAAGCGCTATCCCTGGAGACACAGTGTCCATTACTGGAATTACATAAAGATCGACGACCAGTGGTATCACTGCGATTCGACTCCGAGAAAGAACTATAACAGCTACTTTTTCATGTATACTACGAAGGAGATACAGAATTTCCATCACAGCGGATGGTATGGTTACACCTTCAAGGTAGCCGAGTATCCCGCTTCGGCAACGAAGTCCGTTCAGAAACAGATCGACTATAAGAACCACAAAGTAAAGAAATGACCGATAACCTGCCTGCAGAACAAAGACGACGTCAGAATCCGCCTGTACAGCACAAAGTACAGGGGAGTGCCGGACAGACTCGCAGGCCGGCAGATCATATAACAAGAAACAATGCGGCCGGGAATCACCCGGCCGTTCAACGTGGAAGGACACCTGTTCCCGCAAGGTCTGGAAATAGCGCGCCTCACAGTACTTCTGCGAGAAAAGCCGTGCCACGCAATGCAGCACATAACACTGCACCGCACAGCGATCCGAGATCTGCAGGCGGACAATCTCAAAGAAGACCTGCCCAGCCTCAGCAGCATGCAAGGCCGCAGGTCCCGCAGAACAGAAGACCTGTTCAGCAAAGGCCGCCCGTTCAGAACAGACCCGTTCAGCATAAAGCTCCTGAAAAGAAACCGGCAGTAAAGAAACAGGCCCCCAAGGTCAAGATCCCTGTTCGTCCGTTTGCGCTTTTCGGGCTCATCATGGTGCTCGTCGGAGCAATCACCGTATTCGCTTTCTTCATGATCTCCGAGTCTTCTCTGATAAAGAAGACCGTGACGGTAGAGGTGGGCAATCCCGCAAAGTTCGAGATGTTCCTGGAAGGTGAGCCGAAATACCCGCAGTATCTCAGTACCAACCTTGACTTCACGACGGTGGATTACACGATGCCTCAGTCGGTGTTTTTCGTGATCACGCTCTACGGAATAGACCATAACTGCGAACTCAAGGTTGCGGATACCATTGCACCTAAGGCCGATCCGGTACCTCAGGAGATGATGTCGGTCGATCAGCTCCCCGATGCCAAGGATTGCGTTACCAATATCGTGGATGCGACTCCCGTTACGGTCACATGGGCAGACAAGCCTGACATTTCCGCAGGCGGTGAATTCACGGCTTCAGCCAAGCTGACTGATGTCGCGGGCAACGAGACAGTCGTTCTCGTACCTCTCTCGGTAACGCGCGACAGCGTTCCTCCCGTAATCACAGGCACAAGGGATATAACCATCATAAAGGGTGAGTCGATCTCGTACCGCACAGGCGTTGAAGTTACCGACAACTACGACAAGAACCCCAGACTCGATATCGATGCATCCGGAGTCAAGCTCAATACCGAAGGCGAATACACGGCGGTCTACAGGGCTACCGATTTTACGGGCAACGTGAGCGAAGTCAAGATCAACGTTAAGATCAAGCCGAAGCCGAAGGAATATGTCGAACCGGAAGTAGTATATGCCCAGGCCAAAGAGATCGTAGATAAGATAATCACACCTGAAATGACCGATATGGAAAAGGCTCTCCAGATCGTTTGGTGGTGCAGATACAACATAAAATTCACCACGAGAATCAAGCCGAAAACATGGACAGAGGCTGCCCATAACGCATTCAAGGACAGATGGGGCAACTGCCTTTCCACGGCTTCCTGCGTAAGAGCCATGCTCGACGTCTGCGGCATTGAGAACATGTTCGTTACAAGGTGGCCTTATAAGGTCGCAAAGCATTACTGGAACTACATTAAGATAGACGGCCAGTGGTATCACTGCGACGCGACGTGGCGGCAGAATTACTCGAGCTATTTCTTCATGTATACAACAAAGGAACTTCTCTCATTCTGGCATGACGGATGGAACGGATTTGAGTTCGATCAGAAGAAGTATCCGGAAAGCGCCACGGCATCGGTCCAGAAGAAGATCGACTATAAGAATCACAAGATCAAGTCATGAGCCTGACGGTACGCTTATTATGTTATAATATGCTATCAGACTATGTATTTCGGAGATGCTTGTGACACCTGTTTTGTATTTTGTCATTCCATGCTATAACGAAGAACAGGTTCTTCCTGAGACGAGCGGGCTTTTCCTTGAGAAGCTCAATTCAATGATCGATGCCGGAAAGATAAGCCCCGAAAGCCGTGTTATGTTTGTCAATGACGGCAGCAAGGACAACACCTGGAATATCATCTCATCACTTACGGAAGAAGATCCTCACTATTGCGGCATCTCTCTTTCGCATAACCGCGGACATCAGAATGCTCTTATCGCAGGCCTTATGGAAGCACGCAAGCGCTGTGATATTACGATTTCGATGGACTGCGACGGCCAAGATGACATTGCCTGCGCAGAGCAGATGGTCGATGAGTATGCCAAGGGTATGGATATTGTTTACGGCGTCAGGAATGACAGGACATCCGATTCGGCATTCAAGAGAACTACCGCTGAGTGGTATTATGCGATCCTCCGCGCCATGGGCATCGAGATCATCCCCAACCATGCGGATTACCGTCTTATGAGCAGCCGCGTTCTGGATGCTCTGGCAGGATACAGTGAAGTCAATCTCTTTCTGAGAGGCATCATTCCCCACATGGGATTCAAGAGCTCGGTCGTATACTATGCCCGTGCGGAACGGATCGCGGGAAGCACGCATTATCCTTTGGGAAAGATGATTTCTTTTGCGATCGACGGCATCACTTCATTCTCGGTAAAACCGCTCCGTATCATTACGGTGCTCGGTGCCATTGTAGCTCTGCTGTCATTCATCGGAATAATCTACGCGCTCATCAGCGCGGCAATCGGAAATATCGTCGAAGGCTGGACGTCAATGACATGTATCATATGCTTTGTCAGCGGTATCCAGATGATCAGCCTCGGAGTAATAGGCGAGTACATAGGAAAGATCTATCTTGAGACCAAGCGCCGTCCGCGCTATATCATAGACGAAAGCAAAAACCTGAAAGAAGTATCGGAGGACTGATATGGACACATTATATGTCGTAATGCCGGCTTACAATGAGAGGGACAATATAGAGGATGTAGTCTCATCCTGGTATCCGGTACTTGAGGGCAAGAACCCTGATTCAAGACTGGTAGTCGCGGACAGCGGAAGCACCGACGATACTCATGAGATCCTGGTAAAGATGCAGGAGAAATATCCCCAGCTCGTTATCCTTTCCGATACCGGCAAGCAGCACGGTCCCAAGGTCATCGCACTCTACGGTTATGCTATCAAGTGCGGTGCGGATTATATCTTCCAGACAGACTCGGACGGCCAGACTCTTCCCGAGGAGTTTGATGCTTTCTGGCAGCTCAGGAACGGATACAAGGGCATTTTCGGTCACCGCGCGGTAAGAGGCGACGGCAAGTCCAGAGCATTTGTTGAGAAGGTAGTCTGCTTCCTTATCAAGTGCTATTTCCACGTAAAGGTACCTGATGCGAATGCGCCTTTCAGACTTATGGATGCAAAGACCGTTGCAAAGTACCTGCCGAGACTCGACAAGGATTACAACCTTCCTAATATCATGATGACCACGTATTTTGCCTACTACAAGGAAGAGATGACCTTCAGACAGGTTACCTTCAGACCGAGACAGGCAGGCAAGAATTCCATCAATATCCGCAAGATCGTTAAGATCGGATGGAAAGCTCTTAAAGATTTCCATAACCTCAAAAAGGCAATGTAATGACGAAGAGCAATCTGGAGAAGAAAAAGTCCCCGGCAAAGGGAATACTTACAGCTGTGATCTTATTTGCCGTCAGCATCTGCATGCTGTGGTTTGTTCAGCGTCTTCTGATGCCGAAATATCAGAAGGGCGTCATAGAGGGTTCGTTCACGGAAGAGTACTACAAGGAGAAGGTCCCGCATGAGGTGGTCTTTTTCGGTGACTGCGACGTTTACGAGAACTTTTCGCCGATAAAGATGTATAAGGATTACGGGATCTCCTCGTATATCAGAGGTTCCGGCGAGCAGTATATCTGGCAGTCCTACTATCTGATAAGGGATACATTGAGATACGAGACACCCAAGGTCGTCGTTTTGACCGTTCACGGTCTCCAGTTCAACAAGCCGCGTAACGAGGCCTACAACCGCATGACCCTTGACGGCATGAGATGGTCTCAGGACAAGATAGATGCGATCAACGCTTCCATGATGAAGAAGGAGACGTTTGCTTCATACGTTTTCCCGATCCTGCGTTACCATGACAGATGGAACGAGCTTACACCGACTGACTTTAAGCATGTTTTTTCGAAAGATATTACATCACACAACGGCTATTACATGAGATGCGATGTTATGCCTTTCGAGAAGTATCCGCCCCAGGTCCCGCTTACCAAGACGGCATTCGGAGACAACGCGATGGATTATCTGGAAAGGATCAGGCTCCTCTGCGAAGAGAAGGGAATCAAGCTTGTTCTGGTCCGTGCTCCGATAGAATACGGCTGGTATCCCCAGTGGGATGAGAACGTAGAGGAATATGCAGCGAAGCATGGGCTGACATATCTGAATTTCAACAACTATGCGGAAGAGATCGGAATCGATCTGACCACGGATACCCATGATGCAGGACTCCATCTCAATCTTAACGGAGCCGAGAAGCTCAGCGTCTATTTCGGAAAGATCTTAAAGGACAACTACGGACTTACCGATTACAGGAACGTGCCCGAAGTCGCGTCCGAATACGGGAAAAAGATCGCTTTCTATGATTTCATGAGGGAAGATCAGGAGCGCGAGATCAAGGAATACGGGGCTTTGAAGAACTATGGTGCAAATGCCATAGAATAGCCACAATTTTCTTGTGCACAATATAATAAAATACAAAAGTTGAGTTAAACAAATTTGTTGTTTAATTCTGAATGCTTGAAAATGAATAAAAATGTATCATATTCTTGTTTATTTTATGGAGGTAAACTTATGAAAGGTTTGAAAATTACTGCAATCATACTTACAGCAGCTATCGGCGCTGCTGCGCTCACAGCATGCAAGAACGAGAAGAAGCCCGTTTCTTCCGGTATCAACATCATCTCTTCCCAGAAGCAGGGCGGAGCAGGTGTCGACGGCGAGAACATCGCGATCATCGACCCTGAAGCTGAGAAGAACAACTTCATCTTCAAGTACAACGGCGTAAGCGTCATTATTAACACTCCTATGGGCAATATCCTTAAGAGCCTTCCCTCTGATTACGACTATCAGGAGCAACCCAGCTGCGCAGGTCAGGGCATTGCAAAGACATATACCTATAACCACGGTTCTTTCTCTATTGAGACCAACCCTGTTGGGAAGGAAGATTCCATCTCAAGCATCCTTCTCTGCGATGACACTGTTTCTACAGCTGAGGGCATCTTTATCGGAAATACTGTTGAGCAGGTCAAGGCAGCTTACGGTAATCCTGATGAGAGCACAACAGAAAATTCAATCGTTTACATCAAGGGTTCATCCCAGCTTACCTTTCAAATTTCAGACGGTAAGGTAGTAACGATCGTATACCAGGCGAAGGTATAACCATTGTCAGCCGGTAAGAAGAACAAATTCAGCATAATAAGATTCCTGGGACTCCTCCTGATGCCTCTTCTGGCGGGTGGAGCCCTGGGAGTTTTCTTTGCATTCGGTATGTATTCCCACTTTATCGGAAGCATTGACGCTTCGGTCATTCCCGAAGTTGAGCTCGAGTATGGTCATCCGATCACGATCGAGAAATTCTTTACGAGAGTTCCGGTAAATACTACCTTTGTTACCGACATCAATCAGATCGACACCGGCAAGCTTGCCACATATCAGATCTGGTTCGACTGCGGCGGACATAACGTAAGCTCCATCCTCAAAGTTGTCGACAAGACTGCTCCTACAGCAGACCCGGTACCCGTTGATATGTACTGCGGAAAGGCTCCGAAAGCGGACATGCTCGTTAAGAATGTTTTCGATCTTACGGAAGTCAAGATCGAGTACGCAGAGGGAACACCGGATCTTGTTATGAACACCGGAGATCTGATCATTCCGGTAAAGCTCACCGATGAGGACGGAAATTCATCTATCGTTGAGGTTCCTTTCAAGGTCACAGACGACCATACTCCGCCGGTACTCGAGGGTATTCAGACTTTTGAGCACGTTGCCAAGGATAAGGACAAGATCACCAAAGACGACTATCTCGAAGGCGTTAAGGCAACCGACGACTATACTTCGATGCCCAAGATCGATGTCGATTATTCAAAGGTCAACCTCACGGTAGTAGGCAAGTATCCCATCACATACATCGCTACTGATAAGGCCGGAAACAGGACTGAGGTAGAGTCATCCGTTACCGTTTACAGAACATATAACGGCGGCGTTACGACCAACCAGAAGGATCTTAATAAAGCTCTCGCTCTCGCGAAAACACAGCTTGCCAAGATCACCAAGTCCAAGGATACCGACGTAGTAAAGGCGATGAATATCTATTATTGGGTATATCATCATATTTACTTCTCTACCGGTGCTACGCCTTATAAGGGATGGGCTAAAGCAGCTATCAGCGCTTTCACCAAGAAGAGAGCTTCCTGCTATGGCAGAGCATGTGCCTGCAAAGCTATGCTCGACGTTGCCGGAATCGAGAACTACCTCATCATGAGAAAGAGAGTTCCCGGACTGCGTATCCACAACTGGAACCTCGTTAAGCTCAACGGTGAATGGTATCACTGCGATGTTCAGATCTATATGCAGGGACTCGCACCCAGAGGATTCTTCTGCTTCATGATGACCGATAAGGAGATCGCAAAAGCGCCTACAAACCATTCTTACGCGAAGAAAGGATTCCCGAAGCGATCAACAAAGTCGGTACAGAAATGGGTCGACGTATATAACGGTAAGATCAAATCGGGCTTCCCTTATAAAAAGAAATAGTACAATAAACAGCAACAGCAGGGAGTCCTTCGGGGCTCCTTGTTTTAAGGATTAAGGAGATGGAAATGAATAAGAGTTTTAAAAAGATCGCCGCTGTTGCAGTTGCGGTATCTGTATTGTCCGTAATGGCATCCTGCGCACCCAAGACTGAAGAAACTGCTGCGCCGCAGCTGATCTCGGGAGGCACTGCAGCTACCGTTGCTTCAAAAGAGGGCAAGGAATCCGCTGCTGCCACGAAGCCTTCCGGCGATAGTTACAGCATCACCTACAAGGGCACTGTTCTCACTCCCGGAATGGATACCACCGCTGCTATTAAGGCGCTTGGTGAAGGTTATATCTACAACAAGGTAATGTCCTGCGCTTTCAACGGCATGGAAGAGACCTACGATTACAAAGAGATAGTTATTTTCGCTGACGATCACGACGGTAAGAATAAGATCAACACGATCGAAGTAAGAGACCCTTCGATCGACTGCGGAGGAGTAAAGCTCGGATCTTCGTTAGATGATGTCAGGAAGGCGTTCGGCGACCCGACTGCAGAAGAGCTCTACGGCCTGCGTTACGAGAAGGGACACACACAGATCCAGTTCATTGCAGGAGAGGACAAGACGCTTTCCTCTATCCTTTTCAAGGCAATCTGAAAAGCCGGCCAAGACGATGTCAACGGGCAGTGAAAAGACATCTTCTAAAAAAGCATTCAGGATCGTAAGAATCTGTATTAC
Source organism: Oscillospiraceae bacterium (assembly GCA_902775565.1). Taxonomy (GTDB): domain Bacteria; phylum Bacillota; class Clostridia; order Saccharofermentanales; family Saccharofermentanaceae; genus Saccharofermentans. The sequence goes on from CACYMP010000017.1 coordinate 36,755, forward strand.
GGTCCTGCTCTGTCTTGTCGCCATTTCCGGTGCTGCATTTGCAGGCGTTAGGGATTACTACGCCAAGCCATTGCTGACTGATGTCACGATCGAGGCGGGGAGTTCTTTTACCCTGGATGATTTTTTCAGGACCAAACCTCAGAACGCAAGATTCATAACGGACGTGAGCGGGATCGACACGAAGATCCCTGCAGTTTACGGGCTGAAGATAGGATTTGATAAGTATTTCAGCCAGGAAGTAAGGCTTACGATACAGGACACTACTGCACCGACCGGCAAGGCCGTAAAGCAGGAGTTCTTCACGGTCGACCAATTCCCTGAGGCAGAGGACTGCGTAAGCGATCTTTACGATCTTAACGGCATTGCGACAGTAAAGTACAGGGACGGCATTCCCGATATCAGCGCGGGCGGAGATTTTAAGGTTCCCGTCGTTGTTACGGATCCTTATGAGAATTCGGTGATCATCGAAGTTCCCATGCACGTGAAAAAGGATTCGACTCCGCCGGTGATAACAGGCATCAAGAACGGCCAGATGATCAGGCAGGGAGACGAGATCGACTTAAGGGAAGGCATCACGGTGACCGATGATTACGATCCCGAGCCCGTCTTAAACATTGACGCGTCCAAGCTCAACCTTAACAAGCCCGGCAAATACACAGTAACCTACACGGCGCATGACCGTTCCGGCAACGTATCGGAAGCAAAGGCTACGTTTGAAGTATGGCAGTCCTCTGCTCCGGACATCAAGAATAAGGAATGCTACAAGCTCGCAGACCAGATCCTCAAGGGCATAAAGAAGGGTAAGAACACTACCGAGTATGCCAAGAACATCTATAAGTGGGTCTGTCATCATATCGTGTATCTGAGCAAGGCGGGACACCCTTCATTCGAGTCGGCTGCGCTTACGGGTCTTAAGACGCGCAAGGGCAACTGCTGGGTAATGTGCGCATGCTTCAAAGTCCTTCTGGACAGGGCAAATATCCCGAATCTTGTCGTAACCAGAGCGAACAGCAAGGTCACGAGGAGCAACCATTATTGGAATCTTATTTATGTTAACGGAGGCTGGTATCACTGCGACTGCACACCGCTTTACCCGTTCTTCATGAAGATCGATTCCCAGCTCGATGACTTCCACACCTTCAAATCAAGCCTCTATCCAAAGAGAGCGACCAAGAAGGCAAAGAGTACAAAGGGTTACTACGCAAAGAGGACAGATCACTGATTCCGTTTTTCGTGCGTGAGGAAAATGGAGAATTCGGGCGAATTTTGGAGAATTTGAGAGCATTTTCGAGATTTTTTAAGAAAAATGCTTGACAATAAATATCCCCGCGTTTATTATATGCAGGCTGACCGGAGACGGGAGTCTCTTTTGACGCACTCCGGGGACAGTGAGAAATAATGAATTTCAAGGAGAAAACACATGGGTACATATGTTGCAACCAAGGATTCAATCGAGAGGAAATGGCTGGTGATCGACGCTGACGGAAAGACCCTCGGACGTCTCGCTACAGAAGTTGCAAAGCTTCTCCGCGGTAAGCACAAGCCCACATATACTCCTTTCCTTGATACCGGAGATTATGTAATCGTAGTTAATGCTTCCAAGATGGTTCTTACAGGTAAGAAGCTCGACCAGAAGGTTTATCGTTATCACACAAGATTCCCTACTGGACTCAAGGAAGTAAAGTACAGCGTTATGATGGACAAGAACCCTGAGAAGGCTCTTGAGCTCGCAGTCAAGGGAATGCTTCCCAAGAACTCGCTCGGCCGCCAGATGTTCAGAAAGCTTCACGTTTACGCAGGCCCTGAGCATGAGCAGACTGCACAGCAGCCCGAAGCTTATACGTTTTGATTTCGGAGGACTAAGTTAAATGGCAGCAAAGAAATCTACCAGCAAAGTTTATTACTACGGCACAGGTCGCCGTAAGAACGCAGTTGCCGCTGTACGTCTCGTACCCGGTTCCGGCAAGATCACCATCAACTCCAAGGATATCGACGAGTACTTCGGTCTCGATACACTGAAGCTCCTCGTTCGTCAGCCTCTCGCAGCTACAGAGACTGAGGACAAGTTCGATGTCATCGTTAAGGCAGTCGGCGGCGGTATCTCCGGCCAGGCAGGCGCTATCCGTCACGGCATCGCAAGAGCACTCGTTGAGGCTGATGAGGACAACTACAAGTCAGTTCTCAAGGCAGCAGGCTTCCTTACACGTGATGCACGTATGAAGGAAAGAAAGAAGCCGGGTCTCAAGAAAGCTCGTAAGGCTTCACAGTTCAGTAAGCGTTAATCGTTACTGCGAATTGCTTTTAATGCGGCCGTCCTCAGGGGCGGCCGTTTTTGTTGTACGGTTTTCGGGCGGGGAGCGGCTCGTCATGCCAGGTTTCTTCTTCAGTTTCGCGTGAAAGTGAAGAGGTAACCGGGAATGGATCGCGTCATGCCCGGGAATTACCTGTCACGCGCTCTGTTTTTCGCCGGACAGAGCGTACAACAGGTAATCTGATGTATTTTTGCACCGGATTACCTAAAGCGCGCTCTGTTTTTGTTCAAACAGAGCGTACAACAGGTAATCTGATGAGTTATAGCGGTTGATTCTCTGTATCACGCTCTGTTTAAGACAAAACCGGTAGGCAAACAGAGAATTATCCGCAAGCAACGGGACTTGAGAAGAAACGCGGTGCAGTATGGGCGAAAAAAGCATTGCGGCATATTAGACAACAATGTAAGATTGATACGATGAAAATCAGCTTTAAGACAGATTCTTCGGAACAGACAGAGAAGTTCGGCGAGGCGCTTTCAAGATATTTGGAGGCGGGTACGGTCATCACGCTTGACGGTGACCTTGGTGCCGGAAAAACATGTCTTACCAGAGGCATAGCCAGAGGGCTCGGTGCGGTCACACCCGTCGCGAGTCCCACATTTACCATCGTCAACGAATATGAGGGCGGCAGGCTTATGCTGTATCATTTCGATACATACAGACTTTCCGGAGAGGATGATTTCTACGCGAGCGGCCTTGATGAGTATTTCCAGAAGGATGGCTGCTGCGTCATTGAGTGGGGCGAAGTGATCGAAGGCGCGCTGCCCGAAGAGACCATGAAGATGAAGATAAGCGGAAACGGTGACGAGAGGCTTTTCGATGTTGTCGAAGAGGGCTCGGTCGGAGCTGAGAATATAATCAGGGCGGCAACTGAAGCGGGGTGCACCATCTTATGAAGATACTGGTCTGCGATACATCCAACCAGAACGCGAGCGCCGGCATCTATGAGGACGGCAAAGAGATAGCTTACGAGATAAGCTTTGAGACGAGGACGCATTCCGAGACCTTCATGCCTTTGGTTCACCGCGTGATGGAACGCGCGAAGCTCACTCACGCGGAACTTGATGCTTACGCGGTTACCGTGGGACCCGGCTCGTTTACGGGGATCAGGATCGGTCTTGCGGCGGTAAAGGGAATGGCGCTTGCATCCGGCAAGCCCTGCATCGCGGTGTCTTCGACCGAGGCTCTCGCTAGATCATGTGAAAATGCAACGGCGACCGCGAGGGAGGAGACTATAGTCGTGCCCGCGATCGATGCGAGGAACAACCGCGTTTTCGCCAGGGCAGTCGAGGATGACACGCTGAAGACCTTGATCGCTGAGAACGCTTATGACGCTGACGACTTGGCGGTAAAGATTAAGAATATTCCTGAGATCATATACGGAACGAGACGGCAGATACTGGTCGTCGGAAGCGGCGCGGATGTCATGAAAAAGGCTTTCGAGCGCAACAAGGTCCATATAAATGTCTATTGCGCGCAGGGTGCCGCGATCACGCCGAAAGGTGTTGCGGAAACGGCTTTTGCGCATCCCGAACTTGTCAGTGCACGCGATGTCAAGGCAACTTACTGCGCGGTGTCACAGGCTGAGCGTTTAAGGAAAAATGACTGATCCGGCAGACTATAAGATCAGACCGGCATCGGCCGGAGATATCAATCAGATTATGGGCCTTGAGGAAGGTTCGATCGCTCATCCGTGGCAGCGTGAGGAGATAAGCCGCCTGATCACGGAGGAGAACAAGTGCGCGCTCGTAACCGACGATAACGGCAGGGTCGTCTGCTATATAGGATGCGATATCGTGCTTGATGAAGCCGACATAGGCAACCTGGTCACCGACGAAAAAGAGCGTGGCAGGGGACTTGCGACAGAACTAATGAAAAGCCTGCTGGAATACTTAAGGCAGCGCGGCGTAAGAAAGGTTTTCCTTGAGGTCGAGAGCACGAATCTGCCTGCGATCAGGGTTTATGAGAAGTGCGGGTTTAAGCGTTCGGGTCTTAGGAAGGGATACTACGGTACCGGCCGTGATGCGATCCTGATGGATTGTGAATTTTAACAAAAGGAAAACTCAAATAAACGGCATTTGAGTAAAAAAGTCGAAAATGCCCGTGAAGCCCTTTTTAGTGTTGATTTTCAAGGTTTCCAAAAATATACTTGTGTAGTAATTTGTTTGGGAAGGTGTATTCCAAGATGGTAAAAGAGAAAATTGTTTTCGACTGTGAAGATTCGCTTCAGATGAAGACGGTCGCCGTACTCATTCAGAAGGCTTCCCAGTTCAGAAGCACTATCTATCTGGTCCGCAGCGGAAGACGCGCAAACGCGAAGAGCCTGCTCGGTGTTATGTCCCTTGGAATAGAGAACGGAGCTGAGATCGAGATCGAAGCCAACGGCGACGACGAGAAGGAAGCAGCATCCGCCCTCATGGCTCACCTCAAGAATCCGAAAATCGCAGTGTGATGGCCGGCGGGAAATTTGACGCCAGGCTGGACACGGTTCCTCAGACCCCCGGAGTTTACCTCATGAAGGATGCTTCGGGCGTTGTTATATATGTAGGAAAAGCGAAGAAACTCAGAAACAGACTTAAAAGCTATTTTGCAAGCGGGAATATCGCGAGCCCGAAGGTTGCCGCGATGGTATCCCATGTTGCCGATTTCGAATACACGGTAGTCGGATCCGAATCTGAAGCGCTGCTTCTTGAGAACAACCTCATTAAGCGGTACCAGCCGCATTACAACATCCTGTTAAGAGATGACAAAGGCTACCCTTATATCTGCATAACGCTGAACGAGGAATACCCGAGGGTATTCAAGGCGTTCAGGCCCGATCCCGCTGCCCGGAAAGCAGGTGCGAGATACTACGGTCCCTATATGAATTCGGACTGCAACGAGGTATTGAAAGCTATCTCGGACATCTTCCCGCTCAAGCGATGCAAGAAGGTCTTTCCGAGGGATATCGGTAAAGAAAGGCCGTGCCTCAATTACCATATCGGCAAGTGCATGGCACCGTGCCTCGGCACCGTCAGCGCTGACGACTACCGCAGGATGACAAAGCAGATCGTATTGTTTTTCGAGGGCAAGTACGACGGCATCGAGACCGATATAACCGAGCAGATGGAGAAGGCCTCAGAGGCGCTGCAGTTTGAACGTGCAGGTGCCTTGAGAGACCGCATGATCGCGCTTAAGAACATAAGCCGCAACCAGAGGGTCTTCCTCAATGTCGAGCGTGACGTCGACGCGATAGGACTCTATTCGGATGCGGGCGAGACATGCGTAAGAAAGCTCGAACTAAGAGAGGGAAGGATCGTCGGATCGTCAACGTATTTCTTCGTCGGAGATGAGGGCGAGCAGGCGGATATCCTTTCCAATTTCCTGATGCAGTACTACGAGCAGGCACCGTTCGTGCCGCCGCTCATACTGATACCTTACGCGCCCGAGGAGGCCGATCTTGATCCTATCGAAAAGTATCTTTCGGAGAAGGCGGGAAGGAAAGTCAGGCTCCATGTCGCAGAGCGCGGCGAGCTTACCGAGCTGTCTAACCTTGCTCAGCTCAATGCCCGCGAGATGATGGTCAGACGTATCTTGAGAGGCGGAAACGCGGGCGCTGATCCGTCCGCTCCCCTGAGGTATCTCGAGCAGCTGATGAGCGCACCCGAAGGATCACTTTCGCGCGTGGAATCGTTCGATATCTCGAATCTCGGAAATGACGATATATGCGCCGGTATGGTGGTGTTCAGGGACGGAAAACCGGACCGCCAGTCGTACAGGCTTTTCAAGATGAAGAGGGTCACCGAGCAGGACGACTATGCTTCGATGAGAGAGACGCTCGAAAGACGTTTTGCGCACAGCGGAAGTGACGGCTTTACATGGCCGGACATAATTCTCGCGGACGGCGGAAAAGGACAGCTCAGCGCGATAGCTTCGGTGGTCAGGGAGATCCCGGGAACCGAAAGAATAAAGCTTGCCGGCATGGTCAAGAACGACAGGCACAAGACGAGCGGGATCGTTTTCGAGGACGGCAGCGAGATAAGGCTTGAAGGCAGGGAGTTAAGCGACGGCGAAGTCGGACTTTTAAGGTTCCTGACGACCGTGCAGAACGAAGTCCACAGATTCGCAATCTCGTATCAGAGAAAGCTCTCCGGCAAGAGGAACATGAAGTATAAGCTCGAAGGCATTCCCGGTATAGGACCTGCAAAGAGGAAGCTCCTTCTCGAGTCATTTGGTACAATAAAGGCGGTGAGCGAAGCGTCTGTTGAGAACCTTGCCGCGGTCAAGGGGATCTCTGAAAAGGACGCCGAAGCAATATACGGATTCTTTCACGAAGGAGAGTGACCGATGTCGATATACGCTCTGGCAGACCTTCATCTGTCACTGTCTAATCCCGAGAAATCGATGGAGCTTTTCGGCCATCAGTGGGCGGGCTATATCGACCGTATCGTTGAGGGCTGGACCGCAACCGTAAAGCCTGAGGACACGGTGCTCATCCCGGGTGACATCTCATGGGCAACTTATATCGACAAGGCTGATGAAGACTTTTCCTTTATCGCGTCGCTCCCGGGCAGGAAACTCCTTTCGCGCGGCAACCACGATTACTGGTGGACCACGATGAAAAAGCTCGACGAGTATTTTGAAGCTCACTCTTTCCCCGGAATGGAACTTGTAAGGACCAACGTTGTTGAAGCCGAAGATTGCCTTATAAGCGGGACGAGAGGGTGGATGACGGAAGCCGGCAAGTCCGAAGATCCCGAGAAAAAGAAGATCTACGACAGGGAGATCTTAAGGCTCAAGCTCTGCGCCGAAGAGCTTAAGAAAGCAGACCCCGGTCATTCGAAAACGCATATCCTGATGATCCACTATCCGCCCGTTACCTCTCAGCAGGAGCATACGGGATTCTCGGAGATAATAGCGGAAGCGGGCATCGATATCTGCGTTTACGGACATCTTCACGGACGGTCCCACAAGTTTATTAGAGAGGGCGAGATAGACGGCTGCAGATATATTTGCGCCTCGTCGGACTATCTGGGCTTTAAGCCGGTCCTGGTCAGGGCATGAAAAACGGCCTCCGAAAAATTTTTTCAAGTCTTGTAATGCCCTGAAACATTGCGTCACAGACAACTTGTCAAATTCGTTTTATTGCTAAATTTATAATATTTATATATAATAATCGCGAGCCTTAAGCGGAGGAATATTCCAAAGCGGTAAGGCTTTTTTATTCCTGACTACCAGAGGAGATCTTATGGCTTACAGCATGACCGGTTTCGGCCGCGGTGAGAAAGTTTTTGATACCAGAAAATACAGCGTGGAGCTCAAATCGGTCAACAGCAGATTTTGCGATATCAACATAAGATTACCCAGATTTTTCAATTTCGCGGAAGTAGACGTCAGAAGGATCATTACCGAGAGACTCGTAAGAGGTAAGATCGACTGCTATATCAACTATTCCGATACGGACGGCGCGGATCAGGCCGTTACCGTCAATGCGGGACTTGCAAAGGCATATTCGGATGCCGCAAAAGAGCTCGCTGCAGCATGCGGAAGAGATGACGATCTCACTGTCTCAAAGCTTGCCGGTTTCCAGGACGTTGTCTCTGTCGAGCAGAGGACCATAGATGAGGCAAGAGCTCTTGCAGAACTTACCGAGACACTGAATCTCGCGATCGACGGTATGCTCGCTATGAGGAAGCGCGAAGGTGACAACCTCTGCGCCAATATCCTTTCCAAAGTCGACAGTCTTGAGAAGATCCGCAACGAGATCGCCGAACACGCTCCTTCCGTAGTCGTTACTTACAGGGAGAAGCTTACTTCGAGGATCGACGAGATCCTTACAAGCGACCAGCGCGCTTTCTACGATGACAGCAGACTTGCCGCGGAAGTGGCGGTATTTGCCGACAAGTGCGCTATCGATGAAGAGCTTACACGCCTTACAAGCCACATCGCCCAGGCAAGGAAGATTCTTTCCGGCAGCGGTGCTGTAGGCAAGCAGATGGATTTCCTTATCCAGGAGATCAACCGTGAGGTCAACACCACGGGCAGCAAGGCGAACGATATCGATATAACCAACAATGTGCTTCTGTGCAAGAACATTGTCGAAGAGATGAGGGAGCAGGTCCAGAACCTGGTATGACGAAGACTATGGCAGAATTCATTGACATCGGTTTTGGAAATATCGCGGCAAGGAGCAGGATAGTCTGCGTAGCCACTGCCGATTCCGCTCCGGTCAGAAGAATGATACAGGATGCGAAAGACAGGGGTTCATGCGTTGACTGCTGCGCCGGAAAGAAGTGCCAGTCCGCGGTCATCACCGATACCGACATGATACTGCTTTCCGCAAAGAGCTGTGCCGAGATACAGGAGATGTTGGGATGAGCGATTTCAGAGGATTGATCGTTGCAGTATCAGGACCTTCAGGTGTCGGTAAGGGCACCGTCCTCGCAAGAGTTGAAGAACTCCTTGAGCAGGCTGATCCCGGAAGCGTAGGTCATTCTATTTCCGTTACGACCAGGGCACCGAGAGGTCAGGAGAAAGATGGAGTCGAATATTACTTCAGGACCAAAGAACAGTTCGAGCAGATGATCAAAGACGATGAGATCGTAGAATACGATACCTATGTCGACAACTACTACGGAACACCCGCCGGACCTCTTAAGGAGATGGTGACCAAGGGCCAGGATGTTCTTTTCGATATCACGATAGAAGGCAGTCTTGCGCTCAACAGGAAGTTCGATGTCGATACTGTCACGATATTCATCCTTCCGCCTTCGATGGAAGAGCTCGAGAACAGGCTCCGCGGAAGAGGAACCGAGACTGAGGAGAAAGTCCAAAAGAGACTCGCCCAGGCAAAAGAGGAGATCGGACGCGCCGGAGAATTCGAATACCTGGTAACCAACGGAGACGTTGATACGGCGGCAAGACAGATAGTCGCGATAATCACAGCCGAAAAGCTGAAAGCTTCGAAGAACATAGATACAGCAAAAGCACTTTTATAAAGGAGAGAGGAAAAATGTTAACAGATCCTTCAATCGAGAAACTCAAGGCAAAGTCAGCAAGCCCTTACGATCTCGCAGTACTCGTAAGCAAGCGCGCAAGACAACTCACAGACGGCGCTCAGCCCATGGTTGACGATACCGATGCAGCAAACGTTGTATCACTCGCATGCCGCGAAGTAGCTGCCGACAAGATCGTTGCAGTAGAAGGCGACGTTGCCGATCAGGTAAAGGTTCCGATCACACGTGAGGAGAAGATCCGCAGAGCCGAGGAAGAGAAGACACGTCAGAGACTTCTTGAGGAAGAGCGTCTTGAGAGATCCGGAGTCGATCTTACCCAGGACATCAGCGAAAAGGGTATGGATAATCTCTTCAATGCCATCAACGGCGGTGAGGAAGAGGAAGCAGAAGGCGAATTCACAGAAGAAGACGAGTTCGCTGATGACGAAGACAAGCAGGAAGACTAAGGGAGAGATAGAGAATGGCTGTTGAGAAGACAATGGACAAGATCGTATCCCTCGCTAAGGTCAGGGGATTCGTATATCCGGGTTCGGATATCTACGGAGGCCTTGCAAACTCTTGGGATTACGGTCCTTTAGGAGTCCAGCTTAAGAATAACGTTAAAGCCGCATGGTGGAAGAAATTCGTTCAGGAGAGTCCTTACAACGTAGGACTCGATGCGGCTATCATAATGAACCCCAAGACATGGGTCGCTTCAGGCCACGTCGGCGGTTTCTCCGATCCTCTCATCGACTGCAAGCAGTGCAAGGCACGTCAGAGAGCTGACAACCTTGTTGAGGACTGGAACAAAGAGAACGGTGTCGAGGGCGTATCCGTTGAAGGCATGAGCCCTGAGGACATGGTCGCTTATATCAGAGAGAAGAACATTCCCTGCCCTGTATGCGGCGGCCACAACTTCACCGATATCAGAAAGTTCAACCTCATGTTCAAGACATTCATCGGTGTTACCGAGGATGCGACATCCGAGGTTTACTTAAGACCTGAGACAGCTCAGGGTATCTTCGTTAACTTCGCGAACGTTCAGCGTTCCGCAAGAAAGAAGCTTCCGTTCGGTATCTGCCAGATCGGTAAGTCTTTCAGAAACGAGATCACACCCGGCAACTTCATCTTCCGTACAAGAGAGTTCGAGCAGATGGAGCTTGAGTTCTTCTGCGAACCCGGAACAGACCTCGAGTGGTTCGATTACTGGAAGCAGTTCTGCCACGACTGGCTTATCAGCCTCGGCATCAAGGAGAACGAGCTCAGGACAAGAGACCACGCTAAAGAAGAGCTTGCTTTCTATTCCAGAGCTACAACAGACTACGAGTTTGCTTTCCCGTTCACAGACTGGGGTGAACTCTGGGGCATCGCTGACCGTACGGACTACGACCTCAAGCAGCACATGGAATATTCCAAGCAGGATCTCACATATTTCGATCCGGCTAAGAACGAGAAGTACATCCCTTACGTTATCGAGCCTTCGCTCGGTGCAGACCGTGTAACTCTCGCATTCCTCTGCTCCGCATATGACGAGGAGGAGCTTGAGGGCGGCGACGTAAGAACGGTAATGAGATTCCATCCGTTCCTCGCTCCCATCAAGATCGCAGTACTGCCTCTTTCAGCAAAGCTTTCCGAGAAAGCCGGCAAGGTTTTCGAGCAGCTTTCAAAGAAGTACATGTGCGAGTTCGATGACCGCCAGAGCATCGGTAAGCGCTACAGAAGAGAGGACGAGATCGGTACTCCTTACTGTGTCGTTTACGATTTCGATTCCGAGAACGACGGTTGCGTAACCATCAGGGAAAGAGACTCCATGAAGAATGTCGAGTATGAACCCGGCAACATCAGATTCCCTATTGAAAAATTGAACGAATTCTTCAGCGATAAGTTCGATTTCTGATAAAATGATTTCTACGAGCCACAAGCTTTACGAAAAATAAAAAAACAAACATAAATGAAAGGCGGACAATTACAATGACAAAGTACGTTTACCTGTTCACCGAAGGCAACGGAAAGATGCGCGAACTCCTCGGAGGAAAGGGCGCAAACCTTGCTGAGATGACAAACATCGGTCTTCCTGTTCCTCAGGGATTCACGATCAGCACAGAGGCTTGCACCAAGTACTACGAAGACGGACGTCAGATCAATGATGAGATCATGGCGCAGGTCATGGAGTACATCGTAAAGCTTGAAGAGATCACAGGAAAGAAATTCGGCGATCTCGAGAATCCGCTCCTTGTTTCCGTCAGATCCGGTGCAAGAGCTTCCATGCCGGGCATGATGGACACCATCCTCAACTTAGGTCTCAATGAGCAGGTTGTTGATGTTATCGCAGCTAAGTCAGGCAACCCCAGATGGGCATGGGACTGCTACAGAAGATTTATCCAGATGTATTCCGACGTCGTTATGGAAGTCGGCAAGAAGTATTTCGAAGAGCTCATCGACAAGATGAAGGCTGAAAGAGGAGTTAAGCAGGACGTTGAGCTTACAGCTGACGACCTCAAAGAACTCGCTTCACAGTTCAAGGCTGAGTACAAGGCAAAGATCGGTTCTGACTTCCCTACAGATCCTAAGGAGCAGCTCGTAGGCGCTATCAAGGCCGTATTCAGATCATGGGACAACCCGAGAGCTAACGTTTACAGAAGAGACAACGATATCCCTTATTCATGGGGTACGGCAGTTAACGTTCAGTCCATGGCATTCGGTAACATGGGTGACGACTGCGGTACAGGCGTTGCTTTCACACGTGACCCTGCCACAGGTGAGAAGGGCCTCTTCGGTGAGTTCCTCACAAACGCACAGGGCGAGGACGTTGTTGCAGGCGTACGTACTCCTATGAAGATCGCAGAGATGGAGCAGAAGTTCCCTGAGGCATTCGCTCAGTTCACAAAGGTCTGCGAGACTCTCGAAAATCACTACAGAGACATGCAGGACATGGAGTTCACAGTTGAGCACGGTAAGCTCTACATGCTCCAGACAAGGAATGGTAAGAGAACCGCTCAGGCTGCTATGAAGATCGCATGCGACCTCGTTGATGAGGGCATGAGAACACCTGAAGAAGCAGTTGCAATGATCGATCCCCGTAACCTCGATACACTCCTTCACCCTCAGTTCGATCCCGCTGCACTCAAGGCTGCAGAGGCTATCGGCAAGGGCTTGGGCGCTTCCCCGGGAGCTGCTTGCGGTAAGATCGTCTTCACAGCTGACGACGCTGTTGCTTGGCATGACAGAGGAGAGAAGGTTGTCCTCGTAAGACTTGAGACATCTCCTGAAGACATCACAGGTATGAAGGCTGCTGAGGGTATCCTCACAGTTCGCGGCGGTATGACATCACACGCTGCAGTTGTTGCACGTGGTATGGGTGAGTGCTGCGTTTCCGGATGTGGCGACATCGCTATGGACGAAGCTAACAAGAAGTTCACTCTTGCAGGCAAGACATTCAAGGAAGGCGATATCATCTCCCTCGACGGTTCAACAGGTAAGATCTATGACGGCGCTATCGCTCAGGTTGACGCTGATCCCAACAACGGTTACTTCGGCCGCATCATGAAGTGGGCTGACGAGTTCAAGAGACTTGAAGTACGCACAAACGCTGATACACCCGCAGATGCTAAGAAGGCTCGTGAGCTCGGTGCTGAGGGTATCGGTCTCTGCCGCACAGAGCACATGTTCTTCGGTGAAGGCAGAATCGAAGCATTCCGTGAGATGATCTGCTCCGATACAGTTGAGGAGCGTGAGGCTGCTCTTGAGGTTATCCTCCCTATGCAGCAGTCCGACTTCGAAGCTCTCTACGAGGCTCTTGAGGGACATCCTGTTACCATCAGATTCCTCGATCCGCCGCTCCACGAATTCGTTCCTACAGAAGAGGCAGACATCAAGGCACTCGCTGCAAAGAAGGGCAAGTCTGTTGAGGACATCAAGACTCTCATCGCTTCTCTCCACGAGTTCAACCCGATGATGGGTCACAGAGGATGCCGTCTTGCAGTTACATATCCTGAGATCGCAAAGATGCAGACAAGAGCTGTCATCAGAGCTGCTATCAACGTAAACAAGAAGCATCCTGACTGGAACGTTACACCT
>CACYMP010000018.1 GCA_902775565.1 Oscillospiraceae bacterium
CCTTGGATTATCTGACTCCAAAACAATATCGAATGCTCTACCAAAAGGTTTAGGTGTATATTTTCTTGTTTGTGTGTCTACTTTTGCTTGACTAGTGCAGATACTCGAAAAATAGCCGTAATCGCATTCACATGCTTAAAAAATTTTCGGCTGAAATCGGACAAAATGCGATTTTCGACCGTAATTTGCAGACAACACGTCTGCATTGGCTGCAGATTTTTCGGTCGGATTCGGATAAAAGTGTCATTTTAGCCGTAATAACGAGCAAAAGCCGCCGCCCCCCCCCAAAAAAACAAAAAAGCCGCACCCTGTGAAGTGAACCCCTGAAGTTGAACAAACTTCGGGGGTTTTTATATGAGATACAATTTTGAATTAAAAAAGGAAATCTATGAAAAGCATTGCGAAGGCTACGGAAGCGAAACTCTTTCTAAGAAATATGGTTTAAGCTCGTCACGCATTCGTTATATGTGCAGATTAGTTGATAAGCATGGAATAGAGGTTATCAGACATAAATATAGAAAGTATTCTACAGAATACAAATTAGTTGCAATTAATCGTGTGTTAACTAACGGCGAAGTCGTTGATGCCGTTGCTGTTGATCTCGGATTGTCACACAGAGGCGTATTGGACCAATGGATTAAATCCTACATTGAGAACGGGTATAATGTCGTTACCAAGAAGAAAGGAAGGCCTTCAACCCGTGACAAAGAAAAAGAAGACAGTCGAAGAGCTGGAGAAGGAGAACGAGCTCCTTCGCGAGCAGCTGTTGAAGAAAACCATAGAAGCCGAATACTTAAAAAAATTGTATGCCTTAACTCACGGGGAAGAAAAGAAGAAAAAGAACAACTGACCGAGGCAGTGACTGAGTTAAGGCAAGAATTAAAGTGTTCATTGGATTTTATCCTCGAAACTATTAACTCGAACGACTCACTGCCCCATCTTCCCAGATCTGATTACTACTATTGGAAAGAACGTATGGATCCGGATATTAAGAATTCGGAACTTATGGATGCCATATCGGCCATATACACAGCTAACCATAAGCGTTATGGCTATAGAAGAATCACATTACAGCTCAAGAACGACGGCTGGTCTGTAAATCACAAAACCGTAAAAAGACTTATGTCTAAACTCAAGCTGTATGGGGTTACTCCCAGAGCTAAATATAAGTCCTACAAGGGCGATTTTAACGGAACTGTAGATAACAAACTCCTGTACAAGAAAGTAGATACCAAGAAACACAGAACAGAATACATAAGGGATTTCAGTACAACAGCTGTCAATGAGAAATGGACCACTGATGTATCTGAATTCCATATAGCAGCCGGCAAACTCTACCTGTCGCCAATCCTGGATATACATAACAGAGAAATCGTTTCTTATAACATCTCAAAGAGTCCTAGTTACATACAGGTAGCAGACATGTTGAACAAGGCATTCAACAAATTCGATGACCTTAGCAATCTCACATTCCACTCAGACCAAGGTTGGCAATACCAGATGTGCCAATACCACAAAGCATTAAAAGATCGAGGAATAACACAATCCATGTCACGCAAAGGGAATTGCCTAGATAACAGTCCAATGGAGAACTTCTTCGGAAAAATGAAGAACGAGATGTTCTATGGACACGAGTATGAGTTCAAAACTTTGGAACAGCTT
Source organism: Oscillospiraceae bacterium (assembly GCA_902775565.1). GTDB lineage: Bacteria > Bacillota > Clostridia > Saccharofermentanales > Saccharofermentanaceae > Saccharofermentans. The sequence goes on from CACYMP010000018.1 coordinate 1,663, forward strand.
CAGAAAGCAATGGAAGAATACATTAATTACTACAACACTGAAAGAATTCAGGTCAAACTGAAAGGACTGACTCCTTGTCAGGCAAGGAATCAGTCCTTATACTCGTTTTAAACCGTCCAACTTTAAGGGTTCACTTCAATGCGGCGCGGCCCTTAAAGTATCAGTGAATCTCGGCGGTGACGGCCCTGATGCGCTCCTCGGCGTTGACGAAGGCCTGGACGATGACGGGGTCAAAGTGCTCGCCGGCGCTCTCCTTGATGATGCTCATCGCCTTGTCGAAAGGCATGCCGGGCTTGTAGACACGCTCGGCTACGAGGGCATCGAAAACGTCCGCGACTGCCATGATGCGCGCCGACAGCGGGATCTCCTCGCCCGCGAGGCCGCAGGGGTAGCCCTTGCCGTTCCATTTCTCGTGGTGGTAGTGCGCCATGTTTTCGGCCTCGCCGAGATAGTCTTCGTTGAGGGCTTCACTCTCGATTGTCTTCTTAACGGTGGCGATGATCTTCGCGCCCTCTTCGGCGTGCGTCTTCATTATCTCGTATTCTTCGTCTTTGAACTTGCCCGGCTTGTTCAAGATCGTATCGGAGATCTTGATCTTGCCGATGTCGTGCATAGGCGCGGAGGCGACGACATTGTTCTTGTAGGCCTCATTGACCACATCGGAGTAGAGGCCTTCGTCAATGAGCTCGTCGCAGATGATCGACACGTATGCGGATGTGTTCTTGATGTGCGTGCCCGTAGATTTGTCGCGGCTCTCGACCAGGTCGGCCATGACGGAGATCATGCCGCTCTGGAAGGTCGAAATGGCTTCGTTCTTGCGCTGGGTCTCGTTGATGAAGTCGACCGTGTCGCGCGTCGTTTTCGCCATCGCCTTATACAGATGCTCGATCTCGTCACCTGTCTTGATCTCGATCGCGTTGATACTGTCGAGTGTCTCTTTTCGGGCCTCGTTATCGTTATAGGCAAAGTCGCCCGCGAGCTTTGCAAGGCTGTTGACCGGCGAAACGATGTAGCGCTTTGCGAGGTAGACGCTTCCCGTCAGGACCGTGATGAAAAAGCCCATCAGGATCGTCGTGATCTTGAAAGTGAAAGACCTCTCGACGTCGCCGATATTGGGCATCGCGACGTCAACGCCGACATAAGCCTTGGCCTTGCCCCTGTAGTCGTAAACGGGGAAATACTTGGTAACAAGCCAGCCGTACTGGTCACGCGACTGGACGACCGGGATCTCCTTGCCCGCGATCAGGTCAGCTTTGTATTCCATGACGTTTTCTTCGTAAGGAACGACCTCGCCCGTCTCGTATGCAGGCTCGTCAGGTGTCGCGACATCGAAAACAACATGCACGCCGTCCTGCTGGAACTGATAGACATAAAGGAACTTGATCCTGTCCGAGCTGCTCCAGATGAGCTTGAGATTCTTGTTGGTGACATAGTAGCCGTCCGCGTTGTCCTTGATCCTCAGGTACTCATCAACGTTGTTGCCGTCGATCAGGGAAGCCGCGTATTTCGCCGTGTCCTGCGCGTACTCCGACTCAGTCTGGAAGATCGTGTTGCGGAACTGGCTGAAAGAGACTGTGGTAACAACCGTGGCGGCCAGTCCGAAGATCAGCGTGACCGAGATGATGATCTTTCCGCTCAGCGAAAAGCCTCTCTTTGCCATTGCCGCCAGGTCGATCCTGTCCCTCACAGGTTTGAATCTTCTCGGGTAGAACTTGTAGATGATGAACGCCAGGACCGTGCTGATTATCTTGTCCGGAATATCGACGATAAGGCCCGCGTAAAGCTGCGCCCAGAAAGCGTTTTTGACGACGTTCATGTAGATCTTGCCGGCCAGGGATGATGCGAGCTCCTCGCCCAGCGTGTCTCCGAAAAGGCCCCAGCTGATGACTGAGCCCAGGCCGCCACCCAAAAGGATGAAGCAGATGATCGGGATGATCATTTTCGCGGAGATTATCCTGAAGTATTTCTTCTGCGCGAAAGCCGCCGCGACGAGCGCGATCAGGACGCTTACGACGCAGTAGAACAGGGTGACGTCTTCGTGGTCACCCATTATGTAGAAATTGAAGATATACGAAACGATATTGGTAAAGAAACCGACCAGAACGCCGGGAAGGAATCCGCCCGTGACCGCCGCCGCGATGGTGCCGATACAGTCGAAATAGAACGGGAGCTGGAGAAGCTTGGCGATATTCGCAAAAAGAAGGTTGAGCAGTATGCCTGCAACAACAAGGCCGGCGGCCTTCAGATCTTCATGCTGATTCTTTAAAGTGGTCATTACGAAAGCCCCTCGTTTAAAGTCCGATCAACCTTTGAACAGACAACCCTGCCACATTTGAACAAATACTAACAGAGCCGTCCTCTCTATTCTATCAGCATAATGTAAAAAAATCTTAATAGCGCGGCACGAAAGTTAGTCTTTTTTTTGCGAGTGGATGGAGGGCGGGTCGCGGGCCACGGGTCGCGGGGCGCGGGTCACGGGTCGCGGGGCGGCCGCCGCGATGTGTGTGTGGTGCGTGATGGCCGCCGAAGAACGCGTGTGAATTCGTGAAATGACCCGGAGTGTTGGCCGGGGCGGGCTTTGCGCAAGAGGACAATTCGCGCCGGAGGCACCCGCCCCGTCATGTTCTTCTGGAAAGGAGGGCGGCCCGGGAGGTAATGACCGGGCCGCAGGGTAAGGAGAACACTATGCCAACTACGGAACAAAGAAACAACAAAGAAGTACTTGGTCGGTGGTGAACTCTGTTGTTTATGATTGGATTATATCAGTTCCAAATTCGATTTGTAGGACAATAATGGGACTAAAACCACTTGACAGATAATTTGTTTGGTGATCTGTTCGGCTCGGTGCAAAAATGCTCAATTTGTAGTACCCGTTTGATTCGAAATTGAGCCTGTGATGGAGCATTTTTCGTCCTAACGAGACTTGGCCCGGATGGTTAGTCCGGGCCGTAGGAGGTAGGAAAAATATAACAAACACTAAATGGAGATTTGTCTGTGGGTGGGTGATAACTAGCTTTAAGAACGCTTTATGAATATTTATAAGGGTAAGCTGTTATATTTTTCTAACTGGTTTGGTTGTTAATCGGCGACCTCCACGAATGGTTTGATGTCGCTGAGGCGCGTGCCCCGGTCGCTTGTCTCGAGATCTCTGTAGACTTCTACCGCGAAGAGCCTGACTGCGGGCCAGATATATGCGGGATAAGCGAGCTTTTCGTAAACGTCGTGGGCTGCGTCGTAGCAGGAGACTCCGTTATCGAAATGGTTTTCGAGCATGAAATACAACTCAAGGAGATCATCGTTGATGTTGTCGTACAAAGGATTGTTGAAATCGATGCCGCGGTTGTATGAGTCAAGCTCGATGCGGGTGTCCAAAGAGAGATTGAATTCATCGTTAGCCATTTCTTTATCCTCCGTTTCCTTAAGTTTGGTTTTGAGTTTGTGTTTGGTTGATGGCTACATTATGGCAAGCGCAAAGGGGTTAACCAATCACTAATCAGGGGCGTTTTTGTTGCTTAAACAACACTTCCGGGCGGACTTGTCGCCATTTGCGAAATCTTTTCGGGACGGGGCTTTTTCGCGCACGAAAAAGGGGACCTTTGAGCTTGAGGTCCCCTTCTCTTAATAAAATAATTACAGCTTAGTGCCTCTCGGTGCAGAGGGCGAACGCCTCCTCCAGGTCCTTTGCCTTGCCCGACTCGAGCAGGACCTTGATCCTGTCCATGCGGGCCGAGTTCTTGAGCGCGGGCGGAATGCAGTCGTCCATGTTGCCTACCCTCATCTGGTAAGCCGAGAGTTTGGAACGAAGCTCGGAATTCTGCTTCTTGAGCTCGTCAACGCGGCTCATCCTGTCGCGGGCCATCTCTGACGCGGCATCATTCTCCTCGTCCCTTCTCTTGCGGGCATAGACGCCTCCGCCGATCAGAAGTCCGATCGGTACGGCATAGACGAGTATTGCCCAAACGATTGCGCTGTCGCCACCGCCGAAAATAGCCGTAAGAAGGATCATTCCCCACATCGCCAGAAACGCGTAGATAAAGAACGGCCAGAAGTATCTGAATGCCGAATGCCTTGCGTACTCAATGGTAACGGGCTTGTTTATTACTGCCTCGTTGTCGCTGATCTGCTTTTGGAGCCTTTCGAGGCCGCGATATTCCTGGCTGAGCTTTGCAACGAGAGCGATTGCTTCTTCCTTCGTCATCTGCGGGACTGCAGGGCCTGCGGGTGCTGCGGGTATGGCTGTTGAAGCCGCTGCCGTTGCTGCCGCGCCTGCTGTTGCCGCCGCTGCCTGGCCGACCTCGTTTTCGACCGGCTCGATGCCCTTGAGAAGATAATCGGTCGTGGTTCCGAAGATCTCGCTCATCGCGACGATCTTGTCGAGATCCGGGATCGTCTGCTCGCTCTCCCACTTTGAGACCGCCTGGCGCGAAACGCCGATCGCGTCCGCAAGCTCGATCTGTGACATGCCTTTTTGTTTTCTAAGACTTTGAATTCTATCCGCTATATTCATCATTTCCCACCTCCATGGTTCAATGCCGTCAGTTTAGCAAAACGCCCCCCAAAAGCGACCATCTCTAGCTTGAACTTTGTCAACCGCCGGTTGCACACCTCTTATGAGATTATCATATGCGGTCTGACAATAATAGAAATTCTTTGGTTTTTTTGGGGACTGCCTCGCGGATGCAGAGACGGCGGAGGGTCGTGACCATGCCGCGAGGACGCTTCGCTTTTCGCGGACACGGCGTGAGAGCGCGGACGGAACTTCGCCCTAAAAAAGGCTTAGGCCCGGAGGGGGAGGTTCCGGGCCGAATAGAAAGGAAGGAGATTATGACAAACACACTGTATCTGTATGTCTCATCTGTTGTGCCTTCATTATGGCAACCGGCACGGCGCGCGCCAATCATCAATGCAGCGCCGTTTTGTCGCTTAAACCACAGCTTCGGGGCCTGGTGTTGATTTCGCACGAAAAAATCTCTGTACCGAGCTCCGTTTCGTCTGAAACGGATAGTACAAATGGAGAATAATTTTTTCCATTCCCCGTCACCTCCTCACTTTCGACATCAAAGAGAGGAACCCATGGGGAATGGAGCCTTTTTTTACCGTTCATTCCCCATCACCTCTTCACTTTCAACATCAAAGTGAGGAACTCATGGGGAATGGATCACGTCAGAAAGAAAAAAGCACAAAAAAGCCCGGCCGAAGCCGGACTTTAAAGACAAGGGTCAGCGCGAAGGGCAAAGCCGCCCGCGCCTTGAACATCAGGTGGACTTATAGCCGATCTTTATATGCGGGGCGCGCTGGTTTACGTAGCCGAAAAACGGATTCAGGTCGTAGGAACTGATCGCGAAAAGCTGCCTGCGCCTGGAGCCGTCGGCCATGGTGAGTTCCATCGCATAGACGCAGCGCAGAATGTTTTTGCGGCGCTCGTCGTGCATCTTTTTCACGCCCTCTTCGTAAATATCGACCTTGCTGACGACCATCTCGCGGATCTCGGAAAGCGCGATAACGAACTCGTTGGCGCTCAGCACATAATCCTTGGTGAGGATCAGAAGATTGTCGTAGAAGTCCTCAACGATGAAGAACCCGAGAGTCGACGTCTCGCTCAGCTGGGCGATGAGGTTGTCACGGCCGTATTTATCGACGGCTTTATTGAACTTTTTCGGGAGCAGGACCCTGACGTTGATGTACTTGGCCGTAACATAGAGGAGCATCGCGAACGCACTCGCCATCAGCATCGCGGACGTTCCGAGGAACCTGCCGCCGGTTATGACCTGGTGCGCGAAAAACGCTGCCGAGGCGGCCAGCATACCTCCGAAGATAATGAAGAACTTCACCCACTTCGCGCCGAGGTCTTTGTCGTCCTGAGTCTCGGCCTTGGGCGGCTCTATGACCTTCGCGGCCATGTCGGGTCTGATCACGCTGATCATTCGGTTGCCTCCCCCGCCGTTCCGGTCAGTCCGGCCGGGTTCATCGCCTCCCCTGCCGTTCCGGCAGCTTTCATTGCATCTCCGGCCGCTTCGGCTGCATCCATCAGCTCTTCTGTCAGCTCGGCTTCTTTCATGATCTCACGGATCTCAGGATCGCCCGCGAGCTGTGCCTCGAGCGCGGAAGCGGCGGCGTTAACCTCATCGAGAGCCTGCTCAAGATCGCCCTTCTTTTTCTTCTTGCGTTCCTTTTTCTTGAGCTTGAAAACAAGCATCGTCAGGAGCAGCGGGATCACTGCCTGAGCCAGCAGGAGAAGGACTTCAAAGACCGGCGTGTCGTGTAAGACAAGCCTTGTGTAGATGACGTCGGCAATGAGCTTCGGGAACGCGAACGAGCAGTACATGTAATAATTATTCGCATAATGACCTATCAGGTTGAACACAAAGGGCGCAACGAACATTGCGGCGCAGTATACCACGATGGGAACGAGCGGGAACGCGAAAAGGTACTGCCAGAAAAGCACGCCGGTATAAGTGGCCGCGGCGGCGAGGCAGTCCGTGAAGACGAGCAGCGCGAACTGCGCGAGCTGGGCGGGTGTGTTGTGCGCGCCCAGGACTAAGCTCATTACCGTCACGAAAAGCAGCATGACCGCGAAGAGGCAGACCAGTATGATGCAGCCTGCAAGGGCTCTTGCCAGGACCGCGGCGGATCTTTTCGCGCCGTGTTCTTCGACCTGGACAATGGAATTAAAAGTGTACTTGCGGCGGTGCACCGTGAAGAGCAGGATTGCGCCTGCGAGCGGCGAAAAGATCATAGACACGTATTTTTGCATCCCGAAGATGTAGGTCAGATCGTTGAAGTGTCTGCCCTTAAGCATGACCGCCGCAACGACCGCGCCGATGTACAGGAGCGGCATCAGTATGATGAATCTTTTCTTCTTTATTGTTGTTAATATTTCTTCTTTCAATAATCCTGACATATCGCACCTCACCAGATCAGGATCCTCTCGGAGGGATCCATGTACATTCCGTCACCCGGCTTTATGCCGTATGTCTCAATGAACTCGTCAAACTGGGCAAGCGTGTAGTTGATCCTCAGATACTCGAGCGGATGCGGGTTCTTGTTGATGAGGTCGAGCTGCTCCTGCTTGGTCATGACGAACTTCCAGAAGTCTGCGTAGCTCCTGAAAAACAGGTCGTAATCGAAGTTCTCGTAGTCCTTTGCGATCATGAGCGCTGCCTTGACGCCTTCCGCGTCGGCAATGACCTCGCTGCTTACCATGGTGCCGCCGTCGTATTCCGGGGCGCCCTCAAAAGCCTTGTAACCCATGAAGTGGCTGCCGATCCTGCTTGCGGTATTGCTCCACTGGTCGAGCTCTTCTTTGGTGATGACGCCGGACTCCCTGCCCTCTGCGTCTTGGCTGATGTTTTTTGAGTCGAAAGCGTGTGAGATCTCGTGACCCACGACGGATACAAACGAGCCGAGCTTCTTTTCGATCGGGGCATCGGGCATATATATCGGTTCGACCAGGATGCCGCCTCTGATGTAGATGCAGTTCTGCATTGAATCGTAGGTGGCATTGGTGACCGTTGTCGAAAGCGAGCCGTCGTAAATGTCCCAGTAATCCTTTGGAATCTCCTGCTGGACGATGACGCCGGTATGCTCGTTCGAAATCCTGTTCAATGTGCAGAACGCATCGAGGAACGTGCCGCCCTCTTCTTTGGACTTCAGCGTGACGCCCGTGAAATCAGCCCTGTTGGTCGGCCTGATCACGTTCTCGCCCATCTTGTCGAGCTTCTCCCTGACGGCCTTCTTTGCCTCGTCCGATAGGATCTTGTTCTCCCCGATAAGTATCTCGTACTTCGCCTTGAGCTGCTTTACGAAATACTTGATCTCGTTATATGTGCCCTCATCGAAAAAGTAGTCGATGTACATCTGGTCCACGGCTGCGGTCAGCGCTGTCTTGTTGAGCATCAAAAAGAAGATCAGATCGGGATCCCTGTCGATCCTCTGCGCGAACTGATTCGTGCGGTCCAGGTTCGTATCCATGTAGAAGTCGTACGCTTCCCTGTCCAGATAGCGGATGGACTCGAGGGCCAGACGCGCCCTGAAATAGGCTTTCATGTCTTCGACGTTGCTCTGTTTGTAGATGTTTTCGAGCCTGTCGATATACGAGAGCTCGCCCATGATGTGGTCGCACTTCGTGATGCCATAGTGACTCAGGAACTTGCCGAGCGGGTAGCTGCCGGCCTTCTTCAAGATCTCGTCCATCGTCTCGACTTTCTTGAAATCCATAAGGACCGCATAGTCCAGATGCACGAGTTCGGATTCGAGCCTGAAGCCCCTGCCGATCACGGCCTTGATCTCTTTGTCCTGATATCCGCACCTTGCGAGAAGATAGCTGATCTGCTTCTCTTTTTTCTCTTTTATCTTGTATGCTTCATCGTTTAGGACGACATAGCGGCTGGCCTCTTCGAGCATCAGGTCGGGCTTTTCGAGGCAGAGTGCTCTGCAGTTGCTGAGAGCCTCGTTGCCGGTGTAGCTCATTTTCACGAGCGAAAAAGCGAACGGGTTCTTATCGTTATCGGTCATGTAAGCCGTGACGTCATCCAGCGTCTTTATCTGATCGATGTATCCCAGATACTTCTTAAGCGGCTCAACGCCGATGCTGTTCCTGTATTCCCAGTCGTTGAAAAGCCCGTCGGCGATGCGCACAAGCTCGACGTTCTTATCGCCGGTCACCGACTTGTCGTTAAGGATGGCGCGCTTGTTCTCAACGACTTTGCGCTGGGCCTCGCCGAACGATGAGATCATGTAGGAAGTGTCGCCAGTCTGCTTCTTCGTCCATTCGTAGTTGACGGCCGCCGCGTAATCGTCCTTCAGATTTGCCTTCCCCATCTTGTCCACATTTTCGAGAAGATTGGAATCCATCCAGTGAAAATGATAGCTCCCCGAAGTATTTCCGTCCTGCCCTGCTTCTTCACTAGCGCAGCTGCACATTGCAAGAGCCATCGCGGCAGCAAGCACCACCGAGAGCGGCTTTCTGAACCTTAACAACATAACCACCCCAACAAAAATTTTTTATATTACATAACAGGCTGATTATACCATGTGCTATACTCGGCTTAATATGGGAAATAAGAATAAGGGTCAAGCTGTCCGGAAAACAGTCATCACGATCATCATAATTGCGGTGGTAATCGCCATCCCCGCAATCTTTTTTCTGCATCTCAAAAAGCAGATGCAGTGGTCACCCGTAAGCGATCTGTCCGAGTCAAAGCGCGCCCGTTACGCTTCACTTTGCATGATCCCCGGCTTCGAAAAAGACATCGACAAAGTCTATATCCGTGGCCTCCGCGACGCCGATTACAGGATAGAGACCAGGTCTTATCCGTCGGCCGAAGAGCTCTACAAGATCCTGCCTTTCGAGGATGAATCTGCAAGAAAAGAGGCTGTTGATGCACTTGCCGAAACGAAGGTCGATACTCCGGATTACCTGGGTGCAGGGGCTTCTTCCAAAGTATATCTCGCACACATCCTGCCGCTCGTCACAACGGACAAGAGCGGCAAGCCGACTTTAGAATCCTACAACCGTCATGAATATTACGTCGTCTGCGAGGACGGCGCTTACAGGTTTGTTTTTATTGTCCACATGATGTGATCAGTCTTCAGGCGACAGCATGAACGCAACGGCTGCGAGGCCCGCTGCCAGCAGGCACGCGACTGCGAAAAGATAAAAGACCGGTGTGATCTCGTAAGTGACTTTGATCGCGGTCGTTCCCATGACACCGTTGACCTCCTGGAGGTGCTGCATTGCCTGAACCGTTCTGCTGAGCTTGGCGTCAAGTCCCGCGACACGTGAGAAACCGTAAAGTCCGAAAGCGGCAAAACCAATTCCGACCGTAGCGACACCGACTCTTTTCCTCTTGATGAAAGAAAAGACAAAACCGGTGACCGTGAGAATAAAGATCATGATGCCTACGCCGACATTGGACCCGATGATAGTGAACGTTGTGCCATTGCTGTCATTGATCCTTGCATAAGGCATGAAGAGCAGCAAAATGCTTGCCAACGCGGCAATGAGAAAACCGAAATTGAAATATACACCTTTCTCACGCATGTACAACGTCCCCCTATTTTCGCTTATATATTTTACCTTGAAGAACTTTGAGTATCAATATAATTTATTATTTTGATTTGTTTTCTGTTCCGCTGCCGTCGCACAACCGCGCATCATCCGCCGCGTCCGAAATGCCTGCTTTTGGCCACCTGCTATTAAAAAACCGAAAAGTCCGTTTTTAATAGTAGGTTTGATCGCGAAAACGGCATTTTTCGGCAGAACCTACTATTAGATTTCGTTTTTTCTCGAATCTAATAGTAGGTCGACGCCAAAAACCGCCTGAAAAAGCCAAAACCTACTATTAGATTTCACTTTTTCGCAAATTTAATAGCAGGTGCTTTTCGAGCACAGGCCACCAGCAGTCGTGTACATACGAAAATCGAAAAAAGACCGTTTTTATACGTGCATTTTCATCGAAAACGGCCACCCCGCCGCAGCACCCCCGCCATTCACCATGCAAAAAGGGCCGCCCCTGTGAGGCAGGCGACCCTTTCTGCTGTTATGAGAATCCAATCTATGATGATTGCAAAATTATTTGGCGTGGCACTTGCCTTTCATGGCGCAGTGGCTGCAGCCGCAGGAGCACGTGCCTTTGCCCTGTTTTTTGGTCCTGACCAGACTTCTGATGGCCAGAGCGACTACCGCTATGAGGCCAAGCGATATGACGATCGTTCCCATGTTTTCTCTGAGCCAGGCTAACATTTTTTACGCTCCTTTTTTCGATACCTTAACGGTGAGCTTCTCGGATTCCTTGTACTTCTTGAAGAAGAGCATGTAGACGATGAACGCGAGTACTGCGACTGCGAAGATCAGACCGACTACGTTGACGTTGCCGGTGAACAGGCCTCCGAACTGGTTGATCATGAGTGCGATCGCATAAGCGAAGAGGCACTGATATCCGATCGCGAACCATGTCCACTTCGCGCTGTTCATCTCACGCTTGATAGCGCCGATCGCTGCGAAGCAGGGTGCGCACAGGAGGTTGAATACCAGGAAGGACATACCTGTAACAGGTGTGAATGCCTGGGAGAGTGCCTGCCATGCGGTGAGCTCGCCGCTGCCGTAGAGGATACCCATTGTGCCGACGATGTTTTCCTTTGCTACGAGGCCGGTGATGGATGCGACAGCTGCCTGCCAGTTGCCCCAGCCGAGAGGGGCGAAGATCCATGCGATAAGGCCGCCAAACTGAGCGAGGAGAGAGAGGCCGAGCTCTTCTTCCTCAAGCATTCTGAAGCCGTCCTTTGTAAATCCGAAATAGCTGGTGAACCAGACTACGATCGTTGAAAGGAGGATGATCGTGCCGGCCTTCTTGATGAATGACCAGCCACGCTCCCACATTGAGCGGAGCACGTTGCCTACTGTAGGCATGTGGTATGCGGGAAGCTCCATAACGAACGGAGCGGGGTTGCCTGCGAACATCTTTGTCTTCTTGAGCATGATGCCCGAAATAACGATAGCAGCCATACCGATGAAGAATGCGAGGACTGCGATCCAGGGTGAGCCTCCGAAGATGGCGCCTGCGACCATGCCGATGAAAGGCATCTTCGCACCGCAGGGGATGAATGTGGTTGTCATGATGGTCATTCTTCTGTCGCGCTCATTCTCGATCGTACGCGATGCCATGATGCCCGGAACGCCGCAGCCGACACCGATCAGCATCGGGATGAATGACTTACCGGACAGACCGAACTTGCGGAAGATACGGTCGAGTACGAATGCGATTCTTGCCATGTAGCCGCATGCTTCAAGGAATGCGAGCATCAGGAAGAGGACGAGCATCTGGGGAACGAAGCCCAGGACTGCGCCGACGCCTGCGACGATACCGTCAAGGATGAGACCCTTGAGCCAGTCTGCCGCGTTTGCCTTGTCGAGAGCTTTTTCGACGAGTACGGGAACACCGGGAACCCATACGCCGTATGCTGCGGGATCAGGTTCTTCCTCACCGATCTCCTCGACTGTCTTTACTGCGTTTGCGTAATCTTCAAGAGTTGCTGTCTCTTCTGAGACTTCGAGTGTTTCCTCGTCTTCGACTGTGTAGGGGAAATCGCCTGTCGGAGCTGCTCCGTGCTCTTCCTCATATGCCTTGTAGCCGTCGATGATGGCTGTTGCTTCGCCGTATTGTTCAGAGATCTCGGAATAACCCGCGTCGATTCCGAAGAGGTGGAAACCGTCTCCGAAAAGACCGTCGTTTGCCCAGTCTGTTGCAGGTGCGCCGACGCCTACCATCGCGATCCAGTAGATCGCGTACATGATGATTCCGAAGATCGGAAGGCCAAGCCAGCGGTTGGTTACGATGCGGTCGATCTTATCGGAGGTCGACATCTTGCCTGCGTTCTTCTTTTTGTAGCAGGCCTTGATGACCTCTGCGATGTAGATATATCTTTCGTTTGTGATGATGCTCTCGGCGTCATCGTCTAATTCCTTCTCTGCAGCCTTGATGTCCTTTTCGATGTGCTCGAGCTTGTCAGAAGGGATCTGGAGCTTCTCGAGGACCTTGTCATCACGCTCGAAGATCTTTATCGCGTACCATCTCTGCTGCTCCTCGGGCATGTCGTGAACGACTGCTTCCTCAATGTGAGCGAGTGCATGCTCTACAGGGCCGGAGAATGTGTGGAGCGGGACTGTCTTGCCGTTCTTTGCAGCCTCGATCGCAGCTTCAGCTGCTTCCATAACGCCCGTTCCCTTGAGCGCGGAGATCTCAACGACCTTGCATCCGAACTGGCTTGAGAGCTCATCGATGTTGAGCTTGTCGCCGTTCTTCTTTACGAGGTCCATCATGTTGACCGCAATGACTACCGGGATTCCGATCTCGGTGAGCTGTGTTGTCAGATAGAGGTTACGCTCGAGGTTTGTACCGTCGATGATGTTGAGGATCGCGTCGGGACGCTCGTCGATAAGGTAATTACGTGCGACGACTTCCTCAAGTGTGTAGGGCGAGAGCGAGTAGATACCCGGAAGGTCCGTGATAACTACGTCATCGTGCTTCTTGAGCTTACCTTCCTTCTTCTCTACCGTTACGCCCGGCCAGTTGCCTACGAACTGGTTTGATCCGGTCAGGGCGTTGAACAATGTTGTTTTTCCGCTGTTCGGGTTGCCCGCGAGGGCGATCTTTATACTCATGTTGATTTCCTTCCTTTATGTTTCGTTCAATTAGCCGTTGCTAACCCTTTTTCGAAAAAAAGAGGCGGCTTACTCGACCTCGATCATTTCAGCGTCCGCTTTTCTGAGCGAGAGTTCGTAGTTCCTTACGGTTACTTCGACCGGATCGCCCAAAGGCGCGACCTTACGGACATAAACGCTGACACCCTTGGTGATACCCATGTCCATGATCCTGCGCTTGACGGCCCCTTCTCCGTGAAGCTTGACGACCGTAACTGTCTGGCCGATCTTTACATCTCTTAGTGTTTTCACAACAAGACTCCTCCGTTATATTGATATTTTTCTAGCGAGTTCGCTGCTGACGGCAATGCGGCTTTCCTTGACCTTGACGATAACGTTTTCGCCCAGGATGCTTACAACGCTGACTTCCGTGCCTACGTTAAAGCCCAGGTCCTCCAAATGCCTTTTGACCTCGGGACTACCGCTGATCTTCCTGATTATCAGTGGTTTCCCCGTCTCTGCATAAACGAGCGGCATCATGTAATCCCCCCTTTTGTTTGCCCGGTCATAGTTAGCCTAATCTAACTCGCATATAATATAGTTAGCTGTGGCTAATTTGTCAAGCAATTATTTTTGAGGTTGTGTATGTGCGCACGAAAAAAGGACCGCCGGTAATCAGCGGTCCCCCATAGTCAAAAATTAAGCTGATCAGGTCCAGTAAAGGTCTTTCCTTCCGAGCTCGACGATTACCGTGTAGATGAGCGTCTCCTCTTCAGTGAGGCCGCTCTTTATCGGCATCACCGCCGAATCGTCGGCAAAAGCAGTGCCCTCCACGCTGGTCTGCATATTTGTCTTGCTGTAAAACGTGAGGTAGGACTTGGTGCCTTCCTTGTGGTTCATGCCCTGAGAAAGGAGTCCGCCCTGGACGAGCTTATAATAGTGCGCCGTGCCGAGGTAGATGATCCTGAAATGATGGTTCATGAGCAGGTCCTTGAGCTTCTGGATGTCCTGGTCGGTCAGCGAGAGAGTACCGTCCATGTCGTCAAGGATGATCACATGAAAAGCCTTGTCTGAAAAAAGATTCAGCGCGAGTCCCTGATCATTGAGGGCGTTTACCCTGCGCGCCTTGAGGTTCGCGGGACCTATCGGGTCCTTGTCGTAAAAGATGATGTCCGCATTTCTCTGATTGAGCTTCTCGGTGTACGACTCCATGTTCTTTTGCTGTGCCGCCTCGCCCATATCCTTGTTGCCTCCGAACGAGAACGCGAAGATCAGGACTATCGCGGGCACGATCAGCATCAGTGCGATCGCCACAATGATCCTGTTACCGATCAATCTTTCTCCCATTTTTCCATCCCCTTATCCTAAATATTTTTCCTCATATTCCCTGACCGGAACCGGTCTGCTGAAATAATAACCCTGAATCACGTCGCAGCCCAGAGCTTTAAGCTCATCGATCTGCGGTCTGGTCTCGGCGCCTTCTGCAAGGCAGACAAAGCCCAATTCCTTGGCGAGCGAGATGATGTGCCTGATGACCGAGATGTCCTGTCTTAAGGGGTTTTCAACTCCAACTTTATCCACGAAACTCTTGTCTATCTTAAGCGTGTCCAAAGGCATCTGGGTAAGGAGCGAGAACGATGAATAGCCCGTTCCGAAGTCGTCCATCGAGATCTTGAAGCCCTCGTCACGAAGCTCGTTCAAGACCCTGATCATCTGCTCGGTATTGTCGTACGAAGCGCTCTCTGTAAGCTCGAAATCGATGAGGTCGTGGTAAACGCCGTACGAATCGACGATCTCTGTCAGGTGCTTCACGAGATTGGTATCGTAGAGACGGTCGCGCGAAAGGTTGACCGATATGGGGTAGAGGATCTTTCCTTCTTTTCTCCATTTGGCGAAAGCCGCACAGACTTTGCGCAGGACGATGTCATCGATCTTGCCGATCGAGCCGTCCTTTTCGAAGAACGGAATGAACCTGTAGGGACTTAAGAACTCCTTATTCTTGTAGTTCCATCTGATGAGAGCCTCCGCGCCCTTGACCTTCTCAGTCCTGATGTTGAACTTCGGCTGCAGGTAAACAACGAACTCATCGTTTTCGATCGCCGTGTCGAGATACGCCTTTATGTAATTGCTCCAGAGACTGTCGCTGTACATCTTCTCGGTGTAAACGACGACGTCGGTCTTGTTGTGGCTGACGCCCATCTTCTGCGCAAGCTTGCCCGCGTCGGCAACGCGGTTGCCAAGAAGCATCGCCATCTTCATCGGAACGAAACCGCACCTGTAGAAGATCTTGTAGTTCGGGTCTTCCTTAAGATGCGAGATGCCTTCAAAGAAGTCCTCAAGCTTTCTGACAGCCTCATCTTCAGGCATGTCTTTGATTATCATGGCGAAATTGTCGTTGTGGCACCTCGCGCTCGTATATACAAAGTCAGCCTCTTTCATGGCTTTTACGACATTGCAGAGCACTTCGTTCGCTGCGATGTGGCCATATACCTCGTTGATGACCCTGAAAGCCTTAATATCGAAATGGACGAACGCATAGTCCTGAATGCCGCTGTCTGCCGGCATTTCGAGGTACGGCACCAGATGCGACCAGTTATGGTGGCCGGTTATCGGATCGAAAAGCGCCACCTTGTAAAGCGTTTCCTTATCCACGGAATCAATGTCATCGCCCATGATCGAGCGCGCCATGTCATCCACGAGCTCGCACTCGTACAATATCCTGATCTTCCTGCCGTCAGAAAAAATACCTATCACGTCAGGCGAACTCTTGATAGTGAGATTGCTGTACAACCTGTGGGCGTCGTCAGCCATCGAGATCTCGGTTATGGTATTCCTGATGTAAGCGATATCAGGCTTTATGTCACTGTCAAGTTCAATGGAATAGAAATACGCCTCACCGATGTCAACAGACGCCAGACCCTGCGGATATTCGATCCTGTCATCGTCTTTCCTGTACTCGATGCCGATGACGGGGCCTTCTACCGAGCTCAAAAAGAATACGCCCGGATAATCGTAAGTTCCGAAAGCATTGGTAAGGCGGGCGATCTCCTCTTTGACGGTGCCTTTGTAGAACGCATCGATATCAGCCTCCGACGCGTGGACATAATACAGCACCCTCTTAGGTTTATAGAGCTGGTTGAGTTTGTTGATAAACATAGCTGTCCTCCGCGCGGGCAATTACCCGTATTATACTATGCGGAGATTAAGAATTTAAGGACGGCCGCCATGCCTCGCCGATCACACTTCCCTGCTTAGCCTGAACCAGAGAACCGTTACTTTCCCGTCATCCTCTTCGCCTGTGATCTCAAAGCCGAAGCGCTCAGTATAAAACCTGATGTTGCGTTCATTATCTTTTGGCGTTACCAGAGTGATTTCATTCCAGTCCGGATGTTCGCTCATAAAATGCTTCAGCAATGACGTTCCTATGCCGCGGCCCTGTTCTTCTTTTAACACTGCCAGGCAGCCGATATAGTACTTGCCGGGGCCTTCCTCTTTGTAAGAGATGACACCTATCGGCATGCCCTGATCGTAAGCAATGATCTTCGGGTAATCTTTTACCGACTGCTCCATGTTTTCGCGCGACCTGCCATATGCCGGGCATTGTCCGTAACGGATGAAATCATCGTAGAAAGCAGAGTTATATATTTCCACAAGCACATCCGCATCGCTTATGTCTGCACACTTATAGACCGGCATGTCAGATCCTCAGGACTTTGGCTTCTTCCGCTTCGATCGATTCCAGGCCGTTTATGACTTTGATCGCTTCAGCGAACCGTCCGTTTTGGAATAATTCTTTCGCGTCGTCGATCGTGCCGGGAACGGAATCTTCAGGCATGACAAAGTAATTGCCGCATGCGAGGCAGATGTGTCCGCCGGCCAAAATGTCCGGCTTCATCAAGTATCCGCAGACCGAACAACGCGCTTTCATTTTCTACCTTATTCGATAGGCTCGAAATCAGCCGCGCCGTGCTTGCAGAGCGGGCAGACGAAGTCTTCGGGCAGCTCGTCGCCTTCATAGACATAGCCGCAGACCTTGCAGACATAACCCTTCTTGCCCTCAGTCTCAGGCTTTGGCTTGACGTTGTTCTGATAGTAGGTGTAAGTCATCGTCTCCTTCTTGGTGATGACGCGCGACTCGGAGATCGAGCAGATGAACAGTCCGTGCGTATCGAGATCGACGTAGTCCTCGACCTTGAGCGAGAAGAACGCGTTGATGTACTGCGGCAGGAAGCGAAGGCCGTTATCGGACCTCATCTCCTCAATGCCCGCAAACTTATCTACAGACCTTCCCGACTGGAAGCCGAAATTCTCGAAAACAGAGAACGGCGCATCGGTCGACAGGCAGTTGACGTTCATGATGCCGGTCTGCTCGATCACGTGATGCGAGTAATTCTCCTTGTTGATGGCGACAGCGATCCTGTTGGGCGTATTTGTTACCTGTGTAACAGTGTTAACGATGAGTCCGTTGTCCTTTTTGCCGTCATTTGACGTGATGACATACAGGCCGTAACCGATGTTGAAAAGAGCCCTCATGTCGTTCTTGTCCGCGGTCTCTGATTTTCTCGCCTTGTACTCCGCGCAGAACTCCTCGGCAAGAGCCTCAAGCTTTGCGCTGCTCTCTTCATTAAGTGCACTCCTGATGCTGACCGTGTTCTCTGCGAACGTGCAGTTCTTGCAATTTTCGAGCATGGACTTCATGGTCTTGGCAGCGGTCGGCGCCCACGAACCGTTCTCGATGATGCCGATCTTGTGATTCTGGAAATTGCGCTCCGTCAGGTGATGGATGAACTCTCTCATGAACGGGAAGATCCCTGCGTTGTATGTCGTTGTAGCAAGGATTATCTTGCCGTAGCGAAAAGCATCCTCAACAGCCTCAGCCATGTCGCAGCGCGCGAGGTCATTTACGACGACCTTGGGGCACCCCTTGTTCTGCAGCATCTCGGCGAGCTTCATGACCGCAGCTTTAGTATTGCCGTAGACCGAAGTGTACGCAATGACGATGCCCTCGGTCTCCTGCTGGTATGTCGACCATGTCTGGTACAATCCGATGTAGTAGCCGAGATTCTCTTTAAGAACAGGTCCGTGAAGCGGACAGATGATCTGTATATCAAGGTTTGCGGCCTTCTTGAGAACTGCCTGAACCTGAGCGCCGTACTTGCCTACAATGCCGATGTAATATCTTCTGGCTTCGCATGCCCAGTCCTCTTCAACGTCCAGCGCACCGAACTTGCCGAAGCCGTCAGCCGAGAAAAGCACCTTGTCCGTTGAATCGTAAGTCATGAGAACTTCCGGCCAGTGGACCATCGGCGCACCGACAAAGTTCAGAACGTGCTTTCCGAGCTCGAGCGTGGAGCCCTCGCCTACAACGATCTGGCGGTCTTCGAACGCCGTCCCGAAAAAGTTCTTCATCATGACGAAAGCCTTGTCAGACGCAACGATCTTCGCCTCCGGGTAAGCCTTTATAAAGTTCATGATATTCGCGGAGTGGTCAGGCTCCATGTGCTGGACAACGAGGTAATCGGGCTTTCTGCCGTCCAAAGCCTTTTCGAGATTATCGAGCCACTCGTGAGTGAAATTCTTGTCGACCGTATCCATGACGGCGATCTTCTCGTCCCTGATAACGTACGAGTTATAAGCCATCCCGTTCGGCACGACATACTGTCCTTCGAACAGATCTATCTTGTGGTCGTTGACTCCAACGTAAATAATGTCATTTGTAATCTGCATATTGATCTCCTTTGCATGAGGATGATACTCATTATATCGCGTTATCAGCCCGCCCGATATATCCCCGCTTATGTACCTTTTTGCTTTGTTGCAAGGTGCCTTTGTTAGTTGCTATAATCGACCTGTTATGAACAAAGAGAACACAAGACAGTCAAATATAGAGCTATTAAGGATCTTTGCCGCCCTGGGCGTCATCGTCCTTCATTTGAACAACGGCAATCAGGGCGGCTTTTTTCTCAAGGTCGACAGGTTCAGTTCGTGCCAGTTTGTGGTGATCCTTTTCGAGGCTGTTGCCATAGGCGCCGTTAATGTGTTTGTTCTCATAACAGGTTATTTTATGGCGGAGAAAAATCAGGCCGATCTTTTCAAGCCCGCAAAGCTCTTTATCGATATGTTTATGTTCGCGGGGTTCTTCTTTTTGGGAAAACTCATCGCAACAAACGGCGTCCCGACCGAGAACTACATCAACTACATTGCGTTCTACAACTGGTTTATCTTTATCTTCGCCGGACTTTACATGTTCTCGCCGTTCATCAATAAATTGTGGAGATCTATATCAGGCCGCAACAAGGTGATCCTGATGACACTGATGTTCGTGCTGTTTTCGCTGTATCCGGAGCTCATCGACAGTGCTCATCTCCAGGGTGTCACGGCGATAAGTTACGAGGGCGACATGTCCGGATATACCATTGTCCAGTTTGTCCTCATGTATCTGACCGGATGCTCGTTACGTGATATCGAAAACAACAAAGAAAGCGTCAAAAAAACAGCCGCCAGACTGCTGCATATCTCGGAGAAAGATTTTAATGCCAAAACCCTTCCGGTCCTCTACATCCTGGACCTCGCGCTGATGATAGCCCTTTCATATCTCGAAGCTTATATGTTCGGCACTCAGCCGCACGAGACTATAATGTTCAACTACAACAACCCGCTCGTCATCTTCCAGGCCGTGCTTGTATTCCTGATGTTCAGGAGTATCAATATTCCGAACAGCAAAGTCATTAACCTGATCGCGAAAAGCGCTTTCTACGTGTATATCATCCACCATAACTTTATAGTCATTTTCAACATCCATCCTTACAGGATAGATGATCCGCTGCTGCTTGCAGGATTCCTTCTTGGAATGGGACTTCTGATCTTCGTCCTCTGCTTTGTCTGCTTCATCGTCTACGATCTGACATTCGGAAAGCTTATTGCCCTGATCGCCCGCAAGTGGAAAAAAGGCAGATATATTAAGGTTGACTGATCTTATCTGCCCGCGCGGTACACAGGGTCGTTCCTGTGCTGTTCGAACCAGTGTTCGATGAAATCTTTTACCCTGCTGGTCTCGTAATAAACACTGTCGCGGTGGTAATAGTTGAAAGGCCCATAACCGATAAGATCATCCACGAATATCATGTTTTCGAAAATGACGGTCCACTTGTGTCCCGCGAAAAGCACCTTATCGCCGCGCGCAAAGCCCCTGAAATCGCCTATTACCGCAGGTGAGATCCCGTTCCTGGATTCCCTGACGCCCGGATAGAAGATCTCATTTGGCTGCATTACCTGTGTGTCTATCAGACCAGGCAGCGGGTCCCTTATCCACCATGACACCGGCTTCTGCTGAAAAGTAATAAGGTGCATGCAGGAACGTACTTCCTTTTCGCTCAGGAGCGTGATCCCCTGAAGCTCTACATTTACCTGAAGATCCGGGCGGTCCTGAACGGTCTTGAAGCGCGCAGGCTCAAGCTTGAAGAATTTATGGTCCGGCATCGGAAATCTGCAGTACGAAGTCTTTCCCTTGCCATCGCCGCGCAAAAGCAGTTTCTCTTGTAGCGTCATGTATGCAAACGGAACGAAGCAAAGACTCTTATAGTATTTGTCGTAAAGGATCTTATACAAGAAATGCTTATTCTGCGCCTCAAATTTCTTCTTTACGAACCCGAGCATCTTCAAAAACGATTCCTCGTTCAGCGCATGGATCCTCTGAAATCTGTCACAACTTATGTAACCGTTGCCTTTGAGGAAATAAGATCTAAACTCCATGTCCGGCTCGATCTGCTTATCGTACTTCAGCTTGAAATGGCTATGAACGTTGTGATAGTGCGGAAAGGGCTTCAGATTAAGCTCTTCCGGGCTGTGGGTCACACAGATGTTTTCGTCGATATTGTACTCAAGACCGCGGTTAAGGTACTCAAAAAACCTTTGAGCAACCTTCTCCGCAACGTCGTCAGGTATTATGTTTGTGGCTCCGAATAAACCCATAGTCTTATCCCTTATTTGTGAAAATGAAGCAGCGTCTGTTGGTCTGTATATCCGATCTTCCTGTAGAACTCATTTCCGCCGCCGGTCATGCGCTCGGCGCCCAAAGGACGGAGCACCGCATCGTGCCTCGAAAGCGCCGCCGCAGCAAGGCCTTTGTGCTGATGCCCCGGTACCGTGCAGAGCGGCTCCATGTAGGCAAGGCGGTTCTTTTCGACCCACCACATGCCAGAAAAACATACGTAATCCTCATTCTCATCAGCAATGATCACCGTGTACTGATATGTGTGATGCGGCGCGGGCGAGATCGTCGCGCCGTAAACATTTTGATACAGCTCGTGCGGACTCATGCCGCCGTTTTTAACGGGCGTCTCCCAATTGACGAACGGGCCGAACTCCTCGCTGTTGAAGCCTTCCCACAGGCATTTCGCGACCTTCAGCGGATCGGACTTTTCGGGCTCGACAAAGTGATAGCCCTCAGGAAGCTTATAGTCCAGCTTGCCTTTGGAAAAATCGAAGACCCACTCCTTCTCTTCGTAACAGGCCTTATATCCGCGCTTTGTGACCTCCTCGATCAGCGCAGTCTGCGTGCTGAAAAGCTTGAACTGCTTCTTCTCGAAATCGGGATAAGCGGTCTCCGCATAGTCGACCATCTCTTTTGCAAGGAACTCATACCCGGGCCTCACCACGAAATAAAGATCCGAGACTGGCTCCTCATAGAAAACGAACGCAACCGGCTCATCGCCGTCAAGCCAGAAACGGTCGAGCCTGATGTAATCCTTGTCCATCCACGGCGACGTGACCGCATACTCAAAGAACGGTCCGGCCAGCCTGCACGTATCGTGGTTATATGCATCGGTCATCAGCTTCCAGACCAGCCCGATGTCAGTCAGGAGCTGGAACTGCTTGGTGCGGATGTTCATGGCACTCTCCTGTATGCGTTAATGGATACATTATAAGCTATCAGGCGGGACTTATCCCCTGTAAGCTCCTCTGTTTTGTCCAAAAATGAGGAGGTAACAGGGGATGAAAGCCAAAATCAAGGCATATCCCCTGTAGGCTCCTCTGTTTTATCAAAAAGTGAGGAGGTAACAGGGGATGGAATGACAGCGGAATGTTCACAATGTCGGTTTTGTCGGTTTTTGTCGGTACTTTTCAGCCCCCCGCCGGCGTACAATCTCTATATGAAGCTATCTTTTTACAGTGACCTCTATATCATTTCCGAATGCCATAGATTAAATGGCATCTTGAATAACATGCCCAGATATAAAAGCGGTATGCATAGGGGAATTCAGCTCGTTCGTGAATATACCGGAACAGGCAGCGGAATAATCAGAAAAGAAGTTCACGAGAACGGCCGCGACTTCGCTTCAATTCGTGAAAAGCTCGATCAGTACAATAAGCTCACCGAGCGCAAAAAACTGTTTGATGCCGAGCTTCACCGCCGCCGTTTAACTATACCCGCTGATTTCAGGCAGTGCCGGGACAGCTCGCCTTTTAATGTCAATGCCTGGAAACAGTTTGTCCCCTGTTCGAACCATTACGAGAACAGAAATCAGTATGTCGACCCTTACGGTTTCAATGTCAAATCCAGGAGCGAAATGCTGGTGGGCAACGCACTGAAAGACCTCGGGCTCGAGGCCAAATACGAGCCTCTGCTCGTTCTAAAGGGCGGCCGCAAAAAGACCCCGGACTATTCGTTCCCAGTCCCCGTTATAGACCGGTGCTTCTTCGTTGAATTCGTGGGAATGGCCGATGACGCCAACTATATCGATTCCAATTACGGAAAGATCGATGAATACATGCGCAACGGGATCCTTCCGAACCGCGACCTGATTCTGATCTGCGGTACCGAAAACTGGCTCCCTTCACTGGAGACCATGAAGATCCTGATCGCATCTTTCATTAACAGTGCCGTGTTCAGCGTATATGAAAAAAGCATAAGAACAGCTGATCCGTATTCAAATCAAAAACCGCCCCCGCATGGCGCAGGGGCGGCATGAATAACGTCTGAGAAAATTACAGCGTCACAGTCACCACAAACTTGTCGCCTTCGCTTTTAACGTCGAGCTTAAATCCGAGCAGAACGAGGTTGTTCTCCGCGATCGCAAGACCTAAGCCTGAGCCGTAGTTGCGGCGGGACTCGTCGCCCTTTGCGAACGGCTGTTTCATTGCTTCCGCGTCCTCGACTGCGGATGCTGCGACATTAGATATCACGATCCTGGCGCTGTCTAAAGTAACGGAGATCTCAGTCCCTTCTTTCGCATACAGCGCGGCGTTGTTGATCAGATTTCCGACGGCCTGAGTGAACAATTCTTTGTCTGTATCAACCGTGACGGAGCTCTTCGTATAGTTGACCGTCAGCTTGCGTTTCGTGATCTCGTGGTCGTTCTCGGAAATGCAGTCAGCAAGGACAACACCAATATCAACCGGAGCCTTCTTAACGGCAACTGAAGTATTTTCGCCGCGCGAAAAATCGAGCATGTTGTTGACCATCTTGTTCATCTGCCAGACCTTTTCGGTGATCTTGGAGACATAGAATTTCTGCTTGTCGGTATCCTTATTGTTTTCGAAATTCTCGGCATAGGAAAGAATCGCGGCCATAGGTGTCTTGAGGTCATGCGCCATAGCGTCGGTAGTCTTTCTCCTGTACTCGAAGATCTCGTAGTTCCTCTTCCTGCGGTTGTAGAGGAGCGACGCGGGAATGAGCGACAGGGCAAGCATAAGGACGACCAGTGCGCAGTTGCCGGCCATGATCCAGGTCTTGTATACGTCTTCAAATGATTTGACCTTTATGTACGAGCTCTTATAGCCGTAAAAGACGTCAAAGTCGTTTCTCGTAGCAGTATTATCGATGTATTCCGGAGCCGCGCCCTCAAATCCTTCGATCGATGCGCTGAAGTTATCAATGCCGTTTGACTTTATGTATGTATAGCCCTTGAGCTCGGGGCTGTTTTTGTCAATGGGAATGGAGACCGTGACGCTCGAGATGTTGAGTTCATGGGCAGACTGGGTGTCAAGAACATAGCATACGACCGGTATGAATTTTCCGGTTTCCATGTTGATATATGCTTCTTTTACGCCGATCTCAAGCACAGGCTGCTCATCGTACTTGGGATTGAGCGTCGCTCCGTCAGAAAGATCGATAACGGGAACCACCGCTTTTAATTTCTGTACTTCAGGTGTGTCAAAGTACTGCAGGTACTTGATATCAGCCAATTCGAAAAAGTATATCGGCGGCTCCTCCTCAAAAGACTCGGGGCAATAGTGCATTATCATTGTCCTGGATGAGTCCGCGACCTTCTGCTTGTTGTAATAAACCTCGAAAGCCTGCCCCGTTGATGAATAGTGCCAGACCAGCTGGTTCTTGAGTATGACAATATCCTGTGCGGTTACGTTCTCTTTGTTAAATGTAGTGGCAATGGACCTGCCTATTGCCGCCGAATCATAGCCGCTCCGTCTTGCGGCTCTGTTGTTGTATTCGCCTGATACGCTGCTGTATATCATCAGTCCTATAAGTGCCAGGAATGCCGCAACGACGGCCAGACACTGCCAGTACGAGATGAGAAAACTCGGTTTCTTTATTGTTTTACGCCCTTTCATGGTCATTTTCCTTCCGTAAGCTTATAGCCTTTTCCGAAGACCGTTTTGACCTGCGAAGATGCTTCGCCAAGAGAAGCGCGGAGCCTTCTGACCGTGCCGTCGACAACTCTGTCGTTGACGTCAAGATTGTCGCCCCACACGTGATCTAAAATATTTTCGCGCGTGAGGATCGTTTCCTTGTTTGAGATCAGATAGTAAAGGAGCGAATACTCCTTTGACTGCAATGTCACTTCGCGGCCGTTCACGGTAACTTCCATCTTTCTTTTGTTAAGTGATACGGCTCCGCATCTGAGCACATCGCCGGCCCCGTTTCTTTTCGCGCGCTTGAGAAGTGCGAGGCTCTTGGCGTAAAGGTGGCGCATGACGAAAGGCTTCACGACGTAATCGTCGCAGCCCGCTTCATAGCCGCTTAAGATGCTGCTCTCGGAACCGAGCGCCGTGAGAAGGATAATGGGACAGTCGCTCTTCCGGCGGGCCGCCCTGCATATATCAAATCCCGACGCACCGGGAAGCATTATGTCTAAGATCATGAGGTCGAAATCTTCGCGGGTGACCATCTCCATGGCAGTGTCACCGTCGCTGCAGCGGATGACTTCCAGCAAGTCTGCTCCTTCCTCTAGAAAAAAGTCACAGACGTTGTCTAAGAGCTCCGGCATATCTTCAACGATCAAAACCCTGTACGACATAAAATCTTCCTCCGTGGTTCCATCATACAAGCAAGTTATGCCAAAATTGTGTCACGGTTAAGTTTTTGTTTTCGCGCGGATGATGAAGCAGACAATAGCGGCTGCGGCAAAAACACCGGAAAGGATAAAGTTCAGTTTGTATCGGAAACGAAGGCTCCGGTAAAGCTCCGGAGAGGCGTCTAAGATCCCGTAATAACCGACACGGCAAAGGATCCCGGTGATCAGGGAAATAACAAAAAAGACTATAAGTACAATACCGGCGATCAGCAGGAACTTCCTCATGGTTAGCGCCTTTATTTCTTGTTATAGACTACCGTTGAGCTGCCGTTCTTAAGAATGAGCTGATTGTCTTTAACCTGGACATCATAGGAAGAATCCGTTCCGTAATCCGGGTAGTGGACCGTTAACTTGCCGTCCTTGCAGACGAACGAGCGCTGCTTATGCATGGAGGATCCGCCGTTCAGCTTAATGTCGGAAACGTATATTCCGTCCTCGTAAAGAGTTATCGTCTCAATACCGTCGGCCATGACCTGTTCCCAGGTGCCTGCGATATCGTTATTGTTCTTGGGAGTTGAATCATCCTTCTTGCCGGCGCCGCATGCCACGACAGCGAAAACCAATGCAGCTGCGATGAGCAGAACTGCAACTTTCATGATTGAATCTGATCTGTTTCTCATATAGATCCCCCGTGTGCACCCGATAAGCCAACTTAAACATTCTATCACTAAAACGCGCGGGGAATATTATATTATC
This sequence comes from Oscillospiraceae bacterium, assembly GCA_902775565.1. Taxonomy (GTDB): domain Bacteria; phylum Bacillota; class Clostridia; order Saccharofermentanales; family Saccharofermentanaceae; genus Saccharofermentans. The sequence continues at coordinate 27,814 of CACYMP010000018.1, forward strand.
ATGACGTTTTTACGATGCGAAAAACATCATCATTGCCCTAAAGAACCAGCAGCCAAAACCGGCGAGGCCGAGCCCGTAGAGGAGCGGGATGATCCCTGCCGCTTTGCCTGCTCTTTTCGCGAGGATGACGATGCCGCAAATTACCGAGACGAGCGCCACAATAAAGAACAGAAGGATCGACAGCGTAAGATATGATACCGGTATTGATTGGCAGGCATTCTCTATGCTCCTTACCACAGGCGAGTCACCGATGATATAGTATTCCCCTGAAGACGCAACCTGATAGGTCTTGATCATGGCATATACGAAAAGCCCCAGGCAATGCGCAGAAATGAAGACTCCGGGCAGCGCCGCGCCGAGCATGACGTTGCCTGTGATGCGCCTGGTCCTGTTGTCCTTCTTATGAACAGCGAGTGCCAGGATGAAATAGCTGATATAAACGGCCCACATCATCCAGCTGTTTTCGAGAATGATATCCGCAACGCCAAAAGCTTCCTTCCAGTATTCCATGTTGATCAGATTCCCCTTAATCCAAGTATTTCAGCACTTCTGCCTGCGTATCCGCGTGATCGAATTCATCTAATATCGGGCACGGTATGTGCGGCTCGTACGCCCTGTCGTGAAACCACGTGCACTGCACGGGATGCATTCCGGCATCTCTTGCCGCAAAGAGCTCTCTTGACCCGCCGTCGCCTACGAAAAGGCACTCCTCCGGTCTGACATCAAGCAGCCTGGTCATCTTCTCATACAGCGCCGGGTCAGGCTTGCAAAGCCCCTGCTCATAAGATATCAGCGCCTCGTCGATGTATGGCATCAGGATGCTCGAGCGGATCATATCGCGCTCGTCTGAGAACGTGTTCGTTATGATGCCGACCTTAAGGCCGCGGTTCTTAAGGCTTTTAAGAAGTTCCACCGTCTCGGGCGGAATGTTGGAGAAAGTGTCGTTTAAGGCCTCTATCCTTTTCGAGGCCGCGAGATCGACTTTCTCCGGAGAATAGAGTCCGAGCTTTTTGAGGACAACCTCGAGGCCTTCTTCGATGGTGTATTTCCCGATGCTGCGGTCCTTCTCTATCGCATGCCATTCGCGGCGGAATCCGTCAATGTCGGCACCGACGTCTTCTGCTATGTTTTCGCCCCAGTATGTCCGCCCCTCGAAAAGCGTTACCAGCGTCTCGAACATGTCGAAAATAACCGCTTTGATCATTGACTTGCCTGTCTTTCTTGCGCAGGCGCATCAGAGAGCGTCTCAGGCTCTTTTCGCGCGGTAAAACCGTCGCCGTAGGAAAGGCCGTAGCCCTTCTTCAGGAAGCTCTTATCAGTGCCGATCTGACCTGTCGCACCGTACCAGGGCGAAGGGAGCTTACCCGAGAAATCAGCGCATCCGCAGAGGACGTCAGAGATGCCCTTGCCCTCTGAACCCGGCAGATAGCACATTACGACGCTGTCCCACTTCTTGTAGTCAGCTTCGTCAATGATGACATGCCTTCCCGCCACGATACATGTGACGACGGGCTTTCCGAGCTTTTCGGCTTCGCTCATCGCGTCTCTGTTTCCGCTCAGTCCGAGTTCACCGTTGAGCTTCAAATCTTCTGTGTCGCCGTTCCATTCGGCATATGCCTGCTCGCCCACGCAGAGCAGCACGACATCAGCTTTTGAAGCCTCCTTGGGATCCGTGATGACCTCGATCCCGTAGTCCTTCGCATACCTTTCGAAAGCCTCTTTGATCGTCGTTACGCCCTTGATCTCAGAAGTCGTTGCGCGGTTCCAGTCAAGCGTCCAACCGCCGCACTGCACTGCGCCGTCATCGGCCGCGGGACCCGTGATATAGACCTTTGCGCCCTGCTTCAAAGGCAGTGTGTTCTTGTCGTTCTTTAAAAGGACAAGGCTCTTTTCAACCAGCTGCTCGGCAACTTTTCGATACTCGAGAGAACCGGTCTCAGTCTGGTCGGTCTTCATTTCCGTGAGCATCGGATCCTTGAAAAGTCCCGCGTCCATCTTGACCTTTATGATCCTCGTAACCGCGTCATTTACGCGCTCTTCTGATATCTCACTGTTCTTCACCGCTTCGATTATTATCTCCTTCGTCTCCTCGAAACGGTCGGCCTCCATCAGCATGTCTATCCCTGAATTGACGCTCTTGATGACCTTCTCTTTATATGTCTCGCCGGTGATATTCTCGACGGAGCCCCAGTCGCTTACGATGAAACCCTTGAAGCCCATCTCGTTCTTGAGCTTCATGATGTACTCTTTATTCTCATGCATCTTCACGCCGTTGAGAGACGAGTGGCTGATCATGATCGTCTGCACGCCCGCATCGATCTGCGCCTGATACACCTTGAGGAGTTCGTCGATCTGCTCTTGCGTGAGCTTTGCATCGCCCCTGTCGATCAGCATCGGAGTGGCGCCCTTTTCGCCCGTTCCGTACACGACATTTCCATCAGCGAAAAAGTGTTTCGCGCACGCGACGAGCCCCTTGTCGATCAGGCCCTTCGTGTATGCAGTGGAAAGCTTTTTTATGGTCTCCAGGTCAGACCCGTAGGACTCATAAGTCCTGCCCCACCTGGGGTCAACCGACTGCGCAACGACCGGCGAAAAGTTCCACATCATGTGACATATCTTCGCCTCATCCGCAGTGATCTGGCCCATCTTGTAAGTCAGCTCCTCATCGTTCGCCGCGCCGATCCCGATGTTGTGGGGAAAATAAACCGCGTTGACGCAATAGTTGACGCCGTGCACATCGTCCTGTCCGTAAATGAAAGGAATGCCCGAAGGCGACTCTATCGCGGCCTGCTGCAGATCATCGACGATCTTTCTCCACTGCTTTGCATCGGTGTGACCCGCCGTCGAAAGCACGCTTCCGTAACCTTTTGCGCGCATGTCGTCATTGGTGATCCTGTAGACCGCCGGCTGCACCATCTGCGCCGCCTTCTGCTCGATCGTCATCTGAGAGACGATCTGCTCCGGCGTCATGTTCGCGTAGTTCTTGTATCTGTTCGCGTCGCCCGCTTCGATCTTTTCCTTGCATGCTGCCATCGGAAGCATCATGGCGATCGCCAGCGTGAGTGCCATCAGCTTTTTCATAAGTATCCCCCTCGCATTTTCTATTGCTATTTTATAGTAAGTTCTCCCATTTATAAGCAGATTTTAAGGCACTATTGCGGATTGATCATGAATCGCCGCCGCGCGTCTCCGCCATTCACTTCCCGAAAATCTACAGTGAAATGACCGTTTTAGTGTAGAAAAAAGTGTAAATCGGCCGGATTTACACAAAAACATGTAGTAAAACAGCCGGTTTAGTGTAGATTTTTGGGAACCCGAAAACCAGCTCGCGTAATATCACAGCGCGTCGGTCAATTCAAATGAAAGATAATCGACACCCGGCGCGATACCTGTAGTTTAAGCATCAGAAAGGCCCCGCATTGCTGATTGTCCGGCCTCTTTCCCATGAGCATAATGAGCGTAACAACCGTGAACATCCGCGAAAGGAGTGTAAATGTCATGAACGCAACAAATACAAATATCAGAGAATTTGACATTCAGGAACTCGAGAACCTTCAGGGTGGACGTGATGTCCAGTGGAGAGTCCTTCACTACATTTTCGATTCCAGGGGCCTCGCTGACGGAACTGTCGAATTAGACGATATCAATACATTAAGGATCGCACTCAGCATCCTCAGACGCACGGGTTACGTGGTCTGCAACGGCGGAACAAATAATGAAGGCGCGAAAGAACTTGTCTACAAAAAGGGCGGCCAGGTCATGAGCCATACGGAGTTCCTCTCATTCCTGCAGAAGAACTTCTCTTATGAGCAGCTGGCCGGTTACTGATCAGGCAAGTAGCGAGTATCGTTTAGATTTAATAGCCATCCCAAAGACTTACACTGAACCCGCGGCTTTAGTGTAAGTCTTTGGTTATGATAGAATATCATTACCAAATCTTCGGGAGGGCTTACCATGAACAGAATCAAAGCATCCGTATCGGTCCTGCTGGTCGCGGTCTTCACCATTGTCACGGCAGGCTGTTTTCTGTCAGGCGATGTGTCTTCGGCTTTCGAAAATGCCGCGAAGAGCTACGGCATTGAGAAGTACGAGAAGCGCGCAGATCTCATCAGGGCAACCGCAAAGCTCACCGAAGAAGGCTCCGGTTATTACGTCTCAAAAGACGAGAAAGAAGCCACGTCGCAGTCCAGGTCTTATTTAAGTGCCAAAGCCAGAGATATCGAGGCATCTGAATACAGGTATATCGCGATTCGCGAAAATGGTGATAAGAAAATGCAAACCTGTTCCGCCTTCACCATAACCTACAAATCCAAGGACGATGCCGCGGAAGTCTACGATTCCATCAAGAAGGGTTCCGGCAAGAACCTCGAAAGCGGCGAAAAGGGCAGCTATTCCTACTATATCAGCGCAGTGAACTCCTCCACTCTGACGATCAGGGGCATTTACCTCGAGGGCAAGAACATCACAGTCATTCAGGCGCTGTCCGGAAAAGGCGAGACAAACGCTTTCGCAGAGCACTTCTTCAAAAAGATGAACTATATCTCGCCGATGGTTTTAATTGAGGACTGATCCTCACACACCGATCAGATCGAATTCAAAAACGCTTCAATATGACGGTTAACCTCATCAGGTTGATCGTCATTTGAATTATGGGCGGCATCTCTGATCCAGGTAATCGGCACTCCCAGATCCTGTGACCACTCTTTGTTGTATTTCTGTACCTTTCCGGTCCTGTCCTTTTCGCCGACGATAAGCATGACGGGGCACTTGATGGTTATGTCGCTGTTGTCCTCAAGAAAGCCCGCGAACCCTATTCCCATCAGATGGCAGAGTTCTTTTTTGTTATAGAAGGAAAGCATCTGATACATGTTCTGATATGCCCTGTCCGTGCGCGTGCACTGCGCCGCAACGCCTTTTCGAAGGCCCTTGTCGGTATAGAGTGCTGACATCCACTCGATCTGGTTAAGCCACCATTTGTCTGACTTTGAGTAATACTTTTCGCCGAATGGTGTGCTGTCGATCGAGACAAATGCCTTCACGATCTCCGGAAAACGCTTGATAACAGACTGCGTGATGAAGCCTCCGAGCGACTGCCCGATGAAGACCGCCTCGCTGATGCCGTTCTCTTTAAGTATCCCGGCGGCAGCTATCGCAGCCTTCTCATATGTGAAATCCCTGTACGGGCGGGAAAGACCATGTGCGGGCGCATCCCAGGTTAAGATGTTGTATCTGTCCTTGAAATGCTCCGTCTGGTTTGCGAAAAGATCGTGGCATGCCGTCAGGCCGTGCAAAAAGAACAAAGTCATCCTGTCGGACCTCATCTGATCCGATATCCAGTAATGTACGTCACCTGACTCTGTCTTAAATATCTTTTCGATCATTTCTTCAGCTTATTCAGCGCTTCCTGCATCTTCTTGTTTTCGGCGCGCTCCTCAAGGCGCATGAACACCGCGCTCACCGTGGTGCATACCGCGAACGAGATCAGAAATCCGATCCACGCGCCGGCCTCATTTACCGGGAACCATCCGAAGAGGATGACGAATACCGCGATGGCGATCATGACCGTCACGAAGAACAGGATGTTGCGCACGATCAAAGCCATATTCTTTATGAGGATATCAGTCAGGAAGATGTTCTGCGCGGCCGTGATGATGACTGCCAGGAGAAGGAGCTGAATAAGCATCGCGGAGGACAGTCCGGATGAGCCGAGAGTGAACAATGTCGAGACCCGCCTTGCCTCGTCTCCGACGAAGTGGTTGATCACGATGAATATCACGACCATTATTCCGTAGGTCGCGAAAAGCTGCGCTATATATTCGAATACCGTTTTTCTGTCTTCCATTATCGTAACCCCAGCTTTCTTCTTAAGTCGTCGGAATACATGCGCGACACGACGATCTGTTCGCCGTTTGCAAGTGTGATGCGGATCTTGCGGTTGATATCAGCCTTGAGGCTCTTGATCTTGCGCAAGTTTACGATGCTCTGCTTGCTGATCCTTAAGAAATCGCGCTGCACGAGCTCTTGCTCAAGCTCATAAAGCTTAAGTTCCGACTCGTATGTCTCGCTGCTCGTATATACGAAAGTCTTGCGGTCGACCGCCTCGACATAAAGGATCTTATCCGTCTCAAGAAGGATGGTCTCACCCTCTTTGCGCACAGCGATCTGCATGTCGATCATGCGCATCATGGCGACCATCCTCTCGATGTCATTGTTCAGATACGGGGCCCTGATTATGACCTCGGTATCGTCATACTTACCGTCAATGTCCAGATTGATCTTCATCACTCAAGTCCCTTTTTTCTGAAGGCGGCGAAAAACAGTCCCAGCGCGAGTGCCGCGTTGACCGCAAGCACCGTCACCGTCTTAGCGTTTATGCCGTCAAAAGTCATCTGATTAAGCAGGATACGCAGCTGCTGCGTGTAGAAGATTCCTGCGATCTTTTCTATTTTATCATTGAAAAGTGCGAGCATAGGCGCGAACGAGAACACGAGCATCACAGGCATAAACAGCGATGTCGCGACCATCTGGTTGGGAGCAAAGACCCCGACGCACGCGCCCATCACGATCGATATGATGAATCCGGCAGCCATGACTGCAAGGAAAAACGGGATGTGATCGTTGGGAATCCCCGTGGCCATTACGCCCGCGCCCGCCATGCAGAGTGTCCACACGTAAAGTCCCACGCCCGCCAGGTATTCCCAGGCCTTCACATTGGCCATCATGAGGACGCGCAAAGTGTTCTTTTCCTTCTCTTCCGAGATGATCGAAGCGACCGATGTGAGAGGCGCCATTCCCATGTACATGATCGCGAAAAGCTTTGTAAAGAACAACTCCGGCATATCGGGAACATTGATGCAGTTCTCCATTATCAGCGTCATCGCGGGGAACATGATAAACTGGATCAGGACCGTCTTGTTCTTAAGCGTATCCCTGAGCTGCTTTTTGAAAATGATCAATACGTTACGCATACTGTGCCTCCTCCTCCGCATCAAGTCTTCTTCCCGTCAGCTCGATGAACACGGTCTCAAGCGTCGGCTCCGAAGAATGTATCGTCTCTATCTCGCCTTGTTCCATGAGCTTTTCGAGCGCTGATGCTGATGCGCCCGAATGCTCCAATTCAATGTCTTCCCCACTCTTCAGATGCAGCCTGATAGTCTTTTTGTGGTTATATCTTCTGCATATCTGATCCGGCGCGCCGCGCTCCACGATCTTACCTTCGTTGAGCAGCGCGACCTCATCGCAGAGCACTGTCGCCTCCTCCATATTGTGCGTGGTGAGAAAGACCGTGCAGCCCCTGTCTTTCTGATCGTTGATCAGCTTGTGGATCTGCTTCGTCGTCACGGGATCGAGTCCGCTCGTGGGCTCGTCGAGAAACATTATCTCAGGCGATACCAGCAGCACTCTTGCCAGGCGGAGGCGTACTTTCATGCCCTTGGACAGCTTCATTGCGGGCTTTTTGTAGCTCCCGGCAAGGCCGACCTGCTCGAGCGCTTTGTCGATTCTGTCATGCGGAACACCGTAAATATCGGCAAAGATCTTGAGGTTGTCGGCACACGACAGCCTGTCGTAAACACCGTGGTCGTCCATCATGATGCCGATCCTCTTTTTGTCGGCGCCGGTGAGTGTATTGACGTCCTTGCCAAACACCGTGACCTCGCCCGAATCTTTTGCCAGCTGCCCCGTGATTATCTTTATCAGCGTCGTCTTGCCCGCGCCCGAAGGCCCCAAAAGCCCGAATATCTTGCCTTTCCCGATGTTCAGGTCGATCCCGGTCAAGACCTCTCTGGATCCAAAACTCTTACATACCCTTTTCGCGTTTATCATAGAAAACTCCTTCATGCTCTTCATCAGGCTGCCCGGCTCAAAACTAACAGAGCACAAAAGCGCATTCAACAGCCACTGACGCAAGTTGCCGTTTGCGCGCACTGAGTTGCCAAAACCTGCCCGGTTAACAGCGTAACGCGTGACGCCTGCTATAGTTTTTCTGGTTTTTCTCAAAATCAATAGCAGTTCAATTGCGAATACATACGAAAACAGGAAAATGTCCGTTTTTATACGTGCATTTTCATCGAAAACGGCCTCCGAAAGGCCTTGCGCACATATAATTTTAAGAAAAAGTCCGTTTTCGTATGTACATTTCGCGCTGATCAGGGCAAAATCGGCCAAAATGCACGTATAAATTCGAAGAAAAAGCGGTTTTCGTATGTACACCCATCGCAGACCTTGGTTCTGCGCCGTTCACCAGCCCCACCACATGATATAATCATCACATGGCCACGAAGAGCAAGCTTACAATACCCGAGATCATCATTCTCATTGCGGCGGCAACGGTAACGTTGACGGTCGTTTCGACATGCTCGCCGCTCTACCCGTTCAACCCGTGGAACGACATCAACTGCTTCTTCACGGTCGGCAGGGGCATCACTCACGGCATGGTTCCTTACAGGGACCTCTACGAGCAGAAGGGCCCGCTGCTTTATTTCATCTATGCCTTAGCGGCCCTCATCAGCGAAAAGTCCTTCACCGGCGCATGGATCATCGAATGCGTCATGGCATCGGTGTTTGCGATCTTCTCGTGGAAGACCGTCAAGCTTTTCACCGAGCCTCCGAAGTACGCTGTCATGCTCATGCCGGTGCTTATCGGAATCACATATACGTTAAGGATGTTCAATTACGGCGGCAACGCAGAAGAGCTCTGTTTCCCGCTGCTCTCGGTCGCTTTCTATTTCGGCCTTAAGGCGATCGTTGAGGGCGACGGGCTGCCTTCCGGCAAAGAAGCCGTCATCTGCGGCGTCATCACCGGCATCCTTTTCTGGATCAAGTACACCTTCATCGGCTTCATGGGCGGCTTTTGCTTCTATATCCTCGTGCTCACGATCAAGCGCAAAGACTTCAAAAAGCTCTGGTCTCTCGTGTGGAGGTTCGCTGCGGGATTTATTGCCCTGACGCTCCCCATACTGATATATTTCGCCGCAACGGGCTCGCTCAAATACCTCTGGGAAGCATATTTCTACAACATCGTACGCTTCCACAATTCCTCGAGAGAACCTGAAGGCCTTGCAACGGTCCCCGTTATCAAGTACATCTACAGCCCGATCTTCTCGCTCGTCGTGACGGGCAGGAAATATCGCGTTTTCGGCATCATGCTGGTGCTGTCGCTCATATCGCCTTTTTTCGCAGGCAAAAAGCACCTCAAAAAGACGCTGTTCTTCTTTGCGGTGACGTTTGTTTTCGCAGCCGGAGTCGTGTTCATGAGGCCACTGGTCATCTTCTACTATGCGTACATCCTGGCGTACAGCTTCTGCCTTGTCCTGATCCCCATCTGCAAGGCCCTGGCCTTCATCGATAAAAAGACAAAAACGAAGACACGTCTCATCCCGGTCCTGATAACCGTCGTGCTCTGCGTGTTCTACGCCGACGCGCTGATACAGAACAAGAACTCGTACCTGATGATGAAGCCGAAGGACTATCTTGCGCAGTACCGTTTCGCTGAAGAGATCAAAAAGACTCCCGGCGCGAAAATACTGACTTACGACATAATGGACTGCGGCTTCTACACCGCCGCGGGCGTCCTGCCGCAGAACAGGTATTACTGCTACCTGAGCATGGAAAAGGATTTTCCCGATATCCTGGAACAGCAGGACCGCTTGATAAAAAAGGGCTATTTCGATTACCTCGTCACATCCTACAACTTCGACAGCACCACCTGGGACAATTACGAGGAGATACGCAAGGAGATCGATGCCCACGTGAACTATTTCGGCGACCGCGTGCCCGAAGGATATAAGCTTTTCAAGCGCAAGTAAAAGGAGGCCTGACATGAAGGTATTAGGAAAAAGCGTTTCAGTACTGATCATCGCCTTGTTTGCCGTCAGCATGGCGGGCTGTCACCTTTTTAGCAACAGGACCATAGACAAAGTCGAGCGAAGCCTGACAAGCTGTGGCGTCAAGAATGTCCGGACGTATTCCGAACTCCTCAATACCAGTCTGCAGCTGAAGAACAGTTCAAAGGCCGCATCATATTATTTCTGTTATGACGAAGAAGCAGAAAAACGCTTTCTCAAGGAATTCAACAAGAGCCTGAAGCTCCCCAAATATCAGCCTGTCTGTTTCATGGCAGCCTTCGTTGCCGAGCAGAATAAATCAGGCGTTCAGACAACCTCCGTCCATACTGCTGAGTTTCGAACCGAACAGGAAACCAAGCGCACATACGAGCAGGCTGCAAAAGAACTCTGGATGAAAAAAGACGATGGAAAACAAGTCGAGGACGAGAATTGTTCCTACACCATCACATACTTAAAGAACGGAAATACGACGACCGTCTATGGTGTGTACTCTATGGGCACGAGCGTGACCACGATCTGGGCCACCGTCGACCACAAAGGTATCAACATATTCCTGGAAGAATTCTGCAAAAAGATGAAATGGGTATCGCCCGCGTCGATAGTTCCGGTTGAAGAATAAAATGAGAAAAGCCCTGCAGGTATGGCGCCTGCAGGGCTTTCGTTTCTTATCTGTTCCCGGATCAGAGGTTGTTGAAATTAATGTGGTCAACAAATTCCTCGATCTGTTCCTTTGTATAGTTTAAGGGGTTACCATTCTCATCCTCGCTCGGGCAAAGGTTGATGGCTACAAATCCCTTGGGAGTTACTGCGAGAACAACGCCGCTTCTGTCCTGAAGAGCGATCGAGACCTCAACTCCGCTCTTTGTCTTATACGTCCACTGCTTGTACTGGCTGATATCTCCGACGTTGAGATATACGGTATCAAAAGTTCCCTTCATGACTCTTCTGATCTGGAATGATACCTTCTCATAGTCTGCATCAAGTGAGAAAGTTCCGTTTTCATAGCAGTATCCGACTCCGTGGATCTTGTCATCCCAGATATCGCCGAACATTTCTTTCAGCTCATTCTCACGGATCGATGTATCTGACGGATCTTCCGGGTTGCTGTGGCCATTGATAAACTTGCCGCGGAGCTTAAGGTTGTATTTCTTTATTAACTCATCGGCTTTGTCTGCCATCTCCTGTGAGTAGATGCCGTATCCGGGATACTTCTCCTCAAACGGATCTTTTCCGGTCTTCTTGCATTCCTTATCGTAAGCGTCAACGATCTTCCAGTCCTGGTCATATTTATCCTCGAACTCGTACCACTCTTTCGAAGCCTTGAATTCGTTTGTGTCCGAATAGCCCTGCAAAGAGATCATATGGCTCTTGGGCGGTTCATATGCATATCCGCCATCAGTTGCCTGGCCGTCGGGGCCGACCGGGACCTCGATACGTTCAGTAGTAGTTGTACCGGACGGATCCGTCGGATCGCCGAAAGATACACCTTCCAGGCCGCCCTTGAATGCCGCGTATGCAGAGATTCCCAGAGCGGAAACCATTGCAGCGGCAATGAGAACCGTTACGAACTTCTTCTTTGAACTGCGCTTTTTTGTAAAACCGTATTCATTCTGATTTATTTTCATTTTAGTCAACTCCTTGATCCTCTCGGAGGAGACGACGTTTTTATCTTCCATATCAACGGAAGAATCTTCGATGTTTTCCATCAGATCACGTATGTTTATCTGCATTCTGATCGCCTCCTGTCGTTTTTGATATTGCTGAGGTAATAACGGAGCCGCTCGCGCCCGCGCTTTAGCTTGGTCTTGATCGTGGACGGGTTCATCTGCATTTGATTAGCGATAACCGAAACGCTCTGACAGTAGTAATAGAATCTCAAAAAGATCTCTTTGTCGGGCTGAGGCATGGAATAGACCAGCTTTCTGATCTCGTTGTCCTGATCCTCGCGCTCGAGGCTGTCAAAAACCGAATCTTCATCTAAGATAAGAATGTCCTCGTCCAAAGGCAGCACCTGCACCCGCTCCCGCAATCTCTGCATGGAAAGGCTGCGTGCCACGCGACTCAAATACCCTTTCAGGTTCAAAGGAACAAGTTTTTCCGCGGACTGCCACAAAGTAACGAACACATCCGCCGTCACTTCCTCCACATCCTCATGAGTCATGGAACTCGCGAGAATGCTGTTTACCACGGTACCGACGTACGCACTGTACTTATCGATAAACCACTCCAGTGCTTCCTGGTCACCTGATTTCAGTAAGGCCAGCGCCTTTGCGTCATTCAATCGTCTCACCTCAAAAATTCGTTTTCTGAACGGCCGTTCGACTATAATAGTGCAATTTCGGGTCGGATGGTTTCACTTTTTTCGAAAATTTTTTAATTTTTTTCGCCGGCATATCTTTTGCTGTCCCTGAAAAGGCGAAAATCAGGGCCTTTGCTGACCACCTACTATTAGAAATTTTAAAAGTCTGATTCTAATAGTAGGTTTGAGCTCGAAAACAGCTTTTTCCGGCAAAACCTACTATTAGATTTCGTTTTTTCTTGATCCTAATAGTAGGTCGGCGTCAAAAACAGCCTAAAAATGCAAAAACCTACTATTAGATTTCGCATTTTTGAAAATCTAATAGTAGGTGCTTTTTTGCGTACATACGAAACTCGAAAAAAGTCCGATTTTATATGTGCATTTTCATCGAAAACGGCCTCTGAAAGCCTTTGCGCACGTATATTTTCCGGAAAAAGTCCGTTTTCGTATGTACATTTCACGCTGGACGGGGCAAAAACTGCCAAAATGCACGGATAAATTCATTGAAAACGCGGTTTTCGTATGTACGCCTGCTCAGGCCATGGTGCCGCATACGCACACCGCCCGCCGTCAACACAACGGCATCGCCGCCGCGACGCCCGCCTGAACCCATAATGTTATAATGTGCATATTAAGAAAGGGGAGGATCACTCGTGTCGAAAAAGGCTCACGCGATCGTTGCGATATGCTGTTTTGCAGTGACGCCGGTCTGGCTGTTCTGCATGCTGTTCCTCTACGATCATCTGGCGCACCTGTATCAGAGACCTACTCATCCGCTCGTAAACATCACGGGGCTTGCCGGTCTGTTGGGCACGAGCATCCTGCTTGTGGCCGGCATCATTAACGCTATTAAAGCAAAGAGATAAATTATGAAAAACCTCAAAAAGACACTGATCAAGGCCGTTTGCGCCCTCCTCATCTTCTCGTTCATTCCGGTGACGGGATGCAGCATAATCGGGGATTTCAAGGAGAACCTCGAGAGCCGCATGGAAAGAAAGCGCGAGGAGCGAAAAGAAGATGATAAAGCACGCAGCTTTTCGACCGCACACGATTTCGAAGACTACTACGGGAAAGAGATAAAGCGCGCCCTGCAGAACAACGACAAAAAGGCTTTGAAGGGCCTTTTCTGCGATGCCGTCCTGGATAACACTTACGACATGAATGAAGGCCTGGAATACCTTTTCGGGCTTGAGGACTGGTCGGGATTCAGCTTCTCGGGCGGCAATTGTTCAAGCCGCAAAGAGTACAGTGGCGAAGGCCGCTGGGAGTTCGTAAACTGCCGCGTGGACCTCACGAAAGGCAATGTGAAATACAGGGTCTTCTACTCGGGCTATGCGGCCTTCTATGAAAAAGAAGGCGGAAAGTCGAGGCCGGTCGGTGCCAACCTGGGACTTGCCAATCTCTGTATCGGAAGACTCAATTCCAAGGGCGCGTTCGAAAGCCCAATATACAACAGCATCAGCGGGATCGGCCACCCCGGCAGGGATAAGGCTGAGAAGATAATCATCACGGTCCTTAACACTTACGAAACGGTCCTGAAGGACGGATCGTATTTCGAGACCGTGACCGATGAAGCACTTGAGGCAATAATGACGGACGGCCTGAGAAACAGTGCGGACAAGAGTGAACTCGAGGCCTTCATAAAGTTCATCAGGATCGGCTCGTTCTCCAAGAAATGCGGTTATTTCTTCTTCCTTCGAAAAGAAGGCGGCGCCGTCACGGTTACAGGCACGTTCAGGTTCACTTTAAAGGACCTCTGCATAAAGATCCTCATCAAAGACGGCAAGATCGACGGAGCGTCGGTCATCGAAGGCGACGAAGAGCCCAAGGCCCAGTCAGGCAAGATCAAAGGATTTACAGAATTAGTCAAATAAAGGAAGGAGCATTACCATGAGCAGAACAGATTTCGGGGCAAAGCCCATTATGTTACCCCAGCCGGTACTCATCATCGCGACCTACGACGAGAACGGCAACCCCAACGCAATGAACGCGGCGTGGGGCATCACGACCGACTATCAGGAGATCACGATAAGCTTAGGCGAGCACAAGACCACAGATAACCTCGCCGTTCGAAAAGCATTCACGGTCAGCATGGCGACAGAAGATCAGATGGTCGCATGCGATTATGTCGGCATCGCTTCGGGAAGGAACGTTCCCGACAAGTTTGCAAAGGCGGGCTTCCACGCAACAAAGAGCAAGTTCGTTGACGCTCCTCTCATCGACGAGCTCCCGATGGCCCTCGAATGCACCGTAAAGAGCTTTGAGGACGGCATCCTCATCGGCACGATCGTCAACGTATCGGCTGACGACAGCGTCATCACCGACGGCAAGGTCGACCCCAAGAAGTTAAAGCCCATCACTTTCGATCCGTGCAACAACACCTATGTTGCGCTGGGCGATGTCGTGGGAAAAGCATTTTCGGACGGCAACAAGCTCAGATAAGATATGGGTTCTCTCAGGCAAAACAAAGCGGCGAGCATCGTCATCATCGCGTGCATCTATATAGTTGCAGCGTGCATCGGCATCTGGGCGTATATGCTCCTGCCGTTCAGGTTCTGGGCAAAGCTCCTGATCGCCGACTGCATCGCCACGGTGTTCGTGTACCTGTTCAGCAATGCTTTCAACAACGCATCAGTTTACGATCCCTACTGGAGCGTGCAGCCCATAGTGATCGCAGGCGTTTTCGCGCTGTTCTACAACCTGACCCCGGCAACCATATTGCTGCTGATCTCCATCGTTTACTGGGGCGTGCGCCTCACATTCAACTGGGCGTACTGTTTCGGCGGGCTTAACCACCAGGACTGGCGCTACACCATGCTCAGGGAGAAGAACGGCAAGATCTATCCGCTGCTTAATTTCGCGGGCATTCACATGATGCCCACCCTGATAGTCTACCTGTGCACGCTGCCCGCCGTTTTCGCGATCAGGGAAGAACACAGCGCGAACATTGGAAGCATAGCGGGAGCGGTCATCTGCATAGGTGCGGCGACGCTGCAGCTTTTCGCTGACATGCAGATGCAGAAATACCGCAGGAGCGGCGAGCACGGCCTCATCCGCACCGGCCTCTGGCATAACGCAAGGCACCCGAATTACTTAGGCGAGATACTGATGTGGTGGGGCGTCGCGATCCAGGCCGTATCGGTCATGCCCGCTCGCTGGTGGCTCATCGCGGGCGCTCTGGCCAACACCATCATGTTCTTCACGGTGAGCATCCCGATGGCAGACAAAAGGCAGTCGGCCAAGCCCGGCTACGCTGAGTACAAGGCGGCAACGAGAAGCCTTCTGCCCATTCCCAAATGAGGTATACCCCCAAAAATTGAAACGACGACCGGTATTTACCAATCGCCGTTCAACCAAAAAACACCGCAAATAAGAAAAATGTCTGTGTTGTGCGGTATAACTGCCGTAGCAGTATTTACGAGTTAAGTATCGCAAGAATAAAGGGCTCCGCCAATCACTAATCGGGGCCCTTTCTGATGCTTAATCGACATTTTAAACAGATTATGTTGTCTGTTAATCCAGCGGATCACCCTCTGTTACCGTATTGAGATATGCACCGGATACGAAATAGTATTTCTCCTTAAGCTCTTCTGCGATCTGAAGCAGCTCTTTACAAGATACGTCGCGGTCAAATTCGATCTGGAAATCACTCGTGAGCTCAATGTGACCCACGATCTTCGCTCCGAGCTCGGCGCATACCTTTTCCATCTTCTCCCTGGCATTGGGAGTGCCTGCGCTAAAGCTTACCAGGAGCTGATTCTTTACATAAACAAAACCGGATTCAGGATCCTTGACGACATCGTCCGGACCGGGTGATTTATAGTAATTCTCTTTGTCCTTGTTGTTTTCCGCGTCTGCATCGTCAGCTTCGCCGCCTATCAGGAAATGCTTTCTCTCAATGTTGTTCGTGCAACAGAGCTTTATTGAGCCATTGCCGCCGCCGTAAGGATAATATTCCAACAGAAATGTGCATTCTTCATTTATCTTATATTCCGCGAATGCGCGTTCCGGCTTCTCATCGCTTAACGGTCTTTGATCTGAGGGTTTTCCGAGGCATTCGGTGAGTTCCTTTTCGAGACGCGAAAAGTACTCACGCATTTCATCCACCGTATATCCCGACACATTGGACGAGCTTTCGAACTCGAGCTTGTAGACGTTGCCGTATTCCTGGTTCGCGATAAAGATAAACCTGTCGAATGTGAGTCCCTCCGACGACACATTCATCGAATTGAAGTAGTGATGCTGGTCTTCACCTTTCTCATACACCTGGTGATCGGTAATCAGTGCGTACGATGATTTTTCGAATCTTTGTTCAAAGAAATCCTCAATATACGCGGCAGCAATATAGTATTTTCTGCCTGTGATATTCTTCATCAGCTCCAAAAGATCAGCGGTTCTGCCCTCGCCGTAATCGGCTGCTTCCGTGTTCCTTGGACCTGCGTGATAGCGGTCATCGGCCTTTTTCGTCGGCAGAGTAACAATGGGCGGATCAGTTTGGGCAGCGATCTCTGACGCAAGCCTGTTCCTTTCGATGATGCAGAAGACAACGGCAGTCAGGACTGCCGCCACAAGTAATACTGACGCCACGGTTCTCTTCATGTGTTTACTCCCTTTTACAGATCACCCAATCAGGGAAAAACTATGCTCTTTTCCTATACTCTAATCACAGATACAAGCCGGGAAAAGTTGCACCGGTCCGTGTAAGTATTTCAATATCAACATTTCGTAATGGAAACAGGGAATCTGTCGCCCGGTTTAACATTGTTAAATTCGCGGAAACGCTCATCAAAGAGCACATCAAGGAGCTCTTCATCTGCGGCTATTCTTGCCGTGTAGATGTTTTTCGTTTTCAATTGCCGGGATTCCCAGTTTCAGCCGGCGCCTGAGCCTGGCCTAAGCCCTGCCCCATTGCAGCGGCCTGCGCCCTGTTCTTCTTTTTCTTGAGAAGTATCACGAGGACCACCACGCTTGCGGCTACGAAAAACAAGACCATCGCAGCTATTATGATGACAGCAATAACGGCCAGACCACTCGTTTCAGGCATCGGAGGATCAGCGATATCGAAAAGTATCCTGTTCATGTCTTGTACCTCACCCTTTGTTTATTTGGCTCGCCGCGCGAAAAGCGCTTCGCTCCTGCCCAAAGTGTAACATGCCGCGATGCCAAAAGATATTGCAAGCATTAACATTATGCTTACTGTAGTTTTACACCTGCGGTAAAAAAGTCTTTTAGTCACTATTAAGGCAATAACGTCTTCTCTTCCTCATTTATCAGCAGGATGAGCTCATTCATGCGCGCCATGCGTTCCTCATCCGTATGAGGGACCTTCCTGATCCCTGAGTTGTCAAATACGGATCTTGTTCTCATCCCGGACGGATCGGGATTGGAAGGCTCGCGCTCATAAATGCTTGGCATTTCGGCAGTCTTTCGGTAATAGTAAAGACCACTTCTGTCAGTGGAGCAATCAGCATCTGCGTATGCGCGCAAATTAAACGTAAACAGGTCTGATGCAAGCGAAGCGCCTGCGGATAAAAGGCTTACGTCCGGGTTTTCGAGCCCGCGCCTGAACCTGAACCCGATGTCATCCAATTCCTCTATCGGGTCGAATTCACTCTCTTCGATCAATCTGGCTCTGAGTAATTCCGGCTCGTCATCTTTGTCCATTCTCGAAAAAGCGGACTCGCGCTTGTTTGATGTGACAACAGGTCTTTCCATCTGACCTCGGATCGATTCGTCAGTTTCGCCTGCAAGGATCATTGCAAGATAGCAGTATTCCATTATGTAAGCCACAAAGTCATTCTTTTTGCTCTGAAGGATGACCGCGAGCTTGTTAAGCTCAGGACGTCTCGCGAAAAGCTCGACGGACTTCAGATTAACGGTGGCCTTCTTCAAAAGCTGCTTAACCGTGTTTACCTGATAGCTGCAGAGCAATAACAGGAGCAACGCGGAAGGATCTTCCTTATCGCTTACTTCTTTACTGTTTAAGAGCTTGACGGCTTCTTTGTATTTTCCGCCGTTCGCGAGTTCTTTTGCTTTTCCGGTCAATTCATTCGCCATTATTCTTGACCTTTACCTTTAGATGTAAATTTATCAGAAACACTTCTTATTATGATCCTGCTTGCAGTCGGCCAGCTGCGGACACTTGTAGCAGACCTCGTTCGCGCTGTATTCGTTCGCGAAAAACTCTTCAACATTTCCGAGCGTCGTGTCCGCAATATTCGAAAGCGCTTCTTCCGTAAGGAACGCCTGGTGCGACGTGACAATGACGTTCGGCATCGAGATAAGCCTTGCGAGGATATCGTCATCAACGATGTGGCCCGAATAGTCATGGAAAAAGACGTTTGATTCTTCCTCATACACGTCGAGGCAGGCCGCGCCGACCTGACGTGCCTTTATGCCCTCCACAAGCGCCTCAGCATCGATCAGAGCGCCTCTGGACGTGTTTATGAGCACAACACCCTTCTTCATCTTTGCGATCGTCTCAGCGTTCACCATGTGCCTGTTCTCGTCAGTGAGCGGGCAGTGGAACGAAATGATGTCGCTCCTGGCCCAGAGTTCATCGAGCGACACGTACTCAATGCCGCTGTCCTTTGCAGGGAACTTATCGTACGCGATGACATTCATTCCAAAGCCCCTGCAGATATCAATGAAGATCCTGCCGATCTTGCCGGTTCCCACAACGCCGACGGTCTTGCCGTGCAGGTCAAAGCCCGTAAGTCCGTTCAAGCTGAAGTTGAAATCCTTCGTCCTGATGTACGCTTTGTGGATCCTTCTGATCGACGTCAAAAGCAGCGCCATCGCATGCTCAGCAACCGCATAGGGTGAATAAGCAGGAACGCGCACGACGTGGATCTTGCCGTATGCGTATTCGATATCAACGTTGTTGTATCCCGCGCATCTCAAAGCGATGAGCCTGATGTTCATTTTCACGAGCTCGTCGATGACCTCGCGGTTAACATCGTCGTTTACGAAAACGCACACCGCATCGCTTCCCTCAGCCAGGCGGCACGTGTCTTTCGTAAGCCTCGTCTCATAGAACGATATCTCATAACGTCCATCCTTGTTGGCTTTGATGAACGAATTCATGTCGTAATCTTTAGCATCGAAAAATGCGATCTTCATATTTATCTCCTTCCGTCACCTGGTTGACGCGCGCCCTGTCATTTGAACATCACGACCGTTATGCCGTTGTTCTCGCGTCCCCAGTCTATATCTTTTCTGATCTCGGGGCACTTCTCGGCAAACCTTCTTCCGTCCTCGCTGAAAGGTCCCAAAGACTCACCGTAGCAGTAGTCTTTGATCATGCCGCGTCTTCTGTATTCCTGAAGCTTCTGGCGGCACACGGTGCGTATCGTCCCGCCCTTTCCGGTCGAACCGTAGCCGTGAATGATCTTCGCGCATTTCGCACCCGATGCGCGCTCGGCGTAAATGCGGTTGTTCAGCGTGGTCATGGCCTGCTGTGAGCTCGGCATTCCGGCTTCGATATTGATCGTCCTCATAAATACTCCCCGTAAGATACGGTCATTATATCACGCACAGAACTTACCGTTTCGCCATACCACCGCTATTTACGGTCGAAATCGTCTGTTTTGCCTTTTATATCTGTAATCCGTCAGATACCATAAGATGTATACCTATAAAAAACACAAAATCTTCATTTTTGTAGGTATTTTTTCGCTTCGAAAACCAGTTGCGCGCCCCGGATTACCTACTAAATCGGCAAAAATGCACTAGTCAATATATTTTGGACACGATATTCTCTGTTTTTATTCAAGCACTGTATTTTTCTCTATACTCTTTTGGCGTTAAGTAATTCAAAGAGTAT
>CACYMP010000019.1 GCA_902775565.1 Oscillospiraceae bacterium
AACTCCTAAAACTGCGAGAACTCCTGCTACGAGAAAAGATACGATGAAAATAAAAGATTTGCCGTCCATTTTTTGTTCCTCCTAAGTTTGTGTGTTTTTGTTTTTGGTTTAGTGTTTGTTTGATGGCTTCATTATTGCAGTGAAAAAGGCCTCAAACCATCAGCAATGCATGGTCTTACTGATGCTTAATCAACACCCCGGAACATGAGTGTTGATTATCTTAAAAAAAGTTTGAAAAACACTTTGGAAAACAAGAACAGGCAGTACACTTCGAGCTCGTAAAGCAAGGCTTAAACCACGCTTAAACCAAAAAAAAAAGAAAAATCACATTATCAGTGGGAACCAAAAAGACCGGGTACGATTGTCGTTACCCGGTCTCTTTTTGATGCATATCAGATCATTACTTTACCTTGATCGTAAATGTTACCGTCTTGGTTCCTGCCTTATAGTTGGAATCGCCTGCCGCTGTTACAACGCATGTGACCTTATAAGTTCCCTTCTTGAGTTTCTTCTTGATGGTCACATTTCCTGTTGTGGAATTGATCTTGAAATACTTCTTGTACTTCTTTGACTTGCCGCGCTTTACGCCCGTAAGCTTATATGTCACTTTACCCTGAGCGTATTGCACATTCATAACCTTGGAACGTGCAACTGTCTGCTTCTTTTTCCTCAGTTTCTTGTATTTGACTTTCGCAGTTTTAGGCGTGACGCTAAGAGTATTCACAGATGTTAATGCCGGGAAAGTATAACAGACTAGAAGATGGCCAAAATAGGAACTTGTCGTTGCAGTCTGCCCGTTTATCTGGACTGTTATATTATTTGAAATAGTATAATCGTCCTTTGCTGACAGGTAGAAAGAAACTTCATACAAGTGTCCAACCGTAAACTCATCACTATCAGGATCAAGATCGGTTGATGTACTCATATCACGCCACTTAATTCCATTACGCACATATGCAATCGAGGACTGATTTTCCACATAATAGTTTGCACCGGATGGGAGTACAGCAGTATATTCCGGCTTTGCACCGGCGACAGGTGCCTTCAAAGTAACGGAAACAGATGATATCTCAGTAAGTACTGTTTTGAAGGTATAAACTATGCCGAGCGTATCACCATTACCATTTAAGAAATACAAGGTTGCTTCCTTTCCGTTCAGCGTGAATTTTGTATTTTCAGAGAATTTATATCCTGCTTTTGCTGTCAGGAATATATAAACAACATATTCGTGTCCCGTCTCAAACACAGCACTATCAGGATCAAGAATTTTGTTGTTGTCTGTTTTATCTTGCCAACGAATATCGTTCCGATAGATTTGGTTATCGTTATTTTCGGAATAATAAAGAGCTCCTTTTGGGAAATCCAAATCGTAATCCGGCTTTGAGCCAGCAACAGGCACATCAATGCTAACTTCTACAGAAGCTAAATTTACAAGCCGAAGCTTCGGGAAATTGTAAGTAACCCTAAGGAGACCGCTTTCATCAATTGATGTTTTTGCGTTATTACCATTCACTTTAGCTGTTGTACTAGTTGTGAAACAATATCCATCCCTTGCTGTCAAGAAGAGCACGACCTGATATTCATGATCAGCCTCGAACTTGGCGCTATCCTTATACATAAAAGTATTATTTGTAACATCAAGCCAACGAATGTAATTTTCGTAATACTCATTACTAAATGCTTCGGAATAATAGTTTGCGTTTGAAGGGAATGTTGCCGTATAGTCAGGATTCGCTCCGATCGCAGGTGCGTCAAGTGTAATCTGAACAGATGATATCTCAGTAGCCGGAACCTGCTCGTTTTTGGGCGGAACTGCATGTCTGTCTTCTTTTCTGCCTGTTTCAGCCTGTTCTGCTTCCTTAACAGTCTCTTCCGCTTCCTTATCCTCAGGTTCAGCAGCTT
Source organism: Oscillospiraceae bacterium (assembly GCA_902775565.1). Taxonomy (GTDB): domain Bacteria; phylum Bacillota; class Clostridia; order Saccharofermentanales; family Saccharofermentanaceae; genus Saccharofermentans. The sequence continues at coordinate 1,903 of CACYMP010000019.1, forward strand.
CTTTATCTTCTTTTGCATCTTCAGAAGGCTGGGCCGGTTCTGTCTCACCGGCCTGTTCAGATTCATTTTTTTCAGGTTGTTTTTCCGGTTCTTCATGCGCCTGTGCTTCTTTTGTTTCAGGCTTTTCTTTTTCTGTCACTTCTGTCTGTGTCTCGGCCGGAGCCTCCGTTTCATCAGCGATAACAGAAACAGGTGCCATCACCATCGATACACACATAGCAACGGATAACAAAACTGATGTGATCTTTATATGCTTCATGTTAGACCTCCCTTATAGTCACAAAACACAGTCTATCAAATGTATTTAAGTATAATCTCAAATACACCCAAATGGAAGAAAAAGCCCGTATGTATCTAGAGTCCTGTCCTTATTTGCAAACAGCAACAGGGTCTGCCCAACTTGGCAAACCCTGTTGTGGTGGGAAGTGGCAGTTCTATTCAGCGGTTTTCGCACTTTTCTCTTTTTCCGAAGGATTGTCATTGTCGATCAAGAGATACTGCTTAACCTGATACGCCGGATTGTCGGCAAAGAAACGTTTAAAAGCGTCATCTGTCAGAGCATCTGCCGTGTCGCTGTAATAATGGCAGCCTAATGTGAGTTTTGCCTTATAGATTAAGCTCATAAGGAATATAATTAGCATGTGATGTAAGTCAGGCTTTCATCACGGGTTTGAAATACATATCGCATCAGGGGTGAGTCATATGAGTAAAAGGATCATAGCAGTATTCATGTTGGCAAGCATGCTATTTTCTCTGGCCGCATGCAACGGGTCAGGATTGCTGCCAAGCAAAGAGAGCACTTCAGAAAGCACTTCGGTAACCGAGGAGCCGTCTTCTTCAGAGACTCCTGAAAGCGAACAGGAAACCACCACAGAGGAACCCACTACAGAGGAAACTACTGCTTCTGAGGAAACCACCGAAGAAGAAACTACCACATCGGAGACAACATCCGAAACGACAACCGAAGCAGCTACCCCTACACCGAAGCCAATAGGCAAGACAACTGTTACCAATGCCTACAGCAGATCATTCAAGGTCCCGGTTTACGGAAAGTTCACGACCAAATACCCCAAGGTAACGATCGAGGGCGTCAGCACATCAGAGATAAACCAAGAGATTGCTAAGAAATTCAGCCCAATAGCAAAGAAAAACGACAGCGTCGTCAAATATTCGTATTACATCGGCAAGAAGTACGTTTCCATAATGATCACCGTCAATCTTGATGCAGGCATGGAAGGCGACGAATACTACGTATATAACGTTTCAAGAGAGACCGGAAAGAAACTCTCCAAGAACGAAATGCTGGAACTCCTGGGTCTTACAAGCAGTTCTTTCAACTCCAAGGTCAAGTCAAGTGTAAAGAAATGGTGGAAAACCGAAATCCTGAAGTATGACAAGAGCAAAAAGACCAAGAAGATGTACAATACCGCGATCGCAAGCAAGTCGATCAATTCTGCAGTTCCTTTCGTTAATTCAAAGGGCAAGAAGTGTTACCTGCTCCGTCATATGAAAGCGCCGGGCCAGTGTGAATACACCGACCTCTACGAAAAGATCTGAATTATCAGCTTAGTTAAGGCCAATAAAGAAGAAAAATTACATACTCAGTGGGAACCAAAAAGACCGGGTACGAATGTCGTTACCCGGTCTCTTTTTGATGCATATCAGATCATTACTTTACCTTGATCGTGAATGTTACCGTCTTCCGTGCCGGATGCGTCATACTTCGGTGTTAACCAGTTCTATGCCTCCCAACCCGGTCAGCAAAGCCAGGATTCCCGCTACAAGTGGTATCTTTTTCAGGAACGAGTTAATCTCTTTCATTTCAAATCACCTTATGTTTTTACTTTCCATCAACCATGTTCAGGACTTTTTTCAGAGTGCCGTCCCATTTCTGGCGGCTCTCGTAGGAATCATAGTCTTTGCCCTGTTTCTCCATTTCCTTGGTTAACAGGGATTCTTCAAGGGTACCGGGGGAATAAACGTCAGGCTGTATTCCTTTGAAGCTGTCCTCGGGGTAATCTTCGTTTACCGTAGGCACGTAGACGAATGCGAAGTGGCTCTCCGGAAGAATGCAGTTGACAGCATAACCTCCTACTCCTTCTCCTCCCGTGTTCGTTCCGACAAGTACCGCGTTGTCATATTTTTTGCAGAGTACGGCGATCAGATCGGCTGTTGAAAACGTTGACTGCGAAGTCAGCACGTAGATCTTGTAATTGCGTGTAGCCTGTCCCTTTACGCTTGCATCTTCTCTGTAATAATAGTATCCGTCCTTCTTTTCGATCTTCCTGTCCGCAGTATTGAAAAGCCTGCTTACTGCGGTGTCAAACTGCTTCGTATGATCGTTGAGTCTTCCCACGTTCCTCGAATTAAACTCAACGTCGTGGCTGAAAAGGATCGGCAGGAGCATCTTGTTTGCGACTGAAGAAGTACCGCCCGGATTGGAGCGCAGGTCGATGATGACCGTTTCGGCATTGACCTCATCCAAAGCATTTGGGAGTTCTTTGACCAGTCTTTCCGCTTCGGGCCTGTTGCATTCCTTGTAATTCAGATATACCAGTTTTCTTGCTTCATCCTTAGTGATCTTATACGAAGTGGGAACATAGTCCGGATCCGAAACAGCCGGAGAATCACCGGACTTCTCAGAGGACTTGTCAGACGCGGCCGGCGAATCAGGATAAGTACTGCTGCCGTCCAAAAACGCAATTTCAACTCTGGAATCACAATAGAGATCGGTCGTTACCGTATTGCCGTCAGGCATGAGGATCTCGGCAGTGTACTTGATCCCACTCCTGTCATTAAAGAACAGGAGTGAACGGAAATAGCAGTCATGCCCGCAATCATATGTCGGAGAATAACTGGAAAACACCTCAAAACACATGGTCTTGGGATCTTTGCCGTTTAGAGAAACCAGCCTGCCGCCTGCAAATCTTACGTCAAGCTTTGTTTTGTCCGACGAAACCACAACGTAGTTTCCGTCAACGTAACGTAAGGCTACGGGCTTGATCGCCATGAATTTCTTTACGTCATCACGCAAATACTCCTGCCAGGAATAAGTATAGTTCTTCATTTCCTGAGTTCCGTAAATTTCATTCATGGTATATCCCATATCAGCGCAATGACGCTTATAATCAGGAAGCCCCATGAAATTGTGCAGTCCCGGAAGATCAGCGACAAAGCACGTCATGTATGAGAAGAATTCATATTCGTTTTCTGATTTGATCACGATATCGCGGTACTTCTTGTAAAGCACTTCATAAGAGATTCCGTAAGCCTTCTCAAGGAGCTCCTTCCGGGGATTCTGAAGGCACACGAGATCGTACATGTAATCCAAGTCCTTGAGTTTTTGCTCGGTAGTCATTTTCACGTCAACCGGCTTATATCCGGTATCAATGCTCTTGTAAATAGTCCTGAAGAGGGTCTTTCCGAAAAAGATGAGAAACAGGACAAGCAGAACGAGAAAGATCATTCCGATCGTCCTGAAGATCCGTCTTACTATCCTTCTCCCCTTGCTCAGCGGTTTCTTGGGTTTTCTTGTCCTTACCATAACGTCTTTCCTTTACTGATTTTGATCCAAATTACAGAAGCACGTAATGGAATTAACGGCTTCCACTAAACTGTGACTGTTATTTATTGGAAAAGATCTAAAACTTAATTACCGCGGAGTTCGTCCAATGCATCAACGTACATGTGCTCGTCGGTCATTCCCTCTTCGCTTCTGAGCCTGAACGAATAAGCGATCTTTATGGTAATGCTCTTATCATCGACCGATATTATTGATTCTATCTGCTCTTTCAGCTTTTCGGCGACAGCTTTGATAGAATCGCGCGAATCGGCGTAAGTGACCACTGCCAATACCGAGTCGTTCGGTCTTGCGACAATGCCCGTATCGCCAACTTCATCGACTATCTCATCAACGATCCTCTGGAGAACACTGTCAGAGAATGCTTTGCCGTAATCTTTAAGGATACGGTCGCTCTTCGTGTTCTTTAACAGGATCAGTCCGTAATCCCTATTGAAGGAGTGATACTGATCGGAAAATTCCGCAATTGCTTTTAGAAAAGAGTATGTATTCTTTACGCCTGTAACTTCATCGACCTCGGGAGCCGTTCCGAACTCGCCGAGATTCTTTTTGGCTTCATCCATATCGATCAGGTAACCCATTATTCCGACAATCTCACCATCACGATAGACGGGAAATTTAATAACAGCCGTGCTATGCGTAACCCCGTCGATTATGCACTCGCACGGTCTTACAAAAATACTGCTCCCGTGATTCAGGATATCATTTTCACTATCGCCGTATGCGCTGTCAGTCAAATGCCATTTCATGTCTTCGCCGCGTTTGCCGATTATCTCGTCCGCGGAATCAAGCCTGAAATAGTCAAGAAAAGCTTTGCTCGCACCGATGTACCTGCGTTCCTTGTCCTTCCAGAAGAACTTGATGTTCGATCCCCACAAAATGTTATACCAGAGCAGAGAATTCTCCTCGGAATTGATCATGTTTCCGACCGAAGCACCTTTCTCAAGGATAGTCTTTGATGAAACTTCGGACAAAGGCTTGATGCAATACAGAAATTCCTTACCGTTTGAACCGGGCTGCATAAGGATCGTGGCCGTCACCCAATGGAAGTTTCCTTCTTCGTCCTTGAACCTGAAAGCCTCCTCGATGAAACCGACCGGACTCTTCTTGATCCTGTCGCCGAAAGTCGAGAAATCCATGAATTCAATGTAGCGCGCTCTGTCATTGGGATGAATGCTCCTGTTTGCCATCATCTCAGTGGACTTGTGCATGTCCATCTTCTCAGGTCCCTGGAAGAACCTGAACTTGCCGAGTATCGGCGTAACCCTCTGCTCTTCGGGGCAAAACAGCAGAACTACCACAAAGAGATGGGAAAGCTCACGTAGCCTGTAATCCAGTTCCTCCGTCTTCTCCCGTTCCTTACTGACCGTGATGTTATAGATGGAAGCCTTGATCATGTGGCTTCCGTCATTCTCCGCAACTTCGCGGGCGACAAGTCTCAGATAATGTCCACCTGCGGAATAGTAAAATTCTTCTTGTTTCTTGGTCTTGGCCAAAAGCTCCGCAAAGGTACGATACTGATTAAGGAGCGGGGATCCCGGCATATAGATCTTCCCGTCAGCTTCTATGTTATTCGGAAGCTCGTCAAAGATCTGCAGTTTGTATGCATCATTCATGAAGAGCGTTCTGAAGTCAGTTCCGTCATAGACTATGAGTTCAAGCGGTGCGTCAGTACTCCTTACATGGTATTCGGCACTGTCGTAGAAAGCAGTCCATTTGCGTGCCTCTGTCTTTATGCCTTTTCCGCTGACGTTGGCAAAAGCTTCTTCGAGCGGCAGCGGCTTTCCGTAAAAGAATCCCTGAAGTCTTCCGCAGCCGATCTCATGAAGGAAGTCTTTTTCTTCTTCCGTCTCAACGCCTTCCGCGAGAGTCTTTATTCCGATATCCTTTGCCATCGTTATGAGTGATTTCACAATGGCCTTGGACTTAACGTTCATCGACGAAAGGAACTTCATGTCGAGCTTGATGACGTCAACATTGAAGTCCTTGAGAAGGTTCAAAGATGAATAACCGCTCCCGAAATCGTCCATCCAAACGGCGAAACCTTTTTCGCGGAAGCCTTCGATCACTTCCTGCATGAAATCGCCATCGGTAATCATCATGCTCTCAGTGATCTCAACATGTATGTAATCACGCGGGATGTCGTACTTGTTTACTGCATTCTCGAGCACTTCGAGCATGTCGCAGGTCAGGAAATCGAGTCTTGAGAAATTTATGGATACCGGAACCATGTCCAGATCGGCTATTAGCCTGTCGTGAATGTCGCTGCAGACCTTCTCGATCATGAAGATATCGAGTTTATATATGAGTTCCGCCTCTTCAAGCGAAGTGATGAACTGTGCAGGCGAAAGGAATCCGTATTCAGGATCTATCCAGCGTGCAAGAGACTCAAAGCCGCAAAGCTCACCAGTGAGCGTCCGGATAACGGGTTGATAATAGACTTTGATCCAACCGTTGGCGATCGCATCGTCTATCCTGTTGACTACGTGTTGTTCCAGCATCCGACAATCCCTCATTTTTGTGATTAATTAATTATACTAGAAGACAGAGAGAAAAAGCAAAAAACTTTTACAAGTTCCGGACGGACGCGAGATCGGATCAATCGAGGCAGTCCCCTTGCGACGCCGTATTCAAATACACTGAACTTATGAAGTAATATTTTTCCTTAAGTTCTTCGGCGATCTTAAGGAGTTCCTGACACGTTAAGTCACGGTCGAATTCGATCTGGAAATCACTTGTTGCCTTAATGTATCCAACGACCTTGGCACCGATCTCACTGCAGATCTCGTTCATCTTCTCCATGTCATCCGGAGTTCCCAGTTTGAAGCTGACAAGCAGCTGATTCTACACATACTGATAGCCGGTCTCCTTATCAGTGACAATGTCGTCCTTACCTGCCGGTTTGTAGTAGTTTTCTTTATCGAAATCGTCACCGGGAGCATCTTTGTCCTCGCGAATAAGGAAATGCTTTCTCTCAACACTGTTTGTGCATTTGAGCGAAACATAATAACTGCCTGCCGAAGGCCTGAATTCAACTCTGAAAGTGCATTCTTCATTGACTTTATATTCTGAAAATGCCGGTCCGGCCTTTTCCTTATTCAACGGCTCAAAAGACGTGGGCTTGCCGAAACACTTGGTGAGTTCCTTTTCAAGCCTGGAATAGTAATCCATCATTTCTTCTTTTGAAAAAGGTGACGGCTTCAATGAATTGTCAGTCTTTGAATTTGAGTTGACGCACTCCACCATATCTATTCACAAAAAGTGTAGAATTCTACACTTTTTATGAATAGGAAACAGTGTTTAGTTCCTTGCATGTGTCGAGTCTGCATTTCTGGCAAACCGCTGTAATGGAAAAGAGGTGATGCATTCAGAACTTACCACGAATTTACCACAATTTTCGTAAACTCAAGTGAATTTGGGTGAATTTTCGTAAAGATGTTTCAGAACGGCCACAACCCCAAAGACCTTTAAAATAAAGGCTTTTCAAGGCAAAACAAAAGGGTCTGCCAAACTTGGCAAACCCTATGTGGTGGGAAGAGGTGGATTCGAACCACCGAAGTCAGTGACGACAGATTTACAGTCTGTTCCCTTTGGCCGCTCGGGAATCTTCCCATGTATTAAGTTGTTTGTGTAGTTGGTGGGCCTTCGGGGACTCGAACCCAGGACCCGCCGGTTATGAGCCGGATGCTCTGACCAACTGAGCTAAAGGCCCACGTTTACACAAGCGGTGCGTTTTTAAGCGCTTGAATAGTATATAAATATTGACCCCGTTAGTCAAGCACATTTTTATGCTCGGCTAACGGGGCCTAAAAGCCTTATTTTGCAGTAATATAACCCTTCTTCGTCAACAATTCGGCCGTGAGCATACCGCCGCCTGCAGCACCTCTGAGCGTGTTGTGTGAGAGGCAGCAGAACTTATAGTCGAAGATGATGTCATCTCTGAGTCTTGCTACAGATACACCCATGCCGTTCTCGAACATTGCATCGAGCTTAGGCTGAGGACGGTTGTCTTCTGCAATGTACTGCAGGAAATGCTTAGGTGCAGAAGGCAGACCGAGCTTAACTGCTTCGCTCTCGTAGTTGTTCCAAACGTCGATCATCTCTTCCTTGGAAGGCTTGTTCTCGAATGATACGGAAACAGCAGCAGTATGTCCTTCCTGAACAGCTACACGGTAGCACTGTGCAGAGATAAGGGGCTTTTGTGCGATCTCGATGTGATCGCCTGCGAACTTACCCCAAACCTTGAGAGGCTCTTTCTCAGACTTCTCCTCTTCACCGCCGATGAACGGAATTACGTTTCCGACCATCTCAGGCCAGATATCAAATGTCTTGCCCGCGCCGGAAATAGCCTGATATGTGCAGACGTTGATGGCCTTGATGCCGTTCTTAAGGAAAGGCGTGAGAGCGGGAACATAGCTCTGGATGGAGCAGTTAGGCTTAACTGCGATAAAACCTCTTGTTGTTCCGAGTCTCTTTCTCTGTGCATCAATGAGGGCAGCGTGATCGCTGTTGATCTCAGGGATGATCATAGGAACATCTTCTGTCCAGCGGTTTGCGGAGTTGTTGGAAACAACAGGAGTCTCAAGCTTTGCAACCTTCTCTTCGAGGGCCTTGATCTCATCCTTCTTCATATTTACCGCGCAGAAAGTGAAATCGATCTGCTTGCAGTATTCTTCTATATCTTCCGTGCTGTACACGACCATCTTCTTAACATATTCAGGCATCGGCAGATCGATCTTCCAACGGCCTGCAACAGCTTCCTCGTATGTCTTGCCTGCAGAACTCGGGGATGCGCAGAGAGCTACGCACTCAAACCAAGGGTGATTCTCAAGCAATGTGATAAAGCGCTGTCCTACATAACCCGTAGCACCGATAACGCCGACTCTTAACTTCTTTTCCATACTCTTTCCACTACTTTCATTCTGTATTTTGTCCGTGTATCACGTACAATTGTTTTTGGTACGTGCACAATATTATCACAATGACTTTTTCATAACAAGTACACCCACAACAAAAAACGTTAATTTCGCTGTGCTAAAATATAGCAAGATAAACAACCGGGGAGAAATATAAGCCGTGCAGACCTTTCCCGTACTCGATCAGTACTGCAATTATATGCTTGCCGCACTCGGCAGATCCGAGCTCACCGTCAAGGAATATACGTACGATATAATCTGCTTTTGCAGGTTCTACAAGCAGGACAGGAATATGGTCCCTTCAGATATGGTCTTCGAGGAAATAGATGTCTCCGACGTTGATGTCCGTTTGCTTAATAAGGTAACGACTGACGACCTGTTAGCCTTCATAATATGGCTTTCGAGGACAAGGAAGCAGTCCAACGCCTCCAGGGCAAGACATGTGGCTTCATTAAAAAGCTTCTTTAAATATCTTCATTCTAAAAAGAGACTCATAGACAACAATCCCGCCTACGATCTTGAGACTCCGAAGATCGGCAAGCGCAATCCAAAATACCTTACGCTCGAGCAGAGCCAGAAGCTCTTAACTACTGCCTACACTTCCCCGAAGGAATCGAATGTCCGCGATTACTGCATGCTCACGCTCTTCTTGAACTGCGGCATGCGTCTTTCCGAGCTGCGTGGGATCAACACAAATGATATAAGAGGCACCACTCTCACCGTCATAGGTAAAGGCAATAAGGAAAGAACAATCTATCTTAATGACTCCTGCCTTGCAGCTATGGACGACTGGCTGGCAGAGCGCGAATCTATTAAGATCAAGCCCGAAGCCGGGAAAGCCCTTTTTGTCTCAAAGCGCGGCACCAGAATATCCGATGACATGATCCAGATAGTCATCAAGAGGCTTCTTGAAGAAGCCGGGATAGATACGCGCGTATATTCGGTACATAAGCTCAGGCATACCGCTGCAACGCTGATGTACAAATACGGCCATGTCGACATAAGAAATCTTCAGATGATCCTCGGACACCAAAGCGTATCCACCACACAGATATATACCCATGTAGATGAAGAAGCTCTCCAGAGAGCCGTTGACAGCAATCCTCTGGCGAGCTTCGATCCCGAGAAAAATTCAGGAAAATGATCTTATCAGCCGCTGGTTGCGGAGATCGCAGCTTCTGAGGTCGGATTGATCACAGGAGCGAGTTCCGTAGTGGTCGTAGTCGGCGGAGGTGTTGTCTCCGTTGCGGAAGCATTGGGATCATACTGCTGGCTTCCCCCTGCCCCGTTGGTCGCAGGAAGTCTAAGCTTGATCGGATAGAACTGGATCGCCGCGATATACTGCTGCTGAACCGACGACTTCTCATAGATGTTACGCTCCCTGATCAGAGGTGAATTTCTGTAAGGAAGCGTTACGGCAACATAAGCTACAAACCAGACGATACCTGCAAGGATAAGGACTTCGAAAACGAGCAGCGGTGTAACCTGGAAGAAGCTGCTGACCTTGTTGAGCTGCTTGGTCCTCTTGGTCCTCTTCACATCCGTAGAGATGAACTCAGCCATCTTATAGCTCGTCGAGTCGATCTTTGTAAGGATCTTTTCGATCATGGAATTGCGGGTATATTCGTCAAGTTTTCTCTCCTGGAAAGTCAGGTCAGTAGGAAGCGGATACTCCGCAACTATTGCCTTAGCATTCTCAAGAAGGAGATCGCCGAAATCGTAGATGACACGTTCACCGGGTACGGATCCGCGCTTCGCGTAGATATCGAGATAAGATTTGACTATTGCCCTCTCGCATCTGGTGGGTTCTTTAGTAATGCTGAAAACAGACGGATAGACCATCTCTACCGTTGCTTCATAGAATTCCTTGAGATTCTCTCGTGACAGTTTTTCATACCAAATATCTTCTGCCATGATCAGACACCTCCATTCTCCGGATCGTTATCGTTAAGGAAAGCCATCGGGTCCGCAGGCTGCTGGGGATACGGATACGGTTCCTGACCGTACATATCGGGGCCCGGTACAGGCTGCTGATACTGCGGCTGTGGCTGAGCATACTGCTGCGGTACAGGCGGCTGCTGGTACGGCTGCTGCTGCACGGGAGCCTGCTGATACGGCTGTTGATAGTACTGGTTGTCATAAGGTGCCTGCGGTTCTGGCTGATAAGGAGCCTGAGGTGCGGGCTGATACTGCGGCTGTTCATACGGTTGCGGAGCAGGTGCCTGCACGGGTGGCTGCTGATACTGCGGCTGTGGCTGGGCATACTGCTGAGGCTGGACAGGGGCCTGAGGCGCGGGCTGATACTGCGGCTGCTGTACAGGCTGCTGTACAGGCTGTGCAGCTCCGCCGAAAGGAGCCTGGGTATTATATCCCGTTCCCTGCACCGGTGCGGGAGCCGGAGCGGGCTGTCCGTAAGGGCTTGCCGGCGGATTATTCCTCGGCTGCCTTCTTCTGGGCTCAGGCTTGAGCGAAGGGTCGCTCTCGTCGATCGTTGATGAATAAGCGGATGCCGGATAGATGAATGAGATCAAAGCGACAAGCACCGTCATAATGAGCATTACGATCCTGACATTATCGACCATGAACGCGGTCATCGAAATAGGAACAACAACACCTATACCGAGATAGAAAGCAAACTCGGCGCACTTGCGCAGATTAGTTCTTATCCTGCCGCTGCATATGAGATAAAGAGCGTAGATGTAATAGAAATCATGTATACCGAGGCTGATACCGAGCAGCGCGGATGTGACTACGAGAGTCTTTGCCGAAGGAAGCAGCGCGAATACGAGGAATCCCAGGACAGTCGAAGCTGCCTGGATAAGCACTCTGATCTTTGAGGTAAGGATATGCTCATAACGTGTCTTCACAAAGCTGCAGACCGCGCATGCGGAGAAGGCGCAGACAAGGAAGAAGAACGATGATGTTGCCAGCGAAATGCCTACGTTGCCGAGGAAATTAGGAACGAAAACGAGCATAAACGAAAGCGAGACACCGAGCATGAGGAATGAGGAATTAAGGAACTTCCCTGCCATCGAGTCAGAAAGGACATGGAGCCAGCTGCCTACCGTAAGCGGAGCTTCTTTTACGATCGAATTGTTCTGCATGAAATAGATCATGCCCACAGCGGTAAGTATCAGGGCTGCGCCGCTGATGACCGCGACAATAAGAAGTCCGAATCTTTCATAGCAGATACCCGTGATAACCGTTCCTACGGATACGCCGAGGAAATAAGACGTGCTCTGAACATTATGGATGATCCTGTCGCTGTAGTCCTTATAACCGAGCTTGCCGGCATTGATCCTGTAGTCTCTTAAGAAATCAAGCGGCATTCCGAAGCAAAAACCTACCGGAAGCGCGATCACGGCGGTAACGTAAGGAATATTGATAATTCCCGCGACCAATGCAAGGAAATAACCGAAACCGGTTACGAAGATCAATGCAACACGGCTCGTGAGCTTTGATTTGAGTTCACGCCTGATGGATGAGAATCCGAAGAATCCTACGATAAACAGGAGCAGAGCGCCTGCTATGAGTCCCTGAACCGCAAGCATCGGGAGATCCGACAGCGAGTCCTTGAAATAATCCGCAAAGGACACAGGGAGCATGACCGAGCCGAACGCTGCAAAGAATGAAAGGAATCTGTTGGCGTTCTCACCGTACATGACAAGAACAGGCGTATTACCGGAAATTCCCTGTGACATCGTCGAAATGATGAGGTTAAGCTCAAATATCGCGATACCCATTGAAATAGCGATCGAGATTATGGTGAATATCCATGAAAGGCTCATTCCGTTAACAGTACCGGCAAAGTCTGACCTGGGCATCGTGATCTCGAGTATGCCGGAAACCGTATTCTCGGAAGATATGATAGGAGCTATGGCACATACATATTGAGTTCCGGCTTCGGTCCTCGAGGTAAAAGCCGTCTCCTGAAGCTGGAAGCAGCTGATATACTGGTCGCCTACTCCGGTCAGATAGTACTGTTCATTGGAAGTTGAAGGAGCTGTTGAAGAATAGAGCCTTAGGAAAGAATCTCCCGCCATCGTATATACAGAAACCATGTAAGGCTTGTCTTCCGCATAAGAATATATCGGAAGCATGTAAGACATATTCTCCGAGACCTGTGTATAGCTCAAAGCCGCAGCGGAGGTCAAAGCGCACTTCTGCATAGCATCGGCACGCTCACTCTCAAGAGCAGTTACATATACAGAACTCAGCTGTCTGGACATTACGAAGAGAACAACGAGAATGATCGCGAAACAGTATCCAATCGCAGAAGAGATGATCCTCTTGTCACGAGCCCTTACAGACTCGGATACCTGTGCTCCCGAATTGCCCTGCTTGCGGCGCAGGAGCTTGATAAGGATCTCCTGAAGTATAAAAGTTACTACACCGAAAACGACAGCAATGATCACAGCGGTAAGGATCCTTCCTTCAAGCTGGTTTCCGAGTTCATATAATCCGTCAAAGGTGCATTTGTATTCAAATACGCCGACACACATTCCGGTGCTGTTCGTAATAGGAAGGATCACGCTCTCGTAATTCTGTCCTTTAACGATGGTCGGTTCATTTGTACCGTTAAGCCATGTGGAGATATCCCTGTTTGCGACAGCAAATTCGGAAGTGTTTGCTACGCCTTCACTTACGAGCAGTGAGAGCGAACCGTTACTGTGAGCGAAAAGTCCGTAACCTTCAGCAGAAAGATTCTCGTTGGTGGTATCAGCCATCATAAGGCTCAAGAGCGAACCGTATTTGAGCGGTGAATTCACGGTGTTCGAAGTGAAATCATCACCGTCGATACAGATCTTTGCAACATCACATACCTGTCTGACCTTCCTGTCAGAGATGCCCTTGAACTCACCTTCGAATTGAAGTCTCATGTGGTGAACCGCGAAAGAAACGGCCGCGATAGAGACAATAAAAGACACTATTGTAAGAATAACGATGCGCACGAGACGGTCAACAACATTGCCCTTCTCCTGATTGCGATCATTCTTTAGATTTGCCATAAAGTCCTCTCCTCTAAAAGCAGTCAGAAAAACTCAATTTAATATTATACTCTATTTACTTCAAAAAAGAAAAATATAAAAGGCAACCGCATATGCGCGATTGCCTCAAACTGGTTGCGGAGGTGGGACTCGAACCACACGACCTCCGGGTTATGAGCCCGACAAGCTACCAACTGCTCTACTCCGCGATATCAAATTGTGCGCATCTTCCGGAATAATGGTGCTCGTGACCGGACTTGAACCGGTACGGATTTTACTCCGACGGATTTTAAGTCCGTTGCGTCTGCCAATTCCGCCACACGAGCCTATCCGTAAATGCCTCACGATACTAACACGCAACTTAAACAATGTCAAGGAAAACTCGGACAAGCTGTCCTGTCACTTTTCGAAAATGTAATTTAATCTTAATCATACAGTATCGCCATTATTATTGAGCGAAATCTAATTATTGATAAAATAAGTCTATATTTAAAAAATCTGTGAGGACAAAACTATGCCTATTAAACCAGATGACCTGAACAGGAACAAGAACGGTAACGGCAATAATCAGGACAAGGACGATTTCGTCTCCTCTTCTTTTGCCGTACAGTTTAAGCCTGGCGATAAAGCCAGTTCTGTTTCAGACAAGCTGAAAGGAAATCCGAAAGAAGTCGAGGATGAATTCGACAGTTTCAAGGACGAATTCGATGATTTCGTTTTCGATGAATCCGTTAGCGCATTCAAGCCCATTGAAAGCGAAGAAGCCGTCAAATCCGCATTTGTACCCCGCGGCGGCGTTGCGCCCAAGGAAGTAAACGTCAAGCCTGACACATCCGCTGAAAAGAAAGGCGCTGATATTCCCGCTTTCCCCAAGAACGGCGGCACATTTGACAGAAAGCCTTCCGACGATGTATCAAAGGGACCTGACAAATCCAATACTCCCGTATTCGGCAGTGAAGCAGGCGGCAGCAAGGTATCCGCAGCAGATCAGAAGAAAGACGAGAAGCTCTTCAGTTCAGGCAACTCTCTTGATTTTGCTACATCCGAGCATGACAAGAACAAGAGTGACTTTGCAAACGCAAAGCGTCCCGGAGCTCCCGTTCCCGATGAAGTCAATACACCCAAGGCAGAAAAGAAGCCTGAAGTTAAGACATACGGAACCGTATCTTCAGGTGTTAATGCTTTCGGTGCTAAGCCTGCAAATACCAAGCCTGAAGCAGCAAAGGAATCCGGCAACGGTCCTTCGCCTTTCGTGATCAGGCCTACACCTTCTCCCAAGCCTGCTATGCCCAAAGCTCCTGAAGCTAAGCAGCCTGTAAAGCCTGAGGCTCCCCATACTGCACCCGCAGCGGCCAAGGCTCAGGAAGAGAAGCCTGCTCATGTTGCTCCCGCAGCAGCCAAGGCTCAGGAAGAAAAGCCCGCTCATGTTGCTCCTGCGGCAGCTAAGGCTCAGAACGAGAAGGCAGCTCACGTTGCTCCCGCGGCAGCTAAGGCCCAGAACGAAAAAGCAGCTCATGTTGCTCCCGCGGCGGCTAAGGCTCAGAACGAGAAGCCTGCTCACGTTGCTCCCGCAGCAGCTAAAGCTCAGAACGAGAAGGCAGCTCCTGCAGCTGCAAAAGAAGATACATCTGCAGCTAAGCGTCCCGGTGAGGCCGCAAAAGCGAATATGCCTGTTCTTTCAAAGCCGGCACCTAAGGGATCTGCCATCGAGTCAATAAGACCTGATGACGCAAGAAGGACTCTCGCTGTCGAGAAGAGCCAGAATGCCGTACCTTCAACTCCTCACGAGAAACCCAACATATCCCCTGTTGATACGGTTAAGAAGACAAGAAAGAAAAAGACTTCCAAGGCAGCAAAGGATCCCGGAATCGGCGGAATCATCACACTTGCCGTTATCATCGTTGCTTTCATCGGAATCCTTCTTATTCTCCAGAATCTCGATAAGATCGGTTCTGTCTTTGGCAGAAAGCCTGTAGAGACACTCCCTACCATTACTACAAAGACAACCGTTACAGAGACTACGGAAGCTACAACAACAGAAGCTACCACTGAGTCCACAACCGAAGCTACAACGGAATCCACCACGGAAGCTACTACTGAGTCCACTACAGAGGCCACAACGACCACAACTACAGCTGCAACAACCACCACTGAAGAGACAGAGGGTACTACAGCCAAGAAGGATACCGGCATTGCTACCAAGAACTTCAAGACAAAGATCACCAATTTCAGAGGTACAAGCAACGGTTTCAAGTTTGATGTTGTTCTCATTAACAATGCTTCCAAGACTGCAAGCCTTAAGAAGTCACTTAAATCAGTAAGCGTTACCCTTGTATCTTCCAATACGATCAAGAGCGTTTCCTGCGGTTACTTCAAGTTCAAGAAAAAGAACGGAGCCTGGGTCGGAACTCCTATTGACTATGCTATGAGACCCGGATCAAAGCTCACGGCAACAGTAACAGTTAAGACCAGCGGCAAGCCTTCATTCTTCGCTTACACAAAGAGCAGCTTCAACTTCAATTGATCTGAAGAGTTAAAGTAAATCAAAAGGGCTGAACTTCAAAAGTTCAGCCCTTATTTTTTGAAACAGGATCAATTTATCAGGTCTTTATCTTTACGGTATCAAAGACAAACTTGTCTTTCTTGTAGTCGATCTTAAGAGCTTCGACATCCTTAAGCGCTCCTGCAAGGAACAGATCTGAAAGCGGATCTTCGATATTCTTTCTGATAGCCTTTCGAAGCGGTCTTGCACCATATTTCTCATCGTAACCGACTGCTGCCAGCCTGTCACCTGCAGCCTTAGTAAGCGATCCCTTGATGTGCTTGTCTTCGAGAGAACTGAATACATCCTTGATCATGATATCAACGATCTGGCGGATCTCCTCGGGCTTGAGCGACTTGAATATGATGACGTCATCTACCCTGTTAAGGAATTCCGGACGGAATGTCTCCTTAAGAGCTGACTGTACGTGCTGTTCCAAAGCCTCGTGAGTGCTGTTGAAGAATCCTATCGTGGACGCTTTAGCAGAGCTTCCGGCGTTGGATGTCATTATGATTATGCAGTTCTCAAAGTTAACATGCAGACCGTGGCTGTCCGTAAGGACGCCGTCATCGAGCATCTGCAAAAGGAGATTGAAAACATCCGGATGTGCCTTCTCGATCTCATCGAAAAGGATTACAGAATAAGGCTTGCGTCTTACCTGCTCTGTCAGCTGTCCGGCATCGTCAAATCCGACATATCCCGGAGGAGAACCGATCAGTTTGCTGACTGAATGAGGTTCCATATATTCCGACATATCGATCCTGATGAGAGCCTCTTCAGAATCAAACATTACCTCTGCAAGAGCTTTAACCAGCTCTGTCTTACCTACACCGGTAGGTCCGACGAAGATGAAAGAAGTAGGCTTATGCTTCTTTGTAAAACCTGCCCTTGTACGTCTGACCGCACTGGCAACGGCATGTACAGCTTCTTCCTGGCCGATGACTCTCTTATGAAGCCTCTCTTCAAGGTGAGCGAGCTTCTCTGTCTCTGTCTCTGAGATCGACTTGAGAGGGATACCGGTCCACATCTCAACTACTCTGGCGATATCCTCGACCTGTATCGGATCGGGTTTGATGTCATTCTCCAAAGCTTCAAGCTCATTGGTGAGCTTATCCACCTTTGCTTTCAGCTCTGCGGCCTTCTCATAGCCCTGATCGCGCTCTTCCGGAGAAAGATTCTCCATGGAATCGATCTGGCGCTGATGCTCGGTCTTGGCTTCCTCAAGAGCCTTTTTGGTATTTACAAGCTTGACCAGCTTGATGTTCTTGAGGTTAGCGGCAGAACCCGCCTCATCGATAAGGTCGATGGCCTTATCGGGAAGGTATCTGTCAGTGATATATCTCTTAGAAGCTTTTACGGCAAACTCAATGACTTCATCAGAGTAAGTTACGTTGTGATGCTTCTCGTAGTAATCTCTAATGCCTTTCAGGATCTCTATTGATGTCTCGATAGAAGGCTCGTCAAGCATGACCTTCTGGAAACGTCTCTCAAGAGCAGAATCCTTCTCGATCTTCTTATACTCGGCTGTTGTCGTGGAACCGAGGATACGCAGTTCTCCGCGTGCAAGAGCGGGCTTTAATATGTTTGCGGCGTTAGTGGAACCTTCAGCATCACCGGCACCGATTATCGTATGAAGCTCATCGATAACAAGAATGATGTTCTCTGCCTTGATGGCCTCATTTATAACGCCCTTGATACGGCTCTCAAACTGTCCTCTGAACTGTGTTCCTGCTACCATTGCAGGAAGATCGAGCTGCCAGACCTGCATGTTGAGGAGCTTTTCGGGAACGGACCCTTCAACGATCTTGACGGCAAGGCCCTGTGCAACGGCTGTCTTACCGACACCCGGGGCACCGATAAGAACAGGATTGTTCTTGGTCCTGCGGTTAAGTATCTGGATGCATCTCTC
This sequence comes from Oscillospiraceae bacterium, assembly GCA_902775565.1. Taxonomy (GTDB): domain Bacteria; phylum Bacillota; class Clostridia; order Saccharofermentanales; family Saccharofermentanaceae; genus Saccharofermentans. The sequence continues at coordinate 19,838 of CACYMP010000019.1, forward strand.
GATCTCCTTGTCGCGTCCGACTATCCTGTCGATCTTGCCGGCAGCGGCACGTTCGGTAAGATTCGTACCGAACTCGCTTAAGTACTTCATTCTGGAACGGCCCTTACGTCTGTCCTTTGTATCAGCGCCGTCACGGCCTTCAGCCTCAGAACCGGGCCTTCTTCCGAACAGATTATCAAAGAAGTTGGGGCGGCGTCCCTCGTCGTCCTTGTCCTTATCCTTTCCGTCTTTGTCTTCAGACTTCTCGGGATCGGAAATTCCTACGGGGGTGCTGTCCTCGTCAAACTCGTAAGAGTCATCGTCATCATCGTTATTGTCGCCGAAATCGAGATCTCCGCCTGCAAGCTGCTTTAAGAAATCTCCCGGGTCTACGGACATGCCGTTGTTACCGATCATCTCCTCTAACCTGTCGCTCATCTCATCAATGTTGTCCGCATTGATCCCTGTAGCTTTGAACATGTCAGTAACTCCGGCGATACCGGACTCATATGCGCATTTGAGGCAGAAACCCTCATCGATGCGTTTGCCGTCTTCGTAACGGCTCGTAAAGACTATTGCATGTCTTTTCTTACATATGCTGCAAAGTGCCATTTATCCTATTCTCCGTTGTTATTATCTGTCCCTTGTTCCTTAATCTTCCTTCTTACTCTCGGCCCTGTAAGTATATCATATTGTTCTTCTTCGAGCCTTGCAGTATCGATGAACGCGGAAATATCGGCATACTGGCCGTTCTTGCGCGCATTCTCGAGCACAGGCTTGAGGAACTGTCCCGTATAGGACTTCTTCACCTTACAGATCTCTTCAGGAGTGCCTGAAGCTATTACCTCACCGCCGTCGTCTCCGCTCTCCGGGCCCAGATCGATGATATGGTCGGCAGTCTTGATAACATCAAGGTTATGCTCGATCACCACAACAGTGTTCTTATTCTCGGTCAGACGCTCAAGGATCTCAACGAGCTTATGCACATCAGCAACATGAAGGCCTGTGGTAGGCTCATCCAGTACATAGATAGTCTTTCCGGTTGAACGGCGTGACAGTTCGGACGCAAGCTTGATCCTCTGCGCCTCGCCGCCCGAAAGCGTCGTGGACGGCTGTCCGAGCTTTATATAACCGAGTCCGACATCCTGAAGAGTCCTTACCTTCTTGTAGATCGGACTGTGATTCTTGAAAAACTCGCATGCCTCATCAACTGACATCTCGAGAACATCGGAAATGTTCTTTCCGTTATAACGCACTTCGAGCGTCTCCCTGTTATAGCGCTTACCCTTGCAGACATCGCATGTGACATAGATATCGGGCAGGAAATGCATCTCTATCTTATTGACACCGTCTCCTGAGCACGCTTCGCACCTTCCGCCCTTTGTATTAAAGGAAAACCTTCCGGGACCGTATCCCCTCGCCTTAGCATCGGGAGTCTCGGAGAAGAGCTTCCTTATCAGATCGAAAAGACCGATATATGTGGCGGGGTTACTTCTCGGAGTCCTTCCTATAGGGCTCTGGTCGATGCATATGATCTTGTCGAGGTTGGAATACCCCGTGATGCGTTCGCACTTCACGCGCGTCTTGTGGGCGCCGTTAAGCTCGTATGTGAGATAAGGCACCAGTGTCGAATTGATAAGCGATGACTTGCCTGAGCCCGATACACCCGTAACGACTGTAAACAGTCCGATGGGAATATCAACATCGATATTCTTGAGGTTATTTACTGAAGCTCCCTTGATGGAAAGCATCTTCTTGGGATCGGGTTTTCTCCTCTCAAGGGGAACGGGTATATATTTCCTTCCGGAAAGATAATCACCGGTAACCGATTCGGGTGTGTTGATAACATCTTCGATCGAGCCCTGTGCCACCACACGGCCTCCGAACACGCCCGCACCGGGGCCTATATCTATCAGGTGATCTGCAGCTCTCATTGTCTCTTCGTCATGCTCGACGACGAGGATGGAGTTGCCTAAGTCCCTGAGCTTGAACAACGTCTTGATGAGCTTGTCATTATCCCTCTGGTGAAGTCCGATCGAAGGTTCGTCAAGAACGTAGAGCACACCCTGAAGGCCAGCGCCTATCTGTGTGGCAAGCCTTATTCTCTGTGCTTCTCCGCCTGAAAGCGTGGCAGACGATCTCGAAAGCGTCATGTAATCAAGACCTACGTCATAAAGGAAACGCAGTCTTGCTGATACCTCTCTCATGATGGGAGCGGAGATCTCCGACTTCATCTTAGTAAACTTAAGTCCGTCAAAGAACGTTATCATGTTCTTTACGGAAAGATTTGTAAGCTCGCTTATGTTCTTGCCGCCGATCTTAACCGAAAGGCTGTTGGGATTGAGCCTTGCGCCCTGACATACGGGACATACGTCGATGCTCATATAACGCTCGTAGGAAGCCTTGGCATCTTCAGACATCGATTCCCTCCAGCGTCTGTTGACGCTCGGAACGACGCCTTCCCATGCGGCATAGTAATCGCCTTCCCTCGGATATACGGAATTGGTCGTATCGATCTTCATCTTCTCGCCGCCGTTACCGTACATGATGATGTCCTTGATCTTATCCGGAAGCTTGTAGTACGGGGTATCGAGCGAGAATTTGTATTTCTCTGACAATGCAACGATGAAGCCTCTTCCCCAGCTCTTGGGATCATCGAAGTTCCAGCCCGCGGTCCTTACGGCTCCCTCATTGAGCGAAAGCTTGGGGTTGGTAACGCAGAGCTCGGGATCGACCTTTATCAGCGTTCCGATACCGGAACAGTTGGGACATGCGCCTTCCGGGCTGTTGAATGAGAAGCTCCTGGTGGTTATCTCGCCGAAAGAGATACCGCAGTCGGGGCATGCGAGATTCTGCGAGAAGAACTCCTCGTTAGTCTCGTATTCCTTCTCCCCGTCCTTGCCGGTCCTGGCTGTCTGTGTCTCAACCAGCAGAAGGCCGCCCGAAAGCTTAAGGGCTGTCTCGCAGGAATCATTTAATCTCGTGGTGTTGGAATCCTTGATGACAAGACGGTCAACAACCACATAGATCTCGTGCTTGTTGTTCTTGTTGAGCTTGATCTCTTCATCGAGCTCATACATAATCCCGTCGACCTTGACCCTCGCGTAACCAGAGCGCCTGAAGCTTTCAAAGAGCTTGCTGAACTCACCCTTTTTGCCCCTGACCATAGGAGCGTAGATGATCATTCTGGTACCTTCGGCATATTCCTTGAGCTTGTCGATTATCTGGTCGATGGTCTGTGTGCGGATAGGTTTGCCGCATGAAGGACAATAAGGCTCACCCACGCGCGCATATAAAAGCCTTAAGTAGTCGTAGATCTCGGTAACCGTTCCGACCGTGGATCTCGGATTGGATACGGTGGATTTCTGGTCAATGGATATGGCGGGCGATAAGCCTTCGATGCTGTCGAGGTCAGGCTTCTCAAGCTGGCCTAAGAACATCCTCGCATATGAAGAAAGCGACTCAACATAGCGCCTCTGGCCTTCAGCGTAAATGGTATCGAAAGCAAGAGATGACTTGCCGGAGCCGGAAAGGCCGGTTATAACGACCATCTCACGTCTCGGTATATCGATGTCTATATTCTTGAGGTTATGCTCTCTGGCGCCTCTGATCCTGATGTATTTATTCTTTTCCATGCTCATATCCGCCAATAACAACAGTGAATTATAACACGGATTATAAATATAATCGTGTTAATTAAGAGGACATTTTGTCACCCTTGTTATGCAGGATATAAACTCACGGAGATATCACTTTCTGATATACGTGAAAGGGCACCCGTAAAAGCTGTCGTCTTCCCTGGAATTGATCTCTATCTTCTGGATGACCGTACCGGCTTCCACAGCCTTGAAAACAAGCTCGTGCACACCTTCTGACAATTCAGCGTCGAAGCTTATCTTACGCTGGTTATCGAGGACGGCATTGCACCAGCATAAATCATGTGCGGTTCCGATACCGTAATTTTCGGGAAGCATGAACATTTCCTTAGAGGTTCCGTCCAGCACGGCAATAAATCTTACCCTGCTGTCCTTACGGGGATTGTTGTTCGGAGCAAAGCAGAACGTGATGTGATACGTTCCGCCGTCATTGATGGCAAACCTGTATGTAAGAGACGGAGCGTCAGAGTCATCGTAATCTTTTGCAAGCGGATATGGCTTTAATGCCGAGAATGCTTTGCCGTAGTTCTGGATTATAAGCCAGCCGGAACCGTCAGGTGCATAAGAATCAGTAAAACAGCCTGCTGAGATACCGATATACCCCAGTGTCTCGACAAACGTTCCGGCTGTGTAGGAAGCCGGATCATAAACCCTGGCTTTAATGGGTATATCAGTATGATCCGGATGATAATTAACGGAAAGAACGCTCTCGGCATCCCCGGATAACTTTGACCAGTCAACACTCACCTTACAGCACATAAATCCTGAAAAGACCTCACAGACGTCGATGTTGATCCACTCTGCGTAAGTGCTGAAAGACAGACCATCCTTGTTGTTCAGCACTATCACTGTCTCGGTATTGTCTTCAAGCGAAGAAAATACCAGTTCGCCTGCGTCTTTACCCAGAATAACGGGTTCGTTCATATTAACAGAGACCAGCTGATCACTGCACTTCGCATAATCAAGATAAACCGGCTCGGGATATTTGGAACCTTCATCGTTCCAGTTAACGAAATCAACGTGCTTGGAAGACATCATTCCCTTCCACTTGCCGCCGTTCATGTCCTCGTTATACTGTCTTACGAGCTCTATGTCCCTGTCTATCGTCTTCTTGAGAAGATCCGCGATATTGCCGGCCGCATAAGCATTCCAGCCTGCAAGGAGCTGATTTAAGCCTGCGTATATCATCATCTTTCTGAGATTTGCCGATGCCATCGCAGGGAACTGCACGAGCCCGAAAAGAGCATTGCCGCGGTCAGTCGAAAAGTCGATGCCGAGGCTCTCGGAAACGGTTTCTATCTGATCAGCACGCCTTAATTCCTCAAATGCCTCAAGACTGTCAGCAAACTTGAAAGTATCGGGGTGCGTAGCCTCAGGACGCCTGTCTCCGTTAAATCTCGGGTATTCGGTAAGGATCTCGAAAACATCCTTCTTCTCTTCCTCGTTAAGTGAACCTCCGAACTGCTGATTTATCCATTCCTGCAGGAAATCATCTGTCAGATCCGGTTCGCTCCACTTCTCAAAATCGTAAGCAAGCTCCATAAAATAGCTGAGCGGGAGCTCCTGCGGGCGGAGGTCTCCGACATTAGCTATCCATATTTTCCTGATGCCGTAAGCATAAGCCGTTGTAAGCTGTTCCCAGGCTTTAATGAGCGGAGTTGAATTGACCCACTCGTAAGAGATAGGATCGCCGTGATAATCGAAATGGTAGTAGATGCCCCAGCCAGCCTTGCGGTCCCTTATTTTCTCATCAGGAACTGTTCTCAAATTGGCGAAGTTATCGTCTGACAAAAGGAGCGTAGCATCTTCGATGCCTTCCCAAGCGGAAAGACCCTCCGTGTCCTTATCGCCGTAGAAATAATCCTCTACTTCCTTATAGAGCGCAAGGACCTTAACAGCATCGCCGAGACCGTGTCTGTTAAGTATCTCTTTCTGAGCGGTTATCGTGTGCTTGAGAAGATCGATGTTGTCCTTGAGCGTTGCGTCTTCACCTAAGATCTTGCTGTCCCTCTCGCCTCTCATGCCGATCGTGATGAGAGAACGGTAATCCTTGTTGCGGACAACCGAATCTTCCCAGAATCTCTTAAGGCCTTCGGGATTTGTATAAAAGCTCCAGTCAGCTCCGTAGCCCTTGGAGTTATCGCCGCTCATATAGTGGGAGAACTCTTCTCCTGCCCTGAAAAGAGGCTCGTGATGGGATGTGCCCATGTAGATGCCTAATTCATCCGCAAGCTCGGCAGAAGCCGTTGGGAACGCTTTTCCGTCCTCGCTGAAAACGGCGCTCCACATTGCCGGCCACAGGAAATTGCCCTTAAGCCTTAAGAGGAGATCGAATACCTTCTCATAGAAATCCTCATTGAAGTCACCGAAAGCATTTGTGACCCATGAGCCGAGTGACGGCCATTCATCGTTCATGAAGAAACCGCGGTATTCGACTGAAGGCTTTTTAGATACGAACTTCATGTCAGATTCACAAGCTTCAACAGTCTCTTTCTTTTCGGTAACGGCATCACCGAAATAATGCCATGGTGATACTCCGAACAAAGATGAGATATGGTAAAGACCGTATTCAACTCCGAGCTTGTCGCTGCCTGCGATAAAGATAACTGTCTTTTCTTCTTCCCTGCGGAAATCAATGGAGAACTGCTCCCTGCCGCTCTTTATCTCACCGGGTATTATCATCGAATTTGCGGAGAACAATTCCTCAAAACCTTCTTCATTCCATATACCCGCAACGATAACAAGATCACAGCCTTCGGCCGTTCCGTCACTTAAGTCGAGATCTCTTACGACTCTTACGTGCTTGATCTTGCAGCCGGTAACATTCCTGATGTCCTGAGCCAGAAAACTCGCTACCCTCAATATGCCCTTGTCTTTTCCGCTTACGAATATCGCAGTCTTTGAATCATTACCGAATAATCTTATTCCGCTCATGTTCTACCTCTCAAATCCAAAGCATTGCTTTCTCGGCAAATCTTGCACCCAATATGCTCTTATTCTGCGGATGCAATTCAAACGGTTCAGACAGATCTTTTGCGCTTACTGATGCACACAAAGGAACCATCTCCGGCGCGTTAAGCTGCATCTCCTGGACAGTTTTCCATCCGTCCTGGATAGTAAGCCCGTCATCGGGGAATCCTGTCGCGATATCGCCGTTCTTTCCGTTTGCCGGATCGTCGAAATCAGCCATAACAGTGCAGATGATGGGAAGATCGTCATTAAACACTTCCCTGAACTTGAGCACCATCGCCTTGAACTTCTCGTCGTAACGTCTGGGATCGTTGGCATTGGATTCTCCCTGATACCACCAGATACCCTTCATCGCAAGATCCTTTACGGGAAGCACGGAAGACTGGAAGAGAGCAGACGGGATCCACTGGGCCATGAAGAATCTGTCTTTCTCAATGGCAGTCCTTGATCCGACCTTGTATTTCCATTTGCCTGTAAGATCTATCTTCTTATCGCCTGATCTTACAAAGTACTTATGCTCCGGAAGGAATGCGCCGCATCCGTGCTCGACAAGCAGTCTTACCGCGATAAGATTCCTTCCGGGTCTTAACACCTTCGAAGGGAAAGGATATTTCCTCGGCGGATAGCAGTAACCTGTGGTACCGACCTGGATCCCGTTTATGTATGTGATGTCGGAATCGACCATCTCGCCGAGATATAAGAATGCATCCTCATCCCTGATATCGCCTTCTTCAAGCTCAAATTCACGGTAGAGCCAGACGCTTCCTAAAAAGATATCGCTGTCACTCGTATTCTTAATAAAAGGCACTTCGATCTCTGACGCATCTTCAGGTATGGAATTCTCAAATCCTTTACCCATATCGCCGTTTAATGTATCGACCCACGCAGCCTGTGTAATATCCTGATTCTTCAGGAATTCCTGGACTTTGCCGTCTTCCATGAAAGGCTTCGCATCCTCGCGGAACTTACCGAATCCGTCAAGAAGATCCAAGGGCATCCACGCTTCGATCGAAGCTCCGCCCTGCGCCGCATGGACAAGGCCGATCGGGATACCGAGCTTGTCATAGAGTCTTTTTGCTGCGAAGAAACCGACAGCGCTGAAATCCATGAGCTCGCTGCCGCATGCTTTCGTCCACGGATTGACGGGAAGGCTTGCCTTCTTTGTGGGATCCAGCCTGTAATCAGGCGTCAGCAGATACTGCCTTACATATGGATAATCGGACGCCTTTACTTCCTCCTCAGTCACATCAAGAGTCCTGTATACGGGAAGCTCCATATTGGACTGTCCGGAAAGATAGTAAACATCGCCGAAACATACGTCATCATATGTTATTGATTCTGCCCCGCAGGCAACGGTCAGCTTATACCCGGTACCCGCTTCGTGAATGCCCAGACCGCATACAAATTCACCGTCTGCTGCAGGAGTTTTGTACTCTTCCTTTGCGCCGTCCTTTTCGAGCGTAACGGTAACATCACCTTCTGCCTTACCGAAAATACGGGCCTGCTTACCTCTTTGAAGTATCATTCCGTCTCCGAAGATACCTGCGGGAACAAGTTTACATAGATCACTCATAATCGGGTATAACCTTTCTAGTTTTATCTGATTATAACGATTATATACTTAAAGCAAAATAAAAAGAGTGTCCGTTAAGACACTCTTCAAAAAACTGGTGACCCCAAGCGGATTCGAACCGCTGATTGCGCCGTGAGAGGGCGCCGTCTTAACCACTTGACCATGGGGCCGTTTGACTTTTGCCCGTGTATATTACCACAGGTTTAAGTCAGACGCAAGCATTTTAAGTTATCTCTCGTTCATCGGAACGTAAGGTCTTCTCTTATTAACGCACTTGAATGCGGGACGCATGATCCTTCCGCCGCTTACGAGCTCTTCGATCCTGTGTGCGCTCCATCCCGCGATCCTTCCGCATGCGAACAACGGAGTAAAGAGTTCCTGCGGGATACCGAGCATCGAGTAAACAAGTCCTGCAAAATAGTCCACGTTTGCGCAGACGATCTTATCATTCTTCTTTACTTCATGGAACACATCGGGAGCGAGCTTCTCAACACGCAGATAAAGATTGAAAAGATCCATGTTGCCGGTCTCTCTTGCAAGAAGCTCGGCATACTTTCTGATGGTAACGGTCCTCGGATCGGAAAGCGTATAAACGGCATGTCCGATACCGTAGATCAGACCTGAACGGTCGAAAGCCTCTTTCTTGAGGATCGATGTGAGGTAAGCCCTTATCTGGTCTTCATCTTTCCAGTTGCTTACATGCTCTCTTAAGTCCTTCATCATGCCGTAAGCCTTGTTGGATGCACCGCCGTGCTGCGGACCTTTGAGAGAGCCTACGGCAGCCGCTATAACGGCATATGTATCAGAACCGGTCGAAGATACCGCATGTGTAACGAAAGTAGAGTTGTTGCCGCCGCCGTGCTCAGCATGAAGCACGAGCATGAGATCTAATATCCTTGCCTCGAGTTCGGTGAACTTTCCGTCGGCACGCATCAGATAAAGAATGTTCTCAGCGGTATTGTACTCAGGCTTCGGATCGTGAATATAAAGGCTGTGATGCTCGATATAGTGCCTTCTTGCCATGTAGGCATAAGCTATCAGCACCGGGAATCTTGCGATAAGTTCCGTGCACTGTCTGACGACATTCGGGATATCTGTCGCATCAGGATTATCGTCATACGAATAAAGAGCGAGAACGGATCTTGCGAGCTTGTTCATGATGTCCGGAGACGGAGCCTTCATGATCATGTCTTCAGTGAAGTTCTCGGGAAGCCTTCTTACGCTTGAGAGAAGATCGTTGAAGTCTGCAAGTTCTTCCTTAGTGGGAAGGTCGCCTGTAAGCAGAAGGAACGCGATCTCTTCAAAACCGAATCTCTTCTGTGGGAAGAAACCGTTAACGAGTTCGGAGATCTCATAACCCTGATAAAAGAGCTTTCCTTCAACAGGGATCCTGTCGGCATCGTCAACGATGTAGCTCATGACTTCACCGACCTCGGTAAGACCTACGAGTACGCCTGTTCCGTCGTTGTTGCGCAGACCGCGCTTAACGTTGTATTTCGTGTACAGATCGGGATTGATATGCGATTTGACGCTCGCGATATCAGCGATCTTATTTATAAGCTGTTCTTTCTGTTCCTGATTCATATGATCACATCCTGTCCGGATATACCGGTGTTACTGTTTGAGGCCGCTCTTATGCGTGCTGCTCTCTCGTAAAGTTCAGAAGTCCGCCAGCGAGGAGCATACCGCACTGTCTGTCGGAGATGCTGAGCGTAGTTGCGAAATCATAGCCCTGAGTCTTGTTTGTAACGATGACGGGCTTGCCTTCCTTTGCAGCCATGACCTGATTCCTTGCGTCCTTGATCTCGAGTTCATCGAGGAGACCGAGTTTGTCGTAATCAGCCTTATCATTGAAAACGAGCGGAAGGATTCCGTTGTTGATGAGGTTTGCCATGTGGATCCTTGCGAATGAGAGTGCGATAACGCCCTTAACTCCGAGCTGGAGAGGAGCGAGCGCAGCATGCTCACGCGAAGAGCCCTGACCGTAGTTCTCACCGCCGATGATGAATCCGCCGTTGTTCTCCTTTGCTCTCTTAGGGAACTCCTCATCACAAGGTGTGAGGCAGAAGTCTGCAAGATAAGGAACGTTGCTTCTGTAAGGCAGGAGCTTTGAGTTCGAAGGCATGATATGGTCTGTTGTGATATTGTCCTCGAGCTTGATCAATACCTTGCCGTCAACCTCTTCGCCGAGCTTTGTGTTTACCGGGAAAGGCTTGATGTTAGGGCCTCTTACGACCTCGACATCGCTGCTTGATTCAGCGGGCATGATGACCATGTTGTCGTTGACCATGAAGTTCTCGGGCATCTCAACTACCGGAGGTTCACCGAAATCAGCGGGGTCTGTGACAACACCTGTGATAGCTGCGACTGCAGCAACCTCAGGGCTTACGAGATAGATGGAAGCGGACTTTGTTCCGGATCTTCCATAGAAGTTTCTGTTGTTTGTACGCAGTGATACGGCATTGGTCTTAGGTGACTGTCCCATACCGATGCAGGGTCCGCAGCCGCACTCGATGATCCTTGCGCCTGCAGCGATCATGTCGGAAAGAGCTCCGTTCTCCGCGAGCATATTGAGTACCTGCTTTGAGCCTGGAGCGATAACGAGCGATACGTCAGGAGCTACAGTGTGTCCCTTGAGGATAGCTGCTACCTTGAGCATGTCGTAAAGTGAAGAGTTGGTGCATGAACCGATGCAGCACTGGTCAACCTTGAGACCTGCGACTTCCTTGATGGAAACGACCTGGTCAGGCATGTGGGGCTTGGCGATGAGAGGTCTTAATGTTGCGAGGTCGATCTCGATCTCCTCATCATAAACAGCGTCTTCATCTGCTTTGATCTCAGACCATGCATCTTCCCTGTCCTGAGCCTTAAGGAAAGCTCTTGTAACCTCATCAGAGGGGAAGATGGAAGTTGTTGCACCGAGCTCAGCGCCCATGTTTGTGATGGTAGCACGCTCAGGAACTGAAAGTGTCTTAACACCGTCGCCCGCATACTCGATGATCTTGCCTACACCGCCCTTAACGGTCATGATGCGGAGAACTTCGAGGATGATGTCCTTTGCTGTTGCCCAGTTGCCGAGCTTGTTCTTGAGAGTTACACGGACCATCTTAGGCATTGTGATGTAGTAAGGACCGCCGCCCATTGCTACTGCAACGTCAAGTCCGCCTGCGCCGATGGCGAGCATTCCGATACCGCCGCATGTAGGTGTATGTGAGTCGGAACCGAGAAGAGTCTGTCCCGGGATACCGAAACGCTCAACGTGTACCTGGTGGCAAACACCGTTGCCCGGACGGGAAAATCTAATTCCGTGCTTTGCTGTTACTGTCTGGATGTACTTGTGGTCATCTGCGTTCTCAAAACCTGTCTGAAGCATGTTGTGGTCAATGTACGCAACGGAAAGCTTTGTCTTAACGCGGTCAACACCGATGGCCTCGAACTGGAGGTATGCCATGGTACCCGTAGAGTCCTGTGTAAGCGTCTGGTCGATCCTGATCGAGATCTCCTCGCCTGCCTTCATCTCACCGGATAAAAGGTGATCCTTGATGATCTTCTGTGAAATTGTCATACCCATGGAAATAATCCTCCTTCTTTTAGCCTTGCAATTATAGCATTTTTAAATATAAAAAAGAGGTTATGCCTGCAAACAACCGTAAATTTCAATATTTACAACAAAAAGACCTTTTTCGAGGTCTATCTTTTTATCAAATTGTTTAATCAGTTAAAGGAGAAAACGTTACTTGCGCTTGGAGGAAAGCACATAACCGGTTATCGCGGATGCCGCTGCGGCGTTTAAGGATTCGGCTTTCCCGGGCATGGGTATCTTTACAAGACGTGTGCATTTTGCTGATGTCTCATCAGATAATCCCCTGCCCTCATTGCCGATGAGATATGCCGCAGGAAGCCTGATATCAGCCTCTTTGAGGTCCTCTCCCTTAAGATGCATGGCAAGAGAATCTATTCCTTTTTCAGCGAAAAAAGCGAACGCATCATCCATTGAGGAAGTAACAAGAGGCAGATGCCAGACAGAACCCATCGAAGCCCTTATGGTCTTCTCATTGAACGGATCGCATGTCGAAGGCGACATAATTACGGCCGTGAAATCAAAAGCGTCCGCCGTTCTGATTATGGTCCCCAGATTGCCGGGATCCTGTATGTCTTCAAGCACGGCATATATGTCGTTTCCGTCTCCCCTGTAAGGGATCTTTGCTTCAAGGACAGGCTGTTTTACTATGCATGCAATGCCCTGCGGATTGACCGTTGAAGCGATCTTTTTGAAGCAGTCGTCACTTAAAGCAGTAACTTCAGCACCGTTTGCGTGACTTTCTGCCCATGAGATATTTTTCTCCGTAACGATGACTTCGCAAGGCTTTATCCCGGAATCGAAAGCATCCCTGCAGAGCCTCTCTCCCTCAAGAAAGACAAGGCCTTCACGGCGTGCATTCTCACGCTTGTGGAGCGATACGAGCCTTTTTACTTTTGAATTGTCGCGGCTGGTGATGATGTTCATCACAAAAGTCCGCCAGTCCCGCCCGCGATCGACAAGGCCAGATAAGTTATCACGCACAAAGGAATGAGAAATCCAATAAACATTCCTTTCGCTATCTTTTTCCTTCTAATGGAGAACACGAGAACGAAAATGGAAAATCCAAGGATGGCCATCGTGGCAAAAGCGCCCAGAGCGACATCTTCGGAAGAACCGCCGCTGAACATCACTACAAGTAAGATCAGGCCGAGTATTGCGGTCGTTATCGAACTGACTATCGTAAGTATCCTTGAAAAGACTGTTCTTCCCTCAGGAGCACCATAGATGGGAGCAGACGGATGAGTATATACGGGGGCCTGATATGCCGGCATCGGCTGCATCGGAAGCATGGGAGCATACTGCGGCTGTGAAACGTACTGCGGCTGGTGTACCATAGCCTGCTGAGCCTGATATGCGTTCATGGCATTACGGCCATAAACAGAATCTGACGGATATACCGGAGTTACGGCAACAGGCTGAAATCCTTGAGCGAAAACGGGCGCCGTAGAATGTGCAGCCACAGGTGCTGCAGGTGACGCCTGTTCAGCCTCCGGGGCTGCCGGTGCATTGACTCTGGTTCCGCAATTCTCACAGAACAATGAATCATTGAGTATCTCGGATCCGCACTGTTTGCAAAACATATATGTTCCCCCTTCAGAACTGTAAGAGCTCTGGAAAAATCATAGAATAACGCGGCCTATTTGGCAAGAAAAGAAAAAGCGCGGGATAATTCCCGCGCCTTGATCATTCTTATGAACTGTAAGATCAACCGAGTGCAGCCTTTGCCTTCTCTACGAGAGAAGCGAAGCTTGCAGCATCTGTGATAGCGATATCGGAAAGGATCTTACGGTCGAGATCGATGCCGGCCTTCTTAAGACCGTTCATGAATCTTGAGTAGCTCATATCGTTGAGACGGCATGCAGCATTGATACGAACGATCCAGAGCTTTCTGAAATCTCTCTTCTTGTTTCTTCTGTCACGGTAAGCATAGTTGCCGGACTTGAGAACCTGCTGATTAGCTACCTTGAAAAGCTTGCTCTTATGGCCCCAGTAACCCTTGGCAGCCTTAAGGATCTTATGATGACGAGCCCTTGTACGGATTCCTCTTTTTACTCTTGACATGACCTTGTCCTCCTAACCGAATTAAGCGTAAGGAATCATCTTCTTGATGATTCTTGCATTTGAATCAGCGCAAACTTCGCTGTGTCTCAGATGTCTCATTCTCTTTGTAGGTCTCTTGCTAAGAATGTGGCTTCTGAACGCCTGCTTGTGAAGGACCTTACCGGAACCTGTCACCTTAAATCTCTTCTTAGAAGAACTGTGTGTTTTCTGCTTAGGCATGTGTTTATCCTCCTGGTTATTTTTTCTTTGCCGGCGACAGGTACATTACCATGTTCCTGCCTTCTATCTTTGGCTGTTTGTCAATCGAACCGTATTCTTCGACGCCCTTGGCGAATTCCGTCATGACCTCGAAGCCTTTATTCTGGAAAGCCATCTCACGGCCTCTGAATCTTATGTTGACCTTGACTCTGTCTCCGTTGCTCAGGAACTTGATGACAGCCTTGCGCTTGACTTCGATATCGTGTACATCGGTCGTAAGCTTTAAGCCGATTTCCTTGAGCTCAGTCTCCTTCTGCTTCTTCTTCGCTTCTTTCTCTTTCTTTCCCTTCTCGAAAAGGAATTTCTTGTAATCCATGATCCTGCATACAGGATTCTCAGGATTGGGCGAAATGCAGACCAGGTCGAGTTCCGCTTCCTCAGCGCGGCTCTTTGCCTCTTCGAGCGGTACAACACCGATCATGTTGCCTTCTGCATCAATAAGGCGGACCTGCGCGAATTTGATCGAATCATTGATCAACTGATTCTCGTTAGCCTTTGAGATAGTAATCACCTCCCGTTTAAATCTTAAATTTCTAAATCTACAAAAAAAGAACGGATAAAATCCGTTCTCTCATAACAGCCCTGCCTTAAGATAAGGCAACCCTCTATAGGTTTTTAACTATTAACCTCTTTACAGCCCAAAGGCGCTTGAGGTGAGAAACGGATGTTCTTCTTTTCAACGTGCTAATAATAAATAATGTCTGCGGCAATGTCAAGGCATTTTTTAATGAATCACTTTAAGAAAAGATCTTCTGTGTATCGGGGTCATGCCTGATTCCCTGATAGCAGCGTAGTGATTCGGCGTTCCGTACCCCTTATGCTTGGCAAATCCGTAGCCGGGATAGACCTTGTCGTACTCCATCATTATATGGTCCCTTGTGACCTTTGCAAGTATCGAAGCGGCAGCGATCGAATCGGAATTGGCGTCGCCTTTGATGATAGGCACGACATCGACTCCGGTTCCGCTTAAGTTTACAGCATCGATAAGGAGCAGATCGGGTCTCATCTTTCTGCTTATCTCTTCAACACATGTCCTCATGGCCTTTTTCGTAGCTTCAAGGATATTTATCTCATCGATGACTTCCGCGGATATCTCACATACCGTCCATGCAAGAGCCTTCTCCTTGATCTGCACGAAAAGCTCCTCGCGCTTCTTCTCGGAAAGCTTCTTCGAGTCGTCCAATCCCAGTATCTTCACATCGGGATCAAGTATGCAGCATCCCGCGACGACAGGACCTGCGAGAGGTCCTCTGCCCGCCTCGTCTATGCCCGCTATGACGGAATAGCCTTTCTCATGGTATTCGCGCTCGTAAGCATAAAGTCTGTCATATTTCTCTTCAAGCTGTTCAAGAGTAAGTTTTGCCATAATCAGTTTCCTTTTGACGGAGGTTCGGGATCTTCTAATGTTATCCTTCCGATACGGCCTTCGCGCAGATCCGTAAGGAATGTCTTTGCAAACCTTTCCTCATCCACCCTTCCGCCGCTCATTACGCAGCCGCGCTTCTTTCCCATTGCAAGGAACAGATCGTAATAAGGATCGCTGTAACCCATATCATCATCAGTTTCCTCTAACTCGAGCGGAACGCCGTAGCGCTCTTCAAGGAGCTTGGGATAAAGCTCGATCAGTATCTTCATGATATCGTATGCAGTCTCGGTGACTTCGGTTACCTCATCCTTGATGGAGCCGCAGGCCTGAAGACAAACGGCGCTTCTCTTGGTGGAGATCCTCGGCCACAAAACGCCTGGCATATCCATCAGTTCCAATCTTCCGCCGGTCATGATCCATTTGAAGTCCCTGGTAACACCCGGTCTGTCGCCGGTTACGGCAGCCTTCTTGCCTGCAAGCGCATTGATGAGAGTTGATTTGCCTGTATTCGGAGCACCGACGACCATCGCTCTTACCGGTCTTCCGGTACGTCCCTTCTCTGCAGCTTTGGCAAGCTTTTCTTCCATAAGCTGCATGGTTATCTGGTTAAGCTTGTCAAAACCTTTCTTGTGGGTGCTTTCAAGAGCTACCGCAGGCGTGCCTTTGCTTGTAAGAAAATCTATCCAGCGGGAGGTCTTGGCCGGATCTGCCAGATCGGCTTTATTGAGCACGACAATTCTGGGCTTGTCGCCTATTACCTTGTCCAATTCCGGATTCCTGCTGGAAAAAGGGATCCTGCAGTCAGCTGTCTCATACACGATATCGACGAGCTTCAGTCGCTCGCCGGTCTCGTTAAGAGCCTTTCTCATGTGTCCCGGAAACCAGTTGATGTTATTTGCCATAAGTCACCTCTTGATAGTGAAATAATGATAACACATAGCTGCATGTTATAATTATAAAAAACAATTGAGAGGCTCTTTATGATCATCGAAGCTAATGAGAAATTCACCCAGGAAGAGATAGATGAGGTTTTTGAGATAAGCTTAAGAAGGAATCAGTATTATAAGGATCCCGCAAAGAATTATCCCAACCCTTTCAAAGAGACATATAAAAACCTGATATTCGGAATAGTCATGCTGGCGGTCACTTCCGTCCTCGGAGTCATTACAAAGTTCAACGTTTTCTGTATCATCGCAATGACGCTGTGTGCCGTTATGATATTAGTCTCGATCATGTGGCTCGTATTGCTGAAAAAACAATACAAGGAAATGAAGGCAAATTTTGAGAAAGACGACCGCCACTCAAAGATAGAAGTTACCGAAGAATTGATCGCTGTTGAGATGGGCAACGGAACCACGGTAAAGATCAAATGGCCGGATGTTGAATTCATTAAAGTTTTTAAGACAACTGTCGTCGTTTTTGCTTCCGACAAAACACGGGCACTCATCATACCTTTGAAGTATTGGGACGGTGTCGCCAAGTTCATGGAAGACAACAACATAATCGTCAAATTCTACCGCTGATACATTTCGAAAACAGAAACAAAAAGAGGTTGCCTCGTTTGAGACAACCTCTTATCTTTGCATCTGAACCGCAAATTACAGCTTCTGCTGAATCTTTGCTGCCTTACCCTGACGCTTACGGAGGTAATAGAGCTTAGCTCTTCTGATCTTACCTTTACGTACGACCTCGATGTGGTCGATCTTAGGGCTGTTAACAGGAAGAATCCTCTCAACGCCTACGCCGTAAGAGATACGACGGATCGTGATAGACTCTGAAAGTCCTGAACCCTTTCTTGCGATAACATATCCTTCGAAAACCTGGATACGCTCCTTAGCGCCTTCCTTGATCTTGAGGTGTGCCTTTACATAGTCACCGACCTCTACATCAGGGTAGTTATTCTTGATATTCTCACTCTCAATAACTTTTACTAAATCCATTTTGTCTGTTCCTCTCTTTCCTGCAGATGTTCGTGCCTGGATGTGGGCAGAGGACCATCCTGATAAAACTGAAAAAGTTTATCACAACCCTTTTTCAAAGGCAAGCATCTTTTCCCAGTCTTCTTCAGAGACGACTTCCTTATCGAAAAGATCGGGTCTTCTCTTCAATGTATCGCACAAGGCCGCTGCCCTGTTGTACTCACCTATAAGCGCATCATTGCCGTTTCTTAAGATCTCGGGCACGGTCACTCCGTTCCACTCTGCAGGCATCGTATACTGGGGCGCTTCAAGAAGATTGCCGGTATGAGATTCAGACGTATACGCTTCTTCATTCGGAAGAACTCCGGGAACGAGCCTTGCTACAGCATCAAGGACAACTATCGCGGCGGTCTCACCGCCTGTCAGGACATAATCTCCTATCGATATCTCCTCATCGCAGACCATATCGGTAACGCGCGCGTCTATTCCTTCATAATGACCGCATATGATAAGAAGATTCTTATGAGAAGCCAGCTCATGGGCCTTCTTCTCATCGAAAACACTGCCCTTGGGAGACATATACACTGTATAAGGCTTTTCGCCCGCAAGCTCGCAGGCCTTCTCATATGCGCCGTAAACCGGCTCGCACCTGATCATCATGCCGGTCCCGCCGCCGTAGATCGTGTCGTCGACACGGCCGTAGGTGTTGGGGGCATAATCTCTCATCTGTATGCATTCCAAAGAGATCGCACCCTTTGCGATCGCTCTGCCGGTAATGCTCGTATTAAGGTAAGACGTCACCTGTTCCGGAAATAATGTCGCTACGTAGAAGTTCATGTATTGTCAGGATCATCCCTGTTTATTATCTTTACCTGGCCGTCCTGATCGACCTTGATCGCTGTTCCGCAATAAGGACAATAGCCTACTGTTGCCTTTCTGATCTTATTGCCGGTCGAACCGCAGTTCGGGCAGATGACTGCAACATACTGCGTCTCAAGCTGGTCGTTATACTTCTGCTGGTCGAATTCGGTCTGCTTCTGAGCCGCAACCGCCTTAGCCTGCTGGGCTTCAGCCTGCTTTTGCAAAGCCTTCTGCTTAGCGACGGCGACCTTTTTCTTACGGATGATCGAAGCAACGATGATAATGCCAATAACTACAACTATTACCACTATGACGATCGCTGCAAGCTGCTTGGTTGAAAGCTGCTTGATCATGATGCGGTCAGCCGCGCTCGTGAATGCCCTCTCGAAGAACTGCCCCTCGTTAAAGCTTTCTTCAGTATAGTAATAGTCAATATAGTCAAGCAGTATCTCTCTTGCCTGATCGTCCATTACCTGCGTCTCCGCATCGTAGCCGGGCGTGGCGGTACAAATATAATTGCTCGAAGCATTGGGATACTCGCGGAAGATAATCAGAAGGTGCCCTTCGTCATTGCCGAACATCTCCTTGTACTTCTTGTCGGCGAGCTCTTCCACGCTGCCTTCGGACATGTAGTCCTTGCCTTCTTCCCCCATGATCCAAAGATAAGGCTGTACGCCCGTCTTCTTATAGAAATACTCAAGACCATCTTGGAGTGATTCGTCCTCGTATTTTTCATTTATCCAGTCGCCCCAGTCGTCCTGAAACCACTTGTCGATTGCTTTGCACTTTTCGGCAGGCAGGGCTTCTCTTTGGATCGTAGATCTCTCGATCTTGAACATGGTCGAGACATCCAATGTCTCATACAAGCCATACAAGATGCCCATGATGAGAAGGATCGGAAAAAGCAATATAATGCCGACGACTCTCGAACATCCGCAACCGCTTCCGCCGGAACCGGTGCCAAGCCCGGAATAGCCTCCCGAGTAATGCGTACCTCCCGAATGGTGCGAATAAGACGATCTGTATGAAGAACCCGAAGAACTGTAGGATGAACGCGATGAACTGTAAGAAGATCTTGAAGATCCGCCGGAATGCGAATGGCTGCTCGAATGATGCGAGCTGTGATGAGAGCTTCCGCCTCCGCCTCCTCTGCCCATAAAAAAATCCTCCCTTATTCTTTATTCCGGGAAGATTTTAACATAACAATATTGGTATTTCTAATCAGAAGTCTTGCCAGGCTCCTATTCATAAAGCTCGTATAGTCCTGCGGGAAGTTTGCAGCGGATGGACGAATTCTCCACTGACACTTCATAGCAGTACTCTTTTACGAAAGGTATAAGAAGGTTCTTCTTGCCCTGACGCTTTATCTCCAGAATGTGTCCGCTGCCGCCTTCAAAGCAGTCGCAGACTTTTCCGAGTTCACCGTGGTCGTCATCCGTAACGGTCATGCCGATCAGATCGGCCGTATAGTATCTGCCCTTAGGGAGCTTGACCGCATCCGCACGCGATACCGCAATATAGCGGCCGTGAAGCGTCTGTGCCTTGTCACGGTCAGCAACTCCGTCAAGCATGACAAGTACGTTCCCCCTGTCTATCCTTGCAGATACGACTGATGTCTCAACCGGGTTTTCGAGCTTGGCGCCTGTCAGATAACACTTTTTCATGGAAAGGAAACGGCGCGCATTATCCGTCAGGGGAAATACTTTTACTTCCCCGCGGACGCCATGCGCGCCGATGATCTTTCCTGTAATTATCAGGTCTTCCAAGAGTATCAGCCGACTATATCGACAATAACGCGCTTACCTTCCTTGAGGTACTTCGCCTTCATTATCGAACGGATGGCCTGAGCCCTCTTGCCGTTCTTTCCGATGATCTTGCCTGTATCGTCAGGAGCAACGGACAGCTCGAAAATAACGGTATTTCCGCGCTCGGTCTTCTTGACGTTGACTTCATCGGGATTGTTCACCAGTTCCCTGGCGATATATACCAATAAATCGTCCATTACAAGCTCCTCAGATGATGCCCTGCTTCTTGAGAAGGGACTTAACTGTGTCAGTAGGCTGAGCACCGTTGCCGATCCACTTCTTAGCTGCCTCAGCGTCGATCTTAACAGAGTCCTCTGCCTTCATGGGATCATAAGTACCGATCTCCTCGATGAAACGGCCATCTCTGGGGTATCTGGAATCAGCAACAACTACACGATAGAAAGGTGCCTTCTTCTTACCCATTCTTCTTAAACGAATCTTTACTGCCATTTTTCTTTTCCTCCGGAAAAATATTTAGTTTTTTTATGATCTACGCGGGGATCCCCGCGGGAGTCACCTTAAGTTATTTATCTTCTGCCCTTGCGCTTCTTCTTGCGGTCTCTTCTTCCTGTAGGAGTGTAAGTACCTTCATCGGAATCAGTGCTCTTTCTTCCGAAAAGTCCTCCGAATCCTCCTGAGGAAGGCATTTCCATACCTTCGGGAAGCTGCATGTCGGAAGGAAGTCCCTTCATGCCGCCCATGCCCATCTTGGCAGCCTGCTTTGCAAAGCCCTTGGGCATCTTGAAGCCGCCCTTGCCGTTGCTGAACTGCTTCATCATCTTGGCGGTCTGCTCATACTGTGTCATGAGCTTGTTGACGTCGGATACCTCAACACCTGCGCCTGCTGCGATCCTCTTGCGGCGGCTTGCATTAAGGATGTTGGGTACTCTTCTTTCCTTCTTGGTCATTGACGAGATTATCGCCATCTGACGGTCGATTATCTTATCGTCCAGGTCCTCATCGGATACCTTTCCGGCAGCACCGGGAAGCATTCCCACGAGGTCTTTCAGAGAGCCCATCTTCTTCATCTGCTGGAACTGCGAATACAGATCGTCAAGATTGTATCCGCTGCTCATCATGCGCTCCATCGACTTGATGGCTTCTTCCTCGTCGATGTTGCTCTGGGCTTTCTCGATAAGGCTTATGACGTCACCCATTCCGAGGATCCTGTCAGCCATGCGCTGAGGATGGAACTGCTCGATGGCATCAACCTTCTCGCCCGTACAGATGTATTTGATCGGCTTGCCTGTAAGCTTTCTGATGGAAAGAGCCGAACCGCCTCTTGCGTCACCGTCAAGCTTTGTCATGATGAAGCCGTCCATACCGATAGCTTCCTCAAATGTCTGGGCGACATTTACGGCTTCCTGACCGATCATCGCATCTACAACAAGCAGTTTCTCGGTAGGATTGACCGTATCGCTGATGTTCTTGAGCTCACCCATGAGCTCGTCATCAACAACTGTACGTCCTGCGGTATCTATGATCAGGTAATTGCAAAGAAGATATCTTGCCTTGCCTTCACCGTCTCTTGCGATCTTAACGGCATCCTTCTCTTCGGGATCGATATAGCAGTCAACGCCTACTGCGTCAGCCAATACTTTGAGCTGTCCTGCAGCTGCGGGCCTGTGAACGTCGACGGATACGACCATCGGCTTCTTGCCTGCCGTCTTTAAGAGCTTTGCGAGCTTGACTGCGGTAGTTGTCTTACCTGCACCCTGAAGACCGTAAAGGATGATCGTATTGAAGCCGGTAGATGATGAAAGGAGCTTGTCGGAACCCTCCTCACCGCCTAAAAGAGCAGTAAGGGAATCTCTGACGATCTTGACGATCTCCTGACCCGGAGTAAGTGACTGGGTAACATCGGCACCCTTGCACTTCTCGCTCATCTCAGCAACGAATTCCTTAACTACGCCGTAGTTAACATCGGCCTCAAGGAGCGCCATGCGGATCTCACGCATCATGTCCTTGATGTCTGCTTCGGTGACGCGTGCTTTGCCGCGCATCTTGGCCGTTATATTCTGAAGCTTTGTCGAAAGGCTCTCAAACACCTTGTTACATTTCCTCTATCAGTTCTTCAAGTTCTGCGGCAGCCTTTTGGGCATCACCGCTCTTTATCAGCTCAAGGGCTTTCTGTGCCCTTGCTTTGTTCTTCTCGAAAAGTCCCATGAGCCCTAACTTATCCTCGTATGACTCAAGTTCCTTCTCAGCGCGCTTTATCGTATCGTGCACTCCCTGCCGGGAAATCCCCTGGAGCTCGGCGATCTCGGCAAGCGACAAGTCTTCATAATAGTAACTCTCGCATGCCTCGCGCATCCTGTCGGTTAGGAGATTCCCGTAAAAATCAAGCAAAATGCCTGTTCTGATTGACTTTTCCTTCATATGGGCGCAATTCTCCTCCGAATACGACCACAGAATAATAACAAAGTGCCGGAGCAGTGTCAAGTATTTTTACTTGTCAGCACTTGTTTTTTATTTGACAAGGAGACATGCAGCCCTTTCTTCTACCAGGCTGCTTTGTATTTCTTTGAATTCTTTCTCAAGCTGTTTCTTTTTGACCTGTGCAGGAAAAGTCTTGTTGACGAGCTCTTGTCTTTTTGCTTTGAATTCATCGTCAGAATTGGCTCCTGCAAATGCCGTCGCATAAACATCGGCCCTGATCTCCATGTCAGTGACATCTCTGTTCAGTGCTTCAAGGAGTACGCCGTTTTCCCTGTACGGTTCAAAACAGGCCACGAGTTCTTCCATTTTCCTGAAAAACGGCTTGTCTTTGTCATCAGCATTCTTTACGGCCTCTTCAATAAGAGAACTGACAGATTGAATCTCTGTCTCATCAATCGCGTCTGAGATCCTGATAGTGCTGACTTTTGTCCATTTACCCGCACAAAGGATCTTTCCTAAGAGAGCTTCAAAATCCGAAGGATCGGTCATGAGAACACTCGAAAACCTCAATCCGGCGTCTTTATAGTTTCCGGTGTTGATCGAATTCAATGCCTTTTCCAAGGGCATTCCGAAGAAGAGCGAGACCCCGTATGCAACGCCGCAGTGATCGCATTGATATACGTGCTTGGCCTTGTCGAGACCTAACGTGGCACCGCACTTGTCGCAGATGACATCCTCCGGGGCATCCGTATCAGTACCGGTAACAGGGCCGCTCTCTGAAACGCTTTGCGCCTCTTTGTCTTCAGGTACAAACTCTTCCCTGATCTTTTTCATATTACGGTAAGCTATCGTATAAGTCCTGTCATGATCTTCTATTCTGTAATTTAATCTCTTCTCATAATCATAAGCAGGATCATAAGCCGCATCGAACTCCTCATCTTTCTTGGATATCCCGAAAACCGCCATAAATAAAGCAACAATACCCATTATGAATGTAAAGATCGCGCCCGTACCATTGCCTATATAAAGACTTAAGCAAACGGCAACCATAAACAGCACTAATATGCCCAGGATCTTAAACGTCCCCATGTTTGCACCGTTAAAAGATGCCCAGCGTTCATCGGAACGGTACTGCTGGAAATCAGAAAGCATTTTTTGGTTAAGCTCATCCCTGGTATCACCGGATAACAGTTCCTGCTTTTCTCTTTCGAATCTGACGATCTTCTCATAGCTCACGATAAGCGAATACATCTTAGCAAAATAATCCGCTTTCTTATTTACCGAAAGCTTCTTGGCTCTTAATATCGCTCTCTTTGCTTCGGTCAGATCGCCGCCTGCGAGGTTGTCGCTGTTTTCGAGTCTTTCGGGAGAATCCAGTTTGAGCGCGCATAAAACGATTCCCTGGAGCGCATCGAAGTTTTGAGGGTCATTGTCCAGTATCTGACCAAACTTCTCTTTTGCAGCCGAGAAGGAGCCCTCCTTAAGACACGCATTCGCCTGGTCAAGGACTTCATCTGCATGAAATTTAACTATGTCGTATCTGTTTCCGCAAAAAGGGCAATCAAGGATCTCCTGATCAGCATCAAACATCAGGATTCCCGCGCACTTTGTACATGTGTAGCTCTTCAGTGTTGCCATATAGATCTATCCCCTCTGATCAACGATCTTTTCTCAGCCCATGCACCGTCAAATTAATTTTATTATACACAGCATTATTCCTACTAGGGAAAAACTGCACTCAAAACAGGACAAATCGCATGGATTTCCAGAAAAATGCACTTACTGAATAATGCCCTTACCTGAAATGTGCACTAAATAAGCCGTTTTACTACACGTTTTTATGCAAACAGGGGCATTTTTACCTAAAACGTGTACAAAACAAGGCAATTCACTACACGATTTAGTACACTCCGCTTTTTATCAGCCGATTCAAAATTCTTTCATTGGCGCGCCGCGCCATTATTGCCTTAGCACAACAAAAAGGCAGCCCCTTGCGGAACTGCCCCTTTTAAGAATTCAATTACTGATCAGATATCAGCCCTTCTCAAGAGCGAGTGTGACTGTTGTACGGTCGCAGACGTCTGAAGGTCCGAAGTACTGGATTGCGCCCGGGAACGTGAAGCATGTCTCAACTGCCCACTTAGCGCGGTTTGCTTCGAAGTACTTGAACGGCTTGCCGTCGAGCTCAACCAATGCCTTGCGGATAACCGGCTTGTCCTTACCGTTTCTTCTCTCCATGTTCATCATCTTTGTGATGGGCATACCGCCTGCAACCCACTCGTCAGCGGGCTTACTGATGTTGGAAACCTTGGAGAGGTATCCTGTGAAGCCGTACTGGATGAGCATGAAAGCGTTGAAGCCTAATGAATAGCAGTAATCAGCATCGAAGTTAGAAGGGAATGCGCAGCGGCCCTCATAACCGAAGAAGTGATGCTGAGCACCGAACTTGCCCTTGTATGTGCCTGCTTCCTTTCTCTTTGCGAGCTCGTTCTTGACCATTTCGGAGAAGAGCTTCTCAGACTCGATGAGGGATACCTGAACGTTGCCGTGAGGGTCTCTCTCAAGGAAGAGCTGCTGCTGGATGCCCTGGGGAAGGATGTCGAAAACCTTGAAAGCATCAGCGGAAAGGCCTGCCTTGATGAACTCGTACTTAGCGTTCCAGTCAGGGAGAGCATTGAACTGTGCTGTCTTCTCGCCTGCGAGGA
>CACYMP010000020.1 GCA_902775565.1 Oscillospiraceae bacterium
AAAGGATCTGGAAGACAACTTTCAGCAGGAATTTGAAGACTTGATGGGGCCTGGAGATTCAAGTTATAAGAACATTAAGGCTTTTGCCAGAGATGGAACGGGCGCGTTATGGGTAGTCCTTGATGATGAGCTCATCGGATATATCAGCACCGAGGGACAATGCGGGATAGTATCACGGAATATAAATGAGTTCATGAATATAATCGTGGCCTTGAAAGGGTCTTCACTTTTAGCTGACTTCTGGGATCTTGATACTTTAAGTTCAGTAGAAGCTTTTACAGAGGCCTATGAAGAATCCGATGACGATGACGACGATGAGACTGATTACAGTGAAGTGTTTGATCAGTTTATCGGAAAGCATGGTTTCACCAAGGATTCGAAGAAATTATACGAATACATTGTAAAAGGATTAACCGTCGAACCGTTTTTCCAGGTTATCGCCACCGATGATGAATATGTTGATTCAGATTCTCTGTTAGGCGGTGACGGCCAGGAGCTGCTTGAAGAACTTATAGATGCGCTCAACAACTGATGAGCATATGACGCAGACATTAGAGCGAAAAATAGACAGCTTAACGTACTGACAGTTGGTGCAAACAGTCATCGGTCGTTTGTTGTTTTTTGATAGATTAATCGGGAGTCGGAGGAAATTATGTTAAGACTCAGACAGTATAAGGAAGCTGATGCTGAAACGATCGCACAGTGGGTACAGGACAAAGATACCTTTATGAAATGGGGCGGAGAACTCTTCGGTGAGTTTCCGATTAATGGAAACATCATAGCCGATGTATATAAGAACAAGAATGGCCTTTGCATGGAAAAGGATAATTTCTATCCCTGGATCGCCTTTGATGAACGCGGTGCCGTCGGACACTTTATCATGAGATATCTTAACGGTGATAATAAGACGCTTAGGTTCGGCTGGGTCATCGTTGACGGAAATATACGCGGAAAAGGCTATGGTACGGAGATGCTCCGTCTGGGAATGAAATATGCCTTTGAGATCCTTGGAGTAGAAAAGATCACGATCGGTGTTTTTGAGAATAATAGTCGTGCACATGCATGTTATAAGAGAGTCGGATTCCATGATAAGGAGATCGTAAAAAAAGATCCATGGAATGTAGTGGAGATGGAAATACTGAAGGAAGAATATCTATCTGCTAATTGACTTTGGTTGAACGATGCACCGGTTTTGGAGTATCATTCAGGCTACGCAAAGTGGTTCTTGAGGATACTGTTGCCAAACTGGAACAGGAAGGACAGTAGTCTGTTTAATCAGCAGTATATGAGGATAGAATGAGCAACGAAGAATACATCAGAAAGTGTTATGAACTGGCTATTAGCGCAGGAAAAAAAGGTCATGAATCTTTTGGCGCAGTTCTGGTCCATAACGGAGAGATATTAGAGGAAGCGGAGAATACCGCTGATTTTGAACGGAAGATCTTCGGACATGCCGAATTCAATCTTGTACACAAATGTGCAAATAAATATTCTGACGATGTGTTGGCAGAATCTGTTTTATACACGAGCTGTGCTCCTTGTGAAAGATGTCTGGGTGCTATTGCTTCGCTAGGCGTTCACAAGATAGTTTGTGGTGTTTCATATAAGGAGTTTAGCAAGTTGTGTCCTTTCGATTATGAGAAATTGGATCGCGAGGTTTTACTGAAGAAATTGGGTATCAACATGACTATAAGCGAGTCCGTTCTTGAAGATGAAGGAATGCATGTTTTCGAATGGTGGGGCGGAGAATATCATCCGTTGGAAGAATTGATAACTGAGATGGATGAAGTAAAGCGTAATCGTAATTAGTAAGGTAAATAGACAGTTATCTGAACCATTCAAGAGTACCCTTTCAATTGAACGTGTTCAAAAAACCAACGGGTTTCAACAACCGCCTAAATCTTCAAAAGTGAGAGTTATGGTGGTTGTTTTTAAGAAAAAACCTTCTGAAGCACGTAGGAATACCGTCAAAAATGAAAGATTACGGAATTTAGGCGGTCTTTTGTCGGGCAAAGCCCCCCTTCCGGAACCCAAAAACTACCGACAAAATAATCGGAATTGCGGGAATTTTGAGGATTTTTTGCACTTAATCAACACAACACTTCCTATGTGTTGATTAAGCATCACAGACAACAATCATTGCTGATGGTTGAAGGCCTTGCAACACGTGATAATGAAGTCATCAAACAAAAACAAACACAAAACAGGAGAAACAGAAAATGAAAAAGGTAAATAAGACACTGTCATCAAAGAAAGGGTTTACCACTGTAGAAATGTTGATTGTAATTGCAATAATCGTAATTCTTAGTGGTATTACAATTGTTGGTATTAGGGGAATGATTGCAAATGCAAATAAGAATGCAACTGCAGTTGAATTGCACACAGGTTGTTTCTATGTAGTAGATCCAAATGGTCCTGCAACACTTCCTGGCACGACAACAAGAATCAGAGTTGTTGATATGGACACTCCGGGTGCACAGCGTTACAGTAATAAGGATGCTATGTATGATGAGGCTGTGAGAGCTTTAGGAACAGCGCCTGTAATAAACCCATAACATGAGCATATCAATTATGAACTAAGACGATAGAGATTTGAAAAAAGATAAGAAATAAATCATTAGCATTCTGAGACAACGGCGGGATCAAATCTGATCCCGTTTTTGTATACATAAACATAATTATTTGCTTAAGTTGAAAAGCAAGGATATTAACAATCCGTAAAAGAAATTTTCGCAAATGATTTGCACTTTATATCTCTCGAACTCGAGTGATATTACTTGCCCGCTAAGGTCCTCCGCTCTTCGCTTGTGCGGAAATCGCTCGCAAGCAATATCACTCTTAGTAAAAATAGAATAAAAGAAACACTTAAACGACATTTTAATTCCCCGGTGTCGGATAATTAACAGTATGAGGTATTGTTGACGGTTGGAGGCACTATTTGTTAATGCCATAATCTGCTGGTTGAAAATAAAACACCGCCAAAACTGCGAGCTTTTCTAAAGAAAGGTGCATTAAAATGCCTGACATAAAAGACTATTACACGGAAGCTATCTCGGCCAGCGTTATTACGATGCTGGAGCGTCCGGAGATCGTATCAAGGGTAGCTGCGATATTGCTGAGGACTTTCGGGCCGACGCTGGATACATCTAAGATCTCGATAGATACTTTCGCGGTCAGAGAAGAGCTCGAAGAATACAGGGATATTAATCACGACAAATTCCATTCAATAAAAAAGGTCCAGGTCAGGTATGACGGAAACCTCATAATGATATCCAAGCTTATGAAGGATATCGGATATGACGCATCGAAGCCTTCCGGCAGTATGAAAGTTTATAATCCCGTGATCGGATGTCCTGTCGGATGCAGGTACTGCTTCACGAAGCAGTTCTCTGACCATTTCGGGCTTGCCGAAGATTTCAGAAAGCCTGAGTTCAGAGGACCTTACGGATTCATAACCGGCTTGGACGGGGAATCTCATCCTGAATTGTTCGACGTCATATCGGACACACCGATCGACTGGTTCCTGACATCGCTTTCGGACTTCGGGTGCTGGAGACCCGAATGGCAGGAGAACGTCTTTGGACAGCTTATGGCGGCAACCGAGCTCAAGAAGAGGGCAGGCAAGCCGCTTGATACATATACATTCCTCACGAAATGTCCGGCCGGCATAGACTTAAGCTTTATTGAGCCGGGGACGGAACTTACAAACGTCGTGCTCTCGTGTACGGTTGACATGAACAGGCATACGGGCAGGATCAAGACACTCATAGACAAGGCCAAACAATTCCATCCTACGGTCCTCATCACGTATGAACCTGTTTTGGACAGAATCGAGCCCAAACACCTTGATGAACTTGCACAGACTTTCGGACCGGAGAACACCTGGGTTGTAATCGGAAGAGAAATAGGAAACGCAGCAGGAAGGGTAGAGTTCGAGTTTGGGTTCGTTAAGGACCTGATCGATAAATGCCTGGAACTTGGCATCCCGATAAAGATGAAACCAACCATCAAGCAGCATATAAAAGATGCCGGATATGAATTCCTTGAGCAGCATCCGTCCTGTATGATGGGCAGGAAACTCAATTTCTGATAAACAATTAGTACGAATGACATAATAAAGCTCCGTATTTATCCAGGGTTTATTCTTTTAAATACTAGGTTTATACTCTCTGTGTTTGAGTAATGTGAAGTGACGGAGGTCTTACATGAAAGTTAAGCGTATACTGGCCGGTTTCGTTGCAATGGCAATGACCGCAAGCATGATGTCTGCTCTGGTATTTGCAGATGAGACAGAGAATAAGGCAGAGGAAACGACTGTCGAACAGACTGCCGAAACCAAAGCAAAAGAAACTGAAAAGCCTGCAGTAAAAGAAACCGAAGAAACCAAGGAAACAACAAAAGAAACAAAGCCTTCAGCAACAGAGGTTGAGACTGAAGAGACGAAGGAAGCAGAGGAGACAAAGGAAACAGAGGCGACAGAACCCGCAGCAACCGAGCCTTCTGAGTCTTCAGAAGAGGGTGACAAGGAGCCTACGCAGACAGAGCCTTCCGAGACAGAACCTGAACAGACTGAGACTGCTGAACCGGAGGAAGCAGAGAAGGCTGAAGATACCAAGCTTCCCGAAGTATCAGATAACAGGGCTTCGAAAAACGGTGGTCCGGATTTTTTTGACTTTGACGATCTGAAGTATTCGTTTAATGATGATACAGGCGTCCTCACCATAAGTCCAAAAAAAGCAAAATCAAAAGCGGCAATGACAAATAACAGCTCTGCCGCAAATTACCCCTGGTATCAATATCAGGGCAGTATAACGAAAGTAGTCATTTCCAGCGGTGTAACATCGATCGGAGAATCTGCTTTTGAAGGCTGCAAGAAACTCAATTCGGTTTCTCTTCCGAACAGCTTAACAACTATTTGTGCATATGCATTCAGCAACTGCTCGAACCTGACAAAGATCGTTATTCCGAATTCCGTAACCAAAGTCGGTGAAGGAGCCTTTTATTCTTGTACAGACCTTGAAAGCGTTACTATCAGCAAGGGACTTAACAAACTTGCTGACGGTATATTCCAGGGCTGCTCTGCACTTAAGAGCGTAACTGTTCCGGGCAATATTAAGATAATCGGTTCAGGTGCCTTCTATGACTGCACAAGGCTTAGAAATGTTACTTTGTGCAATGGAATACAGGAAATATACGGTTCAGCTTTTCAGTATTGCACATGCCTTAACAGCATTACGATCCCTGACAGCGTGACCTATATTAGTGATGCAGTCTTTGAGAATTGTACATACCTTCATTCTGTTACGATCGGTAGCCATGTGGAATCGATTGGACAAAATTGTTTCAGAAATTGTACGTATCTTGATAAGATCACGTTCAAGTATGGAGTGCAGAGTATTGGTCAGGGCGCATTTGCCGAACTCCCTTATCTGTCTGAGATCGTAATCCCGGGAAGTGTTAAATATATCTATTCCAGGGCATTTGAGAAATGTACAAATGTTAAATCCATAACCTTAGGTTATGGTGTTGAAGAAATCTCCAGCAGAGCTTTTAGTGACTGCGACAGAGTTGAAAGTGTTGTGATCCCGAGCAGTGTTACTGTTTTAAGCAGCAGCATGGCTTTCGGTAATATGGATAATCTTAAGACCGTCTATGTTGACAAAGCTCTGGAAGAAAAAATGGAATCAAATGAGCCCAATTCATTCTATCAGGTGTTTGCGGGCAACACGTATAAGATACATTGTGAGTGGCTGAAAGATAATAATTTCAAAGCAAGCGGCAAGACTGTAACCGTTAAAGCCAAGGCTCTTAAGAAAAAGGCAAAGACGTTTGGAGCAGGAAGCGTATACAAAGCAACGCCTGCAGGAACCGTGCTCAACGTCCTCAAGGTATCGGGAAGCAAGAAGATCTCAGTCAACAAGCTTAACGGAAACATTACCGTTGCAAAGAAGACCAAGAAGGGAACTTACAAGATCAAGGTCAGGGTAATGTCCACCGGTAATTCGCAATACAAGGCATCTGATTGGGTAGTAACTACCATTAAGGTCAAAGTCAAATAAGCGGACAATATAATTAACTAAGAAGCCTGCGAAAAACAATTCGCAGGCTTCAATAATTTCAGGTAATTTTACAGCGCAAAAAGTTATCAAGAGAACTTAACCCGGATGATATAATTACCTTGTCTGAGGGAGTGATCCCTTAGTCAAGAAAATCAACAGTAAAAGAGACCTAGATCAGGTTATAAATTCAGGAGACAGATGTGAGCATACTGCATTCGATTTTCAACGGTGAATACGATATTGAGTTCGAAGTGCGCGGTAATGGAACCGTCAGCAATGAAGCTTTTGATCTTGATGTTAACAGGGCTTTTGAAAGATACAAAGAAGAGTGCGGGGGAGAGCCGCGTGATCTGTCTCTGGTTATTGAGGATACGCTCAAAAGCGGCTTTGATTACGGCTTTACCGAGGTTGAGACCGCTTTTCTTGAAAGGCTCGAAAATCTTAAGGAACTGATCCTTCCTGATTCCATAACAGAGATAAAGATGACGGACAAGCTTGAGCGGATCCTTAAAGAAAACAACACTCTGATAAGGGGCTCTCTTGATTCCTTCGCTGAAAGATTCGCAGCAGAGATGGGCCTTAATTTCAGACCGGCTGACTTTATCTTTGCAAGGCATGTTTTCGCGAAAGTTCAGGAGATCACTCTTCTTACTGTTCAGTTTAACCGTGACGGAAGTGTTCAGATCAGGTCGGATGTCGATTCGCCGGGATCATCTGCAGGCAATACTTTCGGAGGCGTCTTTTATAACGAGATCCCTTCGGATTTTTGGATGAATACAACTGCTGAAGAGGTATCTGCCATGTATCCGGGGCTTGATGACGTGGTGGTTAAAGACGGCCGTCTGGCTGATTTTATCGAGAAGGCAAAAGAACATAAGATATTTACGGGAAAGAACTGATAACCGTCAGTACTATTCTAAATGGTTGTAAAGCAGCAGTTTTATTGACTATGACAGATCAGGATTTGAAGAGGAATATCATTTTGAAAAAGGGACTACAGATTCTATATTATGTTTCAGTTGTAATCAGCGCTTTGGTGGGGCTGTGGCATTTTTTTGTGCCTTGGATGTTTCAATGGTACGACTACCTTCCGACGCAATACAGGAACCTTATAGTCGGGATTGATTATACGAACTATTGCTTTTCATTGTTGCTGTTTGGTCTGAGCGTAATGTTGATATTGTTAGGCAAAAGAGCTTTGGCAATGAACCGGGAAGTGATTTATTTCTATTTCTTTCTTACGGTGGTTTGGATTTTCAGAGCATGCCTTGCCAGTTTCATTGAGCCGTGGCCGTTGCAGCCAATCCCGGCAGCTGCGATCGGGCAGCTGATCGCATCAGATGTATTGGCTGTCATGATGATAGTTGTCAGTGTTAGCTTTGTCAGAGAACTCAAAAGAAAAACATAGAGCGGATTATTAACAGTTAAGTGAGCATGTAAGAGGAGAGAATAATTGGTATCTAAGTGCACTGATATGAATGATGCAGATAATCTGATAGAGATCTATAATTCTGTATTCTGCGATGTTTTCTATGCAGCAGACAAGAATGTCGTCCTGGTCCACTGGAAAAAATATTGTGAGCTGGAACAGTACAGAGAGCCCCTTATGAAGGCGCTTCAGGTGATTAATGCTCACAGCGGCTGTAATTATGTTGCTGATAGGACAGGAAAAGGATTCTGCTTCCATACTCGAGTTCAGATATATTTACGGGATCGATGAAGTGGAACGATAAATCATCAGGATAAAGGGATAAACACTACCGGGGTAATAATACTATGTAATATTAACAGATTAATAAACATAAAGACGGACTATTGAAATGACAGAACACAGCAGCGATTATTCGAAGCTCATCGGTTTTATTAATGCTAATGGACAGGAAAGAGAGTTTGGCGGATATTATGCCCCTGCTCTTGATGAACTTTTGGACTGGGAAAGAGACGAAGCTGAAGATCTCATTTGGCAGAGATTCACTTTTTGCGGTGATGCAGGTCTTGCCGATCTGGTCGCACAACTTAAGAAATACAACGGAATTGAAGCCCTGGAAGACAAATTGAAGGACGGGATGGTAAATTCTGAGTATTCCATGCGCATGGTCCAGATAGTACGGATCCTTTATAACGCCACCCTGATCGAAGATTATCTGGATTATATTTTCGAGTATTACGACAAGAAAAAAGACCGCTCTGCAATTGCGGTACTGACATATATGAAGCCGTGCGATAAGCTTTATGACTTTTTCGCAGGTCTGTATCTGAACAGTGATGACTCCGTTACCAGAAGTACTGCGATCGACGGGTTGCTCTGTGCTAAAGGTTACATAAAAGATCCGCTGGATTTTAAGGAACGGTCTGAATTGAATAATATGGCGAGGGCATTCCTGTCAGACGATCCTGATCTTAGAAAAAAGAAGCTGGAGCGGTTTGAGAACGGCGAATTTGATGATATCCCGAGGTCATACGGACTTTATAGAAGACTTACTGCCGAAGAGGCAATCAGGGAGGCTAATAAACCGAAGGAACCAGAACGGCCGGGTGAGACGATTACAGGTGTGATCGATGCCACTGAAGACGGAGTTTTTATCGTCTATTACGGGAAAGAAAATCTGTATATCCCGGCAAAGCCTTCTGAAGAACTGAAGCAGAAGCCCCAAGTGGGAGACAGAGTTCAATTGCTCTGGAAACCTAAGGGGCAGTCGGTGATAGAGGGGATCAAATAATTAGATCTGCAGAAAGTATTACTAAAGAACAATTTATAGAACAGTGTTTGAAGGAAGCGATTTTGATTATGGGGAAAAAGAAGAGAGAACACGTAGTTTTCGATCAAATGCTAAAGCAGAAAAAGAGTATCCCTTTTTCGAAAAATAATAAGCAGTATTGAGGAATGGGGATATAACGAATGAGTAATACACTGAAGTTATCAATATGAGTCGATCCATCCGTTATTCTTCCTTGAAATTTTGCGGCTCATATTCCGTAAAAGTGACTGCATCATTGCTATCAAAAGACGGCTTGGTTTTCGCCTTCTTAAGATAAGCATCAAAGAACTCAAGGTGAATACCGCATACGGTTTTATGGGCAATGTCGGGATCTAATTTTCCAACCTGGGATTTGAGCGGGATGACATGCTTCAAATCCGAGAAACCCAGATGCTGCATGTCACGAAATACGGCTTGGTATGCAACGTTCCTGTTCTTAACAAATGCAACAGTGACAGCTGTTTTGTTCGATTCAGAGGTCATCTGAAGAAACGGTGTCGTGATCACTTTTCCGTCATGAATTCCGAACAATCCGCCGTCTATATTGATGCCGCAGATAAAGGTCTCAGGCTCGTCTTCGCAAAGGGCAAAGGCTGTTGCCCCGCCCATGGAATGCCCTGTAACGCCGATCCCGTTTTCGAGGTCGATGATGCCGGAATATTTATCCTTAAGGACCTTTAACGCTGCTTTCGTATCAAGTTTCCATTCCGGCAGTCTCTCGATTATGAATCTGTTGTATTTCTTTTGGACCGCATCAAACATTGCCCAAAGCTCTTCGTTTGTACCTTTGGCTTTTTGGAGTTTCAGCAGGGCAATTATGGAAGGGAGCATAGGCGAATACGCTTTTGATGCGATACCTTTTGCCATTTTTAATGTTGTTCCGTCATCAAACTCGGTTATCATGCCTTCATAAGGATGCCCTACGGATGCGACAACATAGCCGTGAGAAGCAAGCTCGATCAAAAGATATGTATTGGCTTCCAAAAACGAGCCGTAACCGTAATTGAACAGGATAAGGGGAAAACGTTTACCCTCAATAAAAGGTGCATTCTCATAGCACTCGGAACGGTTCGTTCCGTTGCTTTCCACTTTCTCATATTTAATGGGAACATAGAAGTTCTTCCTGATCGCATCGATAGTCGCCTTGCTCATGTAACGCGCCTTGGTAAGGCCTTTCACTGACTCCTTTGCGGCCGGATAGTAGACTTTCACCGGTATGGATCTCATGGTTCCAAGGGCGTTATACATTGTCTCCTCGCGGTCGTTATGCACTGTATAAGTAAAGACGCCCACTGCATATTCACCGGTGGGGAGCGGTTTGTTTATCACTTTTTTACTCATTGACCGTTCCTCCGAAAAGCAGGATTATCGATTTGGCAAGTGTTCTGAAAGCGGCTTTGGGTTCAAACTTTACTCCGAGACTTCCGGTCGCGTAATTAGCCTGAAGTATGCAGCACTTCTCAATGCCGGAAAACGCCGCAGAGATGAAGACAACGACTTCTTCCGGCGTGCCCTTCATTTGGTATCCCTGCTTCAGGGCAGCTTCCACCATTTTGGGGAAGATATAGATCCCTATTTTCTCAGTGATGCCCTGTCCTGAAGCACCTTCCATGATCTTTGCCATCCTTTCGGGACTGTTCACTGCAAGAGAGCCGAAATCAAAGTTGATCTTCTGGATATCCATCAGGTGTTTTTCCATTACCTCGCCTATGATGTCGCAGGTCTGGTATGTGATCTCTTCGAAAGACAGATCCTTCTCATTGGAGAGCTTTTCGATGCGCTCATAATAGTCGTACTCTTTTCTGATCTTTTTGAGCATGTCGGCGAGAATGGCATCGAGGCCGTCGTAATAACGGTAGATCGCTCCCATGGACATTCCCGTCTCGGCAATGACATCTGAGATCGTTACCATTTCCACAGGCTTTTTAAGGCAGACCTGATAGGCTGCTTCTACGATCATCTCTTTCTTTTTATCTAAGTATTCCTGAGTTACTTTGGGCATGTTCTTTGCACCTTTCCATTTTCCGTTTGCAAAAATGAAACGAGTTTCAATAAATGAAATCGGTTTCATTTTGCACCCGCACCGGCTGTTTGTCAATACCTGAAAGACGGTATGTGATACAATGATTTGCGTAGTGAGAACGGATCGGACAAGATTATGGTTTTAGCTAATGTATAATTTTTCTTCTGTCAGCAAACATCGAAATCTTCTTTTGGGAATAGCTGCTTTTTGGGTGGCGTGGTTCCATTCTTATGATGTTGATTTCTCTGCTGTTAAGGCACTGGGTTTTTTGAATATCGGCAGTCTGCTAGAGTGCTTAAAACTTATCGGAAACAGTGGAGTGGATATATTCCTGTTCCTTTCAGGCATAGGCCTCTATTTCTCTTTTTCGAATAATCCGGATGTTCCGTCTTTCTATCGCAGAAGATTTCTGAGGATAATCCCGACCTCGTTTGTTGTTGCTTTTACTATCACGATATTGTCTCCGATAAAGAGTATCTGGCATTTTCTGGCCAGGATAACATTTATCGATTATTTCATCATAAAAAGCGATTCCAATCCTTTTTGGTATATCTCGGCAATCATTTTGTTATATCTGCTGTTTCCTCTGTTTTACAAATTGATCGAAAAATTTAAGATCTGGGGAGCGGCGGTCATTGTCGTGGTCTCCGTGATCATTTTCGTTCTTTTGTACTTCGTTGATTACGACTATCTGTATCAGATCGAGATGTTATTGGCGAGAATACCCGTTTTCGTTGCCGGGATATTGATCGCCCCGCTCGTAAAGAAAGGATATGAGATCTCGAATGTTAAAGCTTTGATCGTTTGTCTGTCGGGAATACTCTATTTCCCTTTGTTGTTTATATTAATGGGAGCATTACCGGGGAATCTCAGATTTGCCAAGCATTATCTCTATTGTCCGCTTGCTGTGTTTGTTGTTTTCATAATCACGTTTATATGCAGTCACGTTAAACTTTCATTCCTGACTAAACCATTCGAATTTCTTGGTTTATACTCACTGGAATTCTATCTGATCCATCCGATGCTATACATTTATATGTCAGACAAGATCGGATTTTTTAAGGAGCATCAGATCTTTTACGCTATAACCGCAATGGCGGTTTCATTGCTCCTGGCGATCATCCTTAAATATGTCATTAAGAAGATCACAGATGTCACGGGAATAACGAAATCCGGGAACTCAGCTGAAGCCGGGTCCGGTGCCCGCAAATGATTTTCAATAGCTTATATGAAGACTATAAGCACGCGTATCCCGGCAGATCCGGAAAAGCTTTGAAATAAGGCTCTTTTGGCATTCATTTACCCTATTTCCCAAACAAACTGTGCTGGCAGGCGATATTTTGGGCAATTTTGCCATAGAGTTTGAAGGATATGGTCTGTTTGCATTCGTAGTATTCTACGTACGGCGCATAAACTGCGTTTCTAAGAATCAATAACAGCAAAGAGGTAAGATAATGGATCACAATGTCATTTCTGATGAGTACCTGCAGAAGATGAACGCATACTGGCGTGCGGCAAACTATCTTGCGGCAGCCCAGCTTTATCTGCTCGACAATCCTCTCATGAGAGAACCCCTCAAGAAGGAGCACATCAAGAAGAAGATCGTCGGACACTGGGGTACGGTTCCCGGACAGAACTTTATCTATGTCCATCTCAACAGAATAATCAACAAGTACGATCAGGATCTCATCCTGCTCTCAGGCCCCGGTCACGGAGGAAACTTCTTCGTTGCAAATGCGTACCTTGAAGGTTCTTACAGCGAAGTCTATCCGAACATCAGCCTTGATATGGACGGCATTCAGAAGCTCTGCAAGCAGTTCTCTTTCCCGGGCGGAATCAGCAGCCACGTTGCACCTGAGACACCCGGCTCCATCCACGAGGGCGGTGAGCTCGGTTATTCGATCGCTCACGCTTTCGGCGCAGTCTTTGACAACCCTGATCTTATCGCCGCATGCGTAGTAGGTGACGGTGAGGCAGAGACAGGCCCTCTCGCCACATCATGGCAGTCAAACAAGTTCCTCAACCCCGTAAGTGACGGTGCGGTCCTTCCGATCCTTCACCTTAACGGATTCAAGATCTCCAACCCCACCATCCTTTCAAGGCTTTCACACGAGGAACTCGAGGCATTCTTCAAAGGTAACGGCTGGAAGGCATACTTTGTTGAGGGTGATGACCCGATGACGATGCACAGAAAGATGGCCGAGACGCTCGACATTGTCGTTGACGAGATCAAGGCTATCCAGAAGCATGCAAGAGAGACAGGCGATACAACAAGACCGGTATGGCCTATGATCGTGCTCCGTACACCTAAGGGCTGGACAGGCCCCAAGGAAGTTGACGGCAAGAAGATAGAGGGTTCATTCCAGGCTCACCAGGTTCCCGTAATGATGGATAAGCCTGAACACATGGATATCCTTAAGCAGTGGCTTGAAAGCTATAAGCCTGAAGAGCTTTTCGATAAGGACGGCAGACTCATTCCCGAACTTAAGGAGCTCGCTCCTAAGGGTGACAGAAGGATCGCTTCCAACCCTCACGCAAACGGCGGTAAGCTCTTAAGAGACTTAAGACTGCCTGATTTCCGTGATTATGCAGTTGACGTACCTGCTCCCGGCGTTGTCGAAAAGCAGGACATGATCGAGCTCGGAGGATACATCAGAGACGTATTCAAGCTCAATGACGATCAGAAGAACTTCAGGATCTTCGGACCTGACGAGACCATGTCCAACAGACTGAACAAGGTCTTCGAAGTCACGAACCGTGACTGGAACAATCCCATTGACGAGGACACAGACCAGTTCCTCGCTGCTGACGGACGCATCATGGACTCCATGCTTTCAGAGCATATGTGCGAAGGATGGCTCGAAGGATACATCCTCACAGGCCGTCACGGTTTCTTCGCAAGCTATGAGGCATTCATCAGGATCATCGACTCCATGGCTGCACAGCACGCCAAGTGGCTCAAGGTATGCAACGGACTTCCCTGGAGACGTCCCATCGCATCACTTAACCTTCTGCTTACATCCAATGTATGGCAGCAGGACCACAACGGATTCACACACCAGGATCCGGGCTTCCTCGATCACATCTCCAACAAGAAGGCAGACGTCGTAAGACTTTATCTCCCGCCGGATGCCAACTGCCTCCTTTCCACAATGGATCACTGCCTTAAGAGTAAGAACTATGTAAATGCCATCGTTGCAAGCAAGCACCCGAGGCCGCAGTGGCTCACGATGGATCAGGCAGTTAAGCACTGCACTCAGGGTATCGGCATCTGGGACTGGGCTTCAACAGATACCGGTGATGAGCCAGATGTAGTACTCGCATGCTGCGGTGATACACCTACGCTCGAAGCTCTTGCAGCAGTCGATATCATGCACCGCGAGATGCCTGACGTTAAGGTACGCTTCGTTAACGTAGTCGACCTCATGAAGCTCGAGCCTAAGGACAGACATCCTCACGGACTTTCCGATGTTGAGTATGATGCCATCTTTACGAAGGATAAGCCGATCATCTTCGCATTCCACGGCTATCCCAAGCTTATCCACGAGCTTACATACGCAAGACATAACCACAACATTCATGTATACGGTTATCACGAAGAGGGAACGATCACCACACCGTTCGACATGCGTGTCCAGAACGAGATCGACCGTTTCGATCTTGTTATCGCCATGATCAATCACATCGAATCTCTCGGAAACAAGGGTTCATTCCTTATCCAGAAGATGCGCGATAAGCTGGTTGCCCACAAGACTTACATTCACGACGTAGGCATCGACATGCCTGAGGTCGCCGAGTGGAAGTGGACAGGCATTAAGTGATCCGTCATTTCAGATGACTGAAGGGGGGCTGTTGATCCAGCCCCCTTTTTTATCGGGTGTTATAATTATCAGAAGTATGGTTACGATTCTGCGTAGAGAGCAGAGGTACGCAGATGGCAGTTGCGAATGTTGCCATTGTCATTACACCGCTGCTTTTCGGTTATGGAGAGGATAAGGTCATGAGCATATCTGAAAAGAGTATCGAATACGGATCTGACAAGGCTGCCGAAAAGCAGAAAGCTCTGAGAGGATCCGGCAATGCGGATGAGAGTTTTCAGAAGATGGCCGAAAACGTATATGCACATCTTAACGATGAGATATCAAAGAAGATCTTCGAGGCAAGGCGCCTTTTCGCCGCCACAGGGGATCTGGGTTATATTACCGGGCTTGAGTCAAAGTACAGAAATCTGAGTTCTGACATGCAGGTGTATGTCGAAAAGATCCAAAAGGATTCGCACTGCCTGATCTATGGAGCAGGCCGCGCAGGACATTATCTTGCCGGAAGATTCAAGGGATTCGGCGTGAATGTCGATTGCTTCATCGATCCCGATGAGAGCAAAGGTCCTGTTGATAAAGAGACCGGGATCAGGGTGATCACCGAAAAGGAACTTCATGAAAACATTGCTGTTTACGGTGATAAGACATTCGTTGTGTCTTACCCTGTGAAGCCTGTGGCTGATGAGATCAGGAAGCGTCTTATCGAAGATATCGGCATAGCCGAAGATAAGATCTGCATGGGGATCTACGATTGGCGCAATAACAGGGGACAGTATTTCGATTATTTCGAAGCAAACGACAATGAGGTCTTTGTGGACTGCGGCTGTTTTGACGGAGCCACCTGCTACAACTTTGCGGGCTGGTGCGGCCATAAGGGGTATGACCATATCTATTCTTTCGAGGCTGATCCGGAAAATTATGCCAGATGCAAAGAACTGTTGGCGCCGCTCGGGAAATGCGAGCTTTTCCCCTATGGCACCGCTGATACAGACAAGAAGGTCTATTTCGCTTCGGAAGGGTTTGAGACTTCACGCATCATAAGCAAAGAAGAGGCCGAAAAGAGGAACTTCGAAGGCGTTACGCAGATAGAGACAAAAGCTCTTGATGATGTGCTTTGCGGCAAGAGGGTCACTTTCATCAAGATGGATATCGAAGGAGCGGAGTATGATGCGCTCATGGGTGCACGTAAGCTTATCATGGAGAACCGGCCGAGGATGGCGATCTCCGTCTACCACAAGTACGAAGACTTTGTAACACTTGCAGACCTCGTTCTTAAGATGCACCCTGACTACAGGATCTCTTTCAGACATTACGGATATGATGATCTTGAAACGGTCATGTATGTCGAATAACAGACATAAATAATTTTAATACTTGCTATTTGCCGCATGTTTGGGCAATATTGTTAGCGTGTGGGTGCCTTTGAAGAAAGGTATATTATGAAAAAACGTCTGTTGTGCGTTCTGATCGTGCTGGTTATGGTGATCGGCATATTGCCGTGCCCGGTCTTTGCATCTTCCGTAAAAACACATACTTTACAAGCCTCGAGTTACGGCACCTTTACAAGCGGCGCCGATGTCATCAGTTCCATGATCAAAAAACACGGTCAAAATGGTCATCCCAGGATCATAATGACCAATGACAAGTTCGCTAAACTGAAATCCCATCTTAATGACGGATCGACAACTGCCAAGCTTCTCACGAAGCTCAAAGAAGAAGCTGACAGCAAAGTAAATGCGTATACAAATGATCCTATCGAGTATGAGCTCGTCGGCGGAATAAGGATTCTCGAACAATCGAAAAGAGTACAGCGCCGTGTTGCGGCTCTTGCGCTGGCATACAACATCTTCGGTGATGAAAAATATGCTGAGAGCTGCTATGCAGAACTTGAAAATGCCGCCAAATTCCCTGACTGGAATCCTTATCATTTTCTCGATACAGGCGAGATGTGCACTGCTTTCGCGATCGGTTACGACTGGCTCTACAACTGGATGAATGATACCCAGAGGAATTTCCTTCGCAAGGCCATGATCGAAAAAGGCCTGAATCAGGTCATGAAAGACTATAATGGCGAGGTCAAACAAAGCAGTACACGCGGCGAACGTGGTGACGGTAACCTCCGTTCATATGTCTGGTATAACAGTACTGAAGGAGACAACTGGCAATACGTGTGCATCGGAGGCACCAACATGGCTGCCCTTGCCATAGGAGATGAATCAGACGCGAAAAAAGTCTCTTCTTCTGTCCTCA
This sequence comes from Oscillospiraceae bacterium, assembly GCA_902775565.1. GTDB lineage: Bacteria > Bacillota > Clostridia > Saccharofermentanales > Saccharofermentanaceae > Saccharofermentans. The sequence goes on from CACYMP010000020.1 coordinate 16,910, forward strand.
CATACGGCTTTAAGCAGGCATATACTTCCGTCCGTGCCGGATACAAATCATTAGACGGAACATTCATAGAGGGCCTGGGTTACTGGGATTACGCAACCTATTATCTCGGCTTTATTTCTTCCTCGCTTAAGAGCACCACAGGAACAGACTACGGTCTTGTTAACCATGACGGCGTCCGCAAATCCGTTGATTTCGTCCGCTGCATGAGTTCAAATGCACCTAAATCATTCAGTTTCGGTGATGATAACGACGGAACTGACACGAGATGGCCGGTCTTTCTCTGGCTTGGCGAGAACTATAAATCGCGCGATATGGCTAATGTCCGCCTCAAGAAGATCGCGGAAGGAACCGGATTCGATTATCTCGATGTCTTGTGGATCGACGAGTCGCTCAATACCGGAACACAGAATTCCAGCCCTGATGACTGGGGAGGCAAGAATTACTCCAACGCGAGCTTCAGGAACACATGGGATAAGACAGGGCTTGTTGCAGCGCTTCATGCAGGTGAGAACAATTATCTGTATCACGGTCACTTTAATCTCGGATCATTTTATGTTGAGTCTAACGGAACCAGGTTTTTCACTGACCTCGGAAATGAGAAGAACTATGAGCTCAATAACCGCAGGAATGCTTACCGTGTCAGAACGGAAGGTCACAATACTCTTGTTATAAACCCGTCTGAGGATCCCGGCCAGCCTGATGGCGTGACATGCCTCATAACAGCTTTCCAGTCAGGAAAAGAAGCCTACGCAGTTACCGACCTGACCGAAGCATATAAGGCGAGCGGCGCGAAAAGAGTAGTCCGCGGCCTTAAGATGATCAAGGATAAAAAGTGCGTGATCGTCCAGGATGAGATCTCTTTAAACAGCGCAGGCGAGATATACTGGTTTGCGCATACAAAGGGATCTATAAGCGTTGCATCCGGCGGCAGGAGTGCAGTCATAACGGTCGGTTCTGACAAGTTATGGGTAGGCATATTAAGCGAAGGCGGAAAGTTTACGTCGATGAAGGCTGAGCCGCTTCCTAAGACTCCGTCTGTACCTGGCCAGTCTGACAACAGCGAATACAGTAAGCTTGCAATACATCTGACAAACACCAAGGATACGGTGATCTCGGTAGCGTGCATTCCTTTAAAATCCGGCGAGACAAAGCCTTCGTGGACTCCTTCGGAAATGACGGATTTCGGCTCTTCCATGTCTCATTATGAGCATAAACTGACCGAGGTTGCTGCAAAAGATCCGACCTGTACGGAAAACGGCAATATCAGATACTGGAAATGTTCCGTATGCGGAAAGCTTTTCAGTGACGCCGCAGGCAAGAACGTGATCGAAGCAAAGGATACGGTGAGAGCTGCTCTCGGACATGATCTGAAACATGTTGCGGCGAAGGAGCCGACAGATGAGGAAGACGGCAACATCGGGTACTATGTCTGCAAAAGGGAAGGCTGCGGAAAGAAGTTCGCAGATGCCGATGGCAAGACCGAACTGAAGGATGTTGAGATAATCATCCCCAAGAAAGGCGCAGCTGTCCTTGATGAGGAAGCGACTGTCGGTAATTTCATTTACAGGGTAACCGATCCGGCTACTGACGGTACAGGAACTGTTACTCTGATCGGTGTGGCGGTAAAGACTGCCGCTGTCTCCATACCCGGGACCGTCGTGATAAAGGAACATGTATATATCGTCAACAGGATAGGATTAAAAGCCTTCTACAGGAATGACGTGATAAAGACGCTTACCATAGGCGCCAACATTAAGATAATAGACAACTACGCTTTCTGCGGATGCAAGAATCTTGCGAAAGTCTATGGCGGCGGCAGGGTTGAGATAGTCTGCACATACGCATTTGCGAACTGCCCGAAGCTCTATTCCTTTACCATTACTTCTCCCAATCTGAAAAAGATCGGCGCGAATTCTTTCATCTATGACAAGAAGCTGAAAACCATAAAGATCAAGAACACGACAAAGCTGACAAAATCCGGAGTCAGGAAAGCGCTCAGGAAATCCAAGGTAAAGACCGTAAAGGTCAAGAAGTCCAAGATCAAGGCTTATAAGAAGATCTTTAAGAAGTCTAATTCCGGCAGGTCTGTAAGAGTGAAAAAGTGAACCGATCCCTGTATAACTGATATAATTGGATATCATGTTGTACAGGGATAGACAGGTCATGAAAAGATGCAGATATGCCGGCGGGATCGTAAGCATTACGCTTATCCTTGCATTCATTTTAAATCTTACGGGCTGCGGCAGGTTTGAAAGTGACAAGCACCTTGCCAAAAAGGAAGCAGAAGAGATCTTCAGGATGCTGCAGGATGAAGACATAGAAGGTTTGTCTGTAAAGTTCTCGGAGGATTCAAGGAAATACCATAACATCGAAATGGAATGGGAGTCGTTCTTTAAGCACTTAGACGGCAAGGTCGTCTCCTGTTCCGGAATCTCTTTTCCGGGCGAAGGAAAGGGTGTGGACAAGGACGGAACTGTCTATGAATCACATCTTTCGGTCAACTTCAAGAACGTAAAAACTGATACCGGTACCGTTTATAAAGATTTCGGATACTATCAGACCAGGATCGATACAAGAAATCCGGATCTTCAAGGAATAAATGTATTTACCATGAAAGATCCGGAGACGGGCACATATTATAATGTCGGCGGCTTCTCGTCCGAATATGATCAGAAAAAAGGATCCTGACCTGAAAACTGCCGGAATAGTGTTAAACGAACTGGAGATCATCTGTATCATCCTGTTTTTCTTGTTCATCTTAAGCTTCGGATTGATCGGTTATTGAAATTAGACAGTAATCAATTCAGAGTTTGTCCGTAATTATGCTGTTCTTCAGCATAATATCCTATCCATAAATACCAGGGGGAGGAGGATAGGATAATGGCGGTATCTGATAATGTTTCCAGCAAGATCATCAAACGGAAGAAAAAGAAGACAACAGGGGATATCGTCTTCAATGTGTTTCTCTATACATTCTTCACCCTGACCGTTGTTGTTATTCTTTATCCGCTCCATCGTATTCTCGCGTTTTCTTTCAATGACAGGCTGGTTTCATTTATCAGGCAGGTATATATCTTTCCTAATGCCTGGACCCTGAACAACTATAAGCAGATCTTCGATAAGTCTGGCATCTTGAGAGGCTTTCTTACAACAACTTTAAGGACCGTTGCGGGAACGGCTGCATCTCTTGCGGTAAATGCGCTGCTCGCGTTTATCTTAAGCCGCAGGAAGTTTAGGTTCAGATATATCTTTTCGCTGTTCTGGGTCATCACAATGTATCTTCAGGGCGGCATGATCCCGACCTATGTCCTGTACTCAAAGCTCCATCTTAGAGAAAACTTCCTGGTTTATATCATTCCGGGCATGGTAAATGTCATGTATGTTTTGGTCATCAGAACGTATATGAAAAGCATTCCGTATTCGCTTGAGGAATCCGCGCAGCTTGAAGGCGCAGGATACTTTAAGATATTTACCTGCATCATTTCGCCTCTCTGCAAACCCGTCTATGCCGCGACCGCGCTCTTCACGGCTTTGTATCACTGGAACTCATGGTTCGATGCGTTGCTGTACAACAGACACACACCTGAGCTCACGACGTTGAATTATGAGATCATGAAATATATTGTTTCGCCCGGATTTGAGCGTACCGTAAGTGACTTTAAAGGGAGAACTGCTGCGTACTGGCCTCAGATAACAGCTGCATCCGTTCTGACAGCCGTTCCGGTTTTGGTCGTTTATCCGTTCTTTCAGAGATACTTTATCAGCGGTCTGAAGGTAGGCGGCATTAAAGATTAAGAGAGCAGATGTTATAATCTTTGAAAATACTTTTTCCGGGAGGGAATCATGGGAAGACAGCTGGTGTTCTGGAAGTATGTTGACGGTGTCTATCTTGATAACCGTGAAGTATATATGCAGTCCTGCGCGGAAGGCAAACCGGTAACAGGTCTTGCCGAACTCCCGGTCTCTGAGATACTTGCAAAAGTGAAGAAAACTTTCAGGGAATACGAAAGACTTGATGACTACAATTACGGCGGACTTGAAGGCAACTTCACAATCCACACACAGCCGCAGTCCGTTGTTTTCGACTGCAGCTTCAGGATGTCTGAGCAGGAGCTCAACAAGATAATCGATCTGATGGCGGGCTTCGGGTGCCCCTATTACGATCCTCAGATCGATACGAGATTTGACGGCTGATCTGCGGCATTAAGACCATGAAGTTAAGGAGAAAGCTTTTTGCGAGTAAGGATCCGTATGACGTAAGCAAAGCCGATCTGTTTTTGGCTGCCTGCAAAGAGAATTTCACTTATCTTATCAGTCACTGCGAAGATTATAAAAAGATCTGCAAAGGACTTGGAATAACAAGTGCTGATGACATCAGGTCACCGGCAGACATTCCGGTGATACCGACGATGCTGTTCAAGCAGCATGATTTCATTTCGGGAAGATCGACATTTACACTGACATCATCAGGCACCAGCAGCGGCAATAAGAGCACTGTGAGATTTGAGTTCTCCGCTGCCCTTGCAGCACTCAGGATGTCGCTTAAGGTCACAAGATATCACGGCGTCATCTCGCTTAAGCCGTGCAGATATATAGTCATGGGATATAAGCCGGTCAGAGGCAATAAGATGGCTGTTGCAAAGACGGCATATCTGACTACTTTCCTGGCTCCCGCGGTAAGCAGGAAATTCATCTTAAAACCCACGCCGGACGGATTTAAACCTGATTTCGAAGGTATCACAGACGCGCTTCGGAAGTATGAGAAAGGCACTCTTCCCGTAAGGTTTATGGGTTTTCCTTCATACACGTTTTTTCTTTTCCAGCTGCTTGATGAGAGGAAGCTGTATTTCAAGCTCCCCAAGGGCTCGAAAATAATGCTCGGAGGCGGATGGAAGCAGTTCTATCAGGAAGCTGCGGATAAGGAGACTTTCTATAAGCTTGCAAAGAAAACGCTTGGTATAGAAGATGATAATATCGTTGAATTTTTCGGTGCGGTCGAGCATCCTGTTCTTTACTGTGACTGTGCGGCGCATCATTTTCATGTGCCCGTTTACAGCAACATCATAATAAGAGACCCTGATACGTTAGAGCCTGTAGATAACGGCAAGACCGGTCTGGTTAATCTTATCTCCCCTATAACGAAGGCAACGCCGATATTGTCCGTAATGACGGACGACCTCGGAATTCTGCATGACGGGGAAGGATGTCCCTGCGGAGTCAAGTCTCCGTATCTCGAGATCATCGGACGCGTTGCGCCTGAGGATATCAAGACCTGTGCCGCAGGTGCTGCGGACATCCTCAAGGGGGTGAAGGTATGATCCTTTTTGACGGAAAGACATATGAGAGCTCCGAGCAGAACAGACTTTTAGACGAACTTGAAAAGAGGATCCCCGCTATCCTGAACCGTGAGCCGCTGCCGCCTGAGAGAATAATCGATGCGGTGGACAAGCTCCGCACCGACGTGATGGCCGGAAAATTTGACCATCTTTTGTCGTCGCTTCCGAAAGAAATGGTGGATACGTATCTTGATCAGGCGGTATCGCTTCTTTCCAAGGAGCATCTTTGGATGAAGGTGAAGACAGAACTTGGGGATACCGGTGAATATGTGACTGACAAGATGGAAGGCTTTTCGAGGATCAGAGTCAAAAAGGTTCCTTTAGGAGTCGTATTCCACATTGCCGCGGGCAACATGGATTTTCTGCCCGCGTATTCGCTTGCTGAAGGTCTTCTGACGGGAAATATCAACATCTTAAAGCTTCCTTCGGCCGACAACGGATTGTCGCTGCAGCTCATATTGCAGTTCATTGAATATCAGCCTGAACTGAAGGATTACATCTACATTTTCGATACGTCTTCTTCAGATATCCAGGGAATGAGAAGGATGGCCTCTCTTTCTAATGCCATCAGCGTTTGGGGATCCGATCTGGCGATCGAGGCGGTGCGCGGTCTTGCGCCTCCGGGCATCAAGCTGATCGAGTGGGGACAAAAACTCGGTTTCTGTTATGTTTCCGATCCCGGGAATGTTGATGCTCTTGATGCTGAACTTGAGGGACTGGCGAAACATATCGCGGTGACAAAGCAGCTCCTTTGCAGCAGCTGCCAGGTTATCTATCTGGATACGGATGACATGGCTAAGGTAAGGACATTCGCACAGGACTTCATGCCATACCTCCAGAAGGCCGTAGAAGCCTCCAGGACGCAGGAGACGGGCATCAGGGCAAGAGATACCCTCGTGGCTTATACGAGGCGTCTTAAAGGCTATCTGGGCGAGGAAGAGATATCCGGCGATGTCATCCGCGGAAAAGGAACGAGCCTGATACTGAAAGAGGACAGCAAGCTTGAGCTGTCGCCCATGATGTGCAACGTTCTGGTTAAGCCACTGCCGCGGAAGAACTTATCCAAAGTCCTTTACGATGGAAGGTTCTATCTGCAGACCGCAGGCCTTATCTGTCCTTCCGAAGAAAGAGAAAAACTGTCTGAGCTCCTGGTCCGCTGCGGCCTTGTCCGCGTAACAAAGGCCTGCGACATGAGCGCGTACTTTCCGGGAGAATCCCATGACGGAGACTATGCTCTTGACCGTTACACGCGTATAGTGAATATAGAGGAGACCACATGATCTTTTATATTCTTGCGCAGTGTACATGGGGATTTTTGCAGTCGACGGCGGGCTTTGTGACCTTTCTGCTCAACATACGTAAAAAACACTATCTCTTTCACGGAGCGGTGGTTACGGAGTGGAATCTGAGGTCGTCTCTGTCTCTGGGTATGTTCATTTTCGTGACTAAGCACACAGGCGAAGATCTCAAGCGCATGATTACCGTTCACGAATACGGGCACACTATTCAGTCTCTTATCCTGGGACCTTTATACCTGTTTGTCATCGGGGCCCCGTCTTTGCTATGGGCCGGCATTCCTGCTTTCGGCAGGATGAGGAGAAGAAGGCAGATGTCCTATTACAGGTTCTATCCTGAGAGATGGGCCAATCACCTCGGTGAGAAAGTCACAAAAGAAAAGTCCATGGGAAACATTTTTACCGACTGATATTTTCCTGCAAATGAAAAAACCTTCTTTACCAACCAACAGTAAAGAAAGTCTTTTCGGTAACGTTACGAGGTTTATCTTAAAGGGTTAAGATACTTGGTTTTAGTCCCTGCTTCCTAATATTCCGAGAATGGAACCGGAAGGGTTCTTGTGGAATTTGATCTTTGTATCGCAATTCTGGCAGAAGAACCATGCGTCGGTCTCTGAAGCTCTTGCGATCCTTGTGATACCGTACTGACCGTCTCTGTCACATCCGCATCTGGGGCAGAAGATCCTTCTTCCGATCAGCCACTTGAGAACAGGAGCGTTCCTGGTATCGTTCTCGTTGAAAATGTATACGCCGCTAACCTGTTCAGTCTCTGTACTGCCTTTAACGCCTGTAATCATATTCTGAGGTCTCCTGTTGACTGGTTTTTGTTGCCCGTATTATTGCAGTAACAAACCGTCAAACCAATCAACAATATTGCATTGAAATGATGCTTAAGAGACACTGGGAGAGCGAAGTGTCAGTTATCTGGCAGATCGATCACTTGCCTTTGTACAAGCCGATGACTTTTCCTGCGGAGATGATATTGCCCGTGTTGCCGTCCTTGTCGGTATCAAGATCCTTGATGAACCTGGGGAGCTCGGGGAACATCGAATTGGTGCTGCCTTTGACTCTCTTTACCGGGTTCTTGAGAGCGATAACGTAGATGTTGTACTGGTGCACGCTTCCTGTCGGAGGATAAGGTCCGACGTAAAAGCTCCTGTCAGCAAAGCCTTCGGGAAGCGAAGTCTGCGTTATGTCGCCCTGTACCCAGTGAAGAAAACAGTTGGCATTGAGATCCACCATGTAGATGACGTAGCATGAAGCGCCCTCAACGGGTTCCCACGAAAGAGCAGGAGAGATGTTCGCGGTTCCCATCCTGTCTTCCCACATATTACTATTAGCTTTAAGACTCGTCGTCGTAACTTCAAAAGCGGGATAATCTCCGACAAACTCATCACCTTCGTTTGTTACAGGTGCTTTTGTCGCTTCTGTTGTTGATTCCGTTGTAGCGGAAGTCTCATTCTGCCCGGCAGAGCACCCCATGGCACAGAGCCCGAGCGCGCCGCAAAGAACGAGTGCAGCAAGTTTTATATATTTCATGGCTGTTCCTCCTTGTTTGTTGCTGATACCGTAATTTTATATGGGTATCAGTAACAAAAATAGAAATTACGGCACGGATAAGGGGAAAATCTGCACGATCAGGATTTTCTGAACTGGGTAGGGGTCATTCCCTCCGTCTTTTTGAAGAGCTTGGTAAAATAGTTCGGGTCCGGATACCCCACGCGCATGCTTATCTCGCTTACGGGAAGCTCCGTCTTGGTAAGAAGGATCTTGCCCAAGTCGAGCCTTAACTTCTGAAGATAGCTCATGCAGGTCATGGAGGATTGCTTCATGAACAATTCATTTAACTTGTTGCGGTTGATCGCGAACTTCTTTGTTATCGTATCGAGCGTTATCTGGTCTTCTATGTGCTCGTTCATGTAATCCGTGATGAGCGCGAAATCGTCCTGCCCTGGTGTCTCCTCTTCAGAGCTGTTCACGTAGAATGTGTATTCGATGTAATACAAAAGCTCCATCAGATAAGACCTGCTGCGGCAGGGCCAGAAGCCGTCACGCTGTTCGGTAAGCTCTTTCTCGGTGGACATGTAGAGTTCTTTCAGACGCTTAAGGCTGTTGAGTGTAAGTTCGTTGACGCGTTCTGCAAGAGTAGCCTCCGCGAAATCCCTGATAAGCACATAGTCCTGGTAAAATGATGATCCCCAGGTCTTCTCGAATTCGCCTGAATCAAGCTTATCGAAAACGAATTCCTCGCGGATGACCGTCGGATTGAAGAACAGGATGAAGGCCTTTATGTTCATGAGAACACGGTAATCGGGCTTGTCTTTCTGCGACAGCTGGATAAGCGCGGGAGCCTTGACTGTGCAGATCTCATTGCCGTTCTTTATCTCCAGGGCGCCCTTTTCGAGAATGATTATCTTGTAATTCTCATTATCGTTTATGTATCCGGGGAGCTTGTCGCATCTTTCGGGAAATATATCGACTATCCTGTCCCAGTCATCCCAGTGGCATTCCGTGCAAAGTCTCATGATACAACCTCCGTGTCAATTGCCGTAGCGGACCTTCTCATATTCTTTTCTGAGCTGCGCAAAGCCCGTGTCCCCGTTCTCTGTCAGGACCTTTTCGATCTCCTGCGGAGTCGATGAAGATGAGACGGGCAGGCCCTTTCTCATGGCTCTTACCGTCTTATCGTAGAACTGCTTTCTGATCTTTCGTTCGCGGCCTTTGCCGAAATCGGGGCGCTTCCAGAACAACGGTATCCTTTGGGGAGCGATGTTTTCGATGGTGTCGGTTACGATGCCGTCGTTTTCTGATTCCTTTTCCTTACCGTATTTGGGAGCATTGCGGATGACGATCCTGATGGCATTGAGCAGCAGGAGTACAAAGCCTATCAGGATGATTATGGCGATTATTACGGAGAGCACATGGACCCATGGCGCGTCACCCAACAGCTCTTCGGGCTCGAGCATTTCTTCTTCGGCCTCCTCTTCGCCCTTGATGTTTTTAAACAGGGAGCCGATGAACTCAAGCAATGCCAGGAATAAAGGAATGAGCCAGCGAAGGAGAGCCTTCAATCCGGCGAGGATGATATTTGTGAGGAGGGAGACGGGTATGAGCCTTAAGACTACGAGAGAGAGGGCAAAGATGCCGACTAAGGCCGCTGCGGTCCTGTAGTTCTGTTTTTTGAGCTGTTCCTGAGGTCTCGAGGAACTGCGGATCGAGTGATAGTACTTCGTGTCGAAGACTGCGACCTGGCGCATTACGAGGAAGAGCACCGCGCACAGGATCGTGTTGCTGACGAGATCTGTGAGGAGCTCCGGCCGGCCCATCATGGCATAGAAAATGCCTGTGATGGGGAAGACGCATGCCGGTATAGATGCGACCTGCACATCGCTCGGGACGATCCTCGGAGTGAGGCGGTAGCTGAAGGATGAGACCGTGAAGAAGAAAACGGTGATTCCAAGATAGACCTTGTTGGATATATTGGCCCCGAAGAGCGAGCCGGGGATGAATGCGGCCGCAATGAAGAAAACGACGGATGATGCGATGTGCAGGATGAAGCACTTAAGGAGCTTCGGCCATTTTCTCCTGATAACTGTATGGATCACCGTGAGGACCAGGGGGATCAGCTGCGGGTAGAACGTGATCGTGACGTACTCATTGAAGCCCCTGATGAACATCAGACAGGACTGGATGGACAGCGAGATTATGAGCGACATCAGTATCTCGGCGAAAAAGCTTTCGCGCATGCTGCGGGTCTCGTCATTCATTGCCGGCCACCTCCCATCTCATGTAAGAATCAGAGATCGAAGGCTCAAGGCCGACCTCGGGAGAATTGCTGCTGCAAGGATTGATCCAAAGAAGCGAAGGCCTGATGGTCTTGAGCTCTGCAAGAAGAGCACGGAAACTGTCGCTGTACTGGGGCGAGATTATCAGGATGAAATCGCTCTGGTCAGTGGAATAGATGTATTTTTCGATGATGCCCGGGAATGCTGCCACAGGCTTTTTGAGGTCTATTCCGGAGAGCATTACGCCGCGTTTGGTAACGGCGGCAGGCCCCGGATCAGTCTCGGAGACTACAGGCAGGTCGGACAGGATATCGCGCCCGTTCGTGTAGAGCGATGAGGGGATATTCAATTTCGCGAGCTCCAAAAGATATGTGTAAGCAAGGCTTAACGCGTATTCGAGAAGAAACGTGGAGCCTCTGGGATTATAGTTCTCGAGGTTAACGAAGATATGGACTTTCTGCGCGCACGTCGAAGCATTCTGGTTGACCATGAGTTCGCCGACTCTCGCGCTCGCCTTCCAGTTGATGCTCTTCATCGGATCGTTCGGTCCGTATTCCCTGATGCCCGCGAGAGAGAAGGGGTCTGTCAGGAGCGTCCTTCTGCGCTGGAGTTCGCTTAAGGTGACGGACATGAGTATCTCCGTGATGTTTGTCCTAAGGACCTTAGGGAGCACCATGAGGTTTGCCTCGTTGTCGAATTCCTTCGTAAAACGCTCGAAAAGCAGCATGTCGGAGGTCGTGATGCCGACACGCGGGAAAACATAGTAGCCGCGCTTCGTGCATTTGACCTTGATGCGGCGCGTGTGCTTTGAGAATGCCTTCATGGTGAGCATATCCTCACGGTAAGTGAAATCGGAGGTGCTGATCTTCTCGGTATCGTAGAACCTGAGCTCACGCGGCGTCTCGAACTTGAGTATTATGAACGGGAGCGGCAGGCGTTTCTTGTTCTCTGCGACTTCGATGAGCTCTATATCTTCACCGTATTCGGCGATGTTCTTGGAGAAATCGACTTTGAGCCTGAGGTTATCGAGCGCGTGAAGGCGGTAGTAGACGATCTCTACTACAAAAACCACGATAAGTATTCCGACGAGAACGATAACTTCCATTAATGTTTATCTGCTGAAGTCTTCGGTGGGGCAGGGTACTTCTTCCAGGATCTTTTTGACGAGCTGCTCGGCCATGTCGCGCTTCGAAAGGAACTTCACGTTCTTTGAGACGGCTCTCTGAAGTCTGACTGTCAGGCGGTGAGCGAGGACCGGAACGGCAAGTGATTTGAAATCATCGGGAATGCAGTTTGTACGGTCTCTTACGAATGCCCTTGCCTTGGCTGCCGCGACGAAAGCGAGGAGTGCACGCGGGCTTGCGCCGATGGCGATGTCGTCGGACTGTCTTGTCGCTTCAACGATCTTTGCCGCATAGTCGTAGAGAAGATCAGATACGAAAATGTTTTTCGCCTGCTCCTGCATGGATGCGAGCTCTTCTTTTGTCGTGACCGGAGCGAGCTTGTCGAGCGGGTCTTCGGTCGCAAATCTCTTGAGCATCTCGATGCTCTCGTTGTGTGACGGATAGTCCATCTTGAGCATCATGAGGAAACGGTCGAGCTGCGCTTCGGGAAGCGGGAATGTGCCCTGTGATTCGACCGGATTCTGCGTAGCGATTACGAGGAACGGAGGCTCCAATTTCTTAGTGTCGCCGTCGACTGTGACCTGATGCTCCTCCATGCACTCGAGAAGGCTCGACTGCGTCCTTGCGGTAGCGCGGTTGATCTCGTCTGCTAAAAGGATGTTTGTGAAGACAGGGCCCTTCCTGAATACGAAAGCGTTTGCCTCGCGGTCGAAAAAGTTGATACCCGTCAGATCCGAAGGCAGAAGGTCGATCGTAAACTGCACACGCTTGAAATCAAGGTCGAGCGAAGCCGCGAGAGCCTTTGCTGTCTTTGTCTTTCCGGTGCCCGGAACGTCTTCTAAAAGTACATGTCCGCCGACCAGCAGTGAGATGAGCAGAAGCTCTATCTGGTCCTCTTTTCCGACGATTACTTTATTGACGTTTCCGATAAGCTTTTCTGAGAATGAATTCATAAGAGTACCTTTCCGACACCGCATCCGAAAAACAGTGTGCTTTGAAACTGGAATTATTATACATTAAACGTTATGTTGATTTGAAATGCTCTTTTAAGTTAATATTATTTAGTTATATAAGCAGAACACAGGGAGGAAGGCTTCGTGTTATCCGGGAAAAGACTGTCCACCAAGATCGTTTTGATGGTAGAAGCCATTCTGCTTATTTCGAGTATACTCTTCTGCTCGGTATCGATTTACATGTCCAGGATCGGCATACGCGAATCGATACAGCAGCGAATGTTGGATATCGCGAACTGCGCATCCGGATCGGTCAACGGAGAGGTCATGAAGACATTGTCCGAAGAGACTGTCGGAAGCACCGAATACAACCACATCTACGATACTCTCGCGGTATTCAGGGACAACGTCGAACTCGAGTACGTTTACTGCATCAAGGAAGCAGAACCCGGGCATTTTATATTCACGATGGACCTCGATCAGGAGGAACCCGCCTCGTACGGCGATGACGTTAAATTCACCGAAGCGCTTGCCAAAGCGGGCAGGGGAACGGCAGCTGTTGACGAGGTTCCGTACACCGACAAGTGGGGTTCTTTCTACAGTGCGTACAGCCCTGTTTTCGATTCCATGGGCAGCGTTGTCGGCATCGTTGCGGTAGACTTCTCCGTCTCGTGGTTTGAAGCACAGCTCTCCGAACAGACCCGTTCGATGGTCACAGGTTATGTGATAATCCTCATCATCTCGCTCCTGGTCGGCGCGCTTCTTGCACTGCTCACCGTAAGGCCTTACATCAGGGCACAGGGCGAGCTCCTTGCGGAGAAGGTACGTGCAGAGAGTGCTAACAACGCAAAGAGCGATTTCCTTGCGAACATGTCACACGAGATAAGAACGCCGATCAACGCGGTCCTCGGTATGAACGAGATGATAATCCGCGAGGACAACAGGGCAATGGATATCGCCGACAGCGATCCTTTGGAGGCCCGCAATGCCCTCGAAAACATAAGCGTCTACGCAGGCGACGTTAAGAAGGCCGGTCATAATCTTTTGGCGATCGTTAACGACATACTCGATTTTTCGAAGATCGAAGCGGGCCGTATGGATCTTGTAAATGCTCCGTACCAGCTGAGTTCGCTCTTAAACGACATCAACAACATGACGCTTTTCAAGGCGCAGGACAAAGGCCTTAAGTTCATCGTTGAGGCAGATCCCCTGATCCCCGATGAGCTCGAAGGCGACGAGGTCCGCATCCGCCAGATATTTACGAACCTGCTCAACAATGCGGTCAAGTATACGGAGAAGGGATCGGTGACGCTCAAGGTCCGTTTCAAGAAACTCGAGGAAGGAAAGATCCTTCTGACCATCATCGTCTGGGATACGGGCATCGGCATCAAGTCCGAAGATAAGGAAATGCTCTTCAGGAAGTTTGAGCGCCTCGAAATGGAGCGTAACAGCACTCTTGAGGGCACCGGCTTAGGCCTTACCATCACGCACCGTTTAGTCGACCTCATGGGCGGAAAGATCGAAGTCGAAAGCGAGTACGGCAAGGGTTCTATCTTTACCGTTACCATTCCGCAGACTGTATTGTCGGATCTGCCGATTGGCGATTTCCAGACGCGCCTCAAGGAACACCAGGCTGACGGCAAGCCTTACAGAGAGTCGTTCAGGGCGCCTTCCGCGAAGATCCTGATAGTTGACGATACGAGCATCAACCTCAAGGTCGCGGTCAACCTTCTCAAGAACACGAAGATGAAGATCGACACCGCGACGTCGGGCGCGGAAGCGGTCACGATGGCCGCAAGGAACAGATACGACATGATCTTCATGGATCAGAGAATGCCCGAGATGGACGGAACCGAGGCGTTCCACAGGATCCGCGCGACTTCTGACGGAGCGAGCTCTGACGTGCCTGTCGTCTGCCTCACCGCGGATGCCGTCATCGGCGCGAAGGAGCGCTATCTGTCCGAAGGCTTTACCGACTATCTGACAAAGCCTATCGACAGCTTTGCGCTCGAGAAGATAATTCTTAAATATTTGCCTGAAGATAAGGTTGAAATGTGCATGGAAGAGGCAGAAGATACTGACGGTGATCTTGGTGAGGACGCTTTTTCGAGCCTGCGTTCGGTAGGCATCGAACCCAAGGCCGGCCTGCGCTACTGCCAGGAAGATGAGAAACTTTACCGCTCGCTTCTCGCGGAATACGCTTACGGCGAGATCGAGAAGGCGAACAGCCTTCAGAAGAGCTACGAGGAAGAGAACTGGCACGATTATTCGATCTATGTTCACTCGCTCAAGAGCTCGTCGAAGATGATCGGAGCCACGGTATTGTCAGCGCACGCAGCAAAGCTCGAGGCCGCCGCAAATGACGGCGACAGCGAGACCATCAGGAATGACCACGATAACGTAATGGAAGAATACGAGTTGCTGACGGCGGTAATACGCTCCGTGATCCCCAAGGAAGAGCTGTCTTCCGAGGATGACAGCGTTAAGGAGTTTTCGCCCGACGACGAGATAATGGAATTTCTTCCGAGTGAGGATGGCGATAAATAATCATGAAAACAAACTTTAAGAAAATAGCGGCTGCATTGCTTTTGGCATGTCTGGTTTTCCAGGTAACATCATGCTCGCTTGTATCAAAGGGTATAAAAAAACACTATGAGGTCGAGGACGAGAGGATGCAAGGCATACTGAACGAGAAGGCTTCCGAATACGGGATCGATGCATCGAGCGCCGAAGTAATGGAGGGCGGCCAGTATTTCAAAGTCCTTGTCGGATCACCCGATTCTCTGGACAAGATAAAAGACCTTGCAATGCTCCACAGAAAATGGCAGAGATTCTGTTATGCGGAATGCAAGAACCGTAAGTTCTCCGTGACCTTTTACGATAAGGATCACCAGGAAATTACCTATGGCGGTTTTTCTGACCAGGACAACGGCTATAATGCGGAGTTGTATTTCTCCGACTACAATATCTTTTCAAAGTTCATAGACCGCATCTATTTTTTTTCGAGGCCGGGCAATAACAAAGAGAAGGTAAAGGTGACGCCTGAAGAGTTCTATGAGATGACCGGCATCAGCGGGGAAATGGCTGAAGAGTTCTGGAAATGGCGCAATGAGACGTTCCAGCCCTCATATAAAAACACCAATCCGGACAAGAGCGAACATGACATCGCTTTCATTCCCGGTGATACGATAATGCACAGGGAGAAGTTTGTTATAGGCGATGAGAAATGCCCGATCCCGGCCGGAACATATACTCTTGATATCTATCACAAGCACGGCGTTATCCACATCACAGACTCTGACGGAAACATCAAATACAGGTTTGACAGCGACTACAAAGAAGGCCATTCCGATGCCCTGTATGAATACACGCCGTTGCCCGCGAAAATAGTTCTTAACGACGGCGATATCTTTTACACGACGAACTGCGCTTCGACATTGGACAGGGTGAACGATGAAGATTAAAGCACTGCCTTATGAACTTTCCGTATGCAAGGTCGCGGATGTATCCGCGATCGATCTTAACGACGATATCTTCTTTGTCGGCAAGACTGATGAGGAGCTTTCGCTTGTCTGCAAGACCACCTCTGTTCCATCTTCTGCAGTTGCCAGAGATGACGGCTGGAAAGGCTTCCGGATCGAGGGCGTGCTGGACTTTTCGCTGATCGGGATACTGTCTAAGATCTCTACTATCCTTGCCGAAAACAAGATCGGGATCTTCGCCGTTTCCACGTATAACACGGACTATATTTTGGTCAAGGAAGAGAACTTTGAGCGCGCTCTGAAGGCATTGACAGATTCAGGATATCAAATCGAATATGGTTTTTGATAACGTATATTTCATTACAGGGCTTGCCTACGCGGGCAAATCGACACTGGTGAAGAACCTTGCGTTAAAGCACGGCGGCATCGCACTGGAAGAAAACTATCACGACGCAAAGCTCTCCGGGCTTGATGCAAAAGAATATCCGAATCTTACATATACGAGAGATCTAGTTGACTGGCACGATTTCATCAGACGTACGCCGGACGAATATGTCGGCTGGATAAATGGCGTAAAAAAAGAATGTGAGAAGGTCGAATTGCAGATGATCCCAGAAGTCCTGGAAACTCCTGAGAATAAGGGTAAGAAAGTTTTCGTTGATACGAATATCTGCATCGACACTTTGAAGGAGATCACCGACAAAGATCACGTTATCGTTATGCTTGCTGACCCGGAGATATCGGTGAAAAGGTTTTTCGACCGCCCCGATCCCGAGAAGCAGTTCCTTTACAAGCTGATGCTGGAAGAGCCGGACCCTGCTGCCGCGCTTGCCAATTACCGCGTGATCCTTGAGCGCATCAATTCAAAAGAGAATTACGATTATTATCTGAACTGCGGATTTAATGTAATCTTAAGGGACGATGCACGCACCGAAGAAGAGACCGTAAGACTTGCCGAAAAGCTGTTTAAGATAGGAGACTGATATGATTAGAGAAGCTGGATTTAAAGATCTGGATGAGCTGCTCGAACTCTATCTTGATCTACACGAGGATTCCGTGCCTGAAAAGGACGAACACCTCAGCAGCACATGGGATCAGATAATCGGAGATCCCAATCACCATATAATCGTCAACGAGATCGACGGAAAGATCGTCTCGTCCTGCGTCTGCGTGATAATTCCGAACCTGACGCGCGGCATCCGTCCGTATGCTTTTGTCGAGAATGTCGTGACTTCTGCAGACTACCGCTGTCACGGTTATGCGCGCGAGTGCCTTGACTATGCGAAATCCATCGCCGTGAAGGAGAACTGCTACAAGATGATGCTCCTGACGGGCTCAAAAAACCCCGCGACTTTGCGCTTTTACGAGAACGCCGGATACAACAGCTCCGACAAGACCGCGTTCATTCAGTGGCTTTGATTTTCGATACTGAACAACTTAAATGAAAAGGGCAGCCTCTTGAACGAGACTGCCCTTTCCGTTTGGGTCGTAGTATGTTTAGGAGTTGTTGTCAGATTCCGAGCTTGTAGTCTGTTGTGTTTGTGATCTCGCACTTGCCCTCGAGGTTCTCATAGACAGTTACGAAAACATAAGATACAGCGCCGTTCAGCTCTTTTACGGAAGGAGTCATCTTGCAGAGGATGTAGTGATTCTTTCCGGATACGACCTGTGAACCGATGTAGGCAACGGGCTCATATGTTGCGCCTGTAAGTGTTGCGGAAGCCTTTTCGAGGATCGCCTTGATCTCATCGGTGATCTTGTAATCTTCTGCGTTTTCCCAGCCGCCGGGCAGCTGTTCGCCGCTTCCGGGGAGGATGTCCCTGTCAGTCTTGATGAAATCAGCTTCGCCTGAAGGCTTGACGTTGACGTATGCGATGACGGGAGAGAGAGGGCCTGAGGAAGACTTCATTGTTGATACGCAGTAGAAGCAGTAATTTGTTCCGTTTACGACCTGAGTTGCAAGGAGTGCGACGGGTTCGTGGTAGCTGCCGGTGCCGTCATACTTGCTGCAAGCAGCTTTGTAGTACTTCTTGAGTTCTTCGGTGACTTCGTGTGATTCGGGGATCGTCCAGCCACCTACGACCTGCATTCCGCCGTTCTCTCCGGCAGATTGTTCCTGCTTTGCCTGTGCGTTCGCTTCGGGTGCACCTGCGGTCTTTGTTGTCTTGCATGCTGTGACTGCGCCTGTGAGCATAATTGCTGTAAGTCCGAGTGCCATGATCTTTGTTGTAAAGCTTTTCATTTTATGTGCCTCCGTTTTGGTTTGTGATTTGCTTTATGCCCTAAATACAGACCGGCTTTCAAAAATGTTGCAAAATCTCATAATTTTTTTTGCGTGCTTTTGTTTCCCATAGTATCAGATAAGGTATTTCCTTATCTTTTCTTCTATGACTCTGGTGTTCAAAGGATGCCTGTCAGTCTCGAAAGACAGTATGAGACTTGTCTCGTCGAAATCTTCTGCAAGCGTGTATTTCTCGATCTTCGCGGTATTGCGGTTTGCGTAATCCTCTTTGCCCATCATGCCCAGATGCTCCCAGTAATATTCTTTTCTGAGTCTGATATTCAGGCAGTTGAAATCCGGGGCCGCCATCAGCACGCCGCCGCAGTAGACCGGGTATTCATAGCGGTATGGAACGCCGTGCCTGTACAGTTCGTTCGCGATCAGCACTTCCGACTTTGACCTGACGCGCTCGCCCCTGTCCGTGTAGAACACCGGGTCGTCCGGCTTGAAACCCATCTTCTCGTAGGGCACGCTCAGCCACTGCTCCACGTAATCCGCATCGCCGACAAACACCGGTGTGACGAGCTGCTTTCGCGGCTCGGCCAGGTCCTCATATGCATTAAGCGGTGCGCCCGGGTCAAAGTCTTTGAGAAATCTGTCTATGGCCTTGAGCTGTTTTTCGAGCGATATTAGCAGCTTCGTGTCGTAGTCCTTCTGGGCCAGGGAGGCGGCGAGGGGATCATCTTCACGTTTAATGTAAATACCCTGCGGATCCTGGGCTGAATGTCTGTGGTAGTACTGAAAGCTTTTTCTGTTTCTGGTTATACGTAGAGTGCCTTCCGGTGCGGAGGAAAGATCTTTTCTCAATCTGCAGAGTATGAGTTCAATAGCGTTTTTCCGCTTTACAGCTTCAGCGTACAAGCTGTCGTTAACATTCATATTCTGACTCCTGACCGTTTAATTGTGCGTACATACGAAAAAGGAAAAAACCTCATTTTTATACGTGCATTTTCTTCGAAAAAAGCTCCTGAAAGCCGTAATGCACATATAATTTCTCGAAAAAAGCTGTTTTCGTATGTACATTTTTGGTTGACGGGCATGAAAACGACCAAAACGCACGTATAAATTCTTCAAAAAACCGTTTTTCGTATGTACGCCTATTTCGGACTATAATGCCGCCGCGGTCAGCCATCAAGAAAAAACGCGCAATGTGTCGAAAAACGGGACTTCGGCCGGCAGGAACGCCACAATGCCGCCGCCGCGGGGTCACCGGCAGGGCCGCCACAGTGCCGTGCGCCCGGAAAACAGATCATACAGCCGTGTATCTGAACGAAAAAGATATCCCCCGCACTTAAAGCGCGGGGGACGTATTAATCAACCTTATTTCAGGAGGGTTAATTAGCCGAAGTTGAGGTTTACATCCTTGGTGTCTGTGATCTCGCACTTGCCGTCGAGGTTCTCATAGACCGTGATGAGGAGGAATGAGCCGGCGCCCTTGCTGTCCTTGATTACTGGAGTGGACTTAACGAGGATCGCGTGATTTGTTCCGGCGACTACCTGTGATCCGAGGTAAGCGATGGCTTCGTAATTGGCACCAAGGCGTGTCTGGGAAGCCTTCTCGACTATCTTCTGGATGTCGGCCGTGACCGTGGGATCCTTAGCGTATGCCCAGCCGCCCGGCTTCTGTTCGCCGTCTGTTCCGGGAAGAGTTATGTTCTTGTCGCCCATGAATTTTGCTTCGCCTGATGTGTTGACGTAGACGTAGGTGAGCTTCATCGGCTTAGGACCGGCTTTGGCATCGAGTGTCGACTTGCAGAGGAATACATAGTTAACGCCTGAAACGACCTGTGTTCCGAGGAGTGCAACCGGCTCGTAGAAGTAACCGTTGATCGGATTGATGGCATCCTTGAAGTACTGGCGCTGCTTTTCGGTGACTGTGGTCGATTCTGCTGCTGACCATCCGCCTACCATTCTCTTTCCGTCCTTTTCGTCGATGGCCTGTTCCTGTCCGGGCTTCTTGGAAGGGATTGCCTTGCCGGGGGTGTTGATCTTACATGCTGTGAAGCAGGTTGCCATTAAGGTTGCAGTAAGTCCTATTGCTGCGATTTTTGTAAAGGTTTTCATATTATTATCTCCTTTTGCTGTGTTTAAAGATGTTGTTTGGTTGCTTTGTTACTTTGTTGTTTTGTATCTATATTTCAAATGACATTACATCTGAATTGGTTTAGTTATGCTGCGGGTCCATTTCTTTTGCCCTCCTTTGTTGGTTGGTGCCTTTATTTTCGGGGGCTTGCGGGTCTATCACAATCACTAATTTTTCGACATCATGATGCTTAAGCAACACAGAAGAAAGGAAGTGTCGGTTATCGGTCTGAAAATATGCGAAAAAACCCCGGAGATTTCTCTCCGGGGGCTATATGGGGGTAATGCAGCTGATATCTGCTTCCGGCTTTTTTATTATTCGACGTCTGCCAATGCCGCGAAATTCTCTTCGCCTGTTCTGATCTTTACGACACGGTCAACGTTGTAAACGAAGATCTTTCCGTCGCCGATGTGGCCTGTGTAAAGCGCCTTCTTGGCAGCTGCGATAACTTTGTCTACAGGGATCGTGGATACGACGACTTCGACCTTTACCTTAGGCAAGAGCGTAGTATCGACCTCGACACCTCTGTACTTCTCACCGGCACCCTTCTGGACGCCGCAACCCATGCACTGGATCATTGTGATACCGGTTACACCTATGTCGTTCATTGCCTTCTTCAGAGTATCGAAACGTGAGAGCTTGGCGATGATGACGACCTTGTGAATGCCTGTGTCATAAGAAGGTGCAACTGTATTTACTACGGGTACTGCAGCTTCCTTGAGCGTATCTGAAGCCTTGTCGTATTCTGCTACGCCCAGGTCTGTGTTCTCGTTGACTGACATCATGTTGTCTGTTGTATCCATGATGGAGAAGCCTGAGTAAGCGGAAACGAGACCGTGTTCTGTAACGTCAAGACCTGTGATCTCTTCTTCTTCGGAAGCGCGGAGACCGACGATCTTCTTGATCGCGAAGAATGTGATGGTGATCGTAACTGCTGTCCAGCCTGCCGTTGCGAGCATACCGATCATCTGGATGCCGAGGAGCTTTGCTCCGCCGCCATAGAAGAGACCTGTCATGACGTTGCCTGCAGCATCCTTAACGGAATAGCCGGGAACTGTTGATGTGGAGAAGAGACCTACTGCGACCGTTCCCCAGATACCGTTCATCATGTGAACTGCGACTGCACCGACGGGGTCATCGATATGAAGAACATTGTCGAGGAGCCATACGCCGAATACTACGAGTAATCCTGAAACGAGACCGATGATGCACGCACCGAGTGCGTCTGCTGTATCGCAGGGAGCGGTGATGGCTACGAGGCCTGCGAGTGAAGCGTTGAGGCACATGGAAACATCAGGCTTACCATATCTGATCCATGTGAAGATCATTGTTGTAACTGTAGCGATCGCGGGTGCGATGGTCGTTGTTACGAAGATTCCGCCGAGCTGTTCGAGTGATGTTGCAGCAGCGCCGTTGAATCCGTACCAGCCGAGCCAGAGGATGAATACACCCAAAGCGCCGATCGGGATGTTGTGGCCGGGGAATGCGTTGACTTTTGTAACCTTGCCTTTTTCGTCCTTAATGAACTTACCGATACGGGGTCCCAAGATAGCTGCGCCGATCAGGGCTGAGATACCACCGACCATGTGGATGCAGTTGGAACCTGCGAAATCGTGGAAACCCATCTGTGCAAGCCATCCGCCGCCCCATGTCCAGTGAGCCTCGATGGGGTAGATGACTGCTGAAATGACTCCTGAATAAATGCAGTAAGATAAGAACTTGGTTCTCTCTGCCATTGCGCCCGAAACGATCGTTGCGGTCGTTGCGCAGAAGACGAGATTGAATACGAATCCGCTCCAATCGAAGGTAGCGTAATTCGTAAATATATCAAAGTTCGGAATACCTACAAGACCGAAAAGGGCGTCTTCACCTAAGAAGAGACCAAATCCGATGAGGATAAATACCACAGTACCGATACAGAAATCCATCAGGTTTTTCATGATGATGTTTCCTGCATTTTTCGCTCTGGTAAAACCAGTCTCTACCATGGCAAATCCTGCCTGCATCCAGAAGACTAAAGCTGCTCCGGCTAAGAACCAAACGCCGAAGATCTGATCGTTCATTGTCTTTAAAATGTCTTCCATAAACTTTCCTCCCGTTCTCTTGCAAATAAAAAGAATCCGCCACATATGGATCACACCGTTGTGACAGATTCTTCTGATTTGCAAATAAATTAATAAAGGTGCACCGAGCGTCTTGCTCAATGCACCTTTGCATGACGGGATAATAACACAGCGGATTTGATATTGTCAACGGGTGATTTTTGTTTTTTTTCACACTCCGGAAGGCTCGCTCTAATATAAATAGGGAAGGGCTTTTCGCTGTAACGTGAATATCATATTTCGCAAAGAATTATGTTGACCCTCGTGCTGATTTTTGTACCTTTTAGGAGTAGAAACTTTTTTGCGGTGATCCTCCCGAATTACACTGACATCTACACTAAATCGGGCAGATCAGTGTAGATTTTTGTGTATTCTTTCCCGGATTACACATTTTTCTACACTAAATAAGACGGATCAGTGTAGATTTCAGGGTAAGGCGATTTGAATTTCGTGTATTGACAACCGCAAATCCCAGTAGCATAATTCTGCTAATTAAATACTTCAAGCAACGGCGCTTATCTGCAGAGGTTCCTCTGCCGGGTAAGCGCCTTTTTTGTTGCAAATATCGAAGGGAGTATAAAGCGGTATGGACAATTACAGAGTGAACGAACCCTTTAAGAAACAGGGGCTTTACGATCCTGCATTAGAGCATGACAACTGCGGTATCGGCGCTGTTGTAAACATTAACGGCCTTCAGGAAAGAAGAGTCGTTGACGGTGCCCTTAAGATCGTTGAGACACTGGAACACCGCGCCGGTAAAGATGCTGAAGGCAAGACCGGTGACGGCGTAGGTATCTTACTTCAGATCCCCCACGATTATTTCGCAGCAGAGGCTGCAAAAGACGGCATTACACTCGGAGGCAGAAGATCTTTCGGTATCGGTATGTTCTTCATGCCCCAGACCGAAGAGCTCTACAAGAAGGCAATGAAGACCTTCGAGGACATCATCGCCAAAGAAGGCATGAAGTTCCTCGGATGGAGAAAGGTTCCTGTTAATCCTTCAGTCCTCGGCAGCAAGGCTTTGGACAGCATGCCGACGATCATGCAGGGCTTCGTTGAAAGGCCCGCAGATTGTAAAGAAGATATCGATTTCGACAGAAAGCTCTATGTCGCGAGAAGGCTTTTCGAGAAGGCTGACGAGAACACTTACGTTTGCTCGCTGTCATGCCGCACGGTCGTTTATAAAGGTATGTTCCTTGTAGGTCAGTTAAGACTTTTCTATGAGGATCTTAATAAAGAAGATTTCATTTCCGCTATCGGTATTGTTCACTCGAGATTCTCGACGAACACGAATCCGAGCTGGCAGAAATCGCACCCGAACAGACTCATGGTCCATAACGGTGAGATCAACACCATCACCGGTAACATGAACAAGATGCTGAGCCGCGAAAACATCCTCCACTCAAAGGTTCTGGAAGACAGGCTCGATGATATCTACCCGCTCCTTGACGTAACGGGTTCCGACTCCGCAAGACTTGATAACACATTGGAATTCATGGAAATGTGCGGCATGCCTCTTACTCTGGCGCTCGCAGTTACCATCCCTGAGCCATGGCAGCACATCGAGACGATGAGCCGCGAGAGAAGGGCTTTCTATCAGTACTACGCGACCATGATGGAGCCCTGGGACGGCCCCGCATCGATCATCTTTTCGGACGGCGATATCTTAGGCGCGACGCTCGACCGAAACGGCCTGCGGCCTTCAAGATACTACATCACGGAGGACGGACTGCTCATCATATCCTCTGAGGTCGGCGCGCTTTCCGATCTCGACGAGAACACAGTCCTCAAGAAGGACCGTCTGCGTCCGGGCAAGATCCTCGTTGCTGATACGAGATCAGGCAAGCTCTTAAGCGACGAAGATATCAAGAAGGGTTTTGAGCAGAGACAGCCTTACGGCGAGTGGCTCGACCAGATGCTCGTCAACTTAAGCGAGCTCGAAAAGGAGAACAAGAAGCCGATCCGCATCAGAGGCGAAGAGCTTAAGACACTGCAGAAGGCTTTCGGATACAGCTACGGCAACCTCACGAATGCACTTATCCCGATGTGCCTCAACGGCATCGAGGCTACTGCTTCGATGGGTGTCGACGTTCCGGTTCCGCCTCTTTCCGAGATGGATCCGCCGCTCTTCGACTTCTTCAAGCAGAAGTTCGCGCAGGTCACCAATCCGCCTATCGACTCTATAAGAGAAGAAATAATTACCGATACTACCGTTTATCTCGGAATCGCAGGCAACGTTCTCGAGGAAAAGGAAGAGAACTGCCGCGTTCTGAAGATCAACAACCCGATCCTCTCGAACATCGACCTGATGAAGATCAGACATGCCAACCTCGAGGGCCTCAAGACCCACGATATCAGCATGCTCTACAAGAGAGGAACAGGTCTTAAGGAAGCTATCGAAAACCTTTACAAGCAGGCCGACAAGGCGCACGAAGAAGGCGCTGCGATCCTGATCCTGACCGACCGCGGAGTCGACAAGGACAACGTCGCGATCCCTTCTCTGCTTGCCGTTGCGGCACTTGAGACTCATCTCGTAAGAACAAGAATGAATACGGCTATCTCGATCATCTTGGAGTCCGGCGAGCCCTGCGACGTACATCATTTCGCGACTCTCATGGGCTTTGGCGCGAGTGCCATCAATCCGTACCTCGCGTTCGACTCCATTCACGAGCTCATCAGCACGGGCGAGATCGACAAGGACTATACCGAAGCGAGTACCGCTTATACGCAGGCTGTGGTTCACGGCATTGTTAAGATCAGCGCGAAAATGGGTATTTCCACGATCCAGTCCTACCAGGGCTCCAAGATCTTCGAGGCTTTGGGCATCGGCAAGGAGCTGATGGACAACTACTTCCCGGATACTGTCAGCCGTGTCGGAGGCATCACACTCAAGAACATCGAGGACCGTACGATCAGACTGCACGAAAAGGCTTTCGATCCCAAGGAGCTCGAGACACCTGATTCACTGCGCATCGTCGGCTGGCACAAGGAGAGGTCCGACAAGGAAGACCACCTCTACAATCCCGAGTCGATCGCTCTGCTCCGCAAGGCAACATGGACGGGCGACTACAACCTGTTCAAGCAGTTTTCGGACGTTATTAACAGGGAAGACCGCCACATCACACTGAGAAGCACTCTGGAATTCAAGTTCCCCGAGGACGGCGGAATCAGCATCGATGAAGTCGAGCCCGCAGAGAGCATCGTAAAGAGATTCAAGTCGGGCGCCATGTCCTACGGTTCGATCTCTCAGGAAGCTCACGAGTGCCTCGCGATCGCCATGAACAGGCTCGGAGGCAAGAGCAACAGCGGCGAGGGCGGTGAGGACCCTGAGAGAATTGCAACAAAGGGCAGCGAGGAAGACAGGTGTTCTGCTATCAAGCAGGTCGCATCAGGCCGTTTCGGTGTTACATCCGAATACCTGATCTCCGCTAAGGAACTGCAGATCAAGATGGCCCAGGGCGCTAAGCCGGGCGAGGGCGGACACCTTCCTTCAAAGAAGGTCTACCCCTGGATCGCGAAAACGCGTCACTCCACACCGGGCGTTGCACTTATCTCACCTCCGCCTCATCACGATATCTATTCGATCGAAGATCTGGCTCAGCTGATCTACGATCTTAAGAATGCAAATAAGGATGCAAGGATCTCAGTCAAGCTCGTATCCGAAGCAGGCGTAGGTACCATCGCTTCAGGCGTTGCAAAAGCAGGCGCAGGCGTAGTCCTCATTTCCGGTTACGACGGCGGTACTGGCGCAGCTCCGGCTTCGTCCATCCATAACGCAGGTCTGCCTTGGGAACTGGGCGTTGCTGAGACACACCAGACACTCATTCAGAACAACCTCAGATCTCATATCGTCATCGAAGCTGACGGCAAGCTCTTAACGGGAAGAGACGTTGTGATCGCAGCAATGCTGGGCGCCGAGGAATTCGGTTTTGCCACAGCACCGCTGGTCACGATGGGCTGCGTTATGATGCGTGTATGCCACCTGGATACATGCCCCGTCGGTGTTGCCACACAGAACCCCGAGCTCCGCAGCAGGTTCAAGGGCAAGCCTGAATACGTCATCAATTTCATGATGTTCATCGCTCAGGAAATGAGAGAGATCATGGCTAAGCTCGGCATCAGGACCATTGAGGAACTGGTCGGAAGATCTGACTTGCTTGCTCCCAAGAAGTTCCCTGAAGGATCACATCCGGCTGGCCTCGACATGAATGTTGTCCTGTCCAATCCTTATGCGGGAAGAGCTGACGTCAAGCAGCATTTCGAGAAGGAAGACGCTTTCGATTTCGAGCTCGACAAGACGATCGATGAAGCGGTGATAATTCCTGCATTTGCGGAATCCTTCAAAGAAGGAAAGAAGCAGAGCATCGACGTGAAGATCACGAACCTCAACAGAACGGTTGGAACGCTTTTCGGTGCCGAGATCACAAAGAAATTCGGCACCTCTCTTCAGGAAGACACGTTTGAGGTCAACTGCAAGGGATCGGCCGGACAGAGCTTCGGTGCGTTCATTCCGAAGGGTCTCACGATCAACGTTGAAGGCGACGCAAACGACTATTTCGGCAAGGGCCTGTCAGGCGGAACGCTCAGCCTCAAGGCTCCCGAGCACTTCGCTTTCAGGGCTGACGAGAACATCATCGTCGGCAACGTCGCACTCTTCGGTGCAACGTCAGGCAAGGCTTTCATCAACGGTGTCGCTGGCGAGAGATTCTGCGTAAGAAACTCCGGTGCGACGGTCGTCTGCGAAGGCGTCGGCGATCACGGATGCGAGTACATGACGGGCGGCAAGGCAGTCATCCTCGGCAAGGTCGGAAAGAACTTTGCGGCAGGTATGAGTGGCGGTATCGCTTACGTTTACGATGAACATAACGACCTCTATACAAAGCTCAACAAGTCGCTCGTAGGCTTCTCAAGAGTGACTGAGGAAGCAGATCAGAACGAACTCAGGTCGCTTATCGAAGAGCATGTTAAGAGAACGGATTCTTACCTTGGAAAAGAGATCTTGAAGGACTTCGGCGAGTACGTCACCAAGTTCAAGAAGGTCGTACCTCACGAATATAAGGCCATGATGCTTGCCATAGCCAAGTACAAGGACTTAGGCTGTGACGAGGATGAAGCCAAGATCAAGGCTTTCCAAGAAAGGGTTAACGGGTGAACCATATGGGTAAAACAGGCGCTTTTTTGGAACACGGAAGAGTTGACAACCCGGCAATAGATCCCATGGAAAGGATCAAGACCTACAACGAATTCCACACACCTTTGGACGAAAACAAGAGAAAAGAGCAGGCGAGCCGCTGCATGGACTGCGGCGTCCCGTTCTGCCAGTACGGCAAGCCCGTCTGCGGCATGGTCGCAGGGTGCCCTCTGAACAACCTCTGCCCCGACTGGAACGACCTTGTCTATAAGGGCTTCTGGGACAAGGCTTTCGAGAGGCTCACCATGACCAATCCCTTCCCGGAATTCACTTCCAGGGTATGTCCCGCGCTCTGCGAAAAGGCATGCACATGCGGAATGAACGGTGACGCAGTTACGGTCAAGGAGAACGAGTACGCGATAATAGAGAAGGCATACGGCTCGGGCAAGGTCACGCCCAAGATCCCTTCAGTCAGGAGCGGCAAGAGGGTTGCCGTCATCGGCTCGGGTCCTGCGGGACTTTCGACCGCGCACTGGCTTAACAGAAGAGGCCACAGTGTAACTGTTTTCGAGAAGGCGGACAGGGCAGGCGGACTTCTGATGTACGGAATCCCGAACATGAAGCTCGAGAAGAGGTTCATCCAAAGGCGTATCGACGTCATGGAAGCCGAGGGCGTTGAATTCAAGTATAACTGCGACGTCGGCAGAGACATTACCGCTGACGAGATCGTAAACGGCTACGATGCGGTCGTCCTGGCGTGCGGCTCGAGGAACCCCAGAGACATCAAGGCACCCGGCAGGGAAGGCGACGGAATCTATTTCGCTGTCGATTTTCTAACATCAACAACAAAAATGGTTCTTTCATCCAATATCTCTGATACAAATTACATTAGTGCAAAATATAAAGATGTGGTTATAATAGGCGGAGGCGACACAGGCAACGATTGTGTAGGCACCTGCATAAGGCACGGATGCAAATCAGTCACCCAGCTCGAGATGATGCCTATACCACCTGCTACCCGCGCCGCTGACAATCCCTGGCCGGAGTGGCCGAAGGTTCTGAAGACCGATTACGGCCAGGAGGAATCGATAGCCGTATTCGGCAAAGACCCCAGGGTTTATCTGACAACAGTCAAGAGCTTTGTCCGCGATGACGAAGGCAGACTGACGGGTGTTGAGACAGTTAAGATCGACTGGCAGAAAGGCGGGGACGGCCGCATGAAGATGAACCTCATCGAAGGTTCAGAGCAGGTCATACCGGCGCAGATCGTTCTTATCGCTGCAGGGTTCCTTGGACCTGAGAGTTATATCTCTGAGTCCTTTGGGATCGAGACAGACGCAAGGTCCAACATCAAGGCATCGGCCGGAGATCACAAGACATCGAGAGACAAAGTCTTTGCCGCAGGCGATGTAAGGCGTGGCCAGTCGCTCGTGGTATGGGGACTTCGTGAAGGCAGAGACTGCGCTGTTGAAGTTGATAAATATCTGATGGGTTATTCCAATATGCTATGAGGAAATAGTATGAAGCGGTATTTGGTATTGGAGAACGGAGATGTATTTGAAGGGGAGGCGTTCGGCGCTTCCGGCGAGGTGATCTCGGAGATCGTTTTCACAACGGCAATGACGGGATACCTTGAGACTCTCACCGACAAGAGCTACAAGGGACAGGCGGTCGTTCAGACCTTCCCCCTTATCGGCAACTACGGTGTGATCCCCGAAGACAGGGAAGGCCCCGCACCGAGCGTATCGGCCTACATCGTCAGGGAAGCGTGCGAAGAGCCTTCAAACTTCAGATGCAAGGATACGATAGATAACTACCTCAAAGAGAGCGGCATTCCCGGGCTCAAGGGGATCGACACGAGAGCTCTTACACGCATCCTTCGCGAAAAGGGCGTCATGAACGGTCTTATCACTGACGAGTTCCCGTCCGACATGGATAAGGCACTGAAGGACATCGCAGCATACAGGATCGTTGATCCCGTTGATGCAGTCACCGTTCCTTCAGTCGAAGAGCACGATTCCGCTGAGAACAGATACACCGTCGCAATGATCGACTGCGGCGTCAAGGAGAACATCGTAAGAAGCCTTGTGGCCCGCGGCTGCAGGGTCTTTCTTTTCCCGGCCTCGGCATCTGCTTCTGAGATCCTCGGAGTAAAACCTGACGGAATCTTCATCAGCAACGGCCCGGGCGATCCGGAAGACAACAAAAAGACTATCGCAACGCTTCAGGAACTTGATAAGACGGGCATCCCCACGATGGGAATCTGCTTAGGCCACCAGCTCCTGGCTTTGGCTCACGGCTTCAAGACGACCAAGCTCAAGTACGGTCACAGAGGCACGAACCACCCTGTTAAAAATCTCGAGACGGGACATGTATACATCTCATCGCAGAACCACGGCTACGCGGTCGTTTCGGATTCGATCGATGAGAATGTCGCGAGCGAGCTTTTCGTGAACGTAAACGACGGAACGAACGAAGGCATCAGATATAAGAACAAGCCGGTCTTCTCGGTACAGTTCCACCCTGAAGCATGCGGAGGCCCTAAAGATACGGACTTCCTTTTCGATGAGTTTACAAAGATGATGGATGAGGGGAGGAACTGATCATGCCGCTGGATAAGAATATTCGAAAAGTTTTGGTAATCGGTTCCGGTCCTATCGTAATAGGCCAGGCTGCGGAGTTCGACTACGCCGGAACGCAGGCATGCCGCGCGCTCCGCGAGGACGGCATTGAGATCGTTCTCATCAATTCGAACCCTGCCACCATCATGACCGACAAGTGGATGGCCGATAAGATCTACATCGAGCCGCTCACGCTTACAACAGTAAAGAGAGTCATTGAGACAGAAAGACCTGACGCGATCCTCTCCGGACTCGGCGGACAGACCGCTCTGACGCTCTGCATGGAGCTCGCAAAGGACGGGTTCCTCGCGCGCAACGGCGTCAAGCTCCTCGGCTCATCTCCCGAGTGCATCGACAAGGCCGAAGACCGTCAGATGTTCAAGGACACGATGGAGAGTATCGGTCAGCCCTGCATTCCTTCCAAGGTCGTAACAGACGTTGACGCGGCGCTTGATTTCGCCAAGGAGATCGGCTATCCGGTAATCGTCCGTCCCGCATTTACCCTGGGCGGCAGCGGCGGCGGAATTGCAAACACGGAAGAAGAGCTTCACGAGATCGCCCGTAACGGTCTTGCTCTCTCTCCCATCACACAGGTACTTATCGAAAAGTGCATCTCCGGATGGAAAGAGATCGAGTTCGAGGTTATCCGCGACAAGGCAGGCAACGTACTTACGGTCTGCTCGATGGAGAACCTTGATCCTGTCGGCGTACACACCGGCGACAGCATCGTTATCGCGCCTGCGGTAACGCTTTCGGACAAAGAGTATCAGATGCTCAGATCCGCTTCTCTGAAGATCATTGAAGCGTTGGGCGTTGAGGGCGGATGCAACTGCCAGTTCGCGCTCCATCCGACATCATTCGAATATGCGGTAATCGAGGTCAATCCCCGTGTATCCAGATCGTCTGCTTTGGCTTCAAAAGCGACCGGCTATCCTATCGCAAAAGTTGCGACAAAGATCGCTCTGGGATACCGTCTCGACGAGATAAAGAATGCCGTAACAGGCAATACATTTGCAGCTTTCGAGCCGGCGCTCGACTACGTCGCGGTCAAGTTCCCGAAGTGGCCTTTCGACAAGTTCGTTTACGCAAAGCGTGACCTTGGAACACAGATGAAAGCGACCGGCGAAGTCATGTCGATCTCCGACTCTTTCGAGAGCGCACTCATGAAGGCTCTCCGCGGCGCTGAGATCTCCGTTGACACAGTAAGGCTTCCCAAGCTCAAAGATCACTCTGACGAGGACATCTGGGCAGGCATCGGCCACACTACTGACGAGAGACTTTTCTATGTAGCGGAAGGTCTTTTCAGAGGCTTCGATCTTGATAAGATCCACCAGATAACCATGATCGACAACTGGTTCCTGAGCAAGATCAGAAACCTCGTCACATACGAAAAGGCGATCGCGGAAAATATCGACGCCGATCTATATATCAAGGGCAAGAAGCTTGGATTCACTGACAAAGCGCTCGAGAGGATCTCGGGAAAATCAGTCGCTGAATACAAGAACCTCGTATCCGTCACATACAAGATGGTCGATACCTGTGCAGGCGAGTTCGAGGCTGTAACGCCCTACTTCTATGCGACATATAATTCGGCTGCGGCAGGCGGCGAGAACGAGGCTTCCATCGAGGATACCGGCGACGCCAAGACCGTCATCGTTATCGGATCGGGCCCTATCAGGATCGGTCAGGGAATCGAATTCGACTACGCTGCCGTTCACTGCGTACATGCGCTCCGCGAATTGGGATACAGAGTTGTTATCATCAACAACAACCCTGAGACTGTCTCGACTGATTTCGATACCGGCGACAGGCTTTATTTCGAGCCTCTGACACCTGAAGACGTTCTCAACATCATCGCGCAGGAAAACCCTGTCGGCGTTGTCGTTGCATTCGGCGGACAGACTGCCATCAAGCTCACCAAGACGCTTGCGCAGAACAACATCAACATCATCGGAACATCCGCCGATTCGATCGATATGGCTGAGGACCGCGAGAGATTTGACGAACTTCTCGAAAGGCTCGGCATCGCAAGGCCGAAGGGCTTCTCCGTTCTCACGAAGGAAGAGGCTTTCGAAGCCGCGCACACTCTTGAATACCCGATCCTTCTGCGTCCTTCATACGTACTCGGCGGCCAGAACATGACCATCGCTTTCCACGATGAAGACGTTGAGGAATACATGAACATCATCCTCGATCAGGGAATCGAGAATCCTGTCCTGATCGACAAATACATCCAGGGAAGAGAGATCGAGGTAGACGCCATCTACGACGGCCACGACGTCCTTATTCCGGGCATCATGGAGCACATCGAAAGAGCGGGCATCCACTCCGGTGACTCCATCGCCGTATATCCCGCAAAACACATCTACGACCGCATGGCGAAGAGGCTCGTTGATACGACGCGCGCCCTTTGCGAAGGTCTCGCTTCCATCGGAATCGTAAACATCCAGTACATCGTAAAGGACGATCAGATCTACGTCATCGAGGTCAATCCGCGTGCGTCACGTACCGTTCCTTACATGAGCAAGGTCACGGGCGTTCTGATGGTCGACTGCGCGATCAGGGTATCTTTGGGCGAGAAGCTTGCCGACATGGATTACGGTGTAGGCTTCTACCGACAGTCACCTTACACATGCGTTAAGGTTCCTGTTTTCTCGTTCGAAAAGCTCACTGATGTTGATACGCAGCTCGGTCCCGAAATGAAGTCCACCGGCGAGGTCTTAGGCGTAGGCAGAAACCTCTCCGAAGCGCTTTTCAAGGGCCTTGTCGCGGCAGGCTACAAGATGTACAAGCACGGCGGCGTTCTCATCACCGTACGTGATTCAGACAAGTCTGAGATCGTCGAGGTCGCAAAGAAGTTCGCATCCCTCGGATTCAATCTCTACGCGACACCCGGAAACGCAGCCGCACTGCAGGCCGCAGGTCTCAAGGTCGAGACGGTTCACAAGATCCACGAATCCGACACGAACAACACCATGACGCTCCTCGAAAGCGGCAAGGTCAATTACATCATTTCGACATCTGCCAAGGGACGTCTGCCCGCACGCGATTCCGTCAAGCTCCGCCGCCGCGCGGTCATGCTCGGGATCCCCTGCCTCACGGCTATCGACACCGCTGACGCCCTCGCTGATTCACTCATGTCCAGATACAGCGAGATCAACACAGAGCTCGTTGATATCAACAACATGCGCGAAAAGAGAAAGGTCATCAACTTCACGAAGATGCAGGGATGCGGCAACGACTACATCTATATCGACTGCCTCGAAAAGATGGTCTCTTCGCCTGAATCGCTTTCCGTCTACATGTCCGACAGACATTTCGGCGTAGGCGGTGACGGTATCGTCCTCATTGCGCCTTCCCGTGTCGCAGACTGCCGCATGATCATGTTCAACTTGGACGGTTCGGAAGGCAACATGTGCGGCAACGCGATCCGCTGCGTCGGCAAATACATGTACGACGTCGCGGGCCACAAGAAAAAGCACATGACAGTCGAGACAAAGAGCGGCATCAAGAAGCTCGAGCTCATGACACTGGGTGATGAAGTCGTCCGCGTCAAAGTAGATATGGGCAAGGCAATCCTTGAACCTTCGCTGATCCCTGTAACGCTTGACGGAGATTCCGTCATCAACCGTCCGGTCGACTATAACGGAACAACTTATAATATTACATGCGTTTCAATGGGCAACCCGCATGCGGTTATCTTTACTGACTTGGTCGATGCACTCGACCTCGAGAAGATCGGTCCTGATTTCGAGACTCACAAGATCTTCCCCGAAAGAGTCAACACCGAGTTCATCAAGGTCATCGATTCCCACACTCTGAAGATGAGAGTCTGGGAGAGAGGTTCCGGCGAGACGCTCGCATGCGGAACCGGTGCGTGCGCTTCAGTCGTGGCTGCATGCCTCAACGGCTTCTGCCCGAAGGGCGAGGACATCCGCGTTATCCTGCGCGGTGGCGAGCTCATCATCAACTACACCGATGATGCGGTCTACATGACCGGCAACTGCGAAAAGGTCTTCACGGGCAGCATAGAGATCTGATATTTGTTATTACATTATAAAGGGCAGGCGCGAATGAATGGTTCGCGCCTGTTTTTTGTTGGTGGGGCGCGGGGCGTGGGGCGTGGCGTGGGCCGGCGGCGGGTTGGCGTACTGTTGGACGGGCAGGTACCGCCAAAATTTGAAAAAGAGAGTTTTATGTCGGTATTTTTTCGAGGTTGGAGCGCGGTTTTTGTCATAAAATACCGCCGGAAAATTGAGAATCCCGATTTTAGACGGTACATTACGGCGCATAAGACTGTTTGGAGGCAGAAAACTACCGTCAAAATCAGCGAAGACTTGATTTTGGCGGTAGTCTGTCTGGCACCTACAGATTGAATCGGGTACTTTTTAATTTTCATCTGTAGGTCAGAATGTGGTCTCTGTTTGATCTGAAATTGAGCCTAAAACTGAGCCGCCAGAATGGAATCGGTGAATTTCTGCCGGATTTTTGAAGTTTTTCCGAAGAGAATTGCAAACTTTTTTTCAGATAATCGACACTCATGTTCCGGGGTGTTGATTAAGCATCAGTAAGGCCTTGCATTGCTGATGGTTTGGGGCATTTTTCACTGCAATAATGAAGCCATCAAACAAACAAACACTAAACAAAACCAAATCAAAAAACACACAAACTTAGGAGGAACAAAAAATGGACGGCAAATCTTTTATTTTTATCGTATCTTTTCTCGTAGCAGGAGTTCTCGCAGTTTTAGGAGTTTACGCAATGGTATTCGAGAACGCAACGATCGCATCACCCAAGGTCTACATGGATTTCATCTTCGCAGGAGTTCTCGCAGTCATGTCGATCCTTCAGTTCAAGGTACTTGAAACAAACGAA
>CACYMP010000021.1 GCA_902775565.1 Oscillospiraceae bacterium
AGTTTTAGGAGTTTACGCAATGGTATTCGAGAATGCAACGATCGCATCACCCAAGGTCTACATGGATTTCATCTTCGCAGGAGTTCTCGCAGTCATGTCAGTCCTTCAGTTCAAGGTACTTGAAACAAACGAAAAGGCATAAGCTAATCAAAACATAAAACAAAAACCAAGGATGTCTCAACAATGAGACATCCTTTTTATTTGGTAAGCGTTCAATGACGGCACATCAAAAATCTTTGCTTTTACAGCAAAATATGTGTATTTTATTATCAAGGCTTTTTTCGCAAAAGGACGCATGAGCGGCTTTTTGATGACAGCCGGAAAGTGATAGATTCATAGTGAAAATGGGGATTAGGGATGAAAAGAATCATTGCAGGATTAATGTGCGGCGCTATGTTGTCATCTTTTATATTTTGCGGTTGCACACAGACAACACAGACAGGAACATCAAGTGGAACAGAATCTCAGACAGAAGCAACCACGACCGCAGCTGAGACTGAACCGGCAGAGCCTGAGACAGAAGCAGGTCCGCATATCAATGCGGATAATATGACGAAGGTCACGGATCTTTATGCTTCCAAGCATTCGCAGGGAATCGGAACAGAACAGATCTTTGTGGATGGTATCAGAGGTAAAGGTGTATATTATGTTGAAGACGGAGACCTTGTTTTTTGTTATTCGTCTCTGAACGGAATGTCAAAGTTAGAGGTCAGCTTCAATGCCCAGAAGGTTACTGCTGCCGTTATATATGATTTCAATTATAAGGGCAAGCATATAAGAGGAATGGGCAATACCGGCATTGCTACTTTTGAAAAGTTGATTGATGATGTTATTTCTGATAACGCTCCATATGTTTTTGTTACTGATAAATCCGGTCTGGATGATTATTCGGAGAATCTTAAGAAGGATCTCCCGATAGTTTATTCAAGATTTATTGCAATGGCAGATAATGCATTCCCTCAGCTTGGCCTTAAACTTGAGGACATTGGTGTTGATCTTGGAACAAAATACAGATCTGTTGATCCTAAACAGACAACCAGCATGGAACCGGCTTCAGCACCTGTTGTTCATCAGTTTAAAAACGGTTTTTGCACCGACTGTAAGAAAGCATGGACTGAGCATTTTTATAACGTTATGGGAGAGGTAAGCGGCAAAACAGGCAAAGGCTGGCGTTCTGAGTATAGCCAGCCGACTCAGGCGAAGCTTTCAGCCGAAGACCTGGTACAGTTTTCCACTGCCAACAAGAATTATGCGTGCATGAGGTTTTTCCAGCAGCCGGGTGATCTTAATGCAGAAGACGAGGATTTTGTCATTGAAGCTGACAACAGATCTACTAAAAAGAAGAAGAGCATGAACGTTACCATGATCTACAACTTGAGCCTGAAAAAGATGGAAATCCGCGAAGGAGTTTATGGTTCCAAGTATTCTTATCATGTGACGATCAAAGCTAAACCCGGTCAGTATGACAAGGTATTTGAATCGAAAGAGTCTTTAAAGAAATATGTAACTGTAGATTTCTTCATTACAAACAAAAATGGTACCGGAACCAGTGCCTGGGGTAAGAAAGCAAATATTTCCAAGCTCAAGGAGACACTTGCCAAAGAAGGATGCACATATTACACCAAAGACGAGGTCATCGACAGGCTTTGGGAACATCATGAGAACTTCCTGGAAAGCATTGAATTCGGTATGAACGACATAGATTTGTCTCTTGCGGATATCGGAGTAAACTGGAAGAAATAAGACTGATATCGAAAAACAACTGAAAATATAAAGCCTGTAAGCGCAATGTTTACAGGCTTTTCTTTGTCTGCAGGATCAGATTTACGGATTCCTCATATTCTGCATATTTCTTTGCTTTCATGAGGCGCTTGATGTCACGCTCACAACCATCGAAAAGGCCCTGCCAATAAGACCAGAGCTCTCTCATCTTATTAAGAACATTGATATCGGGTGACATTACTTTTTGATATTCGTGATATACAGTGTCGTGAAGTTTCCTGAATTTTGCAAAGTCAGTTTCATTAGTGAGACCGTTAAGCTTGTCTGCAAGAGAAGGGTCGGTGATAAGCTTGGAAGCTGACTGGGAATTTGCCTCTAACCGGATGCTGCTTGCCTTTTGATTGCATGGGGCGCGTGACGGAAATCAAGAAAAGACCCCGGATGCTTCTGGCTGCAACCGGGGCGAAAAACTGTAGAAAACGAATTAAGGAAAAACTTATGAGGTGTTCCTTTGATGTCTTTATTATCGCGTCCGGGGCAGGGAGGAACAATCAGCAATGCGGCGGATTACTGATGATTAAGCAACACCTGAGGACACCGTTGTCGGTTTGATCGAAAAAAAGACAAAAAAAGACTACCTTCCTGATACGAAAGGTAGTCTGATGCAGTTACGTTAGCTCTAAAGGTTACTCTATCGTAAGGATATCCGAGAAACCAGTTACGTCGAAGATCTCTTTGACTTCCGGAGAAACATTGCAGATGACCATGCTGCCCTGCTTATTCATTGTCTTCTGGGAAGAAAGGAGAACTCTGAGACCTGCACTCGAAATGTAGTCCAACTTCTCGAGATCGAACTTAAGAGATGTAACACCGTCTAAAGCGCTGCCCAGTGTTGCTTCGAGCTGGGGAGCAGTAGTGGTATCGAGTCTTCCCTCAAGAATGAGCTTAAGGTCGCTGCCGTTTGCATTTTTTGTGATGTTCAACATGGTTGATCCTCCTAAACTTTGAATCTATTATACATCAAAAATTCTTTCTTATGGTCAATTGGTTTTTACCATCTTTATATTCGTAAGAGACTTCGTCCATACTCTTCTTTACCATGAAGATACCGAGTCCGCCTATCGGTCTGTCATCTGCTGAAAGAGTAATATCCGGATCCTTATTCTGGAGCGGATCGTAAGGCGTACCCTGATCGATGAAGGTGATCTTAACGCTATTGGCATTATCATCGGTTTCAACCTCGATTACTGCCTCGCCTTCTCCGTCAGGATATGCATAGTGAGCAATGTTGACGAAAATCTCTTCAATCGCGATATCGATCTGCATCTGAACTTTCATAGGACATTCCAGTTCTTCAAGGATCGCATCTGCGAAAGATAGGACTTGATCGAGTTCTGAAATGTTGGCGGTAACTTTGAGCTGTTTCATTTCGACCCCTGCCTTTCCCGAATCTTTCGTTCCGTTATATTTTAACCCAAGCATGGTGATATCATCAAACTGTTCCGATCCGTTGATGAATCTGTTGAGACTGTCGATGATATTGTTGTTGAGAAGCATCATGTCTCCGTTGAACGGATGGTTGAGAGCTTTGAGCATACGCTTCTCTCCAAACAGTTCATGCTTGCTGTTGTTGGCTTCAGTTACACCATCGGTGTATACGTAGATAACATCACCCGGATTGAGAACTGTTGTTTCTTCAATGTAATCAATGCCTTCCATGCATCCGAGCGGAGGAGAGTGGTGATCTTTGATAAGTTCGAATTTCTGGTCTTTTCTCATAATGGCGGGATACTCGTGACCGGCATTGGCATATCTGAGCTTACCCGATGAGATGGTAAGTACTCCGAACCATACGGTAACGAACATGTCGAGCTCGTTGTTCTCGCAGAACTGCTCGTTGACCGATGAAAGGATCTTACCGCAGTCTCTGAAGTCGGAAAGACCTCTGTTCTTGATAAGCGTTTTCGTGACCATCATCATCAGTGCCGCGGGGATGCCTTTGCCTGATACGTCGGCGATGGTAATGACCAGGTGATCGTCATCGGGCATGTAGAAATCATAGAAATCTCCGCCGACGACCTTAGCGGGATTCATTGAAGCATACAGTTCAAACTCCGTCCTGTCAGGATAGGGAGGGAACGTATGGGGGAGCATTCCTTCCTGAATGGCATTTGCCATCTGAAGCTCATTGTCGTATATCGATCTGTCCCTGCTCTGGATAACGTTCAATACGCAGTACATAAGCAGAAGGACGAGCATGATGACGGGGCTCGAAAGCGACAATCCGTATGTGAATACTGAAATGATGCCGACTGCGAGCGGGAAGAATGCGTAAAGATACAAGATGACGATCTGGTACGTTTTGAATCTCTTTCTGGCAAGGAAGACCAGGATAAGAGTAAGGATCATGGTCGAGTATGGATAAAGATTAGAGAGCAGGAAATAATCTCCTCTCTGATAGAAGCCGTCCGGCTTGATATAAAAATAGTACCCGAATAAAGGATTGATTACTCTTACAAGGATGGACAGGACAAGACCGACAGCGAGGGAAAAATTGATCCTCTTGATATGTTTGTCCTCAACATCCAGATAAGAAACCACATAACGCCAGAAAAGGAATGCCATTACCGGCGCACCCATAAAATAGAAACTGTTGGCGACCATG
Organism: Oscillospiraceae bacterium; assembly: GCA_902775565.1. GTDB lineage: Bacteria > Bacillota > Clostridia > Saccharofermentanales > Saccharofermentanaceae > Saccharofermentans. The sequence goes on from CACYMP010000021.1 coordinate 4,388, forward strand.
TTCAGATAGACCTGCGACAACTTTCCGTCAACGAGCCAGCAGACCTCATCCAGGAAAGCGGAAGAGAAGCAAGTAAACAGCAACAGCAGATATGTGTTCAGGTTCTTCTCGTTATGGGATCTGTCGACAATGCTGCAGATGAAAAGGACATATCCCAAAGCCATGCAGCACAGATCAGCGGAGATATTGATGACGCTGAAAGCGGGAAGCTCGTTGATCGTTCTTCCCATGTCGAAGATATAAATGCCCAAAATAAGCACAAAGAGAAAGAAAAAGGATGCCAGAACAGCACGTATCCTGAACTGCTTTTTTTCTATGGCCATGAACACCTCAAAAATAAAAGATAAATTAATTATAACCCCTTAATAGCTTCAGATGATATCAAATCAGTAAACTTTTATTGAAGAACAGGTCATAAATAGTCCGAAAAAGGCTTTTTCGTAATAGGTTGTTTACCCATGAAGAAAAACGCCTATGCTATCATTTACTTATAAGAACGTGAAACAGGCGGTGTCAATCATATGATCTTATTCATCAATTGCTGTGTTCGTAAGGATTCCAGGACCAAGAGACTGGCAGATGCTTTTTTGGAGCTTCTTGGCGGGGAAGTCGAGCAGATCGATCTTGAAAATATAAGTTTTCCTGTGGTCGATGAAGCCTTTATCACAAGAAGGGACATGCTGAAAGCTGACGGCAGTTATGAAGATCCCATATTCGATCTCGGCCGGCAGTTTGCTTCGGCGGATAAGATCGTTATCGCGGCGCCTTATTACGACCTGTCGTTTCCTGCATCGCTCAAGCAGTATATCGAACAGATCAATGTGTCCGGACTGACCTTTGCCTATACGCCGCAGGGAACTCCTGTAGGTATCTGCAAGGCAACTGACCTTTACTACATCACCACTGCGGGCGGTATGTTCTGTCCCGAAGAGTATGGATTCGGTTATATCAAAGCACTCGCCGAGAATTTCTACGGGATAAAGAATAACCGGCTGATATCGGCTGTGGGACTTGATATAGACGGAGCCGATCCGGAAAAGATAATCAGCGAGGCAATTAAGGAACTTAAGATCTGAATATAACCATAAGACTTCTGGGAAGACGGAGGCGACATTATGAGACTGAGTTACAAATATGTCCGGATTCAGGGCCTGGAGCTTGCGGCCAATACGATGTATGCCAAAGGCATTTTCAGCATGTGCTGGCAGCTTATCCAGAATGATGTCATGGATGAAGAGGACATAGGCCTTTTCAAGGAGATCGACTCGTGGTTTGCCGAGAACCTCCCTTGGCCGCCCCAGTGCAGGAACAGGGAGAAGGTCGTATGTTTCTTTAAGACCGAGAATACCGAAGAGATGATGAAGATGATCCGTCCCGCTCTCTGGCTTCTCGAAAAGTACAATCACCCGTACTATCTCGTATATACCAATATGCCCGGCGAGATCGTATATGAAGATAAATATCAGGTCGTGGTAAAAGTATCGGGCAAGCTTCAGATCGAGGAATTGCAGCCGAGCTGGTCTCCTGATGAGGCAAAAGCGGAATAGCTTATTGCAAAGCTTAAAGCGCGTTTTGCTTTTTATACTTTAAGACAGCTATGACATAGATCACGAAAAGCACTGCCGCGGCAGCGAGCCCGGCCGGATAGCTTACGTTTGAGCTGAGCTTGAAGCCTTCCTTTGCCATAAGGATGTATGTGACAGAGACTGCCGACATGAAAGTTGCCGGTATTGCCGTGATGAGCGAGGCGATCTTGTTCTTATGATTCTTAACAAGGTAGGATGTCGCGACCCAGAGGACAATCATGGCAAGAGTCTGGTTGCTCCACGAGAAATATCTCCACAGAACATTGAAATCAAGCTGTGTAAGGACTGCGCTCGCTGCGAGCAGGGGGAGCGTGATCAGGAGCCTGAACTTGATCTTTTTCTGATCTAACTTTGTCCATTCGGCAAGGATAAGCCTTGCGCTCCTGAAAGCGGTGTCGCCCGAAGTGATGGGGCAGACTACGACGCCGATGATGGCAAGTACTCCGCCTACGCTGCCGAGCATCTTTTCGCTTATCTCATAAACAACACCGGACTGGCCCGAGGTCGTAAGAGCATCCTGAAGCATATGGGTGCTTCCGTAGAAAGCCACGCCCGCAGCTGCCCAGATCAGCGCGATAACGGATTCGATGATCATGGCACCGTAGAATACTTTGCGCCCGTCTTTCTCGCTCATGATGCATTTGGACATCATGGGCGACTGCGTTGCATGGAAGCCTGAAATGGCACCGCAGGCAACGGTTATGAACATGAAAGGCCATACGGGGAGACCTTCGGGATTGAGGTTTCTCAGTGTCACTTCCGGGATCTGATACTGCGGAAGGAAGATTATTCCGCCTGCGATGGACAGAGCCATGACTATCAGTATCACTCCGAATACGGGATAGAGCTTGCCGATCACTTTATCGATAGGAAGAAGAGTCGCGAGAATGTAGTAGATAAGGATGACCACTATCCAGAAAGTATTGCCTAACCGGATAGGGAAGAGCTTTGAGATAAGGGCTGCGGGGCTCGTTACGAAAACGGTGCCCGTCAGGAGCAGCAACAGGATAGAGAAAACGCGCATAACATAAAGCGCAGGCTTGCCGAGATAGATACCTGACAGCTCGGCTATCGAAGCACCTTTGTTGCGTTCGGAGATCATGCCGCACATATAGTCGTGAACGGCGCCGCCCAGGATAGAACCGAACACTATCCAAAGAAAAACGACAGGTCCGAAGCATGCTCCCATCAGAGCACCGAAGATAGGACCTGTGCCCGCAATGTTAAGCAGCTGGATAAGGAGCGCTTTCCAGGTCTTTATGGGGACGCAGTCGACGCCGTCATTGATCTCGACGGCCGGAGTAGTCCTGTCGTCAGGACCGAAAACCTTATCTGTCACACGTCCGTATGTAACGTATCCGATAAACAAGACTGCCAAAGCAACAATAAAAGAGATCATAGGCCGCTCCGCTTTATCTTCTCAGGTATTGTGATGATACCGGGAATTCGAAATAGGTATCCGGATAAGGTTCGTTCTTTAAGGTGAAATGCCACCATTCGCAGTCGATCGGAACAAAACCGTTCCTGACCATGACATGCTGAAGGAGCATTCTGTTCTCGTACTGTTCGTCGGTTATTCCTTTGTAACCGGGGTGCGACTTCTCACTGAAAAGATCGAAAGGACTTCCCATATCGACTTCTTTTCCCGTCTTCATGTCGAGAAGGGTGAGATCGACCGTGCTGCCTCTGCTGTGGGATGAAAGCTTGGCGATGTAACCTTCAGCGAAAAGATCCTGCTTCTGGAGATCCGGATAGAAATAGGGCTTCATCCTGATGTCCTGGTCCTCGATGCCCCACAAAACAAACTGTTTTACGGCGCAGGCGGGACGGTAGGCGTCAAAGACCTTGATCCTGTAACCCTGAACGAAAAGCTCGTTGCTTACGGCTTTGAGGGCCCTGGCGGCCTCAACTGTCAGGATCGCGCAGGGTTCTTCGTAGCCGTCAATGCGTTCGCCTATGAAATTATAAGTGGAAAAATAGCGTATTTCCTGGATGATATTCGGGACGAGATCGGAGAGCAGGACAAAGCCTGAAGGGTCCATAGTAACGTCATTTTTGTATCCGGTTCTCATGTCAAAACCTCACAGATCGTTTCTGATGTAAGTATAGCAGACCTTTTCGGAGCTATTTGATTATGAAGAGCAATTTAACAGGATTTTTACTCTTGTTAAACAATTTTCTTTGAGTTATGGATATAATTAGCATATAACCGATGAGAGGTATTTGACAATGGAAGAGAAAAAAACAGACAGAAGAACGCTTAAGACCAGAAAAGCTATATACAATGTTCTTATGGAACTTCTTACCCAGAAGAGCCTCCATAAGGTTACCGTTCAGGAGATCTCCGACACAGCGGATATCAACCGTACGACATTCTATAAGCATTTCCTCGATGTTTATGATCTCTACGACAAGTTAGAGCAGGATATCCTTATCGAATGGGGTATGCAGGTCCTTAAGATGCAGGACTTGAGAAGCAAGGACTTCTTCATTACTCTCGTCGATTACGTGGATAAGAACAAGAACGTTTTCAAGATGGTATTCTCTCCCAATGCGCCGAGCCAGCTCCGCACAAGATTTGAGAAGCTCCTCGACGGACTTCTTCAGAAGATCGAATCCGAGAAGAAGGGTACTGACATGAAAGATATCAAGCTCTCCTATCAGACGAGCTACCGTTCACAGGGCTGTATCGCTATCCTTTCAAGATGGATAGAAGAGGGTTCTGTTCAGCCTAAGGATTTTGTTGTGAGGGTTTTGGCCGAACTCGATTCGAGTGTCGAGAAAGTCATGTGACGGGCGCAAAGAGTGCTTACTTTATCCCGGGTCCGTCAGACCCGGGTTTTTGTTTTTGACGTGACTGCTTGATCTTGTTGCGCTTGCGCTTTACCTCTTCGGCTTTGGCGATGATCTTGTCCTTCCACTCGTCATCCTGGGCATCGAGCTGATAGGCGTCAAATCCGTATTCGCGTCCGTATGAACATATGACGGCCTCGTCATCGATATGAAGGGATATCCTGTATCTGGTGGGAACCTTCTGGGGAAGGATCTCGGACCTTCCTTTCTGGACCTCATTCAAATGCCTTGTCCCGTTGACTATTCCGTCAAACTTTATTCCGTAATGGCTGAAGAGCATCTTGATGTAGCCTATCGTTCTGAAAGAGGACGTGTATACCCACACCTCGTAGCCCATCTGCTGCAAGGTGTTGATGAGTTCCGGTGTACCCGCCCTTAATCTTTCCTTATAGAACAGATTCAAAGGAAAGGGGAGAGGGTCTTCTGTCTCGTGGGTAGCCGGATTAACGAATAAGACCTCATCCAGATCGAATGAGACTCTCATTTTGTTTTCGTCATTTTTTGCCGGCACGCTTCTCTATCTCCTCGATTATCTCAATTGCCTTCTTGGACCATTCCTCCTCGGAGGCCTGGATCGCGAATTCCTCAAACTCCTTGGTCTTGTTATGGGTCTGAAGGATAGTCTCGTTGTCGATGTGGAGCGTCATGCTGTATTTGTTGTTGATGAGCTCTCTCATGCGCGCTACGCTCTCGGAACTGTTCTGTTCACGCTTGTTCATACCGGTGATTATTCCGTCTACGTGAACCGAATAAGCTTTGAAGAAACGCTGTATATCATCGATCGAATAGAATTCCGCCGCATAGACCCAGATATCGTAGCCGTTCTTTGCAAGATAGTAGAAAAGACCGGGTATGCCGAGTCTGATACGTTGCTTGAAACGCAGGCTCAAAGGGAAGGTGAAAGCCTTATCCTCGAGATACCGGTAGTCGGCCGGCCTGAAAACGACCTCATCAAGATCTATCGCCACGCGCTTGTCGTGCTTCGACTTTTCAAGGATCGTCTTGATGTCAGACTCGGTCGCGCAGTTGATTATCTTGATGGGAACGCGCTTTAATCCGCAACGCATTGCTGCGGCCCAGCGGTGGTGGCCGTTCAGGATAAGATACCCCTTGGGGCGGAGCTTCTCGACGGTGAGAGGCTCTTCGAAGACACGCGATTCCATCCTCATGGCATCACGGAATTTGGTCTCGTATTCATTGATTATCCTGTAGCTGGGACCGACTGAGCTTATGGAAAACTCATCGTCGGCATTGGGATGGAGGTTGGAACATGCAGCCGTTCTGACAAGCAGTCTTTCTATCAGACTGGCGTGTACCGGGATGGAAACTCCCTTTTGCTTAGCGATGTCTTCCGCTACAAATGTATCTAACTGTGTTTTCGCCATTGTTCCACAATCTTTCCGAAAAGTGCTCTTGAACGAACAAAAATCTAAAATTATATTTACATACATTATACATCATAGTGAAAAACATGCTTCAGGGTAATGTGTTATGTGTTTGCAACTAATATGTTAATGAAGCGAAAAAACAGCCTAAAAGGGCTTGATTTCAAGTCTTTTTCAAGGCTTAATAATTGACAAATACAAGGATTAAAAATAAAATCTGAAGTATAAAAATAAAATCATTTTGAGGCGTTAGCTATAATTCCCAAAACCAGAAAGGGGTACAACATGAGTACTATCGAGAAGACATTTTCAAACGGTGAAGTCATCATCAAAGAAGGTGACAGCGGAAACAGTTTTTTTCAGATTTTAGAAGGTACAGCAACTGTATATAAGAACTATGGTAAAGATGACCAGGTTAAGCTTACGGTTCTCACTCCCGGACAGTATTTCGGCGAGATGGCTGTAATCGAGACATATCCCCGCAGCTCCACTGTAGTTGCAGACGGAGAAGTCAAGGTGGTTGAGATCCCCGGAGAGGATCTGAATACATACTATAGAGAGAATCCCGACGAGATCGTTTCAATCATGAAGCACCTCGGTAACCGTCTTAAGCAGCTGACGGCTGACTACAATGAGGCAAAAGGCCTTTTCACGGATATCGAGAAGGGTGCAGTCGAGAAGAAGAGCGATTCCATTCTTACAAAGCTCAAGAAGCACATCAGCTTCTACATGTCAGGCAAGGGCAATCTCTCCAAGCCGAGCGCAGAGGCACTCCGTGAGAGCAAGGATGTTGTTTCAAAGGGCGGCATTGAGAATGTTGAGACCTATTCCAAGGGTCAGATCATCTTCAAGCAGGGTGAAGTCGGAAAGTGCATGTACATGGTACATGGCGGTATCATCGGTATCTACAGCAACTACGGCAAGGATAACGAAGTTAAGCTTACAGAGCTCTTCCCGGTTGAGTGCTTCGGTGAGATGGGTATGATCTCAGACGAATCACGTTCTGCTACTGCTGTCGCACTTACGGACGATACAACCGTTGAGATAATCTACGCTGATGATCTCAAGAACCTTATCATCACATACCCCGTAAAGGTCGATATGATCCTCCGCCATCTGTCTCACCGTTTAAGAAATCTTACATACGATTATTTCACAACATGTAAGGATCTCTACGAGCTTTATAACAAATGATAAGTCCTGATCAGGCACAATACTTTTTTACCAACACTGAAGATTCCGTCTGCGTGATATCGTCTTCAGGAGAGGTCTTATATGCGAATCCGGCGGCCGAGAGACTCTTTGAGATCCCGGCCGACAGCAGGATTAAGATATGGAAGACCGTTCCTTTCGTTGAAGGCAATGACGATCTTATCCAGCTGTTTATCGATTCGGTCACCAATAAGGTTGCCACACATGAAGCCATCGTTGATTATGTCAACAACGCAGGTGAGGTCAGCAATCTTCACGTCAGGATGACCTGCTATAACCAGGATGAGATCGTCTATCTCGTTGTTATCACAAATCTTACGCAGCTTTTCAAAGTCAATTCGGCGCTCGTCAGATACACTTCTCCCGAGATCGCTGACTATGTTCTTACCACCAAGGAAGGACAGAAGCGCGGCGGCCAGACAAAGAACGTAACTATCCTGATGAGCGATCTTCGAGGCTTCACCGCGCTCAGCGAGAAGCTCACGGCTGAAGAGCTCATTACCGTGCTCAATCACTATTTTGAAGCGATGGTAGTCTGCATCCAGAAATATACAGGTACCGTCATTGAGTTTTTGGGTGACGGTATATTCACTGTTTTCGGTGCTCCGAAGGACCTCGAAAACCATCCGACAAATGCGGTCAAATGCGCTGTCGAGATGCAGAGAGCCATGCGTGAGGTCAACGAGTGGAACAGGCAGAACGGTTACCCTGAACTTCAGATGGGTATCGGAATAAATACGGGACCTGCGGTAGTTGGAAATATCGGTTCCGAGAAGGCGATGAAGTACGGCTGCATGGGTTCCACGGTCAATGTTACCGGAAGACTGGAATCGCTTACTATCGGCGGCCAGGTCTTTGTTACCGAGAATACCGCAAAACTCTTGAAGGAAGAGCTTGAGGTAGTGTCAGAAGGCAGCTTCCTGCCCAAGGGTGTCTCCGTAGAGCTTAAGTATTTTGAAGTATCCGGTATCGGTGATATCGAGATCGGTGATGATTCAGCCAACAATATCGTATGGCAGGATCAGGCGATGGACAGGGACTACGAATTCAATATTCTCGAAGAGAAAAAAGTCGGAGTCACATCGCATGAGGGAACGATCCGGTATATATCACAGAATAACAGATTTGCGCTTTTCAAGACCCATACGGAGCTTGCCGACAGGCAGAACATAATGCTCCATAAAGGTGATGAGCGTATTTATGCGAAGGTGATCCGCAAAGAAGAAAAGGGGTTTGTCATCTGCTTCACTTCGATGACGCAGACCGTAGGCTCCTGATCGGAGGATGACATGAAGGGGAACAGTTTTTTGGCGCTTGGCGCAGCTTTGCTGCTGTGTTCTTTTGCCGCTTCGTGCGCGTCCGGGAAACCTTCCGGTTCAAGGCCCGAGAATGACTCTTCCGTAATGATGCCCAGGTATTCTTATACTCTCAGGAATTCTGTCGAAGTCGACGGAAGGCAGGGCGTATGCGCAGAAGGCGGTTATTATTGGGTCAGCGGATCCAAGACTCTTGCAAAATACGATAAGGACTGGAAGCTCATCGCAAAGAATGACAGTCCCTTTGAAGGCTATGAGATCGAAGTCAATCACATCGGAGATATCGATGTGTATAACAACGAGCTTTATATCGGTGCGGAATATTTCATGGACGGCGTCGGAAAGAACATCCAGATAGCCGTTTATGATGCCGACACTCTGAAGCTCAAAAGGACTTTCCCGTTCGAGGAATCAAGCGGCCAGCTCGAATGTTCCGGTATCGCGATCGATACCGACAGGAAGATCGTATGGATGTGTTCATGGGTAGGCGAAGAGAGCGGAAGGTATCTTTATAAGTATGATCTCAATACCGGAAAGTATCTGGGAAAAGTTCATATGCAGATGCCTCCGCAATGGATACAGGGTATTGCATATTATAAAGGATGCATTTACATTACAGCAGATGACGGAACCGCGGATGACAAAGAACCGGATCATCTGTACAGGACCACCGTAAAAGACGGACAGACGAGCTGCATAGTAACGCTTGAAAGAACATTCGATGATGTTACGATGCAGGGGGAGATAGAAGGACTGACATTTGACCGTAAGAACGGGAAGCTGCTCCTTCTTTACAACAGGGGTGCAAGGATAGTCTTAGGCATGCCGCAGGGTTTCTATGACGGTTATGACCGGGAAATATCCGAAGTATTTGAGTACGAAGTAAAATGAACATTACAGAACACAAGATCATAAAAGTAACTACAAGCAAGACGGGTAAGTATATAAAGAACTTTCTGATGTTTCTTAATAACATACTTATCCTTTTCAGGCAGAACTTTAAAGAACTCATGCTCTTTCTTTTGTTCTGCACGGTATTTTCGGCCACGGCTACCTTCTTCCTGAAACAGCTCCTTTTGGATGCCATGATGAAGGTCAGCGGAACGACATTTATCGCGACAGTCAACTGGAGGACGGTATTCTTCCATCCGGCATCCATTCTGCTGATGCTCGTTTTCGGCATTGTCATCACCTTATTCTCTTTGTTTGAGATCGCGGGACTTCTGCATGCTTTCTCGATGTCCCAGATAGGTCTTGATACCAATCTTACAAGTATGTTCATGGCGGGACTCAGGGCTTGCAAAAAAGCGCTTCATCCGCAGAACTGGCTGCTCATGCTGTTCCTTCTGGTATTGTTCCCGCTTACGAAAGTAATGCCGCTTTCCGGCTCGACATTTAAGCTTATCCTGCCGGGTTTTGTCAATCAGACGATCGATTATACGACGTCGCTCAGCCTGCTTTATAACGTCATCTATTTCGGACTGATACTTTTCCTTACGCTCTACGTCTTCTCGATAAACAGCTTTGTAATGCAGAAGCACTCGTTTATTAAGAGCTGCAAGCAGTCAAGAAAACTGGTACAGGGACATTTTCTGGAGACATTGCTCACATTTGTATTTCTGACGGCCATTTTGAATTTTCTTATAAATGCCGTTTCTTCAGCCGTTGTAGTCAATGCTAAAGAATTCATTTCTTTTGTTCAGCGCAACAAAGGAAATATTGTCGCCAAGTCAGATGATGTCGGAACTTACACATACGTAATGAGACAGATCCTCAAGAGTTATATCTCACCGGTCATCAACAACGCTGCCGTAACCGTTCTGTTCTACAGATATATTGAAGAGAAGGGTGACCTCAGGGCGTTGTCTGCAGATACGTTCAAATCGGCAAAGTCTTCCACAAAGATGTCCATCTCGTTTATCGTCGTCGTAACGGCATTTTTCCTTACGGCAGTCTTTGTATTGTTCAATAAGTATTCGTTCCTTTATGAAGATGTAAGCAAGCCCTTAGTATGCGCACACAGGGGAGACAACGTGAATGCCCCCGAGAACACTCTGCCTGCTTTCGAGCTTGCGGCCAGCGAGAGTCTTAAATGGATAGAACTCGATGTCCATCAGACTTCCGACGGAGTTATAGTCTGCAATCACGATTCCACCATCAAGAGAACAGCCGGTCAGAACATGGCGATACATGACTATACATACGCAGAACTCTCACAGTATGAGTTAGGTCCCTGGATGCCCGGCAACTACGAGCACGTTAAGATGACGACTTTAAGAGAGGCTCTTGAGCTTGCGAAAAAGACCAATATGAATGTCCAGGTTGAACTTAAAGGACACTCAAAGGATCCAAGATTCGAAGAGAACGTGCTCAAGGTCATCAATGAGACCGAAATGCGCGACAATGTCATGATAATCGCTCAGGACGCCAAAAGACTGCAGCGCATCAAAGAGCTTGATCCCGAGATCACAAAGGGATACTGCATGGTCATTGCCGTCGGTAATCTGAATGATATCGATTACACTGACAATATCACGATCGAAGAGACGAATGTCACACCCGAACTGGTCCGCGAAATGCATGCTCAGGGCAAGAAGGTATTCTGCTGGACCGTCGATCTTGATGACACGGTTCAGTATCTTGTCAGCTGCGGAGTGGATGTTATCGGAACGGACAATCCGATGCTGATAAGCAACGCTGTTGAAAAGGCCGACTGTAAAGGCGGTGTGGCAAGAGTGTTCCACATCATCATGCACATTATCGCAACAATGGATAAATAAGCAGATCAGGCAGCTTTAAAGATAACGACCTCAACCGTTGAATCTACAATGTTGACGCTGACTTCGTCGGCGATGTTCGCGACTATGGATTTCTCCAGCTCGTCCTTTGCTTCTTCCTTGTCAGATGAATTTGCGTTGACGGAAGATGCATATGTCTTCATTGACCATGAATAAGCTCCGGAATAGTAAGTGCCCATAGGCGAACCCAAAGACATAAGAGACATTGCTTCATCTGTAAGCATCTTTGTCTCCGGATCAGAGGGGAGCGTTACGGAAGCTATCATCTCACGGATCCTGCCGATCAGGCCCTTAGCAGCCGAATTCTTGCCGGAAGTTGAGACAGAGAGGAGTTCCTTTTTTGTCTGCTGGTCCATGGGGATCTCGGTCTTAAGGTGGATCTCGATATTCTTGTCATTGGTCTCAAGCCAGAAGTCACCCGGAAACATGCCGGTGAAGGGTCTTATAAGTTCTACGATCTCTTCTGAGAGCAGACGCAGATGAAGGCTGTTCTTTTTATCGAGTCCGCAGTAAGCGGCAGTCCTTTCAGTAAGTTCCAATGCTTTTTCTCTTCCGTCTTTACCGGAAAACACATCGATTATCTCAGTTTTCATCAGAAAACCTCCTAAGAATACTTTTAGACAGATTATAACGCATTATTTCAGGTCAGGTTTATCAGATTATGTGCGTGATATAATATGCATGGCTTTATTTGCAGTTAATGGAGATTAAAATTCAATAGAAAAGAGGGCACATCTATGAATCCGAATCTTGCTAAGAGAAATGAACTTCTGGCACAGAAGACCATCGCAGGACTTAAGTCACGCAATATGGACGGTTACTATGCCGCAAGCAAAGAAGATGCTTTGAAAATCGCACTCGGTCTGATCCCCGAAGGCAGCTCGATCTCGATGGGCGGCGGCATGAGCGTTCATGAGATTGGTCTGTCGGATGCTCTCAAGGCCGGAAACTATAATTTTATCGACCGTGATGCATATGAAGATAAGAGGCAGGCTATGCTTTTGGCATACGATGCCGATTTCTTCCTTTCGAGCGTTAACGCAATGACCGATGACGGAGTTCTTGTAAACATTGACGGCAACGCGAACAGGGTTTCAGCGATCGCGCAGGGCCCGAAGCACGTTATCTTCGTAGTCGGAATGAACAAGGTCTGTTGTGATGTCGATGCCGCCATGAAGCGCGCAAGAAACATAGCCGCTCCCGCAAATGTCCAGCGTTTCGGCCTTTCGACACCATGCGCTTCAAAGGGAACATGCTTCAACTGCAAATCACCCGATACAATCTGCTGCCAGATCCTGATAACACGCTTTTCGCGTCATCCGGGAAGGATCAGTGTCATCTTGGTAAATGACGATCTCGGTTTCTGATTTAAGATTGATTTAAGAAGTATATAAGTCTTATATAAATCATTTTCTCCTTTGGTCTTTTAGAATGCAGGCATAACAGATCATGTGCATTACCAAAGGAGAATTTTTATGAGCAGAAAAACACTTAGAGAATTCGGTACGAAAAAAGATATCGGAATGTCGCTTTTATGGTATGCCGTCAGCTATGTTGTTGTTACATGGGTCGGTATCGGACATACGATATTCAATATACTTGTTCTCGGCATGAGCGGTATGTCTGAGGGCCCCGGCCTCGGCATTGGATATGAGATGACCAAGCCCTGGCATCCTTTATATAACATTATCCTTTTTACTTTGTTCGGTCTGCTGTACTTAAGAAAAGTAAAAGATCTCACGCTTAAGAAAGCGATGCTGACCGGCGCTTTGTGGGCAGGCATCAGCATACTGATTGACCTTGTCGGATGGGTGCTGATCAAGCATCCCTGGAGCCTCACGTTCAAGCAGTTCTATATCGATTACCAGCCCTGGATAACACTGGTCTACCTGGCAATGTTTATAGCACCGGTTATAGGATATTTCATAGTAAAGCAACACTCACACTCAAAGTGTTGATTATCCTACATGATGATATGACATTGGTGCTTGGTCTGTTTCTCATTCATTGACATAATCGGCTTGTTGATAAACCAAACACACTCAATAAGGAGAAACAACCTATGATAAAGCTGATTGCCGTCACATTAGGAATAGCCACACTGGCCACCATGGCCGGATATGCTTCCGGCAAGGTCCTTTCAGTTCCGGTTCAGCCTGTATCCATAGCCTCTATGGATAAGGAGACATTCGATATAACTTCGACAACGACACCTGCCGATAACGGAAAAGAGAAGAAATCAGAACTCATTATCGATGTTACGGATGCAGTTGACAGAACTTTCGTGTATGACGGCGAAAAGCACAGCTTCAAGATCCCTAAGATCACGATAGCAGGTGTTAATACGGATGAGATAAACAAGACTATCAGAACGGAGATCGAGAAAGCATATTATGAAGGTGAAAACAAGGAAGTCTTCGATTCGAAGTACCAGTACTTTGTCAACAATAATCTGGTGTCGGTCATTGTTTCCAACGTGGACCTGTTTGGAAGCGAATTCGAATATCTCAAGGTTTTTAATATCGATGCGTCTACCGGCAAACTTATTACGGCCGACGAAGTTGTAAAGCTGGCCGGATTGACGGATGGAGAGTTTTTCGGCAAGGTAAAAGATTTATATGCAAAGTTCAACAACCTGCAGCTCACCCTTGAAGACCTTGGCGAGGAAGATAAGATCGCTCTTGCAGAGAACTTCGAACAGATCTCTTATCAGTTTGTTCAGCCTTACATCGGTTCCAACGGCAAACTCTGCTTTGTAGGAGATGTCTTCTGCACAGGCGGTTCCGGTGTGGCTTTTGAAAACTTTGAAGTTAACTGATAAGTATCCGGTAATAAAATACACATCAGCAGCGGAGATTTCTCCGCTGTTTTTTGTGACATATCTATGCCATATCATTCGTGTATGATTTTTTTTAGAAAGAAGTTGCCGGTAACTGATATTGCTTTGTGAGGACGAATTATGGGAAAACGGTTGAAGATTACGGCTATAGTCATTGTATTTGCCGCCTTCTGTCTTATCGGCTGCACGGTTTCATTCAAATATGAGTCAGTTATTAAGGCGGCCAGAGCACGCGGCATAAAACCTGTGGTTTTAACGGTGTTTGAGAAGTATCAGAAAAGCGGGGAATTTGAAGGAGTGGACGCAGAAAAGAGCCGGCATTATTACTTTGTTTCCAAAGACAACACGGAAGCAAACAGCATCTATGTCAGGTACTTCCGTTTGGACGACGATAGTAATGTGAGTGTGGATGTTCTGGCCTGCTGTGCTGATGATGAAGACGGCATTTTGTATTTCCGTGCAGCAAGCGAGGAAGATGCAAAGAAGATCTTTGATGAGTGGGAGACCTCCTTAAAAGAAGATTATGAAAAAACTTCGTACGGAAGCAAGAATGGCTACGTATATATTGTTGGCAGCAATTATGGAACGGAGGATCCGTACGACCGTTCTGATATCGGAATATACAGAAAAGGGAAGGATGTTTTTATAGTCGGAGAATCGTACGATAGTCAAAATGCGAAAGAAGACTCATTCTTTGAAAGCCTCGGCCTTGTAAAACCTGCAGATGCAATAAAATGAGGAGCATTTGTCTTATGAAAAAGTTCAATAGAAAGGGTATGTCACTTGCCGAACTTTTGGTCGTAATAGCGATCGGAGCCATCATTACGATAATCGTCGTAGCGATCCTTATCAAAGTCTATAACGGCTTGCCGTGGGATATGCTCGAGTGATCTTATTTTTGAGAAACGTTGGCCATAATCAATATGAGCGGGGATTTCCCCGCTTTTTTCAAAAATGTTTTTCCGTGTCATACTGTAGTCATAACGTTCGTGTATTATGTGACCAAGGAGAACGAAAGATATGGCTTACAGATTACTGATCGTTGAAGATTCACCGGAACTGCTGGAGATCATGAGCGACTTCTATCGCGAGGAAGGCGCCGGGCTCTGGACAGTTGATACCGCTACAAACGGTAATGATGCCTTGGCCAGGGTATCAGAGGAATCCTACGATCTCATGATCCTGGACATAATGCTTCCTGGGGCATCGGGATTTGATATCTGCAAGGCGGCACGCTCAAAGAGTGACTGTCCGATAATTTTCGTTACTGCATTAAGCACCGATAACTTCATCTTAAAAGGTTATGAGACCGGAGGTGACGACTATGTCATCAAGCCGTTCTCCATAAGGCATCTCTACGCCAAGAGTCTTGCTCTGCTCAAGCGCGCAAGAAAGAGCGATGACGGTGAAGAGTTAAGGTGCGGCAATATCTCCCTTAACAAAAAGACCATGATGGTCAAAGTCAAGGGAATACCGATCGAGATCAAATCAAAAGAATATTTCCTTCTGCTTTACCTTCTTGAAAATAAAGACGCCGTACTTACCAGAAAGACAATCCTTGAGCATGTGTGGTGCGATGACCTCGATGTCAGCGACAGAATTGTCGACAGCACCATAAAGAGGCTCAGGGACTGCCTTGGAGAAGCTGCGGATCAGATCAGGACCGTAATCGGCAGGGGATACCGTATATCGGAGGAATAATAATGAAATCCCGCAAAGCAACCATAAAGAAACCCAAATTCCTGATGACGTATTTCATCAGCGTGATCGTTTTGCTGGCCGTCTTTACGACTGCAGGTGTGATATATTTTATGCCCGAATACTACGTGTATAATTTCAATGTAATGGAATCGGCTTCAGGGCGTGAAGATGCAATCTACCATTACATTAAAGAAGGAATCGCCAATCCGGAACTGACAGCAACCGATCTTGTTGAGGCCAGACGGAGACTGATAGATCACTATTGTGAAACAGGCGAACGTTACGAGGTTATTGTAGACGGTAAATACAAGCTGGACACTTCCAGGACTGCAATACTTGACCATACTTACATAGCTGAAGACGGTGAAGAATCAAGAGTCTATCTCCAGCTGGCTGACAGAGAGTACCTGAAGTATTTTGACAACCCTGAAGTTCAGGGCAAGAGTTATATTGATAATAACTACTCCGGGTATTTCGTACAAGATTCCAAGATTGCATTTGAATGTATGGAGTATTATGCGGATCTTGGCAAAGGCGTATTCATTCCGGTAAGTGTTACGATACTGGATGCATATGGTGATCCCACAGACGTATCTTTCAAGACTGAACCGAAAGATACCGAAGGTATGATCCTCATAAATTCTGAACACGACGGTTTTACATCTGCTCAAGGCTTTGTCGCAGGAGATCCGTTTGCAGGCGCCAGCCTGGAAAACACAGCGCATACTGCATATGAGTCCGGTAATACGTATCACAGCTTCAACTGCAGGTTTACAGGTTCAGATAACATATCTTTTAATACGGCATATAAGGATCAGATCAGCTTCGCTGTTGCGCTTATCTGTATAGGTGCAGTCATCCTTGCTTTCATTCCCGCAACTATCGTATATAACACAAGAAAACGAAACTACGAGATATTTGAATACCGCTTGAAGACGACCAATGCGATGGCCCACGATCTCAAGACGCCGCTGGCTGCGATAGGCGGATATGCTGAAAGTCTTTCTTATCATATAGGCTCGGACAAGCAGGAATACTATGCGGAAAAGATTGAAGACAAGGTCTCGCAGATGACCGGCATGATCAACAACATCCTGGAGTTTTCCAAGTCCGAAGCTTTGACCGGAAAGGTCACAACTGCCGATACCGATATCGGTTCAGTCATAGCTGAAGTCATAGCTGACAATGAATATAAGATAAGTTCCCGCGATCTGAAGGTGAATTACGATCAGAAGGAAGTTATAGTCAAGACTGATAAAGAGCTTTTCAAGCAGGCGATGGACAATCTTATCGGAAATGCGGTCCTGCACAGCAAGGAAGGTACTGAGATAGATATCACCTGTGACAGCAAAGCGGTTGTCATAGTCAACACTGTTTCCGAAAAGATAGATGATATCAAGAGTATACGTGAGCCTTTTGTCAAAGGAAGTGAATCACGCGGCGACAATGGCAGCGGTCTTGGTCTGGCAATCGCGGATAACAATCTGGCCATGCTTCGGTACAAACTTGAGATCAAGACCGAAGCCGATAAGTTTTATGCGATAGTTAAGCTGAAATGACCGAATAAGTGTTATTCATTATAAATGAAGAAGAGGCCTTCAATTAGAAGGCCTCTATTTTCGGATATAATATTAGATACAGTTCACCACGCATGAATTGCATTTCGCCACGGTTTATGAATTATCGCAGTCCATTGGTATACCATTAGCATACGAAATAGATTTCGAAAGATTAAAATAGAAAGGAATCAACCTGATGAGGGTTTTGTTTATGGGGGTGTTTGAAAATGTCTGAGATAATATACTACATAGGGAAAATGGATTTTATTCACCATTTTACCGGTTGGTTTATAATCCTGTTTTCCGTAATACTTTTGATCTGGCACCATATCCTGGTGAAAAAAGAAATGGGCGCTAAGGCATGGAGAATATGGAGTGTCCTGTGCTTTGTGCCGTTGATCATGAGTGCAGTGCACTTTTATCTCAACTGTTACAAGGGAAATGAATTGTTTTCTGTCAAAATGTACTTCCCCGTGTATGCGGGAGCTTTTGCACTGATCGTTCTGTGTCTTCTTAGGAAGAAGAAACTTCTATACAAAATAGCAGCCTTTCTTACTGTTGCGGCATCGGTAATAGGTTTTGGTTATGTGGTCTTTGAACTTTGTGCCGATTACGATCTTCCGCATATAGGCAACTACTCGAGATGCGGATATGTTGAGAGCTTCGACAGGATAATGTCTGACATGAAGAAGAATTATGTGTTGAACGACTGGAAAGAGATCGATTATGACAAGATCAGAGCCGAACTCATGCCGAGGGTTGAAGAGGCTGAAAAGAATCATGATTCCAAGGCATATTACAATGTGCTGGTTGAGTATTTAAGCAATTTCCATGATGGTCATATAGGCCTTGCCAGCTTTTCAAAAGCCGGTTCAGATATTGCATTAAAAGCTGAAAAGGAATTGGCGGGAAACGATTACGGCTTTGCGCTTTGTACTGTTGACAGTGGTGAGACGATCGCTGTTCTGGTCGAGGAAGGAAGCGCCGCCGAGAAAGCAGGTATCCGCTCCGGAACCGTTATCACAAAGTGGAATGGCGTGAACATTGATAAAGCCATCGAAGAGGCCGATTATACGCTTGGTAAGGAAGCTCCGGTAAAGGCGAATTTTGACAGGGTAAAGGCCATGTATTTTCCCGGTCTTTCCGAAGGAACGGTCGAAGTCACGTTTATCGGCTCCGATTCAACCGAAAAGACGGTATCACTCGAAAGTATCGGCAATTATTCAAAAAGACTTATCGCTGCGCTCGGGAGCTTTAATCACGAAGGGCTTTTAGCAACTTTGGATGTTGAGAAATTCAAGAAGATGTCACCGGAAGAGCAGGATGCATTACGTGAAAGATACAGAAAAGAAAGAGAAAACTACCGTGCAGAAATGGTCTCGGAAGATTGCGGATATATAGTTTTCAACAGCGAAGTCTACAATACTGTAGGTGATGTAATAGCCGTTGCCAAAGATGAGTATCCGGAGATTAAGGAGATGGTCAATTCAAGACTGAAAGACATGCAGTTACAGGGAATGAAGCGCCTGATCATCGACGCCAGAAATAACACAGGCGGACTGCCGCTTATCTTGTGTGAACTTGTTTCATTGTTTACAGACCATGAGATCGATATGGATTTCAGATGCAACCAGCAAAGAAAAGTCAAAGTTGACGGAAGATGGAAGGATCTGGATGTTATCGTGCTGACAAACATGAATTGCTGCAGCAGCGGTGACGGCCTTATATATGCATTCCTGCAGTGCCCCAACGTTACGGTTATGGGAATGACTGCTTCTATGGGTATTTATCAAGCGGTTGGCGGCTCTTGTATAACAACTGATTCGGAATTCATAATTACTTATCCGATAGTCCCGTCAGTCGATTCAAACGGGATAACCATGATCGACACCAAGCCTGACAGATTATCAAGGGTTCCCATTGATGTGACGATTCCTGTAACGGCAAAAGCTTGTGAGACAATTTTTGACGTAAACAGCACTAGGGATTACGAGGTCGAATTTGCACTCGCGTATTTTGCCACCAACCGCAAAAATAAGGATTAAAAACAAAATTACAAACAATAAAATACTTCTGTAACCAATTCCGCGCGTATACATGAAAAAACCAATTGTTCGAAGCCAAGAACAATTGGTTTTTTGAATTTGGTGGAGCATACGGGATTTGAACCCGTGACCCCCACACTGCCAGTGTGATGCGCTCCCACTGCGCTAATGCCCCGTGCAGTAAACATTATACACGAATCTTATAGATTGGCTATAACTTTTTAGAACACGGGTATAGAGGCCTTCCTTTGTGCTATAATTTTCTAGCAATATGCATTGTGGAGGTTTAAGAGTATGAGTATCAAAACCGGCGAATTAGTATCAGCAAGCAATCCTGAACTTAAGGCACAGACGTTCACCATGACCATGGAAGGCGGTTATGAGGCGACCGTAATGACATACGGTGCCGTTATCATTGATCTTATCGTACCTGATAAGGACGGCAAGCCCACAGATATCATGCTCGGCTGCAAGGGTCTTGATGAGTACAGGGGGAACGGTGCAAACCACGGAGCAGTCATCGGACGTTCTGCCAACAGGATCAAGGACGCTTCTTTTGTTATCAACGGCGTTAAGTACCAGATTCCCAAGAACGAAGGCGAGAACAACCTCCACTCGGGCAACCCCGGTTATCAGAATGTTTTCTGGGACGGAAAGGTCCTTTCAGAGGAAGAAGCAGACAGCATGATCCTTGATTCCGGCATCGCAGGCATTCCCGGATGTGTCGGCGAAGCGGTCCTTCTCAGCTATGAGAGCCCCGACGGAGCTACAGGTTTCCCCGGAAACCTCTATACCAAAGTGCTTTACGCTTGGCTCGAAGACAAGACATTCCTCATCCTCTATTACGGAAAGAGTGACAAGGATACCGTTTTCGCTCCCACAAACCACGCATACTTCAATCTCCGCGGTGAGAATGCCGAGGGTACTGTTAATAATGACCTCATCATGATCAACTCCGACAAGATCACCATCAAGGACGATATGAACGTTCCTACAGGCGAGCTCAAGGATGTTGAGGGAACCGTTTTCGACTGCAGGGAATACCGTTTCATCGGCGAACTTAATGACAGTGACGATCACCAGATGGTCATCTCCAAGGGCATCGACCAGAACTTCTGCCTTAATACAAAGGCCGGAACATTCTCTTTTGCCGCAGCCGTTACCGCGCCTGAGTCAGGTATCACCATGGAGTGCTTAACTGACCTGCCGGGAATCCAGATCTATGCAGGCAACAACTTAGGGAGCCCCTTAGATCAGAAGACAACAAAGGCTTACGGCCAGTATGATGCTATCTGCCTTGAGGCTCAGATGGTTCCTAATGCCGTTAACCTTACGGGATTTGATTCGCCCGTGATCAAGGCAGGAGAGGCCTGCTATCACGCATGCGGATACAGATTCGTCTGATCCGATAAACCGGAATAAATACTATAAGACCTTGCAAGCCGGCTCTGGCTGCAAGGTCTTTTTTATGTCTTGATCTTATGTTTTGTGATCAGTTTCTGCAAAAGGTAAAACAGTACTGAGACAGCTAAAGCTGTTATAAGGATAATTGATGTTCTTATGTAGATGTTTATGTTTTCGAGAATTCCGTATTGCAGGAAGATCCTGATAATGAAGTGATGGACTATGAAGAACTGGAATTGGATCTTTCCGAATAAGCAGAAAGGTTTCAGTGCCAAAAACTTACTGATAAGGCCTGTATTGCATGCAAATAGGATTATGAGGGGCAGATAGACCGGCGGCGTCAGGCTGTGTGACACTTTATTGGAGACGAAAAAAAGGAACCATTCCAGAGCAAGGATATATACAAGTTCAGCGATCGTCATTACCAGAACGCCTGTTCGGGCATTCATTCTCCTGATCCTGGCGTCGAAAAACTGATATAAGGGGACGGTCAGGATCCCCATATAGAATTCAAGCGCCCTTATCGGAGGGAATGAATATGTGTTAAACCACGAAAATGTTTTGGGATAGAACCAGCAGAGGTCATTTAATATGTTCCTGATAAGAAACGCGGCAATAAACGCAAGAATGATGTATTTCCTGCTCCTTCTGATAGTCTTTAAAAGAAACGGCGAGAGGAAATAACAGAAGAGAAGGGCAGAAAGGAACCAGCTTACTCCGTTGAACGACATATATACATCCGGATCAGGATGCCACGCCTGGAGCAGCAACAGATTCAGGATAAGATTAATTACAGTTCCATGTGTAAAGACAAGATTTGATAAGAACACGAGCCAAAGCAATGTGAAAAGCGCATGAAGAGGCCAGAATGCCTTGAGTTTCTTCAGGCAGAATCTGAACGGAGCTTTCCATGAGCGTTCGGCAATATCAGGCTTTCGCAAGCTGGAATAGCCGGTCAGAAATCCGGAGCAGATGAATAACAGCTGGCACATCTGGGCGCCGATATCAAAATCAGGCTTAGAGATCGGGGCATGCCACCAGAAGATCATTAGAAGAGCAACAGCTTTAAGCCCTGTGATAGAGTCTATTCTCGGTAGATAAGTTGTTTTGCGGTCGGAAAGCTGGTTCATTATTTTTTGCTCTATTCATAAGGAATATATATTCAAAAGTATAGTTCAGGTGATAATACTTTTAAATATGCCGGCAAGATTAAAACAGGTATTGGAATTCTTGCCACACTTGCGATACAATTACATATTTATAAGTTTCTTTAAGAAAGAAGGCATGTTCTATGGAAAAGAAGAATCTTGACTGGTCAAACTTGACCTTCTCTTATCAGAAGACAGATAAGAGATTCGTAGCTAACTACACAAACGGCGCATGGGACGAAGGCGCACTTATCGATGACGATATGATCGTCATGAGTGAGGACGCAGGCGTTCTCCAGTATGCACAGACAGTATTTGAAGGCCTTAAGGCTTATGAGACAGTAGACGGCAGGATCGTTACTTTCCGTCCTGACCTCAACGCTGACAGACTTCATGACTCTGCAGTCCGCCTTGAGATTCCACCGATTTCCAAGGAGTTGTTCCTCAGATCAGTTCAGGAGACAGTTGCAGGAAATGCAGCTTGGGTTCCTCCGTATGGTTCAGGAGCATCTCTGTATCTGAGACCTTACATCTTCGGTATTAACCCCGTTATCGGTGTTAAGCCTGCTGACGACTATCAGTACAGGATCTTTGCTACACCTGTAGGCCCTTATTTCAAGGGCGGCGCTAAGCCGATCAAGGTCAAGATCTCTGATTTCGACCGTGCAGCTCCGCACGGAACAGGTAACATCAAGGCAGGCCTCAACTATGCTATGTCCCTGCATGCAATCGTTACTGCACACAAGGAAGGCTTTGCCGAGAACATCTATCTCGATCCGGCTACACGTACAAAGATCGAGGAGACGGGCGGTGCTAACATCATCCTCACAGACGGCAAGGGAACACTCGTTGTACCTAAGTCCGATTCCATCCTGCCTTCCATCACAAGAAGGTCACTCGTTTATGTTGCAGAGCATTACTGCGGCATGAAGATCGAGGAGCGTGAGGTATACCTCGACGAGATCATGAGCGGTAAGTTCACAGAAGGTGGTCTCTGCGGTACAGCTGCAGTTATCTCACCTCTCGGTTCCATCAACGATCACGGCAAGGAATTCAAGTTCGCTTCCGGCATGGAGGAGATGGGTCCTGTCATGACAAAGCTCAGAGAGACACTCACAGGCATCCAGATGGGTACTGTTGAAGCACCTGAGGGCTGGATCATGGAGATCAAGGTCTGATCTGAAAAGATCTAACAAGACTATAAGAGGCTGTCACAAGTAGTGGCAGCCTTTTTCTTGGCAGTGGAACAGTATTGTATCGTGGTATAATTTTCCTTAAGACGAGGTGATTGTTTTATGGGAAAGAGATTATCCATTAAGATTGCAGTTTCCGTGCTATTAGTAGCATCTGCTGTTTTAATGTGTGCATGCCTTCCTTTTAAACCGCCGAAACCATCAAAATCTACTATTGAAAGAGCTGTGAAGGCGGAGTCGGGACTTGATTGCAGGCTCATCAGGCAGATAGATGATGAGACTTACATTTTCAAAGATGATTCACGCGGGATCGAGTTCGAGGTATTGGTCAGACCCGAGAAGGTTAAGATCGATGCCAGCGAAGGCGGTTATACGGGCAAATACTATTACACAATCCTTCAGGATATTGCCGTTTATAAATCTTATTCGACTGATGTGGATCAGCTGCTTAAGAAATATAATCTCACAGATGTTGAGAGAGGCTCTGATTACACATGTATCGAGCACATTTATCTTCTTGTTGATAAGGATCTGAGTGATGACAGGATAGAAGACATAAATGCTTTTCTCAGGGGCCTGCGCGACATTGCTATTAAGGATATCTTTTTCGGTCATGATTTCTATTCGGAAATGCATAAGGATTTCGGATATACGGTTAGGATCGTGAAAGTCGACAGATCCGGAGAAGGGGATCTGATGTACGATATCGAAGGCAACAGTGCAGTCGACGGCTGGCGTTTAACGGCAGATGTCGAAGACTCCGAACTTGATCTGCGCAAAATGAATAATGAGCATCAGCGTTATACCACACCTCAGGCTGCTGGTATGGCTGTTGTGATACGTGTTTTTTCATGAGGTTGAATTACCATGATCAAAAGAGAACATTATAAAGACCTTGGCTACAAACCGTTTCTGTTTTATGTGATCTTCGGCGTCATGGCAGATCAGCTGCAGGTCTCGGCGAGCAGGCATCATGTTGACGGCATGCCCGAAGGACTTGAGATCGCTCAGGTAAACCGCAGCGAACACGGTGAATATATCGATAACTTTTTTACCGGTACATTAGGGGATATACTCCGCAATGCTGATGCCGGTCTTTTCGAAAAGTGCAAGGCAGCCGAAAACTGCGTCATCATCAAGGGCGATGTCGCTGAAGATGATGAGCTTGACTATATGAGAAACGTCATAGGTATCGGCAAGGCTTTCTTTGAGCAGGGCGCTGCAGGCATTCTCGATATGCTTACGTTCTCGCTTTATTCCGAAAAGGAATGGACTGACCGTTTCTTTGAGAAAGACGTTAATGCCCAGAATCACGTGACGATAATGATATCTGAGGAAAACGGACGCTACTGGCTGCACACCAGAGGCGTACTCGAGTTCGGCCGCCCCGACATCAGCCTTTACGCGGACAAAAAAGAAGACGTTGACGAATATAAGCAGATCATCGATCAGATGGTCTTCTACAGCGGGCAGGGAGTATTCTTCAACGGAAAGTTTTCGCTTCATACATTCAGCGGGAATACATACAGCGTAAATTCCGTCTTTGTCGATGACTTTGATAATGATGATTTCAACAACGCTTACTGCAAAGTAGAGGTTTTAGGAAAGAAGTAACCCTTTACATACTGCTTGATAACTGCGGACTACTGCGATAGTATAAACTACAAGAATAGTCCGGAGGTTTTGTATGCAGGAGAAACTTTTCGACAGCGAAGCAAAAGTAATGGAGATCCTTTGGGAAAAGGGAGCTCTTTCAGCCAAGGAGATAAGCCTGATAGCCGCTGACACGATAGGCTGGAATAAGAACACCACTTACACGGTTATCAAGAAGCTTGAAGCCAAGGGATTCATCAGACGTGATGAACCCGGATTTAAATGCACGCCTCTCGTTTCCAGGGAAGAGATACAAAAGAGCGAAGCGTCATCTTTGCTCAATAAGTTCTTCGGCGGCTCGAGGAAAGCTTTGTTCTCGGCTCTCCTTGAAGATGAGAAACTCTCTGATAAAGAGATAAAAGAACTCAAGGACCTTATCGATAAAAGGTGACAGCCGTGATCGGAGAAATCTGTTACTGGTTGATCAACATGAGCATAGTAGCCTCATTTATGGGGCTGATCGTAATGCTCTTAAGAAAGATCAGGTTCATTCCGCGAAGGGTATCTGTATTCTTATGGATAATCCCTTTTCTGAGGATGACGGTGCCTGTGGGTCTTAACAGTCCGTACAGCCTTATGTCTTTGGTATCAAGATTTACGACCAGGACGGTTACGGTATATCAGCCTTCAGACGATATTGCTTTTTCGTTCTCAAATTCCATCAGAGCGGCAGAGAGCTATTCGCCGATAACATATAAGGTCAATATCCTTGGAACAGTGTTTTCTGTTGCCGGCATGATCTGGACCGTTGTATCACTGGCTCTGCTGATCGCATTGACGATCATCTATGTATCAACGAAGAATGCGGTTGCTGATTCAAGGCTTCTCGAATCGAATATATTCTTTTCTGACAAAGTCGACAGCCCTGCGGTCTACGGGATAATCAGACCGAAGATAATCATTCCCGGATCTTATAAGGATATGGAACTCAAATACATAATCAGACATGAGAAGACGCATATAAAGCGCCTCGATAACCTGTGGAGGATAATCGGTTTTATAACTGCTTCGATTCACTGGTTCAATCCGCTGTCATGGGTGTTTCTGAAAGCATTCCTTAATGATCTTGAGCTTGCCTGTGATGAGATGGCGGTATCAGGTTATGACAAGGAAGAGCGAAAAGAATATGCAAGAACCCTCCTTTCTTGTTCAGGGAGCAAAAGCCTTTTAGTATCTGCATTTGGCGGGGCTAAAGTGCGCACAAGGATAGAGAACGTGTTGTCTTATAAGAAGATGACAGCTTTCTCTGCCTTAGGATTTGCTCTGCTCGTAGTGGTGATCATATTCACGTTGATCACAAACGCGGGATAGAAGTAGGAGAATATCCATGAAGTTCATATCAATCGTATTAGCAGCATCGCTGATGCTGTCAGCCACAGCGTGCAACGCGGCAAGAGGAACGACTGAACTTACTTCGGTAACGGCTTATGAAAGTGAGAGCAAGTCTGATATCGAAAAGCTCAGGGAGAAGTATCCTGAGTATTTTAAGTTGTCAGCTTTCAAAGGCATCGAGATATATGTCTGGGAGATGGCCGAAGGATCATATCAATGCGGCATGATGAGCGGGACCAACCGTAATAAGACCAAAGAGGAGATACGGGCTCTTGCGGAAAAACCGCTTACGATAGAAGAGGCAAAACTCATACTTAAGGAACTCGGGATCGGTCAGGGATACTTCATTGTCATACCTGTAGTTCAGCCGGTATCAAGCTACCGATATAGAATCGATGACACTTACAGGGAAAAGGTCAGGAAGCTTTTCGACTGAAAACTTCTGAGATCTTTTTGAATAGGATTGAAATAATAACTGATACAGAAAACGTAATGATAACGAACAGATAAGGTGACGACTGGATATTGAGGTTGGAAAAAACAAGGAACGCTAAACCTTGGAACATGAACATCGGAAATGCCAGACTGCCGAAGAAATCCAATACTTTGCTCTTAATGTTGATCTTTACTGTAATAAGAATGACTGCTGCAGTAAAACAAAGCAGGAAGAGTTCATGAAGAACAAAATGAAGATCTCTGAAATAAGCAGTAACGGCATAGAGTGCCAGACAAATAAAGCCGGTGATGATGTAGCGGAGGTCCGAATCAAGGAAGGTTTCCGCTTTATCTTTAAATATTGAATACCATGAGCCGACACAGAAGATAAGGATGGTGTCATAGAACCATTTTCCGCGATGACCCGGGAAGCACAGAAGCAACATAAAAAGAATGGAAAGTGCTGTGAGTATTAAAGCGCCCGTGATCAGTGCTTTATGACCGGAGGTTGCTTTATGCGAAATGAAGAACGATATGACGAACAATATATAAAGACAAAGCATAATGAAAACATACCATCCGAAGTTACCGAGATTTTCCCATCCGGTAAAAGACAGAAGGAGTTTATTTGTATCAGGAATAATTCCAATGAATAATCTGACGGTAAGGAAAATGAGCGTAATGATCTCGTATTTAATGAGCAAAGGCAGAAATCTCTTAAATGGAATCTTCTTCAGATAATCAGTACCTTTGATCTTAAGCGACTGCGTCATGCCAAATCCGGAATAGAAAAGAAACATTGCAATCACAGCCTGATTAAGATGATTTATGACTGCAAGGTAAGGCATATCAAAAGCGTTAAAAGAACCGAAATATCTTACGACATGTCCCATGAAGATGAGTATGACAAAAATGCCTTCGATCGATCGGGATTGTTCGATGGAAATATAACTATCTTTCCAGCTGTCTTTGGGACGGATGGAAGATGAAAAAACAACAGTCAATATAACCACAACAAATATAAGGATCATGGGTTTATTGTATCACTAAAACACAGTGAATAATTGCTGCTGACTTTTTGCTTGATTAACAACCGGCTGAATGATAGCATTTTCGGGTGTTAATGTTTATGAATACCAAGGATGAGGTTAATGAGCTTTTTATACGAGACGCATCTTCATACAAGCGAAGCCAGCAAATGCGGTGAGATCCACGGTGAAGATTATATTCCCTACATGATGGGCAAGGGTTACAGCGGAATGATCGTTACCGACCATTTCTTTAACGGCAATACCTGCGTTCCGGCTGATCTGTCTTGGAAGGAAAGAGTCGAGATCTACTGCAGCGGTTATGAAAGAGCGCTGAAGGCAGCCGAAGGCAAAGACTTTGTTGTCATGTTCGGCGTCGAGTTCAATTTCAACAAAGACGAGTATCTTCTTTACGGCATTGATAAAGAGTGGCTCCTTAATAATGAGTGCATCATGCAGATGAACAGACATGAGCTCTTTGAAGCTGTCCATAAAGCAGGCGGCATCATGATCCAGGCTCACCCTTTCAGGGAAAGGGATTACTTAAGCGACATCAAGCTCGCGCCTTCGTGTGTTGACGGTATAGAAGTCTATAACGCGGCTAACTCGGCGAACATGAACGCTCTCGGCTATGAATACTGCAGCAAGTTAGGTCTTCCCATGACCGCAGGCTCTGACATTCATTTTTACCGCGACAACGAAATGGGCGGCATGCTTTTCGACAGCAGGATCGATTCGATAGAAGGATTTGTGAAGGCAATAATGTCCGGAAAAGGCACCCCGGTATCGGTGGCACCTGACGGAACCGTTACTCCGGTTGCCGATATGCCCGAACAGACTGTATCAACGGAATTGCCGAATCTCGAGGTCCTTTATCCCGAAGGTGAGTGATCACCGTTACTTTTGTAAAGCGGCTTTCCGGTCGTGATCTGACTTGAGCACGGCATAACTGTAAAGACCTACACCGTTTGAAGCATTCGGATGGAAGTTGTCTTTCATGTAATCTTTGATTCCGGTGTTTTTTAGAACAGAAGAAAGAACCGGGTCGGGATTGATGCAGATGTAACCTTTTTCGTCACACAGGTTAATAAGTGCGGTGCGGAATTCGTCAGCTCTTGAGTTGGCTGTATCGTCCTGGTTATGAACAGTCCAGGGAGCTATGAAATAGAATTTCGCATTCGGAGATTTGGATCTGATGATATTCACCAGTTTATCAAGCCCCGTTGTGTAATCAGAAGGCATCTCCGGCGAAAGCCCCAAATAGTTGAACAGTATGTCGTTTACTCCGATCGCTGTTACATAGATATCGCAGACAGGGATATTGTCTTCTTCCAGGATAAGATTGCCGACTCTCCATCCGCCGCGTGAAACATTATATATGTCGCCTTTGATGTAAGGGATAAGGGGGTAGTACCACGTTATTCCTTCGATCTCGTTGCCGGCGGTTATGCTGTCGCCCAAAAAGCAGAATGACTTGCCACTATGCATATCCTCATAGAATTCGCTGTCTTTGAGTTCGGCAGTCAAGCCGCCGTAGACCGGATACTGGATATGGGTTATGTAGTAATGCCTGTAGGCGGGAATTCCCCAAAAAACGATCACGGCAAAAAGAACAAGCAAGACCAGGATGGCCGATAGAACGATGGTGGTCTTACGGGATCCGGTCTTGCTTGCCGTGTTGCTCATATTAATCTATACGGATTACAGAAGGTGAGCTCTTAATTCTTCGCCTGACATAGGTGAGAGGAGTGCGGGAGCAATATCGAAAACGCTCTTGCAGCCGAAGTCACCCTTCTGTGAGAGACGGTAGATGGCTCTTGCATAAGCGGTGAGTACTGAACCTGTGAACTCGGGGTTGGAATCGAGCTTGAGAGAATACTCGATAACGTGCTTGTTGCTTCCTGTTGTTCCTGTTCTGAAAACGAAACCGCCGTGGTTCATTCCGGAGTGGTTAGCCTTGAACTCTTCCTCAGAGATGAAATGTACTGTTGTATCGTAGTCTGCGAAGTAGTTGGGCATCTCCTTGATGGTCTTCTCGATGAGAGCCTTGTCAGCGCCGTCTTCTGCAACAACGAAGCACTCTCTTGTGTGCTTCTGGCGTGTTGTGAGCTCGGGGTTGGAACCGGAACGTACAGCTTCGAGTGCTGCTTCAACGGGAATCGTGTACTGCTTGCCGTTCTTTACGCCGGGAATTCTTCTGATGGCATCGGAATGACCCTGGGATACGCCCTTGCCCCAGAAAGTGTAATCCTTACCGTCGGGAAGGATGCAGTTGCCGTAAAGACGGGCGAGGGAGAACATGCCGGGATCCCATCCGCAGGAGATGAGAGCGGTCTTGCTGCCTGACTTCGCAGCTGCATCAACATTTGCGAAATGCTCGGGAACCTTTGCGTGAGTATCGAAGCTGTCAACGCAGTTGAAAAGCTTTGCGATAGCAGGTGTCTGTGTGGGCAGGTCTGTAGCGGAGCCGCCGCAGATGACCATGACATCGATCTTATCCTTGTAGGATTCGATATCGGAAGCAGAAGCAACAACTGCGCCTTCTGTAGCGATCTTAACTGTAGAAGGGTCGCGTCTTGTGAAGACGGCGGCAAGTTCCATGTCGGGATTTGCCTTTACTGCGAGCTCAACTCCCTTTGCGAGATTACCGTAACCGTAAATACCAATTTTAATAGACATATAAATTACCTCCTATTTGACGCACACATTATAACAAAAACGGAACCGTTGTATTATAATAATCGTCATGCCGAGTATTAAATATTTGTTCAGACGTGTTATGCGAATGGATCTGAAGGCGATGAACGCCAAGATCAAGGATATCCACGAGAAGTCGGGTAAGAGCCGTTTGTGGATCTTTTTTGACATGGCGCACTGCGGCAGGAAGTTCGGTGCCGGATATATGGATTACTGGCTCTATGAGATGTATAACCTCACGGATGAGCAAAGAGACACATATATCACCAGAGGCAGGAGCAACGACCTGGTCAACAAATATAATGACCCGAAGTACACGCATCTAATTGATAACAAAATAGAGTTCAACGAGCATTTCGGTGAATTCCTCGCGCGTAAATGGATCCCTGTCAGGGAAGACAACAAAGAAGCTGTTATCGCTTTTATCAAGGATCATGACAAGCTCATTGCCAAGGCAGACCTGGGATCTTGCGGAAAGACAGTGGAGATGGTCGACTGCACCAAGGAGACGCCGGAGCATTTATATGACAGGCTGCTGCATCAGGAACGTCCTCATCTGCTTGAAGAGGTCCTTGTCCAGCATCCGGATGTCAGCGCTATCTATCCTCACGCGATCAATACGGTGAGGGTCGTAACTATCCAGAAAGAAGGCAAGGTCCATATTGCCAGCGCATGTGTAAGGTTCGGCAACCACGGACATACGGTCGATAACTTCAACAGCGGAGGCATGACGGCCCCCATGGACGAGAAGACCGGTGAGATAACGGATTACGCAATAGACAAGAGCAAGAATCTGTTCACACATCATCCTGAGACAGGAGCCGCCATCAAGGGCTTTAAGTTCCCGATGTGGGACCAGGTCTGCGAGATGTGTACAAAGGCTGCACTCGTAGTGCCTCAGGTCGGCTATATCGGCTGGGATGTGTGCTTTACGCCGGATCGTCCTGCGATAGTCGAGGGCAACGATTATCCGGGTCACGATCTGTACCAGCTCCCCGAACATACCCATGACAAAACGGGCATATGGCCCAAATACCAGTTCTGATCCGATCTGTCAGTCTTGAACGGGAATGGCTTTGATAAGCATGAAAGCCATTACCAGGCAGGGTATTGCGAGTTTCTCGTCATCTAACTCAAGGACCCACTGCTTCATAAGCATGTTTCTTGCGAAAAGCAGCTTTGCAACGGTCTTTCCTTCGTTATTTGTAAAGGCTGTAACCCCGAATCCGAAATTAGTGGCAGATGTGTTTACATGAAGACCGGCACCGTTAAGGTCAAAGGTGTAAGGTCCTCTTTTTCCGATATCCAAAAATCCCAGATCGTCATTGCCGTTCCAGATCTTCCAGGCAGGCTTATCATCCCTTGTCGTATATTCGGCGAGAGCCACATACTGCCTTGTTAAAGTGCTCATGATGTAGTTATCGGGTTTTATCAGATCATTTGAGATCATATAGACGTCTGTGCCGTTTCCGGTCATGACTTTATATTCGGCATGTGCAAGCGCACCGAGGGAACGTTGGCGGATAAACTTGAAAACCATATTTTAAAGACCTCCTGACACATAACTCAAAAAATCTTTCAAATTGAAATGATTTTAACACAAAAAATCGCAAGGTTAGTGCTACTATGACAATAGAGTTTTTGGAGGTGATAGTTATGGAACAACAACAGTGGGAAGAACTTACACCTGAACAGAAGAAAAGGGAACTCTACCTCGAGCAGAAATATACCCTTGATGCTTTTCTTGAGCGCCACGCGATCTCCCAGGCCCAGTATGACAAGAGCCTCGGCATCCTGAACGCTCAGATGGGGATCGAAGAAGCGGTCTGATCCTCATTCATATTTTCCGCTTTTATCTTATCCGGCTCCGGCCGCTTGTTCTTTGTTCGCATTGTATCCCTGCAGGTAGTAAAATATCTGTGTGAATGCTATTCCGTTATGGATCAGGAGTGCAAATGGATATTACGCGGGCCAGACAGATCGTTATGGAATTTGAAGGCAATCCCGAGCCTTCGGAAGACGATGTCTTCATGTATACCGAGGCACTCGGGTACCTGATCAACGAGACTAAGAATCCTGAATATATGATGAGACTCGGAGGCTTCTACTACGGTGAGAAGCATTTTGAGCTTGCCGAGAAATATTATCTCATGGCTGACGAATACAACTACGAGCCGGCAGCGTCAGGACTGGGGTACATATATTATTATGGCCGTACCGGAGAGAAGGATTACGACAAGGCCTTTAAGTACTACTCCAAATCGGCTTCTCTCGGAAATCCCCAGTCCGAATACAAGGTAGCCGATATGTACCGCAACGGCTATGCGGTTCCCAAGGATTTCGACAGGTTTGCTTCGATCGTGAGAGGGATCTGGAACAGACGCCAGAGCGACGGGTATATACAGTATCTGACGCCTGAGATCGCATCCCGCATGGGCATGATAATGGAGCACGACGGAAAGAACAAAGAGGCATACGATTTCTATAAGCTCGCGAAAAGAAGCCTTATCCACAGGCTGAAGACTGATGACTTTTTCGGGAACTTTACGATAATGGCGATGCTCATAGATAACATCCACAGGGTTCAC
This sequence comes from Oscillospiraceae bacterium, assembly GCA_902775565.1. Lineage (GTDB taxonomy): Bacteria > Bacillota > Clostridia > Saccharofermentanales > Saccharofermentanaceae > Saccharofermentans. The sequence goes on from CACYMP010000021.1 coordinate 37,160, forward strand.
GAAGTTTTTCCGGAAGAGATCGGCTTCTACGATCTTTACGTGCTGTTAAAGACTCCTTCATCATGGAGTATTAAGCTTTTCGGAAAAGAATTTATCGTTACTTCTGCCGAGGAGGACGGCGCACTGATAGTCTCATGTGACGGTAAATACTACAGGTCGATATCCGATTTCATTGCAGGCGGAACTGTTGATGACATGAAGCTTTTCAGGGTTGCTGACAGGATAAAGTCTGTATCTCAGGTGATTACGTGAGGGGGCACAGATGGACGAAGGTTATACTCTTGAGGATTATACCGAGCTGATAATCGAGCGTGACAGGCTCGCAAAAGAAGCTGAGCAGTATCACATCTCTTACGTGAAGCGCTTCGGTGCGCTTGTCGAGAAGTGCTTCTTCCTTAAGATCGAATGCATCAGATGCAAGAAGATGATCTCAGAGTTCTTAAAGCTGCTGAACCGCGGAGAGACGGCCGGATCCGTGACGCTGGAAGAACTCAAACAGCTTGTCAGCGGTGAAATGAAAGAATACGATGAACAGCTCAAGAGCATCTCCGCGATTAGAAAGCTTAAGAGTACGGTTACCGCGTACGAATTAGCCCAGATAAAGAAGATCTATCATAAGGTCGCAACAAGGATACATCCCGACATCAATCCCCAGCTTTTCGGGCATGAAGAGGTCAAGCAGCTGTGGGAGGACATAACTCGTGCCTATAAAGGCAATAACCTGGAGAGAATGAAGGAGCTTGAAGCAGTGGCTTCGGCGGTTATTGCAAAGTACTGCGATGATGTTGTCGCGGTGGTGATCGGAGACATTGACGATAAGGTCAGGAAAGTCAAAGAACAGATAGAGAACATCAAGAGCACCGATCCCTATCAGTATAAGTTCCTTTTGGAAGATGAAGAGATGTGCGCGGAGACCGAAGCGAGGCTTCAGACTGAGATCGACAATTATCAGGCATATCTCGATGATCTTCATATACAGATGGATGACATGGGAATAAAGTAGGGGAGACTGTCACATGGACGAACTGGCATTGACCGAGCAGCAGAGAAGTGAACTGGTAACGGCGATACAGCAGAACGGGATAACTGACCTGATAAAACCGCTCGTTAAAGAGATATTCCTGTTTGACACTTTTATCGCGGGAACTTCATATGTTGATAAGAACCTCATCGATGCGCTGAACGCTGATGACAAGCTCATACTGCGCCGTGAGGGGGACAACAAATTCGACGACAAGGCCGTACTGGTGCTGAACAAGGACCAGAAGAAGGTTGGATATATACCTGAGAAGGACAATGCGGTATTCTCCCGGTTGATGGATGCGGGAAAGCTCCTTACGGCGAAAGTCAAAAAAATAGACAAAAAAGGAGATTTCAGCAAGATCGAGATATCGATCTTCCTGACTGATTTTTGACAAGAATAGGGCGGAAACGCTTGAAAATTTAATCTTTGTTAAAAATTTACATGATAAAATCTGTTCATGGCCAATAAGATCACGGAATTTTTATTTAAAGACGTAACAAACGCGAACGAATCCAACCGCGTTTCATTTATTGTCAGGATAAACTCCCTGATGATGTGCGTCTATTTCCTGATCTGGATCACAGTCTTCGGTATTACCGAAAGATACATCAATGCCGGTATCTGTTTCGGACTGATGTGCGTGTACGCCATTTCCGTTTATCTGACGTACCGCGACAAGAACAGTGCGGCATTGCTCATTTACTGCGCCATCACTACGGTGTGGATGTTCAGGTTCGTTGTACAGTGGGGCTGGGAATGCGGTATCCAGCATTACGTCTTTATCCTTCTGGTACTCGTTTTCGTTGCCTCGTACAAGTCTTTCAGGGAGAAGATGCTCTCGAGCCTCATCGTGTTTTCGATAAGAATGTTCCTTTACACATGGCATATTACCTATCCTCCGGTGGAAGAGTTGTCCAGGCCCATATCCGTTACCTTTCAGATAATCAATATCGTCTCGATATTCTTCTCGCTCATTGTCATCCTCAGTATCTTCACACGCGACAAGCTGGCTACCGAGGCCAAGCTCGCCAGATATAACAGCCAGCTTAAGGCAGTTGCGGAACATGATCATCTGACCGGGCTTCTCAACAGACGCAGCGGCATGGCTGAGACTGTCGATAAGATAATGAACGGCAGCTTCAATTACGGAATGAGCATAGCGATGGCCGATATCGATCACTTCAAGAAGATCAACGATACTTATGGTCATGACGCCGGAGACGAGGTGCTGAAGAAGCTCGCGGGATGCTTTACAGAGTTCATGAAGCCTTATGGCATAGCGGTCAGATGGGGCGGAGAGGAGTTCCTGTTTGTATTCGACGACATGAACCTTGACGATGCCTTCGTCGCTCTTGACGGATTAAGACTTAAGATAGCTACTCTTGAGATCCCCTGGAAAGACCAGAGGATTCCCGTGACCATGACTTTCGGCGTTACGGACATCAATGTTATGAAATCTGCCTCGGATACCGATCTCGATATCGAGAACCGTATCATGGACGCAATCACTGATGCCGACAAGAAGCTCTATATGGGCAAAGAGAGCGGCCGCAACAAAGTCGTTATCTGAAAGACTTTTTCCTACAAAATCCAAAACCTCTGTGCTATAATCTTTTGGAAATCCATAGCAAGGGAGGTGATTTTATGACACGAAGCGATTCTGACAATCCCCGATCGCGATTATGCATCATAAATTCACCAATTAGGGAGATATGCTATGGAAGAGATGGCATCTGTTAAGGAAGAGATCTTAGCTCTTCTTGAAGAGAAGCGATATAAAGAACTCCGATTAAAATTATCCGACATGATGGAAGTCGATATAGCTTCCATTATGGACTCTATGGAGAATGAGGATTCACTGAAGATATTCAGGATCCTCCCTAAATCTATGGCTGCGGACGTTTTCGCCGAGCTTGAAGTCGATGATCAGAAATACATCATCATGTCACTGTCCACGAACGAGGCTTCGAACGTCATCGATAACCTCATGGCGGACGATGCTGCGGACTTCCTCGAGGAAATGCCGGCAAACGTCGTAAAGAGGATCCTGGCCAACGCCAGCCCCGAGCAGCGCAAGGACGTAAACCACCTTCTGCAGTATCCGGACGATTCCGCAGGATCTATCATGACGGTCGAGTATGTCGACCTCAAAAGGGACATGACCGTAGCCGATGCGATCCTGCGTATCAGGGAGATCGGCCTTGATGCCGAGACGACCAATATCTGCTATGTTCTTGACAAAAGAAGGCTCCTTGTCGGAACTGTTGCACTCAGATACTTGCTCATCAAGCAGCCTGATGAGGTCATCGGCGACATAATGAACGACAGCGTCATCTCGATCAAGACGACGGACGACCAGGAAGAAGCGGCCCGTGTTTTCCAGAAATACGACTTTACGGCGATGCCTGTCGTTGACAACGAAGACCGCCTTGTCGGCATCATCACGGTCGACGATGTCATGGACATCATGGAAGAGGAGGCCACGGAGGATATCGAGAAGATGGCCGCTATCATCCCTGACCAGACCGACAGGCCGTACCTCAAGATCGGAGTTTTGGAGACATTTAAGAACAGAATGCCCTGGCTCTTGTTCCTCATGGTATCCGCGGCGTTTACAGGCGCGATTATCACAAAATTTACGGATGCCCTGAAAGCCTATCTTATGTTGACGGCTTATATCCCGATGCTGATGGATACAGGCGGTAATGCAGGTTCACAGGCAAGTGTCTCGGTCATCCGCGGACTTTCGCTTCGTGAGATCCAGTTCTCGGACTTCTTTAGAGTCCTTTGGAAAGAGGCCCGTGTTGCCGCTATCTGCGGAATAGTGCTGGCTTCGGCCAATTTCGTCAAGCTTATGCTCATAGACAGGCTCCCGATGAATATCGCGGGAATCATCTGCGTAACCCTCGTGCTCGTAGTTATCTTCGCGAAATCCATCGGCTGCACGCTGCCTATGGTGGCTTCAAAGATCAAGCTCGACCCGGCGGTCATGGCGTCTCCTCTGATCACCACCATCGTTGACGCGGTGTCGCTCCTGATCTATTTCGGCCTCGTAACGCACCTGCTTTCTATCTCGGTCTGACGAAAATAAAAATTATATATAGGGGCTTTGAACGATTTTGTGTTGAAAAGCCCCTTTTGCTTTTATATAATTACAATTCGGAAATCTATTAAATTCCACCTACAAATTCCTTGAAAGGAAAGGAGAAATAACATGATTTATTCAACAGAGATCAAGAACATGTGCTCTGTTCATCAGGGTGTTCATCACGGTGCTGCACCGATCCCTGAGGAAGCAAAGTGGGTTAGCTCCAAGGAGATCAAGGACATCTCCGGCTATACACACGGTATCGGCTGGTGCGCTCCTCAGCAGGGTGCCTGCAAGCTGTCTCTCAACGTAAAGGACGGCATCATCCAGGAGGCTCTGGTAGAGACTATCGGCTGCTCCGGTATGACACACTCAGCTGCTATGGCTTCTGAGATCCTTCCCGGTCTTACGATCCTCGAAGCTCTCAACACAGACCTTGTTTGCGACGCTATCAATACAGCTATGAGAGAGCTCTTCCTCCAGATCGTTTACGGAAGAACACAGAGTGCTTTCTCAGAAGACGGTCTCCAGATCGGTGCCGGTCTTGAGGACCTCGGTAAGGGCGCACGTTCAATGGTTGGTACTACATACGGTACACTCGCAAAGGGTCCCCGTTACCTCGAGCTCACAGACGGTTACATCACAGACCTCGCTATCGACGAGAATGATGAGATCATCGGCTACAAGTTCGTTAACTTCGGTAAGATGATGGACTTCATCAAGAAGGGCGACGATGCTGCTACAGCTCTTGAGAAGGCTTCCGGTAAGTATGGACGCGTTGATGATGCCGTTAAGTTCATCGATCCGCGCAAGCAGTAATATAGGAGGAACTTAAAATGGCAGATTTATTTGAATCATACGAGAGAAGACTCCCCCAGATCAACGCTAAGCTTGCTGAATATGGAATCGCTTCCATCGAAGAAGCTGAGAAGATCACAAAAGATGCAGGTCTTGATGTATATCACCTTATTGAAGGCATCCAGCCCATCTGCTTCGAGAACGCTAAGTGGGCTTACACAGTAGGCGCTGCTATCGCTATCAAGAAGAACTGCCGCAGAGCTGCTGACGCTGCTGCTGCAATCGGTGAAGGCCTCCAGGCTTTCTGCATTCCCGGTTCCGTTGCTGACAGACGTAAGGTAGGTCTTGGCCACGGTAACCTTGGTAAGATGCTCCTTGAAGAGGACACAGAGTGCTTCGCATTCCTCGCAGGTCACGAGTCATTCGCAGCTGCTGAGGGCGCTATCGGTATCGCTGAGAAGGCTAACCGTGTTCGTCAGAAGCCTCTCAGAGTCATCCTTGACGGTCTCGGAAAGGACGCTGCTAAGATCATCTCCAGAATCAACGGCTTCACATATGTTGAGACAGAGTACGACTACAAGACAGGCGAGCTCAAGGAACTCTCCAGAACATGCTACTCAAAGAACGCTGATTCTCCGAGAGCAAAGGTCAACTGCTATGGTGCAGACGACGTTCAGGAAGGTGTTGCTATCCTCTGGAAGGAGAACGTTGACGTTTCCATCACAGGTAACTCCACCAACCCGACAAGATTCCAGCACCCTGTTGCAGGTACATACAAGAAGGAGCGCCTCGAGGCAGGCAAGAAGTACTTCTCC
>CACYMP010000022.1 GCA_902775565.1 Oscillospiraceae bacterium
ACGACCTGCGTATGCCTTGGATTATCTGACTCCAAAACAATATCGAATGCTCTACCAAAAGGTTTAGGTGTATATTTTCTTGTTTGTGTGTCTACTTTTACTTGACTAGTGCATTCATCCGTAATCCGGACTTGAGCTAACCGAAAAGGCAATCGAAATTTCGGCTAAAAAAATGAAAAAGTGCAATTTCGTCCGTAAAATGATATTTAGTGTGCGCAAACCGGCACGCCCACCCCTTCAAACGCGAACAAAAGCAAAAAGCAATCGTCCCATCCGGGTTACAGCGATGGATGGGACGATTTATTTGGAAGTATTATGAAGATAAACCTTGATCAGCCCTGACCGTAGTAAGCGTTCTTGCCGTGCTTTCTAAGGTAGTGCTTATCCAAGAGTTCCTGCTGCATGGCGCCGAGCGAAGGATTGATCATCTTCGCGTGGAAGGCCATGAATGCGCATTCCTCAAGGACAACAGAGTTGTGGACGGCATCGTTTGCGTCCTTGCCCCAGGTGAAAGGTCCGTGGCTGTTGACCAGGACTGCGGGGACCTGTATAGGATCGATGCCTCTGGTATTGAAGGTCTCGATTATTACGTTGCCTGTCTCGAGCTCATACTCGCCGCCAATCTCCTCGGGTGTCATCTTGCGCGTGCAGGGGATCTCACCATAGAAAGTGTCGCCCTGGGTCGTGCCATATGCGGTGATGCCGACGCCTGCCTGTGCAAAGCTCGTAGCCCATCTCGAATGAGTGTGGACGACTCCTCCGATGCCGGGGAAAGCCTTGTAGAGGGCGATGTGCGTGGGTGTGTCGCTTGAGGGCTTGTAGTGGCCTTCGACGACTTTGCCGTCTAAATCCAAGACGACCATGTCCTCAGCCTTCATGCCGTCGTAGTCGACACCGCTCGGCTTGATAACGATGAGGCCTGACTCTCTGTCGATCTCGGATACATTACCCCATGTGAAGGTGACGAGATCGTGCTTCGGGAGCAGAAGATTGGCCTTAAGAACTTTTTCTTTAAGTGCTTCTAACATTGCTTGCGGCTCCTTGATACTTGATATCAGAATTTTACCGCAGCAACGCGCTCAGCGTCGAGCGCCGCGGAGAACTTTTCAATGTACTTGTCAAAGCCTTCCACGTCTTCGGCAACAGGTGCGAAAGTGGAACTCTTTGCGTTTGCGAAGATCTTATCGGCAAGGAATGCCTCTAATGTCTCGCCACTCTTCAGGATACGGTAAGCGGCAAGAAGTGCCATACCGTAAGGCCCGCCCTCGCCTGCCGTCTCCATGACGGTGACGGGCGCCTTGCAGGCAGCCGCCATATAGCGCTGGCCTACGACCGGAGTCTTGAAAAGACCGCCGTGGCCTGTGAGGCTTACGATCTCAACGCCCTCTTTTGCGAGGATGTCCATGCCGATCTTGAGAGTTGCCATTGTCGAATAGAGCTGTGATCTCAGGAAGTTCGCGAGCGAGAAATCGCTGTCAGGTGTCCTGATGACGAACGGTCTTCCGCTGTCTAAGTGCGTAACGCCTTCGCCTGCCATGTAGTTGACTGTGCATACTCCGCCGCAGTCGGCAGCTCCGTCCATGGACTTCTGATAAAGCTTTGTATAAAGCTCGCCTGTGTCAACAGAGCCTCCGAAAAGCTCGATCGTCTGCTTTAAGACGTTGACCCATGCGTTCATGTCGTTTGTGCAGTTGTTGCAGTGGACCATTGCAACAGGCTTGCCGCTCGGTGTCGTGACCATGTCGATCTCTTCGTAAACCTTGCTCAAAGGCTTGTCTAATACGACCATCGCGAAAATGCTCGTGCCTGCGGAGACGTTTCCTGTCTTTGCGGATACCGCGTTGGTTGCAGTCATGCCGGTACCGGCGTCGCCTTCTGCAGGTGCAAAAGGAGTGCCCTCAGGGAGAGCTCCTCCGAGGAGAGCTGCACCTTCAGCAGTAAGTGAGCCTGCGTCTTCGCCTGCTGCCAAAACCTTAGGCAGGATGTCTCTGATCTTCCAGCCGAGATTCTTATCTGCGATAAGGTTATCGAACTTGTCGATCATGGCCTGATCGTAATCAAGAGTGTTGCTGTCGATCGGGAACATGCCCGAAGCGTCGCCTACGCCCAAAGCGTTGACGCCTGTAAGTCTATAGTGAACATATCCTGCGAGCGTTGTGATGTGCGCGATGCGGGAAATGTGTTCTTCGTTGTTTAAGATCGCCTGATAAAGATGAGCAATGCTCCATCTCTGGGGAATGTTGAAGTCAAGGAGACCCGTCAGATCAGATGCGGCTTGAGCCGTCATTGTATTCTGCCATGTACGGAATGGCACAAGGAGATTCCATTCCGTATCAAATGCCAGATACCCGTGCATCATTGCTGAAATACCCGCAGCAGCAATGTCAGCCGTATCTGTCTCTGACAGGGCCTTCCTCAGGCCTTCAAAGGCCTCTTCCAGACTGTAAGTCCAGACTCCGTCCGTGAAGTCACTCTTCCAGACATAGTCGCCTGAAGAACGCGGAGCGAAGTTGCCGTCGATAACGACAGACTTTATACGTGTGGATCCGAATTCAATGCCTAGGAAATTACTCATCTTTCACCCTCCGAGCCGTTATTTTTTCGCACCTGCCTTACGGCGCAGAACAAGGCTCTGGATCAGAAGGAACAGACAGAGCATGAAAGCGACCGTGATGTTGGTCCACCATGCTTCATCAAGTCCCAGTGATGAAACGATGTTCTTGATGGTGCTGAGGCTCAGCACTCCGAAAAATGTACCGATGATGTTACCAACGCCGCCCGTGAGCATCGTGCCACCGATGATGGAGGATGCTATGGCGTTCATTTCAGCACCATCTGCATGCGAAGGAGAACCGGAGCCTACATGCATAAAATACACATAACCGCCGATGGCCGCAAGTAAACTGCAGAGAAGATGCGCGAAGAACTTTGTACGCTTGACGTTGATACCCAATAATCTTGCGCTCTGGTTGTTGCCGCCGACTGCGTAGAAGTTTCTTCCGAGCCTTGTCCAGCGGAGAAGGACGAAAAGAAGGATGACTACGACGATCGCGATGACAACGCCGATCTCGATATAAGCAGGAATGAATACGCCTTTCTTGTTGTAAGAACCCAGGAACGGGATAGTGATCCTTGTGTTCTTCAGCGCGACGAAATCTTTGTTCTCTACGTTGAACTGTGTAGCGTTTACGATGGTCGTCAGACCCTTCGCGAAAAACAGTCCCGCGAGAGATACGATGAACGGCTGGATCTCAAGGTAAGCTACGAGGAAACCCTGAACGAGACCGAAAGCCAGACCGATAGCCAGTGCTATGCAGATGGATGTCGGAACGTTGCCGGGCTTAGCGCCCATGTCGAGGTAGACTGCTGCGCTCATGCAGACGAGAGAAGTTACCTGGCCGACCGAGATATCGATACCGCCGGTGATCATGACAAGGCTCATGCCGCAGGAGAGAATGATGAGGCTTGCGTTCTCGTTGAGTATGTTAAGGAAGTTCTGCGGCTTCAAGAATCCCGAGCCGAGTGTGATAACTGCCAGCGCATACATCAAGATGAATACAACTACCGTGATGAGGGTAAGCAGATTGGTATCTGACATTCCCTTCAGGCCTCTTCTTGAGGATAACCTGTTTTCCATATCAAGCACCCTCCTTTACTGCAGAAGCCGGTTTTTTAGTAAGTCTGTTGAACTTCTCTCTTACTACGGGAGCCGAGAGTACAACGAGGATGATGACTACGACTGCCTTGTAAGCAGGAAGCGCGGAGGAGTTGACGTCGAACTTGTAGAGCGTTGTCGTCAGGAACTGGATGATGTAAGCACCCATGATCGATGCCGGCATGCTGAACTTACCGCCGCCCAACGAGTTGCCTCCGAGAGCTACTGCGAGGATCGCGTCCATTTCGATATCCTTGGCAACGACTGAGTAGTTGATCGTTGAGATACGGCTGACCTTGATGAGACCGACTACTGCAACGCAGAGACCCAGGATTATGTAAGTGATGAGCTTTACGACTGCGGGGTTGATACCGTTGAGTCTTGAAGAGCTCGGGTTGATGCCTACGGACTGTGAATAAAGACCGAGGTTGGTGAATTTCAATACAAGGAAGATCACCAGCATGCACGCTGCCGCGATGAATACCGGTGTGGGAACAGGGCATCCCGGGATGAATGTTCCGAAGTATGAGAAGCTCTCATCGGAGATGATGGGGAGCTCGTTGTTGTTGATCCATGCTGCGATGGAACGGCCGGCTGTGAAAAGGATCAGGGTCGCGACCATCGGCTGGATCTTGAAGAATGCTACGAGCGCGCCGTTGAATGCACCGAAGATCATTGCCACGACACAGGCTACGAGGAAAGCTACGATGATGGGAGCCTTCATGTGATCGGGCCTTGATTCGTTTCCGCAGAGGACCTTTAGGATGACCGAACCGGCAATGGCGATCGCCGCGCCGACCGAGATATCCTGTCCGCCTGATGCGGAGGTGACCAGCGTCATTCCGATGGCGAGGATCGCGAGTTCGGAACCGTAGTCAAGGATCGTGATGAGGTAGCCTGAAAGTACCGGATGACCTGCGCTGTTCGTTCCCATCTTAATAATGAAGAAAGAGGGATCTGCAATGAGGTTGAAAAGCACCAGTATCAGCAGGGCCAGTACTGGAATGAAAAGCTGCATGCGCGTGATAGCAATGAGCTTTTGCACAAAAGGCTTTTTAGATAACGGTTTGGACGATGTCATTTCTCTTCACCTCCGGCTATGGTTGCCATTACCTTGTTACGGGTGAGCTCGTCACCGTTCAGTTCTCCTACTACTTTTCTGTCTCTCATGACAATGAGACGTGAGCATGTTCTGAGCATCTCGTCGATCTCGGATGAGATGAACGTGACGCTCTTTCCTTCTGAAGCAAGCTTGAGCGCGAGCTTCTGGATCTCGATCTTTGTTCCGATGTCGATACCTCTCGTAGGTTCGTCAAGGATAAGGAATTCAGGGTGTGTCAGGAGCCAGCGGGCAAGGATTACCTTCTGCTGGTTGCCGCCTGAGAGCTGTCCGATAGGTGTATCGGAGGAAGCTGTCTTGATGTCTAAGAGCTCGATATATTCCTGAGCCATTGCCTCGGCCTTTGCTCTCGAAAACGGTCTGAAGAATCCCTTCATGACCTGCAGCGCGAGGATGATGTTATCTCTTACCGAGAGGTCGGCTACGATGCCGTCTAACTTTCTGTCTTCAGGGAGATATCCGATTCCGTGCTTCATCGCATCGATCGGTTTTCTTATCCTGACTTTTACGCCGTTGATCTTAACGGTACCGCCAAGGACCTTGTCAGCTCCGAAAATGGCTCTGACGCACTCGCTTCGGCCGGAACCCAGAAGTCCCGTGAAGCCGTTGACTTCGCCCTTATAGATATTGAAATCGAAAGGCTTGATGCCGGCGTTGCTTACGAGGCCCTTAGCTTCAAGAACAGGCATCGAGGTACGGTCGACTGCTGCAACATCGCTCTCGCTCTTGATGTCGGACATGTCGTCCAAGTCCTTGCCGAGCATCTTGGAAACGAGCTGTACTCTGGGGAGATCCTCGATGACATATTCGCCAACGAGTGTTCCGTCTCTTAATACCGTGATCCTGTCGCAGACCTCATAGACCTGGTCAAGGAAGTGTGTGACGAAGATGATGCCTACGCCCTTTGCCTTGAGGTCTCTCATGAGCTTGAAAAGCTTTTCGACCTCCTGCTCATCCAATGAAGATGTAGGTTCGTCTAGGATGAGCACGCGGCACTTCATATCGACTGCACGTGCGATGGCGACCATCTGCTGGACTGCGATAGAGCATGAACCGAGCTGCTGTCTGGGTGTAGCGGGGATGTCGAGCGACCTTAAGATCTCGCCCGCCTTCCTGTTCATGTCGGCCCAGTTGGTGAATGCTCCTGAACGGCCGATGAACATGTTCTCGGCTACCGAGATGTTCGGGCAGAGGGCTATCTCCTGATAAACCGTTGAGATTCCCGAATTCTGGGCATCCTGAGGTGATCTTATATGTGCTTCAAGGAACTCGGGCTCAGCCGGGTCCGAAGATGTGTTTCTAATGAAAATCTTTCCGCCGTCTTTTACATAAACGCCGGTCAGTACCTTTATCAAAGTGGATTTGCCTGCGCCGTTCTCACCCATAAGGGCATGGATCTCGCCGCTTCTCAAAGTAAAATCCACGTTTTGAAGAGCATTTACACCTGGGAAATATTTGCAGATTCCTCTCATCTGCAGCAATTCACCGTTTTCCATAACTCCACTCCTCTGTTGTGTTTCTTAAAAAGGCACGCGGTGCGGAAGTTCCGTACCGCGTGCCGGTCAATTACAAGTTATCTGTTGAAACTTTTCCGGACCTGTCAGATTCCGTACTTATCAACGTCTTCCTGTGTGATGGTTGTAGCGTCGAAGCCCTTCTCGTCCATGATGATCGTCTTCTGCTCAGGAGCCTTGCCTGCGGAGAAGTCCTTGATGATCTTGTCGATGTAGGAAGCCTGGAAAGGATTGCACTGGCCATCATAGTTCCACTTCTTAGCGAGCAGTTCCTTGAGAGCCCAAGCGTTGCAGTCATAACCCATAACGATGACGTCGCCGCCTACGCCGTGAGTGATGTTAGCCTTATCGAGTGCTGCAACAGCGCCCTTAGCCATATCGTCGTTCTCAGCATAGATAACGTTGAACTTGTCGCCCTTGTCGATGACTGCCTGAACGATCTGCTGTGCCTTCTCTGCGTTCCACTCAGCTGTCTGCTGTGTAACGATTGTCCAGCCATTTGCCTTTGCCTTGTCGTCTAATGCACCGGAACGGCCCTTCTGAGCTGCGGAGCCCATAACGCCCTGGATGTGGATGATCTTGTACTCAGGGAGCTTCTGGCCCTCGAGCCATGCCATAGCTGTGTCGCCTTCTTTTCTCATGTCGGAAACGATGGATGCTTCATAAAGAGAAGGATCTGCATCGATCGTACGGTCGAAAAGAATAACCTTGATGCCGGCTGTCTTTGCGTCCTGGAGAACGGAATCCCAACCTGAAACGTCAGCAGCGGAGATAAGAAGATAATCAACTTCATCAGTGATGAACTTCTTAGCAGCAGCGATCTGCTCGTCGTTCTTAAGGCTGTAAGCGAACTTAGCGTCATAGCCGTTCTCTTTTGTGAAAGTAGCCTTCATGTCCTTGTCGTTTGCTGTACGATAACCGGACTCGTTAGGATCGTTGTTGATGATACCAACCTTGATAAGTCCGTCACCTGCAGGTGCAGCTGTTGTCGCAGCGGGAGCAGCAGTGGTAGCAGCTGCTGTTGTAGCAGCAGGCTTTGCATTGCAGCCGGCCATTGCGAGACCGAAAGTAGCTGTCATCAAAACCGCAAGAAACTTCTTCATAGATTTTTCCTCACTTTCATAGATGTGTTTCTTGATTTCGGGGCCGGCGGATCACCCCGGCGCCTTCTTGTCCACAGTTTGCCGTGAGGATAAAACCCATTCAATAAGATCTGGACGGTTTCGACCGTATAAACAATACAAATTTTGAGGCTCGTTGCAAAAACAATACCAGTTTGAGATAATCTGAATGGATTTGTTCGTTTTCTTACAAAATGAGCGGGTGTTTTTTTGAAAATTTCACTTTCGCCACGGGCAGGATGTCCCGTTTCGGTCATGTAAAAATGTCAAATGCGCCCCGGGACAGTTTGAGATTTTTTCGAATATTAAGTAACTTTCCGAAAAAATCCCCATGAAACGTATTTACGAAAAATGTGATTATTTTATGGAATTATACAAAATGTGCCCTTCGGAAAATAACGCAAAAGGAGCCGCAAAGCTATGAAATACAAGGTTTTGGCGCAATTTCTAAGAGAAGACATCATGCTTCATGCCAAAAATCTCTCATATAAGCTCCCGAGCGAGCGCGAACTGACCGCCAGGTTCGGCGTAAGCCGCCAGACAGTCCGCCGGGCAATGCTAGATCTCGAGACTGAAGGACTCATCACCAGCAGGCGCGGAAGCGGCTATTACGCGGCCAACACCGGCTCTTCGTCCCAGGCGCAGATCGCGGTCATCACCACATTTACGGATGAATATATCTTCCCGGGAATCCTTCGCGACATGGAAAACGTGCTCGGCTCCAGAGGCTACACCCTGCAGGCCTACGCCACGCTCAACAGAGTATCCGCGGAGCGCGAGATCTTACAGCGCCTGATAAATCACCCTGTCGGCGGAATACTCGTCGAAGGCTCCAAGACCGCACTGCCCAATCCCAACCTGGACCTGTACCAGTCGCTTTACAAGATGGGCATCCCGATAGTCTTTTTCCAGGGCAGCTACTCCGCCCTTTCACACCTCCCCGCCGTAACCGATGACAACTATGCGGGCGGATACAGGCTCGCAAACTATCTCATAGACAAAGGCAGAAAAAACATCGGAGGCATTTTCAAGAGCGACGATATCCAGGGCCCCGAGCGCTACGCCGGCATGATGGCGGCCATCAGGGACAAGGGTCTCCCCCTGCCCGACCACGGGATCTGCTGGTTTGATTCCGCCCAGCGAAGCCGCCTTGTAGATGATAAGGATACAACGTTGTTATCTTCTTTTATTAAGGAGCATCTGCCCCTTGCCGACGCGGTCATCTGCTACAACGACGAGATCGCTTTCCACCTGATAAAGTGTCTTTCAGACATCGGCAAAAAGGTTCCCGAAGATATCGCGGTCGCGAGCTTCGACAACAGCTACTACAGCCGAATAAGCCCCGTCCCCATCACATCTCTGTGGCACAAGACAAGGCGCATGGGAACTGAAGCGGCGACGCTTCTTCTGTCGATCCTTCAGGGCAAGAACCCTCATTCGCTGGTCCTGCCATGGGAGCTTACCGAGCGTCAGAGCACTTAAATATCAGTATTTTCGGGAAGCGAGCAGCTCTTCTGTAATATCCTCGGGAAGGAATGCCGTCTCCTCGACGTAGCGGTTCTTCTCAGGCTTCTGGCCCGATTCGATGGTCTTGATTACGGACTCGACCAGAGGTCCCAGCAAGGGATTGCACTCGACCGTCATGGCGATCTTGCCCTTCTGGCAATAGACCAGCGCATTGTATGTCGCGTCGAAAGATATGACCGACACGCCGTCTTTTCCGCACGTATAACCGAAGCTCTCAAGTGCCTTGATCGCGCCGTACGCCTCATTGTCGTTCTCGCAGTAGACGACATCTATACTGGGCAGCGACTCCCTGTTGGACAGGTATTCCTTCATGACCTCGTATGTCTTGGCCTCCGTGAAATCGCCGTCCATCCTGGCGATGACCTTCCAGTTCGGGCTCGATTTGACCGCGTCATCAAGAGCCGCGGTCCTTCCGAGCTGCGGCGTGGAGCCCTTCGTTCCCTGAATGTGTATTATGTTGACCTGCTCCGCGTCCGCATATCTCTTCTTCATCCAGTCAGTCGCTTTCCTGCCCTCGGCATAGAAATCCGAACCGACATGCGCCGTGATCAGGCTCTCGTCCTTAACTTTTACCATACGGTCGACCAGTATCACCGGAATGCCCGCATCCTTTGCCTCCTTGAGGACCGCGTCCCAGCCGTCCTCGGTTATCGGCATGACCACAATGTAATCGACCTTCTGCTGGATGAACCTTCTGATCGCGACGAACTGGTTCTCCTGTTCCTGCCTCGCATCATCAAAAAGGAGCCTGTACCCGTTCGCCTCAGTAAACACAGCCTTCATCGAAGCGGTATCCGCCTGACGCCAGTCAGACTCCGCGCCGACCTGGCTCATGCCGATGACTATCCTGTCATCCTTTTCGGCCGTCTCGGGCTTCGTGCATCCGCATGTTGCGAAAACCGTATATAAAAGCACCGTCAGAAGTGCAGCCAGCTTATGTCTCATCCGTATTCCTCCCTGAAGCGGGGATCCTGACCGTCACGTCGGTCCCTTCGCCCTCCGTGCTGTCAATGGAAAGCCCGTACCGCTCGCCAAAGAACAGCTTTAATCTCTCATCCACCGTCGAAAGACCGAATCCGACTCTTTCGCGGTTCTTAATGCCTTCGCGGAGCTCTTCGAGCCTTGACTTGGTCATGCCCGCTCCTGTGTCGCTCACGACGATCACGATGTCGTCGCCGTCGGCTCTTCCCGTCACGGTGATCTTACCCTTGGCGCGCTTTAGCTTAACGCCGTGATAGAGGGCATTCTCGACCAGTGGCTGGATCGTGAGCTTTGGAAGCCTCGTTCCCTTAATGGCAGGATCGATGTCGATCGAATAATCCATGATGTCCTTATAGCGGAACTGCTGGATCTGCAGATAGCTGCTGACCTGCTTTTCCTCATCGCTTAACGTTACGATGTCCTCACCGTTTGAGAGCGAATGCCTGAAAAAGCTCGACAGCTCGGTGACCATCTCCTCGGCTTCCTCAGTCTTGCCGGCCTCAATGAGCCAGATGATGGTATCGAGCGTGTTGTACAGGAAATGCGGGTTGATCTGCGCCTGCAAAAGCGCAAGCTCGGCCTGGCGCAGGCTCTCCTGCCTGTCGGTCGATTCCTTCATGAGGTTGCCCATCTTTTCGACCATCTGCTCAACGCCTTCGCTCAGCGCGCTGACCTCATACACCTGTGATTCAACAGGCTTTCTTACCGTGAGGTCGCCGCCTCCGATCTCCTGGACGCGGCTCGAAAGGTTCTCGATAGGCTCGGCGATCGAACGCGAGATCCTTGCCGAATGGCGGAGAAGCACCGTAAAAAGCGCACCCACACCAAGGACGATCAGCACGAGCCCGATCGTAAGCTGTGCGTTCATCCTGTCCTGGAGCGAGTTGAGAAGTACCGCCTCGCAGTAGAGATAGCGGTACATGTATTCTTCTATAAGTGACGTAAGAACGTAGATATTGTTCTTGAGCTGGATCTGTCTCTGGTCGTAGCTCGCGGTAAACTCGATCTCGCGCATCTGGTCTTCCAGGTTGCCGCACAGGTCGATAACGCTCGTGATAGCCTGTCTGCTCTCCTTGTCGGAGGTGCTGGAGATAAGGTCTTCTGCGATCTTTTTCGCCTGCTCGACCTCCTTCATCGGGAGACCTTCCGCCTCCTTGCTTCCGATAACGTAGTAGTACATCTTGAGGTCGATGTCCTGCTTGAAATCCTGGTTGAATTCGGACGCGGTCGTCAGGTTGTGCATGTAATGCTGGTACCTGATCTGGTAATAGACAATCGTCAGGACTTCGATCAGGAAAACCGTAAACGTAAGTATGGCAAGACCGATGAAGAGCTTCTTCATCTGTGAGGAGATAGTGGTCTCCTTGGAGCGCATCAGTGTTTACCCCCGGATCTGTATTCTCTCGTGGTGAGGCCCTGCGTCTTCTTGAAAAGGAAGCTGAAATAGTGAGGGTCCTTGTAGCCGACCTCGAGCGCGATCTCGCCCGAGTGCTTGTCCGTTGTCCTTAAGAGCTCTTTGGCCTTGGCCATTCTTTTCGACGTCACGTACTCGACGAACGTGGACTTCATTTCCTGGCTGAAAACAGCTGACAGATAGTTTGCGCTTATGTTGACTTCCTTCGCCACCATGTTGAGCGACAGGCTGTCATCCGTGAAATGCGCGTCAATATAGTCGACCGCGCGCCCAAGGATATCCTTGTACTGGTTCGCGGATCTAGCGATGCGGATCTTGACGGCCTGCATCAGGAACTCGCTCATGTATCTTCTGAGATCCTGCATCTCAACGGTCTGCTCCATGAGATCCTGGCATGTCACGTCCTCAAGGAGCTTCTCCTGCTTAACGCCCAGGGATGTCACGAACTGTATCGCGGTAAATCTCGTCGAAAGCATGACATAGTGGCAGAACGGCTGCGACCTGACTGCCTCGCTGATATCCAGAAGGAACTCACTTATGATGTTCGGGATCTCCTCCGGAGCCGCGCTCCTCATGATCTCGAGAAGTATTTCCTGATTGAACTTGTTGACGTCAAAGTTTTCGAGGTCAGAGTTTGCGGTACCGGCATCCGGCGTCTTCACCGTCTCGGATGTCAGGACGTGCGTATCGGGCTGGATATAGCGGTAAGCCCAGAGCCTCGAGACGTCCTCATAGCATTCGGGGAGCTGTGATAAACGCCCGGCGGTCATGCCGACTGCGGCATACCACGGCTTCTGCCCGTCATAAACGCTGTAGCGGTTGGTAATGGCAGCGATGCAGCTCTGGATATAGCTGTCCATCCTGCTTTTCTCTCCCATTATCAGGAGCATGTATGTGGTCAGGTTCCATCTAAGCAGCAGATACTCCGGATGCTTCATGAAGTGCCCCAAAAGGTCCTCCCTGACTCTCGCATCCGTATCCGAATATGTCTCGCCCATCGCCGAAAAAAGCGCTATACAGTAACTCTGCGCCTTTAGCTCAAGGCCCAGCCTTCCTGCGTCCTCATATATCTGCTGCACGGAAAGCTTGCCCGCAACGACCTGCTCCATAAAGCTTCTTCTCGCGAACTGCTCGTACTCCTGCGAATCCCTCTGAAACTGCGCCTGATAGTTTCTCTGCTCCTGCTCGAGCTCGATCTTCTCCTTGACCTCGCGCAAGACCTTCATGAGGTTTGCCTTGGTTATCGGCTTGAGCAGATACTGCTCTACTCCGATCTCAATCGCCTGTCTGGCGTACTCGAAATCATCGTACCCCGAGATAATGATTATCTTGGTATTGGGGAACTCCTTAAGAACGAGCTTCGACAGTGACAGTCCGTCCATAAAAGGCATCTTGATATCTGTGATCAGAACATCCGGATGCGTAGATCCGATCAAAGGGAGCGCCATCTCTCCGTCGGTCGCCTCACCGACGAACTCATAACCGAGCTGCCCCCACGGTACCGTATCGCGCAGCGTGCTGCGTATGGTGCTTTCGTCTTCTACAAGAAATACTCGGGGCATCGGCCTTCCTCCTAAAGTCTGTCTTATTTATCTTAAATTCAGACCTTTGCAAAGTCAAAGTTATTATTTCCGCGCATCATCAAACACGTTCTCCCCGTCCAGTTTCTTCGAAATAACAAACGTGATGAGATAGATAAGGTAACCGTTTCCCAGCGAAAGAACAAACACGATAAGCGCCAGCAGATGACTGTTGAAAGGCACTCCCGAGTAGTAGACCGGAGTTTTGACCGCACCGTATATGGTCTCCTGAACCACATAAAACTCAAGCGAGATCATTCCCACAAATCCGTACGCCTTCTGTATGAACTTAACCTTATCCAAAAGACCAAATGCGCACCCCGCAATTAAGCACATGGGTATTCCGATCAAGAGTCCGGGAACCGCGCATGTCAAAGCCTCATTTATCAGTGTGATTTTCTTGAAGGCGACATAATATTCCATCTGGAAGCCCGCCGCAAGCATGAGCGTAAGCACTATCCAGACCCACGGTCCCTTTATCTTCCTGCCGCTAAACGTATACCAGCCTGTAAGGATGCCGATAACGAACACAGGGATCCTGCCTATAACACCGTAAATATCCGACCTTGAAGTCACCAGGGGAAGCACAGACGACAACGCCGTCCACAATATGAGCACCACTGCCGTGAAAACATATTTATTCTTAAACTTTTCAAACAGCTTATGGTAGAAAGGAAACAAAAGATAGAAGATCGCGATCGCCGGTACAAACCATTTCGGTTCATTGACGTTTTTCGTCAGGAACGTCCATCCGGTCACTGCCTTGACCAGTCTCATAACGTCCCATCCTCCAAATGCCGAGGCAGCAACGCACGCTGCAACAAACGGCAGGATGAGCCTCCTGAACCTTCTCTTATAGAAAATGGTAAGACTGTGTTTATTTATCGCATGATAAAGTCCCCAGCCGGACAGGAACAGAAAGATATCCACTCCGTTGAACCCGATGTTGACGAAAAAAATATCGATATTGCCGATAACAGGAAGCCCCGCAAAAACCGTTACCTCATTACGGACATGGAATATAAAGATCCACATGGCAGCAAATCCCATAACCTGGGCTCTGTACCTGCTGACCGCATCAAGTATTCCGCCCTTGGGGTCCATAACATCCTGCTCCTTGGTAATAGTTTATATATAATAAAAGACAGTGCCCATAAATGTCAAAAGCCATCGCTTGCGCATCGTGGTACAATCCTAATGTTAAAAAATCTTCCGGAGGCTTTCATAATGCATTTGAAAAGCAAGAGACTTGCAACGATCGTTCTCGCCATGACACTGCTCTTCCAGACCGCAGGTTGTCTCGGAACGGCAAACGGCTTCGACGGCAAGCCCGCTGACGCCATCTATTCTCTCCAATCGGCTGTCCAGTCCTTAAACGACAAAGACATCCTGGCCCTCACCACCATCGAAAAGGGTTCTTCGCGCTACAAGGAATACTCCGATATCCTCAACATGGATTCCTACACCGAGGGTGCTGCCAAATGCTATGAAGCAGTCGCTTCCGCGATCGACGTCACTTACGACGAGGATTCGATAGAGACAGGCAAAGACATCGCCAAAGTTCCCGTAACTTTCGCCATTCCCGCATGGAAAGACATTTTCGAGAACTCATCTCTGTCAGGCGCAGACAGCGTGATCGAGGCGCTCGCCAAAGCAGAAAAGGAAAACACAACGATCACCTTAAGGCTCATCAACACCAAGAACGGCCTTGTGATCAAGAATGCCGATGAGCTTTTCGAGATCTTTGATTTCGTAGGCTACGAGATCGCCGCCCTGGCAGAGGAGACAGATCCTTCATCTTCAGGGGAGCCTGATCCCACAGGGGAGTCGGATCCCACCGGCGAACCAACACTTCCCACCGACCCTTCATTCAGACTTCCGACTGATCCCAATCCCACGGAGTCAGATCATTCGGGCTCAGAGCCGACCGAAACATCAAGGCGCGAGACCGAACCTACTGAGTCCTCAAGGTCCACAGAGCCTTCGCAGACTCCCGGCCAGACAGATCCCACCGAAACGTCAGGCAAAAAAGGCACAAGCGAAGACATATCCCGTGCTTATGCAGACTACGCAAAGCGCCTCAAAGAAAACAAAGACGGCATCGAGTGGTACCAGCGCAACGTCAACTCCAACGCATGCGGCCTCGTCGACTTCACCGGCGACGATATCCCCGATCTGTACTACTTCACAAAGGGCTCGAACAACAGCAATTTCAGCAGCTTCTTTATTTACTCTTACGACCCCGCTAAGCAGAAAACTTCCATGATCCTGCTTGAGACCCTGAACGATCCTTCCAGCAAGATCTCCGAGTTCTTCGTGCTCAGGACAAAAGACAACAAGATCGTCACATACACAGGCTACTTAGACGACAACGGCTCCATCACGACCTACAACATCTACACGAGCCGCGGCACCGGCCATTTCATGGATTACACCGGCAAGATGTTCCTGACCCTCGGTCCCGAAGTCAAAGACAAGAACGGTAAGGATATGACGATCAAGGTCTGCACAGTACAAGGCGTAGATAAGTACACCACCCAAACAGTTGTCGAGGTCGACGAATTCCGCCGCATCGAGAAAGCCATCCTCGGCAGCACCGATACGGTCTTCTCCGCCAACTTCCAGAAAAAGTTCAACTCCGTGCCCTACCAGCTCATAGGAAACTCAAAGCTTACGGGACTCTCCTACAACGACCTGCTCAAGAAGCTCGACTCTTGATCCAAGCATACTGACAAACCTCTTACCCGACCGGCCCGGCGTCACGCCTCGCCGGTCTTTTTTTGCACCAAGTCCCAAAAGTCTCAAAACACCCCAAAAAGTCCCGACTTTCGTCACAATCCCCACAACGCCCCCGCAATGTTATAGGATAATCGCATCACAATTGACTTGGTGACCGGTTCTGACTTGAACACTGATAATGATTTGACCTTAAGCATATACTTTTCGGCTTGAATCACGCTTTTTCTTTATATCAGCCGAATAATAACAACATATAAACCCGGTTGAACCTAGAAATTACGGCTAGAAAAACATAAACAAACACTTTCAGCCGTAATTCTATTCATTTAAATCAACTCTACACTTGAAGATTACGGCTTGAAACTGCACATTTCTTCATTTCAGCCGTAATTATCGAAATCCGACAAATGAATTTACGGCTTAAAAGAACGAAGACTCTGATTTAAGCCGCAATTTACAGAAAATCATTAGTACGAAAAGAAAAAACTTACGGCTAGAAACGTGAAAAATCTTTTTTTAGCCGTAATTGAATAACAAACATACAGGAGGCATGAAATGACAGCAACAACAATAATGGATGAACTAAAAAGCATGTTGATAGCACTCGATAAGAATATCGACTTAATAAAGAAACGCGTGGAACATGCGCCACCAGGCAGTTTGCGTGTGTCAAACAATGGTAAATATCGTCAATACTACCGGAAAATCGATCCTGTTGATGTGTTTGGCACCTACCTTCCGCGTAAGGACCGCGATATCGCGGCTGCTCTGGCGCAGAAAGACTACGATTCAAAGCTGCTTGCTGAACTGGTAAAGCAGCAGAAGGCTTTGGAGCGGTTTCTCAAAGACTACGATCCCGATGCACCCATGGACGTGTACGAGAAGCTGAGTGAGGCCAGAAAAGCGCTCGTTACCAAGGAATTTCTGACTGACAAGGAGTTTGTCGAGCAGTGGCTGAATATGCCTTATAACCACATGGGCTTCGGCGATAATGACCCTGAGTATTACACGCCGAAAGGCGAACGTGTCAGGTCGAAGTCTGAGCTCCTTATAGCCGATGCACTCATCAGGAACAACATTCCTTACCGCTATGAGTGCCCGGTCTACGAAGGCGGATATCTGATAGGCGTGCCTGATTTCAACTGCCTTAATGTCAGGCAGCGAAAAGACTACTATTGGGAACACTTAGGCATGATGAGCGACAGTACCTATGCCGACAAGAACGTCAGAAAGCTTGAAAAGTACTCACTTGCAAACGACTTTGACGAATCACGGCTGATACTTACCTTTGAGACAGAAAACCATCCTTTAAACACCAGGGTGATCGAAGAGAAGATCCGCCGCTACCTGAAATAGGAACTCCGCATCAGCTAAAGCTTGGCTGCAGCTTAACAAAAACTGGGAGATCTTCTTATCGTCCGGCATTCTTATTCAAGCTCGAAAGCACCGGTGTAGAGCTGATAGTACACGCCCTTCTCGGAAATGAGCTGGTCGTGGCTGCCGCGCTCAATGATCCTGCCGTGGTCTAATACCATGATGACATCAGAGTTCTGGACCGTGGACAGACGGTGCGCAATAACAAATACCGTGCGGCCTTCCATCAGCTTGTCCATACCGCGCTGGACGATCGCCTCGGTACGCGTATCGATCGAGGATGTAGCTTCGTCGAGGATCAGGCACGGAGGATCTGCAACTGCTGCGCGGGCAATGGCGATCAGCTGGCGCTGGCCCTGCGAGAGGTTGGATCCGTTGTTGGTAAGTTGCGTGTTGTATCCGTCGGGAAGACGCTCAATGAAGTCAGATGCGCCTGCGAGAACAGCTGCAGCCTTGCACTCCTCATCGGTGGCATCGAGCTTGCCGTAGCGGATGTTGTCCATAACGGTGCCCGTGAAAAGGTTTGTCTCCTGAAGAACGAGGCCCAATGAGCGGCGGAGGTCCTTTTTCTTGATCTTGTTGACGTTGATGCCGTCGTATCTGATCTTACCGTCCGCTATATCGTAGAAGCGGTTAATGAGATTTGTGATTGTCGTTTTGCCTGCGCCCGTGGCGCCAACGAATGCGACTTTCTGGCCCGGCTCGGCGAATACGGATACATCGAAAAGAACCTGCTTCTCGGGAACATACGCGAAATCGACTTCAGTCAGTCTTACATCGCCCTTGAGTACGGTATATGTGATGGTGCCGTCAGCCTGGTGGGGATGCTTCCATGCCCAGTGACCCGTCTTGTGATCAGCCTCGGTAACGGTGCCGTCAGCGGCGATTTCGCAGTTAACGAGAGTTACGTAGCCGTCGTCTGTCTCGGGCTCCTGATCGAGGAGCGCGAAAATCCTCTCAGCACCGGCGCCCGCCATTACGATGGCGTTCATCTGCATCGTCAGCTGGTTTAAGTTGCCCATGAACTGCTTACACATGTTGAGGAACGGGATCATGATGGCAATGCCGAAAGGAAGTCCGGAGATCGAGAGATTCGGTGTTCCGAAGTAGATCATGATGCCGCCCGCGGCTGCGAGCAGAACGTAGACGATATTGCCGATATTGTTGATGATCGGGGCGAGGATGTTTGCGTAAGCATTAGCCTTGCCGCTGTCTGACATCAGCGTGTTGTTGAGTTCTTCAAAGGATTCGATGGCCTTATCCTCATGGTTGAAGACCTTGACGACCTTCTGGCCGTTCATTGTCTCCTGGATGAATCCTTCAGTCGCCGCGACGGCCATCTGCTGCCTGATGAAGTACTTGGCTGAACCTGCGCCGACCTTGCCCGTGATGATGATCATGAGAACGATTCCGATGCAGAGAACAAGTGTCATCCAGACGCTGTAGTAGAGCATGATCCCGAATACGCTCAAAAGAAGGATGGTAGCTCTTATGATCGTCGGGAACGCCATTGAGACAAACTGTCTCAGTGTATCGATATCGTTTGTATAGTGGCTCATGATCTCGCCGTGCTTGTGCGTATCGAAATACTTGAGCGGCAGGCGCTGCATCTTATCGAAAAGATTCTCTCTGAGCCTCGAAAGGAATGTCTGGGTCATGTACGCGCCCAGCTGTGACTGAAGAATGGACAATCCAAGAGCCACAACATAGAGGCAGACCAGCGGGATGATATATGAAAGGACCTGAGGCCTTGCGCCTGTCCAGTCGCCTGACTTCCATGAACTCTCAATGATAGTGATGATCTTCTGCTGGAAGACCGACGGAACCGCCGCGGTAACAGCGCCTACAACAATGCACAAAAGCAGGAGCCAGACGAGTCTTGGGAAATAGCCGATGTAGATCTTCAGAACACGCTTGATACTGCCGAGCGAGCCTTTGATCTGGGACATCGAAGCAGGTCCCCTGTTCCTTCCGGGTCCTTTTGCAGGAGCAGCTGCGGGAGCTTTATTCTGATAAGCTTTAGCCTTGTTTTCAGACATGATGCTTACCTCCCTTCGTCTGTTCCTCATAGATCTCACGGTAGATGTCGCATCTTTCGAGGAGCTCGTCGTGAGAGCCCGTGTCAACGATGCGTCCGCCATCCATAATGACGATCATGTCGCACTCCATGACGGAAGCGACTCTCTGCGCGATGATTATCTTTGTGGTCTCCGGAATATATTCATAGAAACCGCGCCTGATGTATGCGTCCGTCTTCATATCGACTGCTGAAGTCGAGTCGTCCAAGATAAGGATCTTCGGTTTCTTGAGAAGCGCCCTGGCGATGCAAAGACGCTGTTTCTGACCGCCGGAGACGTTGGTTCCGCCCTGCTCGATATAGGTGTCATAGCCCTCAGGCATCTGCGAAACGAACTCGTCAGCCTGGGCGATAACGCATGCCTGCTTTATCTCTTCGTCGGTCGCATTCTCGTTACCCCATCTGAGGTTCTCCTTGATAGTTCCTGAGAACAGCTCGTTCTTCTGAAGGACTACAGCCACTGCATCTCTCAAGGTCTTAACATCGTAATCCTTGACGGGGATCCCTCCGACCTTGACCTCGCCGTCCGTAACGTCATAAAGACGCGGGATAAGCTGGATCAATGTGGTCTTTGATGAACCCGTGCCTCCTAAGATACCGACTGTCATGCCGCTGTCGATGTGCAGATCGATATCGAAAAGCGCGTCTCTTGCTGCCTTTTCCGAGTATCTGAAAGCAACGTCACGGAAATCGACCGAACCGTCTTCGACTTCCATGACAGGATTCTCGGGATTGTGAATAGTAGGCTGCTCGTCAAGAACCTCAACGATTCTCTTGACGGACTCGATGGACATCGTGAGCATTACATAGATCATCGAGATCATCATGAGCGACATCAGGACCTGCGCGCCGTAAGTGAGCATCGCGGAGATCTGGCCGACATCGATCGTCTGGCCCTGGTTGGTGATTACGAGCTTGGAGCCTACGTAAAGGATGAATACCGTGTTAAAGAAGAAGCAGAGCTCCATGAGCGGGCCGTTAAGTCCGACGATCCTCTCTGCCTTTGTAAAGTCTTTCTTGATCTCCTCGGATGCGTTGAAGAACTTTTTGCTCTCGTAATCCTCACGCGCAAAGCCCTTGACTACGCGCATTCCGCGGACGTTCTCCTCTACGGACTCGTTCATCTTGTCGTACTTCTTGAAGACCGCGCGGAACGCAGGCATCGCGAAGTGGCCGATCAGATAGAGACCGATGCCCAGGAGCGGAACGACCACCACGAAGGTCAGCGCCAGCTTTCCGCCCATAATGAATGCCATTACGATCGCGAAAACAAGCATGAACGGCGATCTTACAGCCGTTCTTATTACCATCATGAAAGAGTTCTGTACGTTTGTGATATCGGTCGTCATTCTCGTAACGAGAGACGATGTGGAGAACTTATCGATATTGCCGAAAGAGAACTTCTGGACCCTTTTGAACATGTCGGATCTGAGGTTCCCTGCAAATCCGGCTGAAGCCTTGGCCGCGAAATTACCTGCCAGAGCGCCGCACGCGAGCGAAAGGATCGCGGCTAGCACCATTGCCCCGCCTGTCCTGGCAATATTGGAAAGATCCGCGCCGGCCTTGATATTGTTGACCATGTCGGCGGTTATATAAGGGATCAATACTTCGAGTATGACCTCTCCGATAATGCAGAGCAGCGTAAGAAAAGTCTCCTTCTTATACTGTCTGAGCGACTTCAAAATCTTTACTATCATGCACACTTACCCATTTAAGCCTATTAACACCAATAGGTATTATAGCATGATATAAAAATGTCAGAAGGGGACAAATTTCACTTTTTGAAGATCAGGTCTTTGACTTCAACGGTATCGCCGAAAAGCACTTTATAGCTCTGTGTCTCGTCGTTGCACAGGGGGAGATTCACCGAAGATCCCGTTCTGGTGTGATACTTGAAATCCTTGTCAGACAGATTGAAGAAAGGATACTGTTTGCGCCCGTACGCGTTGCTCACGGAATCGTCCCACATGACATCGACATTGCAGTACGAGATGCCCGTCCTGACGATATTCCAGGAGTGGCTTGTTTCCGTACCGCCCGTGGCTGCAACGACCTCGTTGTCAGCCGTTCCCATGCAGTAATAACAGGGAATCCCCGATTTCTGCATCAGATACTGGAACGCCCTTGCGTATCCCGCGCAGACCGAGCTGTGCAGGACCAGCGCGGAATAGGCGCTCTGGCTGTATCTTGCATTGACGTTGAATTCGCAGGTCTCGTTGATGGCATCGTGGATATAGACCTCTTTTTCGGCATAGGTATTGAGCCTGCCGGCGCCGCTGATTATCGCGTTTGCCGCCGTTTCAAATTCTCTTTTCGCCTGCTCGAGGCGCTCCGGAGTCGAAGCAAAATCGTAGAAATAGAACTGTGCGGAAGTGACCGCGCCCGTGACCTCAACGTAAGAATAGTTGAAATCCGTCCTGACCCAGAAGAGCTCCGGGTGGTCTAAGAGCACCATGTTAAAGGCATCCTTAACATCCTGCGCCGACATGCCGCCCGAGAGCTTAATGCTCGTCTGGCCGGAATAAAGTCCGTCGTAGATCATGCTGTAGGCATCCTGAGCTCCGGGTCCCAGCATCGAGAAGTAAGGATAGTAAGACGGATCAAATGATGAGGTGCCTTTATAAGCACTGTTACCGGACCGTCCCTTTCCGGTCGTTTCGTACTGATAGAGCGACGGCTTGCCCGGGACCGCGAAAAAGCATCCCGATACCGTAAGTATCAGGGTAAGAGTCATCAAAGCTGCCGTCAGTTTCTTTAGCATTAAGGCTCCTTGCCGAGTACGATTTTTCCGCCCGAGACGATGACTATGTTCTTAACGTCCTTGGCCGAATAGTCATTGGTCGTGTTCATCGTCTGCCAGCCAGAATAGTGTACCGCGAAATTGACAGTAACGGTCGCGCCCGCTATCAAAGCACCGGAAGAAGGAAATTTCACCGTCAGCATGGTGTCTGAATCAGTGCCCTTATGCGCGCTGAACTTCCCCGTTATCCCGTTGATCTGGGTATGCTGACCGTTTGATTCCTGCATGCCCGCGTAATAGCAGTCGAAAACAAGACCGCCCTTCCTGTCGTTTGTCAGAAAGTATCTGATCTCAAGGCCGCCGAAGCTGATGTTCTTCTTGCTCGTGTTCTTTATCTCGAGAGCGCCCGAAATGCTGTTCGCGTTGGCACCCGCGCTGTCATATCTGACCTTGACGGAGATGTCGCCCGAAGACGCGGTTCCGCCTGTAGCCGTTCCTCCGCCCTGCTGTGACGGTTCGGTATTCCCGCCGTTGCCTCCGTTGCCGCTGCCACTTCCGCTGTTGCCGCCTCCGATAACCACGGTCTTGCCCGGATTATCACCTGCCGGCGGCTCGGTCCCGAAAACAAGCTCTCCGTCCTCATAGATCGCGGTCTTTTCGCCGCTTATCAAAGTGCCCGTCTGGATACCCGCATAGGACGGGTCGTTTGAAGGATCCCATTTGCCGCCCGGATTTCTCATGCGGACCTGGATCTCGGCCTTGCACTGCGACTGTCCTCCCGGATAGAGCGCGCCATCGTCAAACACAACGGACAGATAGTAGATGTGCTTTGCCTCGTCCCAGGTCTTTAATCCTTCCAACCTGCCCGACTGCATGTAATTTTGCGTGATCTCGATCGCAGATGCGGATCCGCCCGCGTTTATCACTTCGCTGAGGTCGATGAAATACCTGAATTCGACGTTGTTTGAGCTTCTGGCAGGCCACCCTGTCCTGTTGTGGATCAGCGCTTTGATCTCGGTGAAATCATTACCCGAAGCGTTGACAGCGACTTCCGAGAAGTACTCGTTCTCGGCTATCTTCTCGACAGCACCGAAGTCCTTGATCGTCTGACCGTGATACTTCGAATACATGAATGCCAGAAGCCCTGTAAAGCCTGCATTGTAGTCGTCTGCGACCTCATTGGTCGTGTAATTGGATACGGAATCGTCGTAGCCGTCGCCCGCGTCAGGGCCTCCGACCAGCGCGCCGTAGAGCGTATGTCTGTGCGAAGACGGCTCGTTCATGCTGTTGGACCATGAGCCCTGGGCAGTCCTGTGGTGAGGATGCTGTGGCGGGTTCTCGCCGAATCCGACAACGAAAGAACGTCCGGTAGAGCCCAGAGCGTAGTTGCACTGGCTCTCCGCGAAAGCGATATATGCTTTCTGGCGGGCGGCGTCACACTTGCCGCTCGATGCATAGACTGAAGCCAGGAAACCCATCGTAGTCGCGTAGCGCAGGGATCCCCAGTTATCGAGCCAGGCAAGGCCCTTGGGTGTGTATTTGACTCTCTCTCCGCCCGAAGTGCCCGTAGTCCACCAGTCGAGGCTCTTTTCGATCGCGTCCTTGTAGGTCTGCTCGCCCGTAAGCTTTGCGAGCATGAGCGCGGTGCCGTAATGGACATCGTCCCAGCACATCGCCCAGATATAGTCCTGACTGCCCTTTGCGTAGCATTCTTTTGCGGTATCAAGATACGTTTTCTCGTTCGTGGCGATATAGAGCCATGTTGCGGCCCATGACAGTTCGTCAAAGAAGCCGCTGTTGGATGTGTAGAAGCCGTTTGCCGCGGTGTAGCCCGAATCGCTCCTGGTCTCGTTCGCGAACTTGAACAGGCTCTTTGCATGTGTTAAGCACAGGTCGCTGTACGCCTTGTCGCTCTTTGCGAAAACAACCGCCGCGCCGGCAAGTGCCGCTGCAGCCTCACCAACAACGCACGAACCCGGATTATCCCTGGTGACCTTGTAGCTCGGTCTTTCCATCGTCATTGCCTCGGCAGGTCCCCACCACGAGTGGTCGGCATTTCCGTCACCGACCTGATAGTAGAAAACATAGTCCTCGGGATGGCACTTGATCAGATAATCGGTTATCCACTTTATGTCGCCCCTGATGTAATCGAGCTGGCCCGCTTCCTTGTAAGCGTCCTCATATTCATAGACTGACCACGAGAGCATGGAGGCCGTATAAGCCATCGGAAGATTGAATTTGACGTGGTCTCCGGCATCGTAAAGGCCGCCCGTGAGATCAAGTCCGGCATCCTTGCCGTCGTTTAAGCCGGAGTCACCTCTCCAGTTGCATCTGACCTTCTCGGGAAGGTCTCCCGATCTCTGCAGTTCATAGAAAAGCACGGATTTCTGAAGGGCTTCGCCGTAGTTATAAGGGCCCGTGCCCTTGATGCCTTCATAACCGCTTCCCTTCTCGGTAAGGTTGCCCGTATCGAGCCTGGAAGTGCCGAAATTGCCTGTTGCCGTTGTTTCTGAAGGGACCGCGCTGTCAGACGGAACGCTCGCTTCGGGCGCACCCGCCTGTGCAGTCGCCATGCTCTCTGACGATTCCGGCAGATCGACCATCCTCTGGCATGAAGCCATCGGGACTATCAGCGCAAGCGCCGTGATCATTGAAACCGTTTTTCTGATGAATCTGTGCATAAAACGTGCCTTAATGTGCCTTATGTTTTATCTGTATACAATACTCGACTGATAATGTGTCTTTCCGGATTTTTTGTTGTAATTGACATGCATTATTCCGTTCTTATAAGTGAGTTTTGCACCGCCCGAAAGCTTGATCGTCGTCGGGAGCTTCTTGATCCCCGCGAATTGGAATCTCGAGATGTGAACTTCCATCTTAACGTCAGCCTTGCTGGCAGGACAGTTCAGTATCCTTGCCCATGAAGCAACTCCCGTGACATTAAATGTTCCGTTGGCATTTACGCTGTACTTCATCGAAACAACCTGATTCGTGGCAAGTGATGTGAATGAATATCCTCTTATTTGGGTGCTGGTCCTCTTCTCAACATGTACCCAGTTGGTCGAAACCAAGTAGTCGCGGCAGATGGCATCTATTCTGTACCAGTTGGTGATAAAAGTCTTTCTTGCCTGGATGTTAAAGCCTGATACAGATGCCTTCTTGGAGACTCCTTTGTATGCTGACATCGCAGCGCTGAGTTTATTGGCAGCGATCGCAGATTCACCGATACATACGTTGACGAGATCCTTGGCGTACTTGTAGCTTCCGCACAGCTCGAAATGCTCTGCCGCATCTTCATACTTGCCGGCCAAAAGCTCGGAGGTTCCGAGGTTATAGTAGCTTGCCTGATAGAGCGTCTTTGAATCCTTGTAATCGCCCGCAAGCTCAAAGAATTGGCCTGCCGCCGGATAGTTCTTATCGTTGTAACGGTTTTTGCCCGTTATATAGAAAGCTTCCTTTGCAATGGATGCCGTGTCCTTGTAATCTTTTGAAAGACAGAAGAATGTAGCGGCATTCTCATAGTCTTTTTTGCCGAGAGCATCTTTTCCGAGCGTATAGTAAATGGATTTAGCCTTGTCGCGGGCATCCTTATATTCCTCTGCATCTACGTAATAAGACGCGGCATTAATGAGATCCTTTTTGTTAAAGGCATCTTCGCCCATATTGTAATAGCAGATGAAAACCGGTTCTTCAGAACCCTTGTTGTCCGAAGCTTTCTTCGCAAACTCAAGCGCCTGGTCGTAATTGCCGCCCTCTACGGCCTTGTCCGCCTTGGCCATATACAGTTCAGCGATCTTGTCCTTGCAGTCTTTGTATCCTGAAGCCTCATACTCCTTTATTGCTCCGTCCTGATCGCCAGAAGCAGCGAGAGACGCGCCCTTTGCATAGTGAAATGCCCTGTCGGATTCTTCAGCAAGAGCAGCCGCGTTCTCATACTCACCGCACGCAAGGAACTCTTCCTTAGCCTTCTCATACTCACCGGCGGAGAAAAACGCTTGCGCATTTTTATAGTGCAGCTTGGTCATGGCCTCTGTGCTGCGCTTTTTCGAATCACGGTAATCACCGAGCTTTTCGAACTGCTGTGCAGCCGAAGCATAATCGCCTGCGGTATAAGCATTTATGGCCTCGTTATATTTTGCAGTGGGCGAACCCTTCATAAAGTAGAACGCGCCGCCTGCGCCACCCGCGAGGAGAACTATGCCGACCGCTGCTGCGATCAAAGGGATCTTCATATTCATTCCTGAACCGTAACTCATCTTGCTCACCCTCCTGTTTATCAAAAGGGCCGTATTACGCGGCCCTTTTGAATTGATTGCTTAACTGCTGTTCCTTAAACCTTCTTGTAAACGATCGTCGATCTGTACTGGTTTGTAACTCTTCCTGACTTCGTGTTCTTGGCGTATGTCAGTGTGTACTTACCGTTTTTGTAAACGAGCTTTGCGCCGCTGCTGAACTTGATGGTCGAAGGGAACGATTTGACGTTCGTAAGATCCTTAGTCTCCGTGAAGTAGTCAGCGCCGACGATCGAAGGAGACTTGAAGCGGATGTAATTTACCGTAACAGTCATGTTGAATGTGCCGTCACCGTTCTCACTGTAAACAACAGAGACGTCCTGACCGCCCTGCAGTCTCTTGAGATAGTACTTTCTTGTGTATTTGCCGAAGCTGTACTTGGTGATGTTCTTAACATAAACGTTGTTGGAAGCTGCCTCCCAGTTGCCGCTAACTCTGGAAAGAAGGACCTTTGTGGAGCAGTATGTCTTTCTGCCCTGGATGTCAAATCCTGAGACTTTAGCCTTCTTGCCTACCTTGCTGTAGAAAGACCATGCTTCCTCAAGCTTGCCGGAAGCGAGCTGCTCTTCGCCGTTGCATGCGTTGATGAGGTCAGCTGCAAACTTGTACTTGCCGCAAGCCTGGAAGAATGTCTTTGCCGTAGCGTAAGAGCCCTTTGCGAGAGCATCGATGCCCTGGCTGTAAGCTGTCTCTGTAAGGAGCGTCTTGGCGTTCTTGTAGTTGCCTGCGAGCTTCAAGTACTCTGTAGCGCCTGCATAATCCTTGTCGTTAAGGAGTGCAAGACCCTTGTTGTAGTAAGCTTCCTGGCCCTTTGTAGCCGCATCCTTGTAGTTGCCTGCGAGCTTTAAGTATTCTGCAGCCTTGTCATAGTTCTTGTCGCCCAGTGCCGCAATACCAAGTGTGTAGTAAGCAGCCTTTACCTTATCAGGTGCATCCTTGTAGTTGCCTGCCTGCTTGAAAAGATCTGCCGCCTTCTCTGTATTGCCTGCAGCGAGCTCGTTCTCGCCGCGCTTGTAGTAAAGCTCCTGAACCTTTGCTTGTGCGTTGTTGTAGTTGCCTGCAGCGAGGAAATAGTCCGTAGCCTTATCAAGATCATTGGAAGCAGCTGCGGCTTCACCCATCTGGTAGTAGCACTTCTGGATCTGCTCAGCGGAATCCTTGTAGCTGCCTGCAGCAGTGAAGTACTCGATAGCCTTGTCATAGTTCTTGTCGTTTGCAGCCTTGAGACCCTGCTCATAGATAACGTTGGTGATCTTGTCGCCTACGTCCTTATACTCGCCGGCCTTCTTGTAGTAATCTGCTGCCTTGTCGAACTGATTATCGTTCAGAGCCTTGTCGCCCTGTGCTACATAGAGATTGAAAAGCTTCTCTTTTGCATCTTTGTAATCGCCTGCGAGCTTGTATTCCTCGATAGCCTGATCAGGATCGGAAGAAGCGGCGGACTCTGCCTTTGCATAGTGGACTGCGAGCTCGGATTCTGCTGCGCGCTCAGCGGCATCCTTGTAGCTGCCGCATGCCTCGAACTCTTCTTTAGCCTTTGCGTAATCGCCGGCACTGAAAGCATCCTTACCGTTTGTATAGTGAAGCATCGTGGTAGCTTCCTCGGCACGCTCCTTGGCGTCCTGGAAATTGCCTGCTGCCTCGAACTGTGCTGCTGCATTTGCATAATCGCCCGCATCGTAAGCCTTAACGCCTGCCTTGTACTTTCTGGAAGGTGTTGTAGCGATGAAGAAGATAGCAACACCGGCTGCGACCATAAGTGCTACGCCGCCGATGATGACCGGAACGATCGGGAACTTCTTCTTTGCGGGAGCTGCCACAGGAGCAGCTGCAGGTGCTGCTGCAGGAGCCGGAGCTGCCTGAACGGGAGCTGCGGGAGCAACAGGTGCAGCGGGTGCAGCGGGAACTGCAGGAGCCTGGGCTGCCTGCAGGTCAATAGGAGGCATTGCCTCAGTTGCGGGAATAGCAGCAGGTGCTGTCTCTGCAACGGGCGCGATCTCTGCTGCGGGAGCAGGAGCGGCTTCTGCGACAGGCGCAGGTGCTGCCGGAACTTCGGGTGCAGGTGCAGCAGGAGCTGCCTCTGTAACCGGAATAGCCTGTGACGCAGGCTCGGCAGCCTGGTCAGGTGCCGTATAGTATTTTCTTCCGCATCCGGAGCAGAATAACGAACCGGGTACACGGCTCTTTCCGCACTCAGGGCAGAACTGGATGTCCTTGAAACCGCAGTTTGCGCAGAACTGGGCTTCGTCAGCGAACTGTGCTCCGCACTTAAGACATGTCTTCATTTTGTCCTCCTTTACATAGAACCCTTTTTAATTTGTTTCCTGTTCAGTAACCGTGACGGCCGCTTTGCCGTCTTTCTTTCCCCCGCCGGAGTCTGCCTTTCCGCCGTCTTTGGGTGCAAAGAACCTTTCAAAGACGCCTGACAGGTATTCACCGACCTTCTTATCTATCTCGAAAACCTTGATAGTCTGGATAATGATGATTGCGAAAGCGGGTCCCAACAAGAATCCGATCGCACCCCAAAGATACACGCCCGCAGCCATTGCCACAAGGGTAATGAGCGGGTGAAGATGCATTGATTTTCCAAGGATCGGCGGCTCGATGAAACGGCGTACTACGGTCATTATAGCCATACCGATGACAATAATGACAGCATTAATTATCTTTCCGTTCAAAACGAGCCATATGATGCACGGGATCATGGTCGCGCTGATGCCGAGGACCGGCATGAAATCGATGAGCGCGGTGATGAGAGCCAGGATAAGAGCGTAGTTATAAACTCCTGCAGCCATAAAGACGAAATACGCTTCCAGAGCGGTAATGACGAACAGTGCCATGTAGCCGCCCAGAACGCGGAAGACCGTCATGGAAAGGTCATTGATGAGCCCGAAAACACGGTTGCGGAACTTGCGGTTGGGAGTGTTTTTCGCGAAGAACTTAAGAACCGCAGGGCCGTCATTGATGAAATAGAATCCGCTCAGCATGATGCTGATGACGAAGAAGATGGCGTAAGGAAGGTTGCCGATGAGCTTCCAGATGGCCGAAAGCGACGATCTGATGAACGTGGGGATAGCCGCTACGATGTTCTGGCCCACACCCTCGATATTCTGTGCGATGGTCTCGATCAGTTCGTCTGTCAGGAATCCGCCGTTTGCGACGGAAAATCTGTAAAGGATGGCCCTGTCAAAGGACGAACCCGGATTGAAGCTCATCGAGGCCTTGGTAAGCCTGTTGAGGACGGTATTTGCCTGCCACAGGAGCCCCACGAACAGGAATATGATGAAGATGACCAGGACTACGTTGAGGATGACATAGCATACGAGCGCGGTCTTGGTCCTCGTGGACTTCTTCCTTCCCGGCTTGATATTCTGCGGGGTCTTATCGAAAAGCTTGGAGACGGGCGCGGCGATCAGGTTCGCGGTCTTTGCGAGCATGAAGCCTATGAGGAACGGGACGAGAATTACAACGACTATCCTTGCAAAGTAGCCGATACAGACCGTAATACCGACGATCAGGATGAATTTGATCATCGACATGACCGATGCACGGTCCCGGTTGTATCTTTCTACATCGTTCATAATCTGATTCCCTTAAACATAAATATCCAAAAAGTAATAAATATTATAACACCTAAAAAAAGCGCTGTGTTAAATCCGCTCCGGAATCTGTTAACTTTATGGGTATCGTCTTCCAGCCCGTATTTGCTGCCGGTCTCGCCGTATATGTCGCTGTAGTACGTGTTATGGAATTCGTTTAAGACCTTGCGGAAGAACGCGAAAAGTATTCCCGATACGACCAGGGCCGGCAAAGACGAGAAAAAGAACGTCGTCGGCATGTCACTGTATGTCCTTAAGGTCGTAAGATCGACCTCGTCTATTATCCCGTTCATGATAAGGCTGAAGACCCGGCTTCCCGCAAGACAGAGGAACGGCCCCCATATGTTATCGGAGTCCTTTCTTACCCTGCAGAGCCAGACACCCGTGACCAGAAGTCCCGGAAGGTCCGGGAAATTAAGGGAATAAAGGCAGAACAGGAACGGTATGACGAAGTAGGACAGGTCCTTGTCGTCATTCCTGATGCCGGACCAGATAAGCCCGTAGAAGAATACGGAGATCCCGAGTGCGGGAACGAGCGTATCCGTAAGGATCTGAAGTGCCAGAGACGCCCTGGAAGTATCAGATGTATATGAGAACAGCGCCGGGAATACAACGGTATTTCCGAGGCGCAGCCAAAGATACGTGAAGATATTGCGGAAAGATGCCCTGATAAGGAATACCGGAGCGCCCGAAAGGAACGACATTACCAGTGTTCCTACACCTGTATAGCGTCCCGTGATGTTCAGACCCGTTTTCTCCGGGATGAAGACAGAAGGCAGCATCAGTGCCAGCGTCGTCACCAGAGCCGTGATAAGGCCGCATCCGACGACTGAAGTCGTTGAGAAAGAAAGACAGCCGCTGTCAAAAAGGAACTTTGACAGGATCATTGCCAGAGCCGAGCCGACAGCTGCGAAAAGGAAAGAATATCCCCAGTTGAAAGGGCGCGGAATTGCAAAGGGTCTGTAAGTTAACCGGGCTGCCGGTCTGGGATCGCTCATCAGAAATGGACTCCGAGCACCGTGATGGTGCCGATCATTCTCTCATAGAAGAAAGGCTCCATGATGCAGAAGACGCCGCATCCGAGTGCCAGAAACGGTCCGAATGCCATATAATCGGGGTCTTCGGCGAAATGGATCTTCGCCTTCTCCCTCTGGAGCTTAAGACGCGCCTTGCGCGGGTCATCGGAAGCCTTGATCATGGCCTCTTCAGCCCTGATCCTCTTTCTCTTGCGGACGAGGAGCGGGATAGCCCAGATGAGAGCCGTAAAGATAGCGACATATATAAGAACGATTATTCCGTAGCATCCGGTTATCAGTCCGGTCGCGAAAAGAAGCCTCATGTCGCCCATTCCGATGCTCTCCTTGCCGAAGAACGTGATGGAGACGACTCCTATGAGCCAGACAACGCCGCCGCCCACGACGGAAGCGATTATCTTGTTGAGCAGCGGCATATACCACTTGGCATCAGCAGAGAACCATATGGAACCCTCCGTAAGGTCTGATATTGTTGAGACAACGCCGACCAAAGCGATATATACCGAGAACTGGTCGGGGATTATGCGGTTAAGCTTATCGGACATCATGACGAGCACAAGCGCGGGGATCAGGAGCACGATAACGAGCAGATGAAGGGGCTTAAAGGTCGTGATGTAGGAATTGCCGCAGAAAAAGACCGCCACAATGTAGCAGACGGCGCAGATAACGCAGGCGATGACTCCCTCAGGCACCCATCTCATCCTCTTGGAGACGCGGTAATCGGGGTCTGTCTCCTTAACGCCGTAGTCCTGGAGCCAACTCTCCGGGAATTTTCCGAAAAGCCAGGTAATAAGCAGGCCGAAACCCGCTCCGAGAACGATCGCTCCTGCTATGCAGAGCACTAAAGTCATAGGATTTAATAAAATCATAGAACTGATTTTAATATTCAGACGTCAAAACTGCAAACTTATTATTAAATTCCGTTCAATTTTTATGAATATTTTACCTCAAAATTGTCATTACCCCTCAACACTGATAAAATGACATTTAATTTCAAAAGGAGAGGCAGTAAGCGATTCTAAACCGCTGAAGAAACACAAAAATGGCAACAGTTACCGCAAAACAGCTTGAATCAATGATGCAGTCGCATGTCAGAGCTGAAACTGGAATGAGCCTTGAGCAGGCAACACCGAGGGATTACTGGACCGCGCTCGCAAAGTCAATCGTCGAGCTTATTTCCGAGAATTGGATGTCAACCAGGCAGAAGTACAATAAGGGCAGACAGGCCCACTATTTCTCCGCCGAGTTCCTTGAAGGACGTTCTATGCTCAACAACCTCGTAAACTTGGGTATTTACGACCAGGCGAAGGAAGCTCTTGCAGCCTTCGGACTCAATATCACGGATATTCTCGAGGAAGAAACGGACCCGGCGCTCGGCAACGGCGGTCTGGGACGTCTTGCAGCATGTTTCCTCGATTCATGCGCAACCCTCAACCTCCCTGTTACAGGCTACGGCATCCTTTACCGTTACGGTCTGTTCAGACAGGCTATCGAGAACGGCTTCCAGCATGAATACCCCGATTCCTGGATGGAGCACGGCTATCCTTTCATCGTTCCGAGATACGACCGCAAAGTTAAGGTCCACTACCAGGATATCGATGTCTGGGCTATTCCCTGCGATCTTCCTATCACAGGCTACGGCACAAAGAACGTCAACCTGTTAAGACTCTGGAAGGCGGAGCCTGCACAGGAATTTGACTTCAACCTCTTTAATTCACAGCGTTTCGACGACGCCGTCATCGAGAGGAACCGTGTACAGGACATCTGGAGAGTCCTCTACCCCAACGACACTTCCTACGACGGAAAGGTACTCCGTGTAAGACAGCAGTACTTCTTCGTTTCCGCATCCCTGCAGGACATCATCTACCGTTACAAGAAGTACCACGGCAATGATCTGCACGATTTCGCGAAGTACAACTC
This sequence comes from Oscillospiraceae bacterium, assembly GCA_902775565.1. Lineage (GTDB taxonomy): Bacteria > Bacillota > Clostridia > Saccharofermentanales > Saccharofermentanaceae > Saccharofermentans. Next base: position 32,688 of record CACYMP010000022.1, read on the forward strand.
CATCCAGCTCAACGACACTCACCCGGTAATCGGTATCCCTGAGCTCATGAGGCTTCTTGTCGACGAGAACGGAATCGAGTGGACTGAGGCATGGGAGATCACAAAGGCAACATTTGCCTACACCAACCACACGATCATGGCTGAGGCTCTCGAGAAGTGGGATATCTCCATCTTCCGTTTCCTCTTCCCTAGGATCTACGAGATCATCGAGGGCATCAACAACCAGTTCAGAGCACAGATGTACGAGGCGGGCCTGTATTCAGAGCTTATCGACCGTATGTCTCCCCTCGCTGACGGCAAGATCCACATGGCTTGGCTCGCTATCTACGGTTCTCACTCCGTAAACGGCGTTGCAGCCCTCCACACCGACATTCTCAAGAACGAGACTCTCAAGGACTGGTACGGCATCTATCCCGAGAAGTTCTCCAACAAGACGAACGGCGTTACACCGAGAAGGTGGCTTCGTACATGCGATCCCGCGCTCGCAGGCCTCATCACGGAGCTTTTGGGCGACGACAAGTGGGTCACAGACCTTGACCAGCTCAAGAAACTCGAGAAATACAAGGATGACAAGAAGGTCATGAAGCGTTTCATCGAGATCAAGAAGGCCAACAAAGAGAGCTTTGCGGAATATCTCAAGGCTACACGCGGCATCGAGCTCAATCCCAACTCCTGCTTCGACATCCAGATCAAGCGTCTCCACGAATACAAGAGACAGCTCCTCAATGCTCTTTATGCTCTTAACCTTTACGACAGGCTCAAGGAGAACCCGAAGCTCGGCATGCCTCCGATAACGATCCTTTTCGCTGCAAAGGCTGCTCCGGGATACTTCAGGGCAAAGGCCATCATCAAGTTCATCAATGAGATCGCAAAGCTCATTGACGGCGATCCTGCGATGAAGGGTAAGCTCAAGGTAGCTTTCGTTGAGAACTACAACGTTTCCGTAGGCGAAAAGATGTTCCCTGCTGCAGACGTTTCAGAGCAGATCTCCACGGCAGGTCTCGAGGCTTCCGGTACGGGCAACATGAAGTTCATGATGAACGGTGCCGTAACTCTCGGTACATTGGACGGCGCAAACGTTGAGATCGCTGACTGTGTCGGTGACGACAACATCTACATCTTCGGATGCCGCGCCCAGGACATGGCTGCAACAAAGGCTTACTACAACCCCAAGTGGCAGTATGAGAACATCCCCGGCCTCAAGAAGTGCCTCGACAGGCTTACAGACGGCTCATTCAACGATGAGGGTTCCGGCATGTTCAACGACCTGTTCAACGGTCTCATCTACGGCTCCAACTGGCAGCCCGGCGATCCTTACTATGTACTCGGTGATTTCGACGACTACAGAAAGCAGAGAGACAGAATGTACATGGATTACAAGGACGAGCTCAAGTGGGCTAAGATGTGCTGGGTCAATATCTGCAATTCCGGCAAGTTCTCTTCCGACAGAACGATCAAGGAATATGCTGACGAGATCTGGCAGATCAAGCCTCAGAAGATCTGATTTGTGCTATAATGTAACAACCATTTAAGGGAGGTGACGTAAATGCCGATTTTTCAGGACCAGAAGGGTAAGAACATAGCCAATTTCCAGAAGATGATCGATGAGAAAAAGCATACTATCTGCAAGTATTACGATGAGATAGGTCATCTTTACTATGGTCAGTACAAGGATATGAACATTGATGTTACCAAGGACATCAATGCACGCTGCGAATCGATCTCCAACATCTACAAGGATATCGAGGAGCTCAATATCAAGATCTTAAGGGAGAAGGGCCTCAAGAAGTGCGCTATCTGCAGCACAGAGAACCAGCTTGCCAATGCATTCTGCTTCAAGTGCGGCGCCAGATTCGCAGACGAGGACGCAGTTCCGGCTGACGTCATCGCTCCTCCGAACGCATGCGCTACTCCTCCGTCAGAGAGACGCGAAGAGGCAGCACCCGCAGTTTCAGAGCCTTCCATCCTCCCTGACGCACCTGCAGCTGAACCCGCAGCAGCCGATGAAGGCAGCGAGGGCTGATAAGGCAGGACAAGATAAATAACAAAGGAACCGTGCAAGACAAACTCGAGCACGGTTTCTTTTTTATACAAACTGCAACCCAAAAGCGGTCCAAAATGTCCTATTTTTCTTGCGACATAACACGCGCTTTGTGCTAATATTTATAAATTATATCTTTCAAGGGGGTCACAGCATGGCAAAGATTTTCGAGCAGGAATCACGTACATTTTCAGAATATCTTCTCGTTCCCAATCTCACGACAGAAGATAACACACCGGACAAGGTAGATCTCTCCGCGCCCGTAGCGAAGTATAAGAAGGGTCAGGAAGAATCAAGACTTAAGATCAACATCCCTATGGTATCTGCGGTCATGCAGTCCGTAAGTGATGACGGTATGGCTATAGCACTGGCACGCTGCGGCGGTCTGTCCTTCGTTTTCCAGTCTCAGTCCATTGAGTCTCAGTGCGACATGATCAGGAAGGTCAAGAAATACAAAGCCGGTATCGTTGAGTCCGACTCTAACCTCTCCCCTGACGACACCCTTGAGAAAGTTTTGGAGCTCCACGAGAAGACAGGTCACGGCACTGCAGCCGTTACAGAGGACGGTTCAAAGACCGGCAAGCTCTTAGGCCTCGTTACGACACGTGACTACCGTGTCAGCAGAATGTCCCTCGATACCAAGGTAAGAGAGTTCATGACCCCTATAGATAAACTCGTTACCGCACCCGAAGGCACATCCCTCAAGGAAGCCAATGACATCATCTGGGACAACAAGATCAACCAGCTCCCCATCGTAGATAAGGAAGGCCGTCTCGTAGGTCTCGTTTTCCGCAAGGACTACGATTTCCACAAGGCCAACCCTAACGAACTCTTAGACGCAGAGAAGAAGCTCATCGTAGGCGCAGGCATCAACACCCGTGACTACGCAGAGAGAGTTCCCGCCCTCATCGAGGCAGGCGCCGACGTTCTCTGTCTTGACTCTTCCGACGGTTTCTCCGTATGGCAGGAGAGAGCACTCAAGTGGTGCAAAGAAAACTATCCTGACGCTATCGTAGGCGCAGGCAACGTTGTTGACGCAGAAGGCTTCAGATTCCTCGCTGACTGCGGCGCAGACTTCATCAAGATCGGTATCGGCGGCGGTTCCATCTGCATCACACGTGAACAGAAGGGTATCGGCTGCGGCCAGGCTTCCGCCGTACTTGCAGTTGCCGAAGAGCGTGACAAGTACTTCAAGGAGACAGGCGTTTATATCCCTCTGTGCTCCGACGGCGGTATCGTACATGACTACCACATGGCTCTGGCACTCGCCATGGGCGCTGACTTCCTTATGCTCGGAAGATATTTCGCAAGGTTCGACGAATCCCCTACGAGAAAGCTCCTCGTCAACGGCTCTTACGTTAAGGAGTACTGGGGTGAAGGCAGTAACCGTGCACGCAACTGGCAGCGTTACGATGACGGCGGCAAGGGCGGCAAGATGGCTTTCGAGGAAGGCGTTGACTCATACGTTCCTTATGCAGGTTCCCTCAAGGACGGCGTAGAGACATCTCTTGCAAAGGTCAAGGCTACAATGTGCTCCTGCGGCTCGTCTTCCATCGAGGAATTCCAGAACAAGGCTCGCCTCGTAGTCGTATCCTCCACCTCCATCGTCGAGGGCGGCGCACACGACGTCATCCAGAAGGAGAACGACAGAACTGCGCGCTGATTTGCAATAGCGCCCCGTTCTTATTAAAATATGCAAAGCTCAATTTGATTAAGGAGACAGAAAATGGCTGAAGAACAATTAAAGAAGCAAATGACCAAGGAAGGTTATGAGGAACTTCAGAACGAACTTGCTTACAGAAAGACTGAGAAGACTGCCGAGATCACTGAAAAGATCATGGAAGCAAAGGCTCAGGGCGACCTTTCGGAGAACTCCGAGTATGAGGAAGCCAGGATCGAGCAGGCTCAGAACGCCGCACGTATCGAAGAGATCGAAGCTATCCTCAAGAACGCAGAGGTCATCGACGATTCCGACATCTCTACAGATAAGGTGTCTCTCGGTGCTTACGTAACTCTCCAGAACACAACGACAAAGGAAGAATACAAGTATAAGCTCGTAGGCGAGAGCGAGGTCGACTTCAAGAAGAAGAGGATCTCCGAGAACTCTCCCGTAGGCAAGGCTATCATCGGCCAGAAAAAGGGCAAGACCGTTTCCGTATCCGCACCCAAGGGCATCATCAAATACAAAATCATTAAGATAGAGAAGAACAATGGCTAAGAAATTCGTACCCAGCACAGAACCGTTAAGCGCAGAGGAGATCCAGGAACAGACAAGGTTCCGTATGGACAAGCTCAAGGCTCTTCAGGAAGAGGGCAAGGATCCTTATGAAGAGCTCACCTACGACGTAACCAACCATTCGACGGAGATCACCGGCGATTATGATTCTTTCGCAGGCAAGACCGTCAGAGTTGCAGGCCGTCTCATGTCCAAGAGAGGCATGGGTAAGGTATCTTTCTGTGACCTTTACGACAGAAGGGGCAAGATCCAGATCTTCACCAAGATCGACAACCTCCCCGAAGAAGAGTACAAGGCTTGGCAGAACCTCGATATCGGCGACCTCGTAGGCGTTGAGGGCGAGGTCTACATGACCGAGAAGGGCGAGGTGTCCATTCTCACCAAGGCCTACAAGCTCCTCGCCAAGTGTCTCCATCCCCTCCCTAACAAGTATCAGGGCTTGAAGGACACTGAGATCCGTTACCGTCAGAGATATCTTGACCTTATCGTCAATCCCCAGGTAAAGGATACTTTCGAGAAGAGATCCAAGATCATCAAGGAAATCCGTAACTTCCTCGCTGACAGAGACTTCATGGAAGTTGAGACTCCCCTGCTCGTCACCAATGCCGGTGGCGCAGCTGCAAGGCCGTTCACAACGCACTTTAACGCTCTCGATATCGACTTAAAGCTCCGCATCTCACTCGAGCTCTACCTGAAGAGACTTCTCGTAGGCGGCTTTGAGAGGGTTTTCGAGATTGGAAGGGTTTTCCGTAACGAGGGTATGGATACACGCCATAACCCTGAGTTCACTCTCATGGAGCTGTATCAGGCTTATACAGACTACAACGGCATGATGGAGCTCACAGAGTCCATGTTCCGCTATGTGGCAGAGAAGGTCTGTGGCACAACGCTCATCAAGTACGGCGACCTCGAGATCGATTTTGGCAAGCCTTTTGAGCGCCTCACAATGAACGATGCGATCAAGAAGTATGCCGGTATAGATTTCGATACAGTTGACGGAGACGAAGCGGCAAAGAAGCTTGCTGAAGAGCACCACATTGAATATGAGGCATGGCACACAAAGGGCGACATCGTTAACCTCTTCTTTGAGGAATACTGCGAGAAGAACCTGCTCCAGCCTACATTCATAATGGATCACCCTCTTGCCATCTCCCCTCTTACAAAGAAAAAGAAGGGTTCTCCGGACAAGGTAGAGAGATTCGAGCTCTTCATCAACACATGGGAAATGTGCAACGCTTACTCAGAGCTCAACGATCCTATCGACCAGCGCAAGAGATTCGCTGCACAGGACGCTACAGCTGAAGCAGGCAACGACGAAGCTGATCATACCGATGAGGATTTCCTCAACGCATTGGAGCTCGGTATGCCTCCTACGGGCGGCATCGGCTACGGTATCGACCGCCTCGTCATGCTCCTGACAGACAGCCCGAGCATCAGGGACGTTTTGCTCTTCCCGACAAAGGGTGCCAATGGGATGCCAATCCTCCCAAACCCTTGAAAAATCGCACATTTTTAAAACTGAATTTTTCATGAAAGCCACGAGAATTGAGTCTCGTGGCTTTTTCTTGAAAGGTTTTGCCTGCAATCCGCCAAACTTTGAAAGGATTTGTAATAGTAAGTCACGTTTAAAAGCCAGTTTTACGGGTTGGAATCAAACTTCTGAATCGCACACTGGATAAAAACTGCTCCTCTTCATATCCTTATGTTATGGATACAATGACTGTGATATGGGGTGGAACCCTTGCTGTTCTCCTGAGCAGGCTCAGGAAGCCTGTGTTCAGAGTAGAAAAGATTAGCTGTACCTACAACAAAACTGTCAAAAGGTACGGCGTCTATTACATGTGTATCGATGATCTTCCGCTATGAGAAGAAAAACTCTGGCTGAAGAGCACCCTGAACTTGTGCCCCAGTGGGGCACAAGTAATGAACTCTCTCCTTCAGATGTCTCCAGCGGATCCCATAAAAAGGTATGGTGGACCTGC
>CACYMP010000023.1 GCA_902775565.1 Oscillospiraceae bacterium
CAAAACAAAATGGATGCCTCCTGTTGTTTACAGGAAAGCATCCATCTGCTAAAACTTATTCAATTATCTATGTGTCCAGTTTCCTGGGTACATATCATTTAAGCCCCTTTTTCAGTAGTTTCCTGTTTAAATCAGACCTTCAGCTCAACGTCATCTACTGCAAGATCTGCTTCATGAGCCTTAAGCAGAGGATTTACACACTCGTTCAGGAATGCATCTACCTGCTCAGGGCATCTGCCGATATAGAGCTTGGGGTCCTTCAAAGCCAGGAGCTCGTCCATCGTCATGCCGAACTTAGGATCAGCTGCGATCCTCTCGAGAAGATCGTTGGCCTTACCTTCATTCTTAACGACAGAACCTGCCTGCATGGAGAGCTGGCGGATCTCTTCGTGAAGATCCTGACGGTTGCCGCCCTTCTTCGTAGCTTCCATCATGATGTTTTCGGTCATCATGAAAGGAAGTTCATCCAGGATGTGCTTTTCGATCATCTTGGGATATACGACGAGACCAGATGCTACATTCGTATAGATGCCGAGGATGGCATCAACTGCAAGGAATGCCTCAGGTACTGAAATACGCTTATTTGCAGAGTCATCAAGTGTTCTCTCAAACCACTGCTCAGATGATGTCATGGCAGGATTGAGAACATCTGCGATGACATATCTTGAAAGAGATGCGATCCTTTCAGATCTCATCGGGTTTCTCTTATATGCCATTGCGGATGAACCTATCTGGTTCTTCTCAAAAGGCTCTTCGATCTCCTTTAAGTGCTGGAGAAGTCTGATGTCATTAGAGAACTTGTGTGCGCTCTGAGCGATAGCTGCAAGTGCCGAAAGAACCGTGAAATCGATCTTTCTTGAATATGTCTGGCCGGATACATAGTAAGAAGATTCAAAGCCCATCTTGGCGCAGATCTTCTTGTCGAGCTCAACGCACTTTGCGTGATCGCCGTCAAACAGGTCGAGGAATGAAGCCTGTGTGCCTGTTGTACCCTTGCATCCGAGAAGCTTTAATGAAGCGATAGCATTCTCTACTGTCTCAAGATCGAAAACAAGATCCTGGAGCCAGAGTGTTGCCCTCTTGCCTACCGTTACGAGCTGAGCCGGCTGGAAATGGGTAAATCCCAGAGTAGGCATAGCCTTATATTCATCAGCGAACTTTGCAAGCTTGGAGATAAGAACTACAAGTCTCTTTCTGATAAGCGTAAGAGCATCACGCATGATGATGATATCAGTGTTGTCACCGACGTAGCATGATGTGGCACCGAGGTGGATGATCCTGTCTGCGCCGGATTCCTTGACCTGCTTGCCGTATGAATGGACATGAGCCATTACGTCGTGGCGGCGGATCTTCTCCTCTGCTGCGGCATCCTCATAATCGATGTCATCCTTGTGAGCCTTGAGGTCTGCGATCTGCTCATCGGTAATATCGAGTCCTAATTCCTTCTCTGCCTCAGCCAAAGCGATCCAAAGAAGTCTCCATGTGCGGAACTTCTTGTCGGGAGAGAATATAAACTGCATCTCCCTGCTCGCATATCTGGAATTCAGGGGGCTCTCATAAGTATCTTTTGTCATCACGGGATTACTCCTCCAGAAGTTTATCTATAGCAGTAATTTTAGCACAAACGCTGAGAATGCTCACAGCCTTGATTATGTTTTCGACCGGCGGGAACGACGGACAAAGACGGATGTTGGAATCATCGGGATCCTTGCCGTAAGGATAGCTTGCACCTGCAGGTGTAAGAGCAACTCCTGCCTCCTTGCACATCGCAACGACCTTTGTGGCGGTTCCCGGGAATGCGTAGAAGCTTACGAAATATCCGCCCTTGGGGTCTGTCCAGTGCCAGAGATCGGATCCGCCGAGTTCTTCATTTAGGACCTTCTGAACAGCTTCGAACTTAGGTCTTAAGATCTCGGCATGCTTTCTCATGTGCTTATCTACTGCCTCTGCATCAGGCAGGAATTTTGCATGAGCAAGCTGGTTGACCTTGTTGGTGCAGATAGCCTGAACTCCCAGATACTTCTTTGCTCTTGCCATATTGTCGGCATTGGCAGCAAAGCATGAGATACCGCCGCCTGCGAATGTAACCTTGGATGAAGATGCGAATTCATAAGGTCTGTTGGGATTGCCTGCTTCAGCGCAAAGAGAAAGGATATCAGGGATATGTCCCCTCTCGCTGTCGTTATCGGTGATGTGATGAACTACATAAGCGTTGTCCCACATGATCCTGAAATCGGGAGCTGCAGTCTTCATGGAAGCAAGTCTCCTGCATGTCTCTTCGGAATATACGATTCCGTCAGGATTGCTGTAGCAGGGTACGCACCAGATACCAAGGACCTTTGGATCTTTAACAAGTTCTTCTACTACGTCCATGTCAGGACCGTTCTCTGTCATGGGAACCGGGATAAGCTCAAAGCCCAAAGTCTCGGTTACTCTGAAATGTCTGTCATAACCGGGAGCCGGGCACAGCCACTTACGGCCCTCAACCTCATACCAGGGCTTTTCTGACTCGATCTCACCGAATACCATTGAACGCATAAGAGCGTCAAACATCTGGTTAAGGCTTGATGAGTTGCCCATGAAGATGTTATCGATATCTGTACCGAGGATCTCGGCGAAAACCTTGCGGATGTCATCGATGCCTGCGGGAACTCCGTAGTTCCTGACATCCTGACCGTTTACGGACAGAAAATCGGAATCACTCAGACCATCGTACATATCGCTTGCAAGATCAAGCTGCTGTGTTGAAGGAACACCGCGTGTCATGTTGAGAGAAAGGCTCATAGCCTTGTACTCTTCGTAGCGCTTAACAAGAAGCTCTCTCTCCTGTTTAAGCTCGTCCGCAGTCATTTCCCTGTAGCTTTTCATGTCAGATCCTCTTTCAAAATGAAATTCTGTAATTCGAAAATTGCAAGTTATCGGCGTATTCCGCCTCAAAACCTCAACAATTATAAGTAAAATGCAATTTCAAAGCAATCAAATTTCATCTTTTAATAAGAAAGAAGAATTTTTCTACATTTTGCACCACTAAAAAGGAATCAGCTCGATATTTTTAAACATTCCGCTTGCGTCATGAGTCACCTGAGCAACGAGAAAAACGATGTTTCTGTCATAAAGGTTGTATCTTGAGATCAGGTATTGTGCTGTCATTTCTATCTTCCTTCTCTTGCGGAAATCGACAGTCTCTGAAGATGAGGGATAATTACCCAGATTTCTCCTGGTCCTGACTTCCACGATGAACACGTCCCGGTCCTTCATGAAAACACAGTCGAGTTCACCTACGTTATGTATCTCAAAATTCCTGCAAAGCAAGGAATATCCGTCGTTTAGCATCATCCGGACAACTGCTTCCTCAGCGTTGTCTCCGATTATTCTTTTAGTTGTTCGGTTATCTTTATCTTTCATTTTTTTGCTCCGTTAAATAGTTAAAAAGCCGTTCGAATATCTGATTTTTTTGTTATTATCTAATCTTTATTGCATTAGAATTATTTGTCCTTTATTATTCTTACATTAGTATTAAGCGGGGTGATCAAATGAGCGGAGACAGTATTTTGTTTACTGATATCACCGCAACATTGGAAGCGTTCGACGGAAAGACTTTCTCAGGTGAATCTTTTTCTGCTCTGTGTGATCAGCTTTCCATTTCCAAGATAGAAGATTTCGTATATGCGGACGGTAAGCTTGTTAAGCGTACCGTTACTTTTATCAATGGTGATTCCGACAGCGATTACATCGATAACAATATCGAATGCATCGAAGGCGTAAACGTTATCATCCGCTTCTACCGTCACAGCTTCGCACCCGTCAACGATAATGAAAGGACTGATCTGACAGCTATATTCTGCAAAGCGGTCAGCGATTGTATCGCGCTTCAGAGAGTAAAAGAATTACTCGGCAATATGCGCTATATCAATCCGGATACGGGTCTTCACAATCTGAATTATTTCCATATGGCTATCAGAAAGATCATGGATTCAGAAGACAGATTCCTCTTCTCATGCGCTTTCATCAGCCTTAAGGGATTCAACCAGCTCAACCGTTTCTTCGGTTCGGACATCACAGGCAAAGCCATCAAGATGTTCGCTCAGAAGATCGATAATTTCGTCAACAAGGAATCCGGTGAGTTTGCCATCCACGTCGGCGGAGATAACTTTGTAGTAGTTATCCACTCTTCCCGTCTTGAAGCTCTTAAGTCATTCCTTTCAGCTGTTCAGGTTACGTTAGAGAGCGACGGCGAGAGCTTCTCTCACATCGTTTCGGCAAGAGCCGGTATCTCAACAATAATGCCCAGACATCTCACTTCCAACGATATCCTCGGCGAGTGCTCCATTACGCTTCAGATCGCAAGAAGAAGCGGCGAAGACTTCGTAATGTTCTCCGAGATGGATGCCGCACACGACAACCAAAAGAACATCGCGAAAACGATCTCCCGTGCTGTCGATGAGAACAGATTCCTTATCTACTATCAGCCTGTAGTTGCAACCGAAGGCAAGCCTTCCCTCTTCGAGGCCGAGGCTCTTGCAAGATGGCCTCGTGACGGCAGGATCACCGCTCCCGACGAGTTCATCGAATACGCAAGAAACTCCGGTATCGTTACCAAGATAGATTTCCACGTTCTGCGCAAAGTCTGCGAGTCGATTAAGGTTTGGAACGAGTCTGATCTTAAGATCGTTCCCATCACGTGCAACTTTGCTTCAAAGAACCTTTTTAATTCAACACTCGCTACCGATATCATCGACATAATAGATGAGCACGGCATCGACAGAAAGCTTATAGGAATCGAGTTCTCAGAGCCTGACTTCAAGGGCGGCAGATCTCTTCTTACAAAGGCTGCCCAGGAACTTTCCGAGAAAGGCGTTAAGGTCACGATCGACAAGTTCGGTCTCGGAAGCTCTTCTCTTGATCTTCTGCAGGATCTTAAAGCAGATTATCTGAAGTTCGACTTCGGTCAGCTCTCTTTGGAAGATCCCAGAGGAAGCATTATCGTTAAGGATATGATCAATCTCGCCGAAATGCTCGGTTTTACCGTCATATGCAAAGGCGTCAAGACACGTGAAGACGCAAAAGAGCTCATGCTCTGCGGCTGCACAAGGTTCCAGTCCTTTATCTACGATAAGCCTTTAAGCGAGAGATTCTTCGAGCGCAGACTCAAAAATCCTCTTTATAACGAGTAAAAGGTTTATAATCACTCTAGTATATTTTTTCCGGAGGAGTCCTTTATGATTTCAGAAAGGCTTAAAAAGCAGTTGGCTGCAGGTTCGCAGATCCGTAAGATGTTCGAGGAAGGCAACCGCCTCAAGGCTATCTACGGTGCAGATAAAGTTTACGATTTCTCGATCGGCAATCCCGATCTTGAACCTCCCCACGAGGTCAGCGACGCTTTAAAAGAACTTGCCGCAAATCCCACTCCCGGTATGCACGGCTACATGAGCAACAGCGGATATGAATCCACACGCGCTGCGATCGCGGCTAAAAAGTCCGAAGAATCAGGTCTTGATATAAAGAGTGATGCCGTCTGCATGACCGTCGGTGCCGCAAGCGCAATGAACGATGTCCTTCATTCCCTTTTGGATCCCGAGGACGAAGTTATCGTTATCGCTCCTTATTTCATGGAATATAACGGATACATCGCAAACCACGGCGGCAAGGCAGTGATCGTCCAGACCGACGATAAGTTCATGCCTGTGATAAGCAGCATCAAGGAAGCAATCACCCCCAGGACCAAGGCTGTCATCATCAACTCACCCAACAATCCATCCGGTGTTGTATATCCTTCTTCCCTCCTTTCTGAGCTCAACGATATGCTCAAAGCTCAGGATCATGTGATCCATGTGATCTCAGACGAGCCTTATATCGATCTCGTATACGACGGAATGACAGTTCCCTGCGCACTCAAATATATCGATAACCTCATCGTATGTTTCTCATGGAGTAAGTCTCTTTCGCTTCCCGGCGAGAGGATAGGTTATACCCTCGTATCACCGAAGAACGAAGATTATGCTGATCTTACTGCTGCTATCGTTCTTTCAAACAGAACTTTGGGAAGCGTTAACGCTCCCGCTATCTGGCAGAGAGTTATCGAGAAGTCACTTAACGCAAAGGTTGATGTCTCCAACTATGAGAACCGCCGCAATCTTCTTTATTCGAATATCATCGATGCGGGATTTGACGCGGTAAAGCCTAACGGCGCGCTCTATATCTTCATGAACACACCGGAAGGCCTGACCGACGACAAGTTCTCTGAGATCTGCGCATTCAAGAATCTCCTGCTCGTTAAGGGCTCCAGTTTCTCCAGACCCGGCTACTGCCGTCTCGCATTCTGCGTTTCAGAGAGCACCATAAGGAATTCCCGCCAGGCTTTCTTTGCGATCGCCGAGGAACTCGGGATCTCCCACCGCGCTTCACTCTGATCGCAAGTCCCATAGGACCTGCCGCAGAGCACAGTATCAATAACCCGGCCATTAAAGCAGGAGAAGTTTCTTCTCCTGTTTTTGGTATACGGGGATTCTTATAAGTCAGTGTCTGATCCTTGTTGTTAAGATCTGCGTGCCTAACTATCTCGATATCTGATGTCTGAGCTCCTGACGCCGTTTCTTCTTTGGTCGCCACATCGTAGATGTTCTCGAATATTACTACCGACTCGCCGAATTCCAGTGACTTAAGACTGAATGTTATCGGTACTTCAACTGTTCCGTCGCTTTTCTCAGGCGTGAATACCACTTTCCCCGTAACAGGCACTCCGTTATCAGTGATCTGCGTTCCGTTTGTCTTATATAGAGTTGCCACCGCGCTGTATGTCTTGCCTGCAGTGAACCCTTTATACATGACCTTGTCCGTTATCTTTGTGTTGCCGGTGCCGGTCTCTATTGTCTTAGTCCCTTTCTTGCTGCTTGCGACTGTTGATGCCTGGGGCCTATATACCGTCTGATCCATATCGTTCAGATCCTCATGTACTGCTATCGTTACTTTTTTGACCGTATCGGCCAGCTTTTCAAACACGACTATCTGCGTATATTCGTAAGTGATCTTTACGTCTTTAAAAATCACTTCGACAGTTCCTTCAGAAGCACCTGCAGTAAATTCAACTGTATTCACATATGTTTTCCCGTCCGGATCCGTATAGGGTCTGCCCGTTTCCTTATTCATCAGAGTGCCTGTCACCTGATACTTTGATCCGGGTTTTAATCCTGAATAGTCAACCGTGTCGCTTATGTCAGCAGTCTCTGAATAAGTAAGTGTCTTTGTCCCGTTTGATGCGTCACAGGCCGATGTTTTTATTTTGGGCACTGTTACCGTCTGGTCTTTATCATCAAGGTCAAAGTGCGTTATCAGATCAATGCCGTCACATGACAGTTTCTCGCCGCATACGACAGCTCCTGAAAGAACAGTTGTATCCACATGTTCAAACACGACTTTCACATAGCCGTCAGTCTTATCTGCCGTAAACTCCGTTGATGAAGTATAAGGTTTTCCTTTGGAATTCAGGAATGGCTTGCCTGTTTCTTTTATCAGAAGAGTTCCGGTTACCGTATATTTCTTCCCGGGTATCAGATTGCTGTACGTTACAAAGTCGGTAATCCTTACATCCTTTCCGTAAGATGCAAACTTCAGATTATCAGGATTCTTATATTCGTCTATCTTCTCATCTATCAGCTCAGTTCTGATATCCGGAATCTGTATCTGCTGGTCTTTGTTGTTTATGTCATCATGTTTCAGATAAAGTATTTCTTTTCCCGCATCGTTGATGATATAGATCTCTTCCATTACAGTCAGAGTCTCACCCTGAAGTTCTGACGCATCGATAACAAACGGGATCTTGATCATTCCGTTTCTTTCATTCTCACCTGATATCTGAACAGTCGTATCAAACGGTTTGACTACGGCAGTTCCGTCAGATCTGACCAGCCATGACCTTATCTTATAACTGAATCCGGGCAGGAAATTTTTATAAGTGAGTATATCTGTTATGCCGACACCTGTAACTGCAGCTATCTGTTTTGATCCGTTTGCGGTACTTACGGCCAAAGTCGATACAGACGTATCATATTCGTTAAAGAATTCCAGAACACCGTCTTTAATGCCGGTTACAGTCTCACTGAACATTGTGGAAAGCGATGCCCACGTCTTCCCGGGATCTGCGGAAGACCCCTTAACTATGTCTTTGGCAAACCTTACGACTATTACTCGTGCTTCTTTGCTTGCAGTTGCACCTGACGGCGCTTTTACTTCCGTAAGCACATAAGTGCCCTGCGGCACGATATATTCTCCCGCACCGTTTTCGAAAAGGTCGTCACCTGACACAAGATGATGCGCATCGTAGTAGAGCTTTCCTTCTTCATCCGTTCTGAATATCCATTTCCTTAAAGGAGTCTTGTCTTTATAAGATTCACCTTCGTAAAAGCCCGCATAGTAAGACAGATCAAACTGTGCGCCTTCAACGGGGATCATGGGGATTATCTGCTCAGACAGAACATTGCTCTTTACTTTCTTTAAAAGGCAGTCAAATCCCGTATAAACGGGTTCATCAGAAAATTCAAAAGCGGTAACCTTATCTTCCGTTACCGTAAATTCCTTCTCTGTTGTATCAAGATATAACCCATATCCTGAATGAGTCTCTTTTGCGCAGTAATCGCCTGCCGGAAGGATTATCGTTCCTCCTTCATTTGTTACTTTTATCCCTTCAGGATATATGATCTCAGCAGGTTTTCCGTCTTTGCCGAATATGACCGTAACAGCCAGATTTCCGCTTGTTTTGTAATAGATCTCATAAGTCGTTCCTTCAGGTGAATATGCGCTTATATCCGTTTCATCGTCTTCTTTAACGGTTATCTTCTTTAATAACGTCGCTTTTCCGAGAGCTGTTTTCTCACTTAAGACTATCTTGTCTTCTAACACCTGGAACAAAGAAGGATCTGCAGTGTAGTAAGTAACCGCATTATCGCCTTCCTGCCTTATCTTCATGATCAAAGGCTTTGTCTGATCTGCTACGGTATATCCTTCCGGCGCGGTTATCTCAGTGATCACATACGTTCCGAGCGGAAGCTTATCAAGTCCCTTCAGCTTTGCAAAATACCCTGAGCTGTCAGCTTCTGAAAGTGTCTTACAGCTGATCTCAAACTGTGCTGTGCTTCCTGATATATCTTTCCCGCTGATCTCCACAGAAGCTTTGACTTTCGGTCTTTCGTTGCCGTCTTCTCCTGTCAGGTCTTTATAACTTTCTATACCCGTGGAATCGTAGTAATCAACACGGAAGACCGCTCCTGACATATGAGCGTCTGTAACAGTGCTCCAGCAATCCGTATCCTTTTTCTCCAATATGAGAACTCCGTCAGAACTTACGGGATCGTCAGAGACCTTTACCGTTACAAGTCCGGTTGATGTCGGAGCCTTAAGGTCAACATTGTATTTCTTCGTATTCACCTTATATCCTCTTCCTGCTGACAGCTCTTGGACATAGTATTTGTCATTAAGATCAGTGAACTTATATATGTCAGTCTTTCCGTCTTTATCCAGTACGAACTCATGTATAAGAGTGTCTGAAGAGTTATAAAGGCCGTATCTTGTCCCTTCCAGAGAATAGCACGAATTATCAACGGTAAGTGCAGTATTTGAAGATGTCTTTGTTACGGTTGTCTTGTCGTCATAGTTATATGTTGCGTAATTCAATACGGCCACATGAGTATGAGTCTTACTTCCCGATCCGCCTTCAGACCTCGAATAAGGAACGCCTGCAGTCTGGCTGCCGCCGGGAGCATCATAGACTGTCTTACCTGAACCTGCGTAGATGGCGGCGTGCGAATAATGGAATACTCCCGAGCTGTTTTTTTCGCCGAAAAGGATTATGCTTCCTTTCATTGCACCGAGCTTTTTCAGGCATGCTTCAAGCCCGCCGTTGTTCTTTATGTTCAAGCCGCCGGGGACACCTATTTTATGAGGTGATGTCTTAGCCCACGTTGTGCATCCGTCAACAAGCTTGTATTTGCTTCCTGAAAGGTTTGTTCCGTTATATTTCACAACACCGTTGGATCTTGTTACTCCCGGTATCTTACCGTTGGATACTTTAAGACCAGATATGAGATGCAGTGCCTGGGCATATGCAAGATTAACATATCTCATGCAGTCAGCCTGACCGTTTCCCGTACCGTAACTTACGCCTTTCATAGCTTTACATGCTTCAATTACAGCTGCGCCGAAAAGATCCGAATGATAGTATCCCGCAGATATAAGATCACTCTTGGTAGGCCATGTCATACTGGATCTGTTTACTGTAAACTCGTCATCTTCCGCTTCTTCAGGCGTCCCGGTTATCTCAGGCTCAGTACTGTCCTCCTTTGTCTTATAAGAGGTCATGCAACTGTCAGCTTTTCCTGCGATCAAAAGGCCCGTTAGTACGGCGGATGCCTCTGATGTAGAAAAGGCCGGGATATAGTAATCGACCGAACTGCCGTAATTGGATGTACTGATCTTATATCCTTCGTCATCAACCGCTCCTGCGGTTATAACACCCTTGATGCCTGCAGGCAGATATTTTGACGCATCCGTACCGTTGTTTCCTGCTGAAGCTACGACTTTAATTCCTTTATCAGAAGCTTCTTTTATGATCGAAACGAACTCACCGTAATTACCGTTGTCTTTTACCGATATCGCCATGAGGATATATTCACAGCCGTGATCGATCGCGTATCTGACTGCAGCATAGACATCAGAGACAGAGCCTTTGCCGTTATCTCCGATTGCCTTAACAGAGATTATGTATGCATCATCCGTCTGCTCCAGTATCAAAGAAGACATTAAGGTACCGTGACCGTTTGCATCACTGCCGTCATCGCCTAAGACCGATATCTTCTCGTTTGCCAGATCTGAACCCGTATCGATAACAGCGATCTTAGTCTTGGCATCCGGATTGACCTTCACGTCTTTAAGGATTGCTGAAGGCACGTCTGAACAGATGGTAAAACTGCCGTCAACGCTGTATCCTGTCTTGCTTTTTTCAAGTTCCCTGAGTGCCTGGTCGTACTCCTCTTTAGATTCAAAAGACAGCACTAATGAACCGCCGTAATCTATTCCTTTTGCACCTTTGAACTTTGGTCTGGACTTCTTCTTGGAAGATGTCATTATCCTGTACTTCTTGGGCAGGCGTGATACACCTTTGACAAACTCTTTTGCGTTCCCGGCCGAAGTCACATCCTCACTTTTGCTTATCACGATCTCCGGTTCTTTTGTTGTTTCCGATGAGGCTTCAGTTTCTGTTTCTGATTCAGTTTGAGTATCAAGAACGGTTTCAGTCCCACTCTCAGTCTCGTCGGCATTCAGCGGCACAAAGAAGATAAGCTGGTTTATGGCCATAAATACCGCAAGAAGTATCCGCAGCAGTTTTTTCTTCTTTTTCATAATCTCCCCTCCGTTACGAGACATCTTCTTCAATAGCCGCGCGTGAGATGTTTCTGCTGCTGAGAGAGAAAAGATAAACGCTGTCAGACAATCTCTCGGAATGTCTTACGCTTTCCGAGTTTGTCGTCTTTACGATATTGGCGAGCTTTGACTCCTTAAGATATGTATCTGCGGAAAGGACGATAAGATCGTGGACCGACGAAGGCAGGATATAGCAGTCTGTTCCGATCTTTTCGGCGATCTCGCCTATTACATCGTTATAAAGAAGCGCATTTGCGCCGAAAAAGTCATGACGGTTCGTAACCACATAGATACGTTCCTTCTCAGGTGTCTTGGTATAACCCGGAAAAGCTTCCTTGATCTCTGTCTCATCAGCTCCCCACTTTCTCATAAGACGTCTCATCATGACTTCGATACGCTCAGATTTGAACGGGAAAAGCTTTCTGGTGTTCTTGTAAGCGCACTCGTAAAGTTCTTCTTCGGTCAGTCCTTCAGCTGATGCAATATCGTTTGTAATAAGGAATCCCGATACGCCGTTTGAAGTAATGCCGGTAATGGCCCTGTAAACGACAGAAAGATCTTCAAAGTTCCTGTGCGGGCATTTCGCGATCATCTCAATGTTCTCTGCGGTATTGATGACCTGAAAAACTATCTTCTCCTTAACCTTTGAGAAGTCCAATGACAGAATGTTCTTAGGAATGAACTTGATCGATTCCTCGAGATAAACGGCCTGCTCAGCCATCGTCTGTTCGAATGAACCGGATTCCTCATACTGCGCATAAAGCCTCTCCATGTAAAAAGTTGGCGCGATAAAAGACTTACAGGGCTTCTTGGGTTTGATCGCAATACCTGTAAGCACCTCGTTAAGCTTTGGTACCTGATGGAGTTCAAGCTTGCAGTCCGAGTATTTCTCGGGCAGATAATCAATGAACTCATTCATCACGCGCTCTTTAAATTCTTCGTAACTCAACAACATATAAATGTCCTCCCGTCTGATTTTTCGCATGAAAAAACGCACCTCCTGAACCGAAGTTCAAAAGGTGCGTTCATTCGTTTCGCATTATCAGTATAGGAGGCTTAACAGTCTCATTCAATACGAAAAAGTCTCATTTTTCGTCACACTGCGCGTGTTACTATAACGGCTGCTCTTCCTTCTTTTATAGTTACCGAAAACTCTCTTACGCCCTCAGCAGGCCTGTTTGAGAAAGATAACGATCTCCCTTTTTCTATACAGCCGTCTTCCAAAGGATAGTAAAGCCCTTTTAAGGTAACACCTTTAACCTCGGGCGTTAAAGGTACGACAGACACTGCCGAATCATTTCCCCATCTGCCGGTTCCTATGGTTACCATTTCAGATCCCGAAAGGAAATACACTTCGGTCAAACCGTCATCGAGCCTTATATCCCTGCCTTCTGTATGAAGAGATGAAGCTATCTGGAGATTTGCGATTACATGATCGAGCCTTCCGTTAAGCGGACAGACAACTGTTATCTCTTCGTTTTCGGGAATAAAAGAAAGCGCGATCTCAGTATCGGTAAAATCTTTTTCAACAGGATAAGTCTTGATCTCGATACCCGTTCTCTTAATGGCTTCAAGTCCTTCTTTGCTGACCGAATCCATGTCTCCTAACGCCAGATAAGGCTTAATACCGTGCTTGAGGCAGAAATCTATCCCTCTGTCCGCGGCAATTACTTTACCTTCTCCGATAACCTCTGAAGCTTTATCGGTAAGAGGTCCGCCTGTTACGACATAGTAACGCATGATCTGAGTTCCTCAACGGCCTTCCCTGCATCTTCTGCGCCAAAGACAGCGCTTCCGGCAACGAAATATCTTGCGCCTGAATCGTAAGCTATCTTTATCGTCTTTTTATTGATACCGCCGTCAACGGAAAGATAAGTTGATGCACCCTTTTCGTCTATAGCTTTGCGCACAGCGGAGATACGATCATTAGAACCGGCGAGATAGGTGCTTCCGCCGAATCCAGGAACCACGGTCATTACAAGGATAAGATCAGCCTTATCCACGTAAGGAAGGACCGATTCGATCGGTGTATGAGGATGAATTGAAATACCTGCTTTAAGACCGTATGACCTGATGAGATCAATAAGGCCTTCGGGATCTTTGGTGCACTCGATGTGGAAAGTTATCATATTGGCGCCCGCATCTGCAAAAGGCTTGATGAACTTCTCGGGGTTTGTAAGCATAAGATGCACGTCAAAAAACATATCGGTATATTTTCTTATAGATTCGACTACAGGAACACCGATGGAGAGATTATCAACGAAATGCCCGTCCATTATATCTATATGAAGGAAACCGGTCTTCCCTTCAACAGACTTAATATCGCGCATGAGATATCCGAAATCAGCGGCAAGCAGCGACGGCGCTATCTCAAAATCACTCATAATCTCTTCCTCCGTTTATAGTTATTACGGTTATCATACAGTTCTTTATAGAACTCTCTGTATCTTTGCATCCTGCCCTCGTCTATCATACACTTTTGAAACGCTTCGTCTACTGCGCATCCCGCTTCACCAACATGTCCGCAGTCATCATAACGGCATTCTCCGGCATATCTGATTATCTCGGGATATCCCATGCAGACATCCTTATGTGTAATACCGAGGTCGAAAAGCGACAGCGAGGTAAATCCCGGTGTGTCGGTAATGAATCCGTCACCGAAATCATGGAGTTCGCAGTGGCGCGTAGTATGCTTTCCCCTTTTGAGCTTAACGCTGATCTCATTGGTCTCCATAGCGCGGGTTCCTAAGATCCTGTTGCATAAAGAGCTCTTTCCGACGCCCGAAGGACCGGCAAAAGCAGATATTCCGTTGCCGGTAAGCTCCATAAGAGTCTCTTTGGATACGGGGCTCTCGGGAGAAGATATCATTACGTTAAATCCGGCATTCTTGTAGATATTATAAAGACTGTCTGCTTCTTCTTTGCCCAGATCGCTCTTGGTGAATATGATCACCGGATTGATACCCAGAACACCTGAGATGATGAGCATCTTATCAAGAAGCTTAAGATCAGGGACCGGCTCTGTTACGGCAAAAGTCAGCAAAAGATGATCTACGTTTGCCAAAGGAGGCCTTTGAAGGCTGTTCCTTCTGGGTGCGAAAGCGCTGATAACATAAGGAATGTCAACATCGCCCGAGTCTTCTATATATACGGTATCACCTGCCTGCGGAATGAAATCCTTCTGTCTGAATATGCCTCTTACAGAGCAGAATACTTTTCTGATACCCTGCTCATCATTGATACGGACAGTGTAGATCCCGCCGACACCTTTGGTTATTATCCCTTCGATCTTACCTTCTTGATTCATAGACTATGCCGATATCAGCCATCCGGCTAGTTGTCCTGAAGAGTAGGCTTCGGCTCAGTAGGTTCCGGTGGCTGAGGATCAGTAGGCTGCGGCACTGTCGGCTCAGGTACGGGTGTCGGTGTCGGAGGAACCGGCGTAGGTGTAGGCGTCGGAGGCTCAGGTACCGGTGTCGGCTTAGGCGTAGGTGTTGCCGTCGGAGGTTCAGGTACCGGTGTAGGTGCCGACTTGAATACAGCAGTGAACTTCAGGTTGCTGTCGCCTACAACAAATGTATATGTTGAAGTTACGGATACTACTTCATTGTTGCCGTCAAGCCAGCAGTCGAACTGGAATCCGGATGCAGGTGTAGCCGTTAAGGTTACCTGTGTACCCTCGCTGTAAGAGCCGCCGCCCGTGACAGTACCGCTGCCGGACGCATAGACCGTAACAACGATCGCAGGAGGCGTAGGTGTAGGCGTACCGCCGTTCTTATAGTCTTCCTTTGTACCGATGTAGAGCTTGACTGAAGACTGCCTTGCTACAGATGTTCCCGGGATAGGATCCGTAAGAAGAACTATCTGCTGTGTATCCTTCATCTTGAGGACTTCAGCGGAACCTTCAAGCGTATAAGTAAGATTATTCTTCTCAAACGCCTTTTTGGCTTCGCTTACGCTCTGTCCTACAACGTCAGGTACGACGCTGCTCGTAGGCTCGGTAGCATAAATGATAACGACAGCGGACTTTCTTAAGACAGTCGTGCCTGCGGCAGGCTCGGTCTTGATTACCATACCGGGCTTGACCGTATCAGAAGGCTCGGATCTTAAGGAAACATCAAGATCAAGCGCTGTAAGTGACGCATAAACGTCCTTATAGTCAACACCCGCATAATCAGCAAGAGTAATCGTCTCGTCAGTTGATGAGACCGTAAGAACGAGCTTGCTCAAAGTGCTTCCGGAAGTAATGACAACGCCCTCGCTTATGCTCTGAGCGATGACCAGACCGGGCTGGAACTCTTCACTCTTCTCATAATTGAGCGTGTAATAGATCTTATTGGCTTCAAGCTCTTTGATTACGTCTTCCGCTTTCATCCCGACGTAATTCTTGACTGTGTAATCAAGGTTTTGCTCAATATTCGTCGCGTTATGTACGGACTTTATGACCAGAACGCCGAGTCCGATTATGACACCGACGATGACAGTGATAATAAGCGCGAGAAGGATATTGTCGCGGTATCTTGAAAGCCTGATAGCTTCAGCGCTCTTCTCGATCTCGCTTATCTTGTCATATTCCGGGTTCTGTCTGAATGAAATGTTGGGTTCAGACAATGTATTGTGATCGTTTGTCTCAGTAATGACACCGTATACGCCGTTAGGATCGACCAGGAGAGCATCAAGCTCATCAACTAACTGACGCATCGTCTGGTATCTTCTCTCGGGGGTCTTCTGCATACACTTGTTGATGATGGCATCAAGACCCATAGGAATGCCCTGCATCATTGAAGATGCGAGAGGCGGATTCTCCTGGAGATGCTTGACCGCTATGGAAACGTTGGAATCACCGTCAAACGGGCAGCGTCCTGTTACCATCTCGAAAAGCGTTACGCCGATGGAATAGATATCTGACTGGGGACCAACCTTGCTTCCCCTTGCCTGCTCAGGCGAAAAATAGTGTACTGAACCGATAACTCCGCCCGTCATGGTGATCGTAGTCGAAGATGCGGCACGCGCGATACCGAAGTCAGTTATCTTGGATACCTTGTCACGTGAGATAAGGATATTCTGAGGCTTGATATCACGGTGTACAATGCCTTTCTGATGCGCATAATCGAGCGCAAGGCTGATCTGGATAACGATCGGAACGGCATTTCTCCAGTCGAGGTGTCCGTTCTGATTGATGAGGTCTTTTACCGTAATGCCTTCAACATATTCCTCTACGATGTAACGGAACTGGCCTTCATGGCCTACGCCGAAGACTTTAACGATATTTGAATGGTTGAGTGAAGCAACAGCCTTCGCTTCAGAATCGAAACGGCGGATGAATTCTTCGTCTGACGAATACTCGGGCTTGAGGATCTTGATAGCAACATTCAAACCTGTATTCATGTCTATTCCGAGGTATACATTTGCCATACCGCCGCTGCCGATGAGCTTTACGATGCGGTACTTATTAGCAAATATCATGCCCTCCGGGCCGTGTGCCTGATTTGCCATTGTTTTGTCTCCTATATGTTGCCGTCAGGTCTGACCAGACCGGCAATTACTGTCAGATTGTCCGAGCTTCCGCCCTTCAGCGCTGTGTCGACCAGATGCCCGCAGACTATCTTCAGATCCTTCCTGTTATTCAGTGCGGCAATAAAGTCCTCTTTTCCGATGAACGAATAAAGTCCGTCTGAACACAGCAAGACTATATCACCGTAACTTACATTATAACTAAAAAAGTCAGGTTTAAGATATACATTTTCGCCAAGGACCTTGACCAGGACATGGCGTCCGGGGTGTATCTTAGCCTCGGCTTCGCTTATCTGACCGTTTCTTACGAGTTCAGCAGCCTTGTTGTGGTCGTTTGTAAGCTTCTGGATCTCTCTTTTGTGGCACAGATATGCCCTTGTGTCTCCGATATGCGAAATATACAGCTTCAAGCCGTTCAGTACAGCGACGGTAAGAGTCGTGCACATTC
Organism: Oscillospiraceae bacterium; assembly: GCA_902775565.1. Classification (GTDB taxonomy): domain Bacteria; phylum Bacillota; class Clostridia; order Saccharofermentanales; family Saccharofermentanaceae; genus Saccharofermentans. Next base: position 17,375 of record CACYMP010000023.1, read on the forward strand.
CGCGTGATTCGGGATGATCATTGCCGTAACGCAGAATGGCCTTGTTAGCCTTATTAAAGACCGATGAAAGGAATTCCTGAAGGTGCTCCTGATCTTTTAGGGCATCCTGATCCTGCTCAAACAGGTTCATTACGGTATCAACAGCAAGTTTGCTTGCTATCTCGCCGCTGACTTCACCGCCCAGACCGTCTGCGACAATCATGCAAAGGCATCCGTTTATAACGCTGACAGCATAACTGTCTTCGTTTCTTTCCCTGACGGGGCCTTTCTCACTGACGCCGGAATATATCACTTATCCTTATTCTCCATGCCTCGTCTGAGCTGACCGCAGGCAGCCATGATATCCGTTCCCATTTCCCTTCTTAATGTCGCGTTGATGCCGCCTGATTCCAGTATCTCCTGGAATCTTCTGACATTCTGTTTGGGCGATGTATGGTAATCGCTTCCGGGGAACTCGTTGGCCGCAATGAGATTTACATGCCATAGTCCCTTTCCCAAAAGCTTAACGAGCATTTCAGCATGCGCAGGAGTGTCATTTACGCCCGCGAAAAGGCTGTATTCGAATGTAAGTCTTCTGTTTGTCCTTGCGACATATCTCCTGCATGCCGCCATAAGCTCATCGAGGTCATATCTCCTTGCGATGGGCATTAACTTCTTTCGAAGTTCGTTTTCGGGAGCGTGCAGGGATACGGAAAGATTGACCTGAAGGTCTAATTCCGCAAACTTGTCGATCATGGGAACAAGTCCGCATGTGGAGATCGTTATATGTCTTGCACCCAGGTTCAGTCCTTCGGGGTTATTTGCGAGCTTTACGAAGTCCATTACGGCATCGAAGTTATCGAAAGGCTCTCCGATACCCATAACAACTACGCTTCTGATCCTCTCGCCCATGTTCCTCTGTGAGACGGCGACCTGCGCAAACATCTCGCCCGAAGACAAAGATCTTCCGAATCCGAGCTTTGCGGAAGCACAGAAAGTGCATCCCATTTTGCATCCGGCCTGTGACGATATACAGACCGAAAGCCCTGTTTTATATCTCATGACGACGGTCTCGATTATGTTGCCGTCGTAGAGTTCATATACGAATTTGGTCGTGCCGTCTATCTCGGACACGAGCTTTTGCCTTATCTTAAGGCCGCCAAAGATAAAGCTTTCCTCGAGCTTTGCTCTGACCGCTGCGGGAACATTGTTCATATCAGAAGTATCTGTAACGCCCGAAGACAGCCACTTGTAGATCTGACCGGCTCTGTAGGACTGAATGCCGTTTTCGTGGCACCAGACATCAAGCTCTTCTTTTGTCAGATCAAGGCAGAATTTACGGTTCACTCCTGGTCATCCTTTCTGTCTTTTTCCATCCTGCAGATGAAGAATCCCTCTGTTCCGTCAAGATTCGGGAAAAGGGTGATCATGCCGTTCTCTGAAGCTTCCTTCCTGTCATCATCAAGCGTGATCGTGTCAGGAATGTATTTCCTTATGGATACCGTGTGGAAACTCTTATGAGATTCAAGGAAAGTGCTTACCTGCTTCTCATTCTCCTCTGTGTTAAGCGTGCATGTGCAGTAGACAAGAGTTCCGCCTGGAGCTACCATCTTTGCCACGCTGTCCAGGATGGCTCCCTGTATCGGCAGGAGCTCTTCGATACGCTCGAAAGTTATCTTCTCCCTGATATCTGGCTTGCGTCCGATAAGTCCCAAACCGCTGCAAGGAACGTCGCATAAGACAAGATCAAAAGATTTTCTTGAATCCTTGAATTCTTTTCCTATCTTGGAGGCGTCACAGCACTGGACGGAGATCGACTTTAATCCGAGTCTTTCTGCATTCTCTTTTACTAATTCAAGTCTTGTCTCGTTGATATCACAGGAAAGGATGCTGCAGTTATCATGGCAAAGGGTTGCCATATGAGTAGACTTTCCGCCGGGAGCTGCACAGCAGTCAAGGATCCTGGAGCCTTCTTTGGGATCTGCCACCAGTGAAGCGAGCATTGCGGCTTCGCCCTGGATAAACATACCGTACTTTGAATAGATATCTGATGACTCAAGGCCTTTAAGTCCGCCAGTTATCTCGACCGCATCGCTGATTATCTTTGCGGGAGAGGAATAGATGCCTGCTTCCTTAAGCTCAGTTATGAGGTCTTTCTGTGAGATCTTTGAGCTGTCAAATCTGACTGTCGTTCCGGAAGGCTTAAGGAAAGCCATGCCGATATCATAAGCGCGGCTCTTGCCGAAATCCTTTTTGAATATACCGTAGATCTCAGGCTTTAAAGAAGTCCTGATGCCGGGTTTGTACTGTTCAAGATACTTCTTTGCCTCAGGTGCGGAAGCGTATTTACGGATTACCGCGTTAACATAACCGGATACTTTGTGGTTGTATTTCTTTGCTATATCAACCGAAGAATCGGTAACAGCATAATCAGGGATATTCTCACCGAACTGAAGCTGCCAGACAGCCATCCTGATGATGGTCCTTGTTATAGGATCCATCTCGTCAGGCTCTTCCTTGGTTATGTGACGGATAAGAAAATCGATGGTGAACGTATATGTGAGCGTGCCGTAGAGCATTGCCCTCGTAAAATCGAGTTTCTTACCCAGAGATTCGGCTGATTTATCGGCCTTCTTCAACACAAGATTTGAGAAAGCTCCCTCAAAATAAACCTGATACAGCATAAGAAAGCACAGTTCCCTTTCATTGCCGGATTCGATTATCCGGAGAATGTCTTTCTTTTTGTATCTAATCTGGTTATTCATATGAATACCTCGATCAGGCGAACGTCTGGCCGGGCTTGTAATTATGCGCGACATCACGTGCATTAAGCCTCTTGCCGCCTGCAAACTGCAGTTCAACGATCTTTAAGAAACCGTCATTGCATTTAACTATGAGATCCTGGCCCTTGCTTGCCACGATCGTTCCGGGAACGGCGTTTTCAGCTGCATCGATATCCGCAAAAGCGGGAAGCTCCGTAACGATCCTTGAATCGTAGATCTTAAGCTTCCTCTCACCTGCTTCAGTGTAAGCTCCGGGCCACGAGCTCAAAGCCCTGACCTTGTTATGTATGACCGCAACAGGCATATCCCATGTGAAATGTCCTTCTTCTGAAGCGATGGGAGGACAATATGTTGCTTTGGATTCATCCTGCTTTACAGGAGTGAGATTACCTTCTGCAAGGTCAGTAACAGCCTTAGGAAGTATCGAAGCCGAAAGATCTGCCAAAGCCATCATGAGCTCGTCCGAATGCATGTCAGGACCTATTGCAAGCTCTTTTTGAACAAGCATATCGCCGGTATCCATTCCTTCAGCCATCATCATGATGGTGATGCCCGTTACGGTATCGCCGTCCATTACGGCTCTCTGAACCGGAGCAGAACCTCTTCTTGCGGGAAGAAGGCTTCCGTGGCAGTTGATGCAGCCGTATCTCGGAATCTCAAGAATAGAGACCGGTAATATCTTACCGTATGCGGCGGTAACGATCATGTCAGGTGCTGTTTCTTTTATCCTGCAAAATGCTTCATCAGTCCTGAGCATTGCAGGCTGATAGACTTCAATGCCGTTATTCAATGCCTCAACCTTTACGGGCGGAGGTGTCAATATCTGCTTTCTTCCGACAGGCTTGTCAGGCTGGCAGCAGCATAAAACAACATTAAAACCGGCATTGATGAGAGCCCTGAGATTTACTGCAGCAAATTCAGGGGTTCCCATGAATACGATCCTTAAATCGCTGGGACTAATCAAAAGGGATCACTCCTCCCCGTCATCGTCATCATCAGTCTCTTCGACACGGTATACCTTGCCGTCAACTGACTTATCGATAAAAAGAATTCCGTCAAGGTGGTCGTATTCGTGGCAGATGCATCTTGCAAGAAGATCTTCAGCCTCTAAAACGAATTCATTGCCTTCACGGTCTAAAGCTTTAACCTTGATGTGATAAGGACGGTCAACCTCACAGGTCTTTCCCGGAACGGAAAGGCATCCTTCGCTTCCCACCTGGGAACCGTCTTTTTCAAGGATCACGGGATTGATAAACTCGATCTTGCCGTGATCGTCACCGATATCCACGATAAATACTCTTCTTAATACGCCGACCTGGGGAGCTGCGATACCGATTCCCCTGTTCTCGTAATACATTGTATCTGCAAGATCATCAAGCAGTTTGATTATCCTGGGAGTGATCTCATCTACGGGACGCGATGTCTTGCGAAGAAGCGGATCTCCCTCAATTACAAGATTTCTTAATGCCATCTGACTACCTCTTATTTATAATTTTAAAAATATTATAGAGATGAAATCATATCCATACAAGTAATTGTTGCCCTTAAGCGGTTTCAATTATTGTTCGTCAGAGCGGCAATATCGATCTTGCCGACCTTTGTTTTAGGAATGGTTTCGACTAATTCAAAGCTCCTGGGCATCGCAAAACGCGAAACAGACAAAGAAAGCTCCTCTTTAACCTTCTTTAATGCCTGCTCAACACCGTCTTCAGCAGTGTTTTCCTTATCGAAAACGATATACGCCTTGACTATCTCCCCTCTTAAAGCATCGGGAATACCGATGACTGCACAGTCAGAGACACCCGGGCATGCACGGATAACATCTTCGATAACGTTAGGATAAACATTATATCCGTTGGTAATTATCATGCGCTTTATCCTGCATTCAAAATAAACAAGACCGTTGTCCCCTATCCTGCCCATATCGCCGGAACGCAGCCAGATACGGCCGTCAGGATCCTTTATGAACGTATCTTGTGTCTCTTTTTCCTCATTGCAGTAACCGATCATGACAGAAGGTCCGGAGATCAATATCTCTCCGTTAGTGCCGTTGGGAAGCTCTTCATGAGTATCAGGATCGATTATCTTGAACAATGTATTGCTGTAGGGCCTTCCGATACAGTTATGCTCACGGCATCCCGGTGGCATTAAGCTGACGCCCGAGAGGCATTCCGTAAGGCCGTAACCCTGTCTTACGACAGCCTTGCTGCCGTGCCTTGCAAGGAGCTCGTTCATCTGGTCCTGTATATCAGGCGGAAGCCTGTCTCCGCCCGAGATTACGAGCTTTACAAAAGACATATCGGTATCTTTGACATCACCTGATACTATCGCACCGAATATCGCGGGAACGCCTGCAATGACAGCCGGCTTATACTTGGATATCAGCTGTATGAACTTTTTAACCTTGAAGATCGGCAGCAACACCGATGTTCCGCCGAACAGGAGCACAGTATGGATCCCTACTCCCAGACCAAAACCGTGGAATATAGGAAGTACTGCCAGGAATCTGTCGCCTTTCTCAAGGCATTCACAGCTCTCGATCGCTTCAAGAGCATTGTTATTGAAATTATATGAAGAAAGCAAAACGCCTTTTGCTTTGCCCGTTGTTCCACCCGTATAGAGCATTGCGCAGGGATCTTTTGCAGAAGGTATCTCGTCTTCTTTCAATTTGTAAGGCTTGCCGCTTTCCTTCATGAACTCGGGAAATGTCTGAAAACGGACAAACGGCTGTGTCTTGACCTTGGATTTCACTTTGAAAGCAAGCCTTGCCATTCTCGGAAGGTATTCAGAAGGACTTACCAGAACGGCTTTCTTAACTTTTCCCGCAAGGAAAGTAAAGCCTGCAGGTATCTCGTCATAGACAAATACGATCCTCGGATCGGTATTCTTAATAAAATCCTTAAGTTCTCTTACGGATGACAGCGGATGAATAAGATCACAGACCGCACCGAGCTTGGAACAGGCATAGAAGATGAATACAGCCTGAGGTATGTTAGGCAGTATTACAGCCACATGCATGCCTTTCCTCACGCCGTGAAGATACATTGAGGAAGCGCATTTATCGATATATGAGATCAAAGAAGAATAAGAGATCTTATTACCGTAGTATTCAAGTGCGGCAAGGTCTTTATATTCTTCAGCTCCGGACTTAAGCTTTCCGTAGATCGTTAGTCCGCTAATATCCGTATCAGGCATCAAAATTCCCAGGAAGAGATATATTTCTTCTGTTCTTCGGTAAGTTCGTCGATCTTAATATTCTTTGTTGAAAGAAGTATTTCAGCAACCCTGTTATCAATGACTTCAGGCGTCTGATATACATCGATAGGCAAACGGTCGTTTAAAGTAGCGATATACATCGCAGACTGCGCCTGCAACGCAAAGCTCATGTCCATGATCTCTACAGGATGTCCGTCTCCTGATGCAAGGTTTACAAGTCTTCCTTCCGCGATTATGCAGACAGTCTTACCGTTTTCGAGCTTATATCCGACAACGTTATGACGGAGCTCCGATGAAGATACAGCCATTTTCTTGATGTCCTTCATGCTGACTTCGCAGTCAAAGTGTCCTGCGTTGCAGCATACCGCACCGTCTTTCATCATGAGGAAGTGCTTTTCTGTTATAACATCCTTGCATCCCGTTACGGTTACAAAGAAATCGCCCAAGGGAGCAGCTTCATCCATAGTCATGACCGTGTAGCCTTCCATAAGCGCTTCACAGGCCTTTACGGGATCTATCTCGGTAACGATAACATTAGCGCCCAGGCCCTTTGCCCTCATGGCAACTCCCCTGCCGCACATGCCGTAACCTGCTACGACAACGGTCTTTCCTGCAACTACAAGGTTTGTTGTAGCCATGATAGCTGTCCAGACGGACTGGCCTGTACCGAATCTGTTATCGAAAAGATGCTTGCATCTTGCATCGTTAACAGCAATAACGGGATAAGCGAGCTTACCCTCTTTCTTAAGTATCTCAAGGCGGTGAACTCCCGTTGTGGTCTCTTCACAGCCGCCGATTATCTTGGAAGTAAGGTCCTTCATCTCGGAATGCAGGAGAAGCGCAAGGTCTCCGCCGTCATCGATTACGATATCAGGGCCGAATTCAAGAGTCTTCTTAAGACGGCCGAAATACTCCTCTTCAGTGTCACCATGGACTGCATAGACATTCATTATGTTCAAAGATGCAAGACCTGCAGCAACATCATCCTGTGTGGAAAGCGGATTACAGCCTGTCAATGCAACTTCACCGCCGCCTCTGGCAAGTGCTCTTGCAAGACATGCCGTCTTTGCTTCCACGTGAACTGATACTGAGATCTTAAGGCCTTTGAAAGGCTGCTTTGCAATAAGCTCTGCTTCAATTGCGCGAAGCACCGGCATATTTCGGTAAGCCCATTCGATCTTTTCTAATCCGTAAGGCGCAAGACTTATATCCTTTACTTCGTAATTGAACATTGCTTAAGCTCCTTTATTTAAAGTCGTTTTATAAATTCCTTTACTAGCGCGCAGCTTTGGTCCGATGCGGCCGCTGCAGTATCCAGGACTTCCTTCTCGGAAAGCGGCCCTTTGCTGATTCCCGCCGCCATATTGGTTATGCATGAGACCGCTACGACCTTCATTCCCATATGGTTGGCGCAGATAGCTTCAGGTACAGTCGACATTCCGACACAGTCAGCTCCAAGCGTTCGGAGCGCCCTGATCTCGGCCGGAGTCTCATACTGCGGGCCCTTTGTGTAAGCGTAAACACCGCGTGTCAGATTGATTTTGAGATCCTTGGCACATTCTTCGAGCAGGGCGATGTATTTCTTATCGTAGACATTGCTCTGATCCGGAAACCTTGTGCCGAGTTCATCTATATTGGGTCCTCTTAAGACAGACTCAGCATAGAATGACAGATGATCCTCGATTGCAACGAACTGAGGTGGAACCATATCCTGTCTGATACCGCCTGCCGCGTTTGTAAGGAAGAGCATCTTAACGCCGATCATCTTCATTACTCTTACATAGAAGACGATGGACTCGATGGGATGGCCTTCATAGTAGTGGAATCTCCCGCTCATCATGAAAACATCCTTGCCTGACAGATTACCCGCAGTCAACTTTCCGGCATGTCCCGGAGCCGTTGACTTGGGGAAATCGGGAATATCAGTATACGGAACGGAAAAATAAGGTTCGCACATGTCAGCCAGAGGGCCTAAGCCTGAACCTAATACCAGGCAGATCTCAGGGACCTTACGGTCACCCAAACAGCTTTTGATGTAATCTCCGGCTCTTTTTAAAGATGCGAAATATTCTTCCTTATTAGTGATCATATTACTTTCTGCCGCAGCAGTCCTTATACTTCTTGCCTGAACCGCAAGGGCACGGATCGTTCCTTCCGACCTTGCCTGCTTCTCTCTTAACAGGCTGTCTTGTCTCGTTGGAAGCTGCGGTTCCCTGGATAGGCGTGCCTGCAGACTGAGGAGTTACAGCTGCTTCCTGGCCTTTACCCTCGGAAACGTTCCTTACGACTTCCTTAGCCTCGAAATCAGACTCAGGTGTGAACTTTGCTCTCATGATGAACTTAACAGCATCGTTCTGGATAGCTTCGTTCATCTCTTCGAACATTGCGGAACCTTCGAGTTTGTACTCAACAACAGGATCGTGCTGACCGACACTGCGCATACGGATAGCTGATGAGAGCTGATCCAATGCATCGATGTGATCCATCCACTTGAGATCGACCGTACGCAGGAGGATCTGACGTTCAGCCTCTCTGAATACTTCGGGAGAAACCTCTTCGTCCTTCTGTGCGATGACTTCCTTAGCCTCATCAGCGAGCTGCTCAGCAAGTTCATCTGCATCAGGAAGATCGAAATCATCGTCCTGAACCTTCTTAACGATATCAAGATCGCCGAAGATATCTTCAAGCTGCCTGCCTAATGTGTATCTCTCGGAAGACGAGATCACACCGTCAAGAGCATATGTGTTTACGACACGTGAAGCAACACGCTCAACCATCTGCAGATAGATGTCGTGTACGTCATTACCGTTGATGACCTGACGTCTCTGCTCGTATGTGATCGTTCTCTGAACGTTGTTGACGTCATCGTATTCGAGGACGCTCTTACGTGATGAGAAATGCAGAGCTTCAAGCTTTCTCTGTGAGCTGTCGATCATCTTTGAAAGTGACTTGAACTGGATCTCCATGTCATCTTCGATACCTAAAGAATCAGCAAGGCTTGTAACACGGTCACCGCCGAAGATCCTGAGGAGGTCATCCTCAAGAGAAAGGAAGAACTTGGATCTTCCCGGGTCTCCCTGTCTTCCGGCACGTCCCTTGAGCTGGTTATCGATACGTCTTGACTCATGTCTTTCGGTACCTACGATGAAGAGACCGCCGAGCTCCTTGACTTCCTCAGCCTCAGGAGCGAGCTCTTCCTTAAACTTCTTCTCGAGTGTGCTGAATCTCTCTCTTGCTTCAAGAACAAGTTCATCATCAGTCTCATTGTGAGCTGTGGATGCATCAATAAGCTCATCTGTATAACCGAGTTTTCTCATTTCCTGAAGAGCAAGGAATTCAGCGTTACCGCCTAAGATGATATCGGTACCACGGCCTGCCATGTTGGTTGCGATAGTAACTGCACCCTTACGGCCTGCCTGAGCAACGATCTCAGCCTCGCGCATATGATTCTTGGCATTGAGTACGTTGTGCTTGATGCCGTACTTTGTGAAGATCCTTGAAAGGAGCTCTGACTTGTCAACGCTTACAGTACCGACAAGTACGGGCTGTCCCTTCTCGTGAGCTTCCTTAACCGTACGCAGGACTGCGGAATACTTGCCGTTCTCTGTCTTAAAGACTGCATCGTAATCGTCTTTTCTGATAACAGGCTTGTTTGTAGGGATCTGGATAACGTCGAGGTTATAGATCTGTCTGAACTCAGCTTCCTCTGTGTATGCTGTACCGGTCATTCCGGAAAGCTTTGTGTACATTCTGAAGAAGTTCTGGAATGTAATGGTGGCAAGTGTCTTATTCTCGCTTGCGACCTTAACTCCTTCCTTGGCTTCAATAGCCTGGTGCAGACCGTCGCTGTAACGGCGTCCCGGCATGAGACGGCCCGTGAAGTCGTCTACAATGATGACCTCGCCGTCCTGAACGATGTACTGCTCGTCCTTTTTGAAGTTACCGTTTGCCTTGAGAGCGTTGTTGATATAGTGCTGAAGATCGAAGTTGTCGGAATCAGAAAGGTTGTCGATACCGAAGTGCTTCTCGGCTTTAGCAATACCGTTAGCTGTAAGAACGGATGTCTTTGCCTTCTCGTCGATAACGTAATCAGCGTCGCCTACGAGGTCATCCATATCGACCTTGTCGTCTGTCTCGACTACGGTGTAAGGCTTAAGTGTCTTAACGAAAGCGTCTGCTTTCTTGTAGAGGTCAGAAGATTCAACTCCGCGGCCGGAGATGATGAGCGGTGTTCTCGCCTCATCGATCAGGATCGAGTCGACCTCGTCGACGATAGCGTAATTAAGTTCACGCTGTGCGATCTGATCCTTTCTTACGACCATGTTGTCACGCAGATAGTCAAATCCGAACTCGTTGTTGGTTCCGTAAACGATATCACATGCATACATGCCCTTACGGTCACGGTTGGGGATATCGTGGATTATGAGACCGACGGTCAGGCCGAGGTACTTATAAACCTTGCCCATCCACTCGGAGTCACGCTTTGCGAGGTAATCGTTGACGGTTACAACGTGAACGCCTTTGCCGGTGAGAGCGTTGAGGTAAACAGGCATTGTAGCAACGAGGGTCTTACCTTCACCCGTCTTCATTTCCGCGATTCTTCCCTGATGCAGGATGATACCGCCGATAACCTGTACTCTGTAAGGCTTCATGCCCAGAACACGCCAAGCGGCTTCTCTTACTGTTGCGAATGCTTCAGGAAGAAGATCATCGAGAGTCTCGCCGTCAGCAAGTCTCTTCTTGAATTCATCCGTCTTGCCCTGAAGTTCCTTGTCAGAAAGATCAGAAAACTCTTCCTCATAGCCCATTACTGAGTCTACAAGGCCCTTGATCCTCTTAAGTTCATGATCGCTGTGTGTACCGAATACTGAAGTTAATATACCCATTTACTCCGATTTCTCCTCTTGTTCTTTATTATCTCGTTCGTTAAGTCTTTTAAGTGCTGTTCTGTATCCGCCTTCCGGATTGATGTAACATGTCTTAACTCTTGATATCGTAGTTGAGCTGACCTTGGTTGAACTCCTGGCCTTTCCCCTGACCCTGCCGCTTCCGTGCTTTGATTCGGAACAGGTCTCAGTTTCAGCATTTTCGGGGGTTCCGGAAAGTTCCTTGATTATCTCTTCATAGCTCTTCCCCTGCTCGATTCTTCTTACGATCTGCCAGCGGTGAAGAAAAGAATGAAGCTCATTTACCGAGCAAAGGTCCTTGAAAAACTTGTGGAGCTCTTCAGGGTTCTCCATTGTCAAAATGGCGCTGTAAAGGTCAAAAAGCTCCTCCATCTCAACATCGGTAAAGGCAGCAGCGAATTTAATCTCGTTCTTGTCTTTGTTCTTTATCATGATATCTTACCCGACGGCATTGTTAACGAAATCAAAAAGCGGTCCGGTATATCCCATGTAAAAGGCAACGAAAACTGCAGTAATAACGACAACGGCCAAGATACCCGCCAGACATCTTGAGAAGAAAAGATTGGTCTTAGCCTTTCTTAAGGTGTCGCCAATAGACAGGTTTGACCTGTTGTCCGTGTTGATTCTTGAGTTCGCCAGGCTCGGCGCTCTAACTGTATTTTCGTGTCTCAAACAAGATACCTCCAAATTCACCGATATATCTTAACGCAATATCGAATTTAATACAATAAATTAAATATAAGGAAATATCCCGTCAATTTTCTGAAATTACGGCTGTTTGTCCGCATATTTTGAGGAATTGCCGTATTCTTTAATCTCAAGAGTCACACCTTTGGTCCTGGCATATTCCTTCAGAGAAGATACCACATCTTTCCTGTCTTTGGGAGAATTCGATGGAACAACGACCTTTAAGGTCTTGCTTTTAATGTCTCCGACCTTATAGATCTTTCCGTTTATGTTCTTCTCGGTACCGTTAAACTTCGAAAGTTCATCTATATCGGCTTTTATGCTCTTACTGATCTTTGACTTGGAACTGTAGTAAGGCGCGGTCAGGTCTATGGTCTTAAGAGACGTGGCATTTCCGCCCGAATAATCGTCTATAACCGGATATGTCTTGGGCAGATTCGTATTAAAGACCTTCCTGAAAGCTTCGCCTCTTTTGAAATTATCCTGGTCCCATATGTCTTTACCGCCGTTTTTCGGGTCTGAACCTTCAAGTATCAGCGATGAATCGCCGTAAAGAGGTATTATCTGGTAGATCTGCTTATGTCTTCTTCCTGCCACCGTAACCACTGAATAATCGACCGTGACCTCGATAACGTGGCGTTTGCTGCTTATATCGAAATTGACATCAATGTCGTCCGGACAAAAGAATGCCGACCCGCCGTTGCGCGCTTTATAGTAGAGCACGATGTTTTTGGCCATAGTGCCTGCCAGAACACCCTCAAGCACGGATTCCTCGAGCTTAAACCCTGATATCGAATTGATCCCGCCAACGGCTTTCAGGACTGTTCCGATAACCGAAGAAGCCTTCGTGCCTTCCACACCAGTGTCCGGAAATGCGTTCAGAAGGACCGAAGCGGCATCTCCGGCCGGTACGGTGACCGGATATAACAGCGACATGTTCTCACAGCACTGGTTTACAGCTCTGGTCATAAGGATATCGGTCCTGTACAGGTTAATTGCACTCACTATGCAGGCAATTAATAAAAGCACTATCGTAAAGCAGATTGATGTCTCGACTGTAACGCTTCCTTTTTTGTTTTTCATAACCGTTCACCCGTATAGAACATAGCTTCTTTTGATCTCGATCTTTTTAAGACCTGCATCCGCTTTTGCGGTAAGACCGGTATAAAGATCGCCGTAGTCTCTCTTGAGGATATTAAGGCTTCTGTCGATCATCCTGTCATCGCTCTGAGCAAGCATGAAAAGATAAAGAAAATCCCTGTATCCTGCTGTTGCGATGGTCTTATCCTTGGTCTCGGCAAGAGTTACCCGTTCCCCTTTTCTCAGCGTGTTTATATCTTTTCCGCCCTGAATTGTTGCTATCAGAAAGATCAAGGCGACGGTTATTATCCTGTAATCGATCTCGACAGACCACTCTGATATAACCGCGATTATCGCTGACAGGATCTGCGAGACCACATCCACTTTCGACCTGAAATCCTTATCCAGATAGTCCTTAAGGAAGTTCTTGCCGGTAAGGACGGCCAGGAGCAGATAGTTTACGGCTGCGATCGACGCATTACCCGTCAGTCCCGTCAGGATATACTCCGCATCGTCTTTATTTTTGCTGTGAATGTTAGAAAAAGCCGTTCCGTTGATCGAGTAATCAATATCCTGTTTCAGAAAACAGTCGAAATTGTAAGAAAAGTAATTAGCGGCATTTAAATGAGTAAGCAGCTTGCAGCTGGTCTTGGCCTGTGTCTCATGAAGCTCCATCAGGCTGTCTATCAGCTTTATCGCGGGCTTCATGTCGCTTATGCTGATATTTATCGAGAGATCCTTAAGATCGTTATCATTGCCTTTAAGGCTCTTCTTTACCGACTCAAAGATGCCGAGCTTTGAATCTATATCATCGATCTTAAGCGCTTCACCTGCTTTTTCTATCCATTCAGTAAGCTTCTCAGATCCGGATATTATGTCGCTTACAAACCCCGCCGCAGGACTTGATGTGTATTCCTTGATGCTTTTTAAGACACCGGTATTTACCAGCTCTCCGATCATTTCCGAGAAGACATCTGCTATCTGACATATAGTGATGCCTGTTGCCCTGTATGAGTAATACATGTTTATCGCATCGCGCAGGGCTTTCCTGTCAATCTGTTTATAACCGCCGAGATCCAGGACCGGGCCTTCCTCATATCCGCATGCCAGAAGAGCTTTCCTGTAGATGTCATCGTCAACGGCATCCTTGGTGAACGCGTAAACTCCGTACACATCAAAAAGCTGCCTGTTGTATTCGCACATGATGCTCTCGATCTGCGCTTCTGCCGCACTGTTGACCTTGGTCATGTAATCAAGCTCCCAGACAAACGTCAGAAAAGTGCATTCGATAAGGATAACAGCCGAAAGTATTATCCCCAAAAACACCGACGAGGCACCGTAGCGGTTCTTTGGCTTCTTATTCTTTGCTCTCATCGGTATCCACCCCGCTCGCTATGCCTGCTGCTTTGCCGTAGATAAGCCTGAAATTGTCAGAAAGGCCCGTAAGATATGTACAAAGCCTTTCCGGAGAAGCATCATATGAGATTGCTGACCCGATCTTCCTTTCGGTAAGGAGAGTCTTATCCCTGTTCTGAAAACTGCTCTCCTCAAACCCGTATTTGCAGTCGTTAAACGCTTCCATCGCAGTGGATTCGGGAGCAGTGACAAAGAACGTGATAAGTGTCAGGACAATCGTAAATACAATTGCAGTTTCAAGTGTCGACATATATACACCCCCTGATAAAGATTTACCTGATCTTACAACCGGAAAGGCATGAAAATTACCGACAAAAAACTACAAAAGCCGACAAAGAAAAACGCCCGGCGAACCGGGCGTAAATCGTGCAAAGCATTGATTTTGTTATGTGCAGGGCCAAAAGCCGTAAACAGGTCAACTATATTACCTATTAAACGGTTTTCAGATCATGCACGGAGAGTTATACCGTACTTCTCACCGAGGTTGGCAAGGATCGTGGAAACAAAGCCGTCGATGACCTCAGGCTTGAACTCCTCATCCCCGGGCGTGAATACTACGCTGAAAGCAAGGCTCTTCTTGTTGATCCCGAGCTGGATACCTTCATAGATATCGAAAAGCTCGATCTTTGTGATGTACTCACATGAAGACTTGATCTCCTTCTCAACATCGGCGCAGCTGATGCCCTTATCCATGACAAAGCAGAAATCGCGCTTTTCCTCCGTGAACTTCGGGAGCGGGATGAACTTTCTTTCCTTGCCGTAGTATTTGCTCAAAGCACGCAGATCGATCTCCGCGACATATGCGGGTACTCTCATGTCGAGCTCATCGCAGATCTCATAGAGGACCTGTCCCAAATAACCGACATCTTCGCCGTTGCAGATGACCTTTGCCGTTCTGCCCGGGTGAAGGAATGACTTGGTATCCTTACCGTAATCGAACTCTACGTCCAGAGAATCTGCAATAACGTCAACAAGGCCCTTGAGCGAATAGAAATCCTCATCCTCGCCAAATACACCTATGCAGATAGTCTCGCGCTCATCGGGGTACTCGGTAAGAGGCAGGCTCTTAGGCAGGAACTTGTTGCCCATCTCGTAGATACGGCCTGTCAGAATGCCGTTCTTCTGGTTTCTCGCCATAGCCTTGATCATCTGGGGTGCCAAAGTTGTACGCATCAGAGAAAGGTCGATGTTGATAGGATTCAATATCTTGATGGCTTTCCTTTCGGGTGCATCCTCAGGGAGCTTCAACAGATCGAAATCAGAGGGCGAGAAGAACGAATAATGTACGCCTTCAGAAGCGCCGGCCGCGCAAAGATCGCGTCTGATCTTAAGCTCGGAACGCTGCTTCAGGTTATAGCCGCCGCTCGTAACCTTAGCTGTAGGAATGAATGTGGGCACGATGTGATCGTAACCGTACATACGGATAACTTCCTCAGCGACATCCTGGTAAGATTCCATATCAACACGGTATCCGGGAATATAGATCGTAAGCTCATCGCCGTTAAGCTCAGGCGCGAAATTAAGGCCTGTAAGGATGCGTACGATATCTTCGTCAGGAACGGTTATTCCCAATACTCCGTTAACCTTCTTTACGCTGACAGTAAGTTTTCTGGGCTCGATCGAATTGCCTGTATTGACATCGAAAGAAGTCTTGCTGACCTTGCCGCAGCCCAATTCCTCAATGAGATGCAGAGCTCTCTTCATAGCCATGACGGTCGTATATTCGTCAACGCCCTTAGAGAATCTAAGGCTTGAGTCAGATACCTGACCAAGAGCTTTTGAGCTCTTACGGATGTTGTCGTGAGCGAACTTTGCAGCTTCGAACATGACTGCCTTGGTCGAATCAAGTATCTCGGAGTTGAGACCTCCCATGATTCCGGCAAGAGCGACAGGCTTCTTGCCGTCACAGATGACAAGGTTATCTGAAGTAAGAGCAAATTCCTTCTCATCGAGAGTAACTATCTTCTCGCCGTCCTCTGCACGGCGGACGTGGATCTCGCCGCCTTCAAGGTACGAATAATCGAAAGCATGCATCGGCTGGCCGAGCTCGTAAAGAACGTAGTTGGTGATATCAACGACGTTGGAGATTGCTGAACACCCAACAAGAGCGAGACGACGCTTCATCCAAAGCGGAGACTCACCTATCGTGACGTCAGAGACATAGTGTCCGATGTATCTCGGGCAAAGGTCGGGAGCTGATACACGGATATTGAAGTCGATCGAGACATCGCTCTCGGTGTAATCAAGAGCAGGCTCTTTGACGGGCTTGCCGAGAACTGCAGCCACTTCCCTTGCAATGCCGAAGATGCTCTGGCAGTCAGGCCTGTTTGCAGTGATGGATACATCGAAAATGTAATCATCAAGGCCTAAGATGGGCTTAACATCGCTGCCCGGAACACTGTCCGCAGGCAATACGAGAAGTCCGTTATAACCAGCACCCGGGAACATGTCCTCGGAAACGCCCAGTTCAACGCCTGAACATAGCATGCCGTATGAGTCATAGCCTCTGAGCTTACCCTGGCCGATGGTCATGACACCTTCAACCGTAACGTGATCCTTTGCGGTAGCATATACCTGTGCTCCGATTAGAGCCAGCGGATACTTGCCGCCTGCCTCAACGTTATCAGCGCCGCAGCAGATCTGAAGGACACCGTTTTCGCCGGCATCGACAGTGCAGAGATGAAGGTGTGTTCCTTCGATCGCTTCACATGTCTTGACTTCACCGACAACGACCTTGCTTATGTCCTTGCCTACCTCATATTTCTCTTCCACCTCGAATCCGCAGCTGAAGAGCTTCTCTTCAAGAACGTCAGGGGTGACATCAATATCAACATAATCCTTAAGCCAACTTAATGGTACTAACATATCTTTGCCTCCTTACCTTAATCGTCGATCTGTTCAAGCACGCGCAGATCAGACTCAAATAAGAGTTTGATGTTGTTGATGCCGTACTTGAGCATGGCAATACGATCGATACCGATACCGAAAGCCAGACCGCTGTATTTGTCGCTGTCGATCCCGCAGCCTTCAAGAACCTTCTTGTTGACTACGCCAGCACCAAGGACCTCGATCCAGCCTGTTCCCTTGCAGAGCTTGCATCCCTTGCCGCCGCACTGGAAGCAGGAGACGTCTACCTCAACGGAAGGCTCCGTGAACGGGAAGTAAGACGGACGAAGTCTCGTTCTTGTCTCTTCACCGAAGATCTTCTTGACGAATACGTCGAGCATACCCTGAAGATCGCAGAGTGTAATGCCCTCATCAACTACAAGTCCTTCCATCTGGGAGAACATGGGCGAATGCGTGGCATCGTCATCGGAGCGGAAAACCTTGCCCGGTGAGATGATCTTGATCGGGGGCTGCTGAGATTCCATAACGTGAACCTGACCGGCAGAGGTCTGTGTCCTCAAAAGGAATTCAGGGCTCAGATAGAATGTATCCTGCATATCACGCGAAGGGTGGTCCTTAGGGATATTAAGAGCCGTGAAGTTATAGTGATCAGTCTCGATCTCATTACCCTCATAGACAGAGAAGCCCATAGAGCCGAAAATGTCCACGATCTGGTTTCTTACCTGGGTATTGGGATGCAGATATCCCTTCTTTAGCTTCTTTGAAGGCAGAGTAACATCAATGGTCTCAGCTTCATAGCGCGCCTTCTGCTCGGCAGCCTTGAACTCTGCATCCATGCTGTCAAACTTCTCGGTTGCCCAGTTCCTTATCTCATTGACCATCTTGCCGTAGTCGGCCTTGAGTTCTTTCGGGATCTTGCCCATCTCTTTCATGAGCGAGCCGATCTTACCTTCCTTTGAGTCCATTATGCTCTTTCTGTACTCAAAGATACCCTTTGAACTCTTGATCTCAGTAAGATCAGACTCTATCTTGGCCTTGATCTCTGACAACTTTGCGCTTAATTCACTAAGTTCAGCCATTTTTGCCTCCTCCTTGTTAGCAGTCGCCTGAAAAATAAAAATCCCGCGGCAACTTAAATTGCCACGGGACGAATTCGCATTAATATGCACCTTCGCGGTACCACCCATGTTCGGGATGCCATTATAACAACCCGCACTTGTATTGCGCTGTCTTGCCGCGCACCGCATCTGCTTAATCAGCCAAAAGCCGTTTTCGACAGAAGCTCCGGTGTTGAAATTCATCTTTATGCCCTTCGTATCGTGCTTTCAGCCGGTGACACGACTCTCTTTTACGGAAGCAAAAAGACTACTTACGCACCTTCATCGCATTGCCCATTGTACATATATGATAAGCGAAAAGTCAAGCAAACCCTTATTCGGCAAAGAAAGGATTGTATTTTACCTCGTCGCCGACGGTAGACTCAGGACCGTGCCCCGGGAAGATCAAAGTCTCCGGATCGAGCTTTGAAACGGCTTCAATGGATTTATTTAACAGAGCAAAAGAGCCTCCTGCCATATCAGTTCTACCAACAGAACCTGCAAATACGGTATCTCCGGTAAAAAGATATTGCTTGTCTTCTTCCCTGAACATATAGCATACCGAACCCATTGTGTGGCCCGGAGTACTTAATACATCAATTTCAATACCGCCTATGTTGATACTGCCCTCGGCTTTTACGTAAGGGAAATCGAAAACCTTGGCAAGACCGTCCATATATGAGCAGTTATCCCCTGGATCACCGAGAAGGACCTGATCGGCAGGATTCATGTATATCGGGGCATCCGGGAATCTCTCATGCCATTCATCAACATACTTTATATGGTCGTAATGACCGTGAGTAATAAGTATCGCTATTACATTTGTCACTTCGGAAGAGACCTTATCGGGCGTAACGGACGGATCGACAACAAAAACGCCGTTATCAAAACATGCCAAATACATATTTGACATTAAAGGTCCCTTGGGGATTCTTAAGATTTTCATGAAATATCAGCCAACGGAGCCCTGATTGTCGGCAGCGTTCCACTCACGGTAATCAAGAGCACCGTTATCGATAGCGGTGATCAGGATCTCGGCGGAAGCGATGTTCGTAGCATAAGGGATGATATTCTGGTCGCATACATCCAAAAGCTCGCCCGGATTGGACTCACCCTTTGTCCTGCCGTCCCTCAGATAGATAACGCAGTCAATGCCGTTAAACTCAGCTCTTGAAGCAAGCTGCTCAAAACCGCTCGAATAATCTACCGACAGACCCGAAACGTCCAGATCGGCAGAAGACTTAAGCAGCTTGGCGGTGTTATAAACAGAGATAAGCTGATGCTTCTCAAGAAGGGGCTTATACGCAATACAAAAATTGACGAGAAGTTCCGTCTTTCTGTTATCAGCCATCAGAACGATTTTCATCAAGAAGCCCCCATTAAAGATACTGATGAAATTTTAACGTATAAAGTTTTTGCGGACAATTTCCCTTTAATACAAAACTGCGGCAAAAAAACTGTCTTTATGTCAAATAGCCTTAAATATATCAGTCTACGTGGTCACCCGGCGTGGGATTACTGATATAGACCGGATAGCTGGTGTTGTCTACGACATTATAGTAAGAAGCGATGAGCTTTCTTGCGATTACGGTCGTCGAAGCACCCCACTCGCCTTTTTCTACAACGAGCGCAATAGCGACTTCAGGCTTGTCTTTAGGTGCATAGCATATAAACAGACCGTTTGAATACTCTTTCTTGGTCTTCTCGAATCCCGTCTCGGCCGTCCCCGTCTTACACGTGATCTTGATGGGGAAAGTCGTAAAACGCCTTTGTGCCGTACCTCTCCAATA
>CACYMP010000024.1 GCA_902775565.1 Oscillospiraceae bacterium
AAAACAAAAACCGGATTTGACTCCGGTCTGTTTGCTATGCCCAGTTATTTCAAAACAGAAAACTGCCAACAAGCTCTTGATTTTTGTTAGCAGGTTTTATTGTCCGCTTCTTTTCTTGCGGCGTTTTCCTATGTAGGGTAAAATCAATGAACAACATTACTCCGGAGGTGCCGGCATGAGCGATAAAAGAGCTGATTACCTGTCATGGGACGAATACTTTATGGGTGTTGCGTCTCTTGCTTCAAAGAGATCCAAGGACCCTAACACTCAGGTCGGTGCGTGCATCGTAGACAGAGCCAATTACATTATTTCGGTAGGCTATAACGGAATGCCTCTCGGCTGTTCCGATGACGACTTTCCGTGGGACAGGAACGGCGGCACGCTGGATTCCAAGTATGCTTATGTTACCCATGCCGAGCTCAACGCCGTGCTGAACAGCAAGACTGCTGATCTTGAAGGCGATACCGTATATACGACGCTCTTCCCCTGCAACGAATGCACAAAGGCCCTCATACAGAAGAAGGTCGGAAGGATCGTTTATCTTGACGACAAATATCACGATACCGAGACGGCTCAGGCAGCGAGACGCATGCTTGATTCAGCCGGCATTAAGTACGAGAAGTACGAGAACTCCGGACGTGAAATAAAACTGGATCTCTGAGGTTCTCCATCAATATGCGATCTGACAAAATTACCCGCAAAACAGCATTCCTGATCGTGGTAATCCTACTTGTATGCATGTTTCCCGTAAATGTATTTGCCGCGCCTGCGGGCAAAGCCAAGAGCAACTGCTGGGGCAACGGCGGACAGCTGACAGTTCAGCTTTCGGGCTGCAGCGGATATAAGACGATCACGGTAACGGCTGAGTTCTCCGGAAAGATAAAGAAAGCGTCAGGCTGGGGCTTTGATTCCTACAAGATCAGCGGCAAGCGCGTAATTGCAACCGTCTCCTCTACGGGACCCAACAAATGGGCTTTTAACGGCAGCGTCGGCATCCAGGTCAACGGAAGCGGTATCAAATCCGCAAAGCTTATATCCGTAAAAGGCGACGGTGAAAGCGGAAAAGTATCCTCTGATCCCGGCTCAAAAGTGACAGGCAGCACGAGTGCAGCCACAGGAAGCGGCAGCACAACAGCACCTGCAAGAAATACCAAAGGTGAAAAGGGCGACGACTGGCTTACCACCAAGGGCTCGAAGATCGTCGATATGAACGGCAGTGAGGTCTGGCTTACGGGCTGCAACTGGTTCGGCTATAACACCGGAACGAATCTTTTCGACGGCGTATGGAACTGCAACCTCAAGGAAACTCTCGCATCGATAGCTGACCACGGATTTAATCTCCTGCGCGTCCCCATGTCATCCGAGCTCCTTCTCCAGTGGAAGAAGGGCGAATATCCCAAGGCTAATTACAATAACGCATATAACGAAGAGCTCAACAGCATGAACTCTTTGGAGATCTTCGATTACGTCGTCTCTCTTTGCGAGCAGAACGGCATGAAGATAATGATAGACATCCACTCGGTTAAGACCGATGCGGCGGGACATAACCATCCTGTCTGGTACAAGGACGAGCTTACCGAGGCTGATTTCATCGAATCTCTCAGATGGATCGCGGCAAGATACAAGGACAATGACACCATCGTTGCCTATGACCTCAAGAACGAGCCGCATGGCAAGCCGCCGGAGTCACCTGTCGCTATCTGGAACGATTCAAACGATCCGAACAACTGGAAAAAGGTCGCCGAGAAGGCCGGCAAGGCTGTTCTCAAAGAAAATCCACATGCCCTGATCGTTATCGAGGGCATCGAGATCTATCCTAAAGATATCAAGTCCAACAACTTCACATCGACCAATAAAGAGGACTACCGCATCACCTGGTGGGGCGGAAACCTTATGGGCGTTAAGGACTATCCTGTCGACTTCGGGTCCGAAACACTCAATAAGCAGATCGTTTATTCACCTCACGATTACGGCCCGATCGTCTATAAGCAGCCGTGGTTTGAGAAAGAATTTACGTTTGAATCCCTCAAAAAGGATGCCTGGGACCCTTACTGGCTCTATATAACAGATGAGGGCATCGCTCCGATCCTGGTCGGTGAATGGGGCGGCTTTATGCAGGGCGACAACCTCAAATGGATGAACTACATGAGGCAGCTGATAGACGAGAAGAAGCTGAATCACACCTTCTGGTGTTTCAACGCTAATTCCGGAGATACGGGCGGACTGGTAAAGGATGATTTCAAGACATGGGACGAGGAAAAGTACGGACTTGTAAAGAAAGTCCTCTGGCAGAACGATTCGGGTAAGTTCGTAGGATTAGACCACAAGGTCCCGCTTGGAGCAAACGGCATCTCGCTTTCCGAGTTTTCTGGAAAGATAGTAACCGTTGCGCCCGAAAGTGAAAAGCCTTCCGAGACTACTGCCGATAACACTTCCGAAACGCAGGAGACAACGGCAGTCGAAACTACGGCCGAAAGCAAGCCTGCCGAAAAATCTCCCGCGTCAAACGTGCGAAGGATAGTTGTGGCAGTTATAATAGTTTTGGCGGGTGTCGGTGTATGCGCTTTCGCAGTGCTGGCCGGAGTCCGTGCGGCAGCATCAAAGACTGAGACGACTGACGGCAAGGAGGATGTCCCTTCAGGAGACAGCAAGGACACTGATGATAGAACTTAGTATTCTTGAAAATAATATGTTCATTGAAAAGGTGCTCTGGATCGGAATTCCGGCAGTCATCCTTGCTCTCGTGGTCTCGTTTACCGTCTGGAGAGCTCTTGAGGACCGTAAGAAGAAGCGCGAAAAGGCCTGGGAGGCTGAAAGACGCAAGCTCGAGGTTGTCGGCGGAGTGGAAGGCCGAAGCGATGCGGACGGCAGGAAGTACAGAGAGCAGGAGAGGGCAAGAAGGGAAGCCGAGAAGCGTGCCGAGGAGGCCGCAGGAACTACGAACACGCTGATCGGCGGAAGGAGCGAAGCCGAGGATGATGACCCCGAGGCAAAAGAGGTTTTCGGCCAGCTTGGTATTTCCTCAAAGAAAGCCGAGGAGATCGACCGTGAGCGCGACAGGCTTGTTATCAACGGTTATCTCCAGAAATCCAACACAGCTCCCATAAGACCTGTTTATTCAAATACACTGGCCGCAAGACGTGCTCAGAAAGCCGAGCTCGATTCCGATGTTGTCGGAAAAGAAGCTACCACTCCGGCTCTTGTCACCGACTCCGCGGCGCCGGCAAAGGTGAAACCTACCGAACTTAAACGTCCGACTTCTGCAAGAGTCGGAAAAGGCTCGGTGTCAGAATATATAAGGCGCAGAGCGACTGATGAGAAGGATGAAGATCCTATGCTCGGATCCGTTATGCGTCCCCAGATCGGTACAGACGTTGAGAATGCCGTTGTTGAGCGTCCTGCTGAAGTCCAGGCCGAAAAGCCTGACATCATGAAGACCGGCGAGGAAGCGATACTTCCTGCAGCGGAGAAGCCTTTAGAGGGCTTTGCCCCGGCTGACGGGGAAGAACACAAGCCTGTCAGGCACAAGAGACCATCGTCCGGAATAAACCGCAAGAAGGTAGAGGCTCCGACGCGTCCCGGAAGCGGAGATGTAGAGCCTGAACCCGACTCGATAACAGGACAGGGCGTAAGGGATATATAGACAAACATCTAAATTATTTAAAAGGCAGTTTGACACTTGAAAACCGCAAATGCAGTAAAATACAGCATTTGCGGTTTTGTCAAATTTACTACATATTTGTCTTTTCCCTTGTAATTTCTTGTAGGGATTGTATAATTTAGGTGTTAACAAATTGTTAACGCTTCGTTGAATACGTACCCGGGGAGGGGTTATTAATGACGTCAGGCAATAAGTTGAGCAGGATTATTGCGGTTTTATCATGTTTGTATTTATTTGAAGATGCTGGTGAGGTATCTGCAAATGGATAACATAATAGTAAGGCGAAACGTTCAGAAAGTATTTGTATTCTTTCTGAGTTTGGTTATAGCATTCAGTTGTTTTTCTTCGGCAGGCACAGAGATTGTACGTGCTGATAAGCGCTATTGGTTCGGCACTTATTCCAGCAGAGCTGACGAGTGCGTTATCCAATTTAAGTTTTGGAGTTTAAAAAGCAACGCTTCTATCACGATGAGCTTTGATATTAGTAAGCAGGAATTTCATGCAACCCCTGATAGCGGCATTAAGATTACCTCGACAAATGATAGTACACTAAAGATTTCGATCAGCAAACCGAAAAACGAACACACATACAAAATAGTGCTTAATGGTACTGGTTTGAACGCAAACAGTGCAAAACTGATAAAATGTACGATCACCGAGCCGACACCAAAGCCGACTGCAAATCCTACCAAGAGTCCCACAAAGAGTCCTACGGCTAAACCGACCACAAAGCCGACTGCCAATCCTACGGCTAAGCCGACCACGAAGCCGACCACGAAGCCGACCACGAAGCCGACCACAAAGCCGACCACGAAGCCGACCACAAAGCCGACAACAAAGCCGACTACAAAGCCGACTACAAAGCCGACGGTAACAACTAAACCTACGATCCAGTCATCGGCACAGAGTTCTGCTAAGCCGACAACTGAGAACAAGAAGAACACAAAAAAGAAGACTTCAGCCAAGAAGACAGCAGCCGAGAAGAAGGCAGCTGCCGGAAAGACGAATGCCATAAAAAATAAGATCAAGAACAGTTCAGAAACAGCTGAAACTTCGGAGACAACATCCGAGATCATGGCTGCGGCAGCCAATAAGATCGACCCCACTACGACAACTACTGAGCCTACTGAAGAAGAGGCTGCACCTGAAGCAGCTCTGAACCATACCGAATGGCACAGAAGGTCATTTGCATGGCTTTGGTTCGTTCTCGCAATGGTAGTTGCAGGTCTGAGCTATCTCAGGATCAGAAAGCTCAGGAATGAAGGTAAGACCGGCAAGGATCTTGCTCTGGATTTCATTCCGGGAGTAGGAGATCTCGTATATGCAATCAGAGGATCAGGTGAAAAGTATGCACCGATAGCTTCTGATGCACAGCGCGGTTACAGCTATAACCCTGCTGCAGGAAAGAAAGAGATCAAGGCGATCGATGAGGAAGCTGAGAGAGCCGAGAAGTCAGCTTTCAAGCCTATATCTACTGAACAGCATACTCCGATCAAGCGTCCCAAGGAGTTTTCCGTAAACCATGCGGCAGCGTTCGCAGCTGCTGCCGGAACAGCGGCGGGAACAGACGATAAGCAGGAAGAACCTGTTCAGGCTCAGGCAAAGCCGGCAGCAGCAACTCCGTTTAAGCCTGCGGAAGGTATCACACGTGCCAGATCGGTCAATCCGAATGAGGTCTTCAAGACGGAGGTATCTCATACAACTGATGAGATCATGTCTTCTGCATTCAAGCCGTCATTAGGATCGCGCCCGACAGACAAGATAGTATCTTCGGCTTTCAAACCTGTTTCGGGTTCACATACGTCCGAGAAGATCGTTTCTTCGGCTGTAAAGTCATCCAATTCGAAGTTCACACCGCAGGCTCCGGCCAAGGTCCTTCAGGACAGTGATGCGGTCAGACAGGCAAAAGAAAGAGCCGAAGCAGCAAGAGAGCAGCAGGCAATGCGTGCCGCTATGAGGACAGGCAGATCCGTTTCCGAGATCAAGGGTGAGGCAAAGCCTGCCCAGACAGGCCCTGTCAGCAGACCTTCGGCTTTCGGTACAAAACGTCCTTCAGCAAATGATTCAGCGGCAAAGAGCACGTTTAATCCCGTAGCTGCTCCGGCACGCACCAAGACCGGTTCTACCAACTCCAACCAGTTGGGAAGCATGCTGGCCGGCAAATCAAACGGCGCGGCAAGGACACCTGTATGGGCTTCCCGCGGTGCAGCGGCGATCAACCCGTTTAAGCAGGCAGGTGAGCAGGAAGCGACTGAGCCTAAGAACGAAGACAAAGCAATGAGTTCATACGGAACAGCCGTCAGTTCTTCGGCAATATTGCAGGGTGACCAGCACGTCACGGATACACGCTTTAAAGCTGCAAAGGGTCAGGTGCTTGAAGGTCAGAGACCTGCCATAGCTGATCCGAGCGCGCATGTAGCTCCTACTGCAACCCAGCCGGTATTCGGATTTAAGCCGATCGATCCGGGCAGTCAGGATAATTGATCAAAGCCATTTACGGCGGCCTCGAAATGAGACCGCCGTTTTTTGTTATATGGAAGGTCTCTCGATTTAGTGTATTATTGTTTTAGAGTTCTTCATCGGAGGTAGATCTGTCGTGAGCAAACACATCGCGATAATCACAGGCGCATCATCCGGTATCGGAAAAGCTTTTCTCGAAGAGATAGCTAATGACCGCGGAGTAAACGGCGCCACACCCTTTGATGAGATCTGGGCAGTAGCAAGAAGTGAAGATAAGCTCATTGAGATAAAGACACTGCTTGGAGACGACCGTATAGTACCGGTCACTGCCGACCTTTCCTCACCTGAAGATATGACTAGGCTTTCTGAACGTCTGGCTTCGGAAAAGCCTCAGATAGGTCTGCTTATAAACTGTGCGGGAATGGGCATGAAAGGTCTGGTGGAAGATCACCCCGCCAAGACACTTGAAGATACGATCGACGTCAACTGCACGAGTCTGGCTAAGCTTACCAGGATCTGCATTCCATACATGATCGTGAGAGATCTCTCCCGGACAAGAGACAAAAGACCGAGGATCATTAATATTGCATCATCGGCGGGATTTCTTCCCCAGCCGGGATTCGCGGCATACGCGGCAAGCAAAGCCTTTGTAATCTCTTTTTCGAGAGCGCTTTATTACGAACTGAAAGATCACAGGATCATAGTCACGGCAATATGCCCGGGGCCCGTTAAGACCGATTTCCAGCGCAAAGCTACAGGCGGAGCGCAAGCTGATTTTACCGGCATCCGAAAGTATGTCGTTGCCGATCCTGTCAAGCTTGCAAAAGCCTCTATTAGAGCATCCGGGAAAGGAAGGCAGATCCTTGTTTATGGTTTTTCGCAAAAGGCACTTCATGTCGCATCAAAGATCATCCCTACATCCTGGATACTCGCCATTGAGAAGAAGATGATGCCGGTCGAAAAGACTGCTTCAGAAGTTAAGGAAGATAAAGGAATCAGCGGACCTGATGAGTCCGCAAAAGAAGTAAATACAGCGGGAGGAATTTAACATGGCTGCTAAGACAAAAGTTGAACCCACATTCGCGAGCATTTTCAGGGCAGTTGAGCAGAGAGCTGCGAAAGCAAGATTCCTCAGGGATACCGCTACGCAGATCACCCTTAAGGGCAATCTCGACAACCAGCCTTTCTATGTCAAGGTAGAAGACGGACAGGCTGAGACTGCGCCTTATGAATATATCAATGCGCCGTTTTATATCGATGCGGATACTGACGCTTTTACTGCCGTCCTTAACGGAGTAATGACTTTCGGTTCCGCAGTAGCCCAGGGATTCATCACTGTTAACGGTGATGCAGGTCAGGCATATCTGTTCATCAGTACGCTTTTCTGAAACCAAAAAGACAATTCAAACCATAGTTCGATAAGTTATAATCATTAGGTATGGCTATCTGGTTAAACGGCATTTTTAAAGACAATATGGTGTTCCAGTGGGGAGCTGAATTACGTATATTCGGCCGTTCTGACAAGCCATGCACAGTAAGATGCGCGCTTTTCAAAGAAGATGAAAGTATCCTTGTTGCCGAGGCGGCAACGGAGGAAGACGGAAGCTTTCTCATCTGTGCAGAACCGGTCGAAGAGCCCGGCGGCCCTTATGAAATAATGATCTCCGCCGACGGGGAAGAACCCGTTATCATCCAAAACGCTTATGCGGGTGAAGTCTGGCTGGCTGCCGGAGAAGGCAATATGGAATATCCGCTGGAACGCACCGAGTTTGCCAAATATATCATCCCGAAGATAGGAAAGACCGAGATCAGATACTATAAGGTACCTGAGGCCGGCTTCCTCGATGAGGCTCAGGAGAAGGCTGAAGAGGAGTCATGCTGGATCGAGATAGATTCTGAAACCGCAGGCAAGATGAGCGGTGTCGCTTTCTATTTTGCCCAGTCCATCGAGTCAAGACTTGATGCCAAGATCGGCATAATCCAGTGCACTTTCCCGGGATCTACGGTCGACTGCTGGCAGAGCATCGAAAGCCTGCTGACTTCCAAGGACGGAGAGGCATATTTAAAGGAGTTCAATGAGCGTTCGTCTGAATATACCCCCGCTGAATTCGAGGATTTCCGTTATGAATACGAAGCGTGTGAAGAGGAATACCGGAAAGCACTTGATGAGATCCTTGAAGAGAATCCCAACTTAACATATTTTGAGGCTGACAATCTCATCGGACCGGCACCATGGCCGCCTCCGGTGGGCCCTGAAGCCGTAAGACATCCCGGCTCGTTCTTTGAGAGCATGATCCTGAGGATCGCGCCTTATACATTGAGAGGCATTATCTACTATCAGGGCGAGTCCGACACTGACGGGCACCAGACCGAGTACGGACATGCATTTGAATCGCTTATCAGGGAATGGCGCGAAGTCTTTTTCGATGATGAGCTCCCGTTCCTTTTCTGCCAGCTGCCCATGTATATTTCCAAGGACCGCAAGTATATGGGTTATGACGATATGTCTTGGCCGCTCCTGCGCGAACAGCAGCAGATAGTCGCGATCGATCTGAGAAATGTTTATATGGCCGTTACGGCGGATTGCGGAGAGTTCGACAACCTCTATCCGTCAGATAAGAAAACTCCCGGCGACAGGCTTGCTCTGCTGGCACAGAAGTTTGTTTACGGGTTTGAGAACACTGAGGCTGTCGCGCCCTATATCATAGACGCACGCCGCGGCGAAGGCGTTGAGGTGACATTTGGCGGAGACTACCTGCTCCTTAACCTTCAGGCAGGCTTCGGTCCTGAGGATTCGGGCTTTGAGGTCGCAGGTGAGGACGGAGAGTTTTTCCCGGCAGAGGCCACGGTCGATTTTGACGGAAAGACAGTACTTCTGTCATGTCCGTTCGTTGAGTACCCTTCAAAGGTCCGCTATGCGTTTTTCTCATACGGTCCGACACCGCTTCACGCACAGAACGGCCTTACTGCAACACCGTTCCAGGTCCACATCGACAAGGATCTGGGAGGAATCTGATCTCCGGAGATTAATATGAACATCGCATTTTTTACCAGACCAAAACAGGATGTAACTTTTGTATATTCCGATGCCACTGTCAGGCAGACGCTTGAAAAGATGCATGCCAACGGTTTTACCGCGGTGCCCGTGCTCGACCGCGAAGGCCACTATGTGGGCACGGTCAGCGAAGGGGATCTCTTGTGGTTCATAATAAAGGGCGAGGGCGGAGAACCCCATACGATGGCGATCGAAAGCCTTGAGAGCTTCCGGCTGACAGACCTTTTGGATTACACGAAGAAGAATCCGCCCGTCACCATCAGCGCATCGATCGAAAACCTGATAATCAGGGCGATGGAGACGAACTTTGTTCCCATTACCGATGACCGCGGGATATTCATAGGGATAGTTACCAGACGGTCGATAATCAAGCACTTCTATGAGAAAAACATATTCCCCCCGGAATGATCCGGAGGGAATATTTCATTTGGCTGATTTGTTAAGCGTCAGGCTTATTTCGCGACCTTGACCTTTGAGAGATCAACGACGTACATAGGCCATGTCTTATATCCCTCGATGCGGTTGCTTACGATCGTGATGGATGTGGGATCCTGAATATAAACGGAAGCGGCATCCTTGACCATGATGTTTAAGATCTCGTGATAGTACTCAACCTTCTTTGCATCATCCTTCTCGGCAGGAATGAGCTTGAGGAGTTCATCTACTCTTGTGTTGGAATAGTTGAAGAAATTCTTTGAGCTGTCGGATGCATAGCGGCTTAAAACATCATAAGGCGCGAAATCACTGTCAACGCAGATAACGGTTGAATCGTAATTTCTCTTTGCATAGACCTGATCGAGCCATGTAGCCCAGTCAACCTGGTTGATCTTGAGGGTTACGCCTATCTTCTTGAGCTCGGCAGCGATCTCGACTGCAGCGTTAACATGGGGCAGGTATGAAGAGCAGACGGTTACGGTTGTCTCGAAACCGTTGGGGAAGCCGGCTTCGCTTAAGAGAGCCTTAGCCTTCTCAACGTCATATGTGTATGTGCCGTCAAGTGAAGTATCGTAGTACTTGCCCATAGCGGGGCTCATTGCAGTTGTAAGCTCAACACCTGTTCCGTCTGTGGAAACGGAGATGATGTCCTTTCTGTTTACGGCGTAGTTGAGGGCCTCACGGACCTTGGCATTGTCAAAAGGCTTGACCTTGTTGTTGAGAATGAAGATCTGAGGCATGTTGGAGACGCTGGAATCTACCTTGAACTTTGTCTGGTCGATCTGCTTTGCGCGGTCTGTTGTGAAGTGCGGGAAGATGTCGATGCTTCCGTTTGTAAGCTCGACCATTCCGCTGTCGATGTCTGCGCAGATCTTGAAGACTGCCGTATCGATCGAAGCCTTCTCGCCCCAGTAACCGTCGAACTTGGAGATCGTTATGTTCTGGCCGGGATTATATGAATCGAACTTGAAAGGACCTGTTCCTACAGGCTTGGTCTGGCAGTCCTCATAACCGGAGGGGATGATGCCTACGGTGAAGTAGCTTAAGAGCTCGCTGCTCTTCTCCCTGAGCTTGACGATGACTTTGTTTGCATCGTCCTTGCTGACGGAGACTTCGGAAATAACCTTGAGCGGGTCAACAGGTGCCTTGTCCTGACCGGGAAGCAGACCTGCAGCGCGTGAAAGCGAGAAAACGACATCGTCAGGTGTAAGTTCTTTGCCGTTATGGAACTTAACGCCCTTGCGGATATCGAAAATGTATTCGTCCATTTCGGGTGAGAGCTCATAGCCTGTTGCGAGACAGGGGTTAAGAACTCCTTCGGAATCGAACTTGTAAAGGCCCTCGTAGATGTTGAAAATGATCTCTCTGTCGCCTGCTGCGGCTACAGTATGAGGATCAAGTACCGAAGGCTCCTGTGTGATACCGACGGTGACGGTGCTTCCTGCTCCGGTGCCTTTGGCACAGCCGCAGAAAATACCTGTAATAACAGCAGCCGAAAGCACGACTGCCAATAACTTACGGGAAAGATGCTTCATTTCAGTTACCCCTCACTTTTGATTTATATAATTATACGAAGCTAACCCAAAACGACACGAGGACAACGCACACAGAAAATAGAAGCCCGAAAGCCTATAATCTATTGATGTTTACTAAAAATTCAAATTTACAGAGTCAAAAAAATAAAACAATCTTGTTTTAAGGGAGTATAATAAGACGTGTTATTTAAGAGCCGGAGTATAAACCGGCGAAGATCAGGGAGAATGTTTTATGAAGAGATGTCCGGTATGCGGTGTAATGATGGGAGACAATGTAGCCCGTTGCTCAATGTGCAAATACGACTTCCAAAAGGCGTCTCAGGGTGATGTGAATGCTGCTGCGGAGGATGCCAAGAAGGTTCTTGAGCAGAAAGAGCAGGAGAAGATCGCACGCGCCGAGGCTAAGCGAAGCGAAGAAGAAAAGCGCATTATCGAAGCTATGGAGAAGCTTGAGCGTGATTACAATACGATGCAGGATAAGTTCAATTCCGAGAAGCTCAAGCTCGATTCGGAATTCTCTGCTTTCCAGAAAAAGAAGCTCGATGAGAAGATCGCTCTCGAGCAGACCGTCGATACTATCCGCAACGAGGTAGGCGAGGCACGCGAGAAGCGTGACGCAATGCGCAAGGAAGCCGATTCCCTTCTCAAAGATGCAAAAGAGAAGAGCAAGAAAGAACACGACGAGATGATCGCCGCTGCACAGGCTGAACAGAAGCGTATCCTCGAGGAAGCACAGCGTCAGACTGAAGAGCTCGCTGTCCAGGTCGAAAAAGAATACAAAGAGGCTATGGACAAGCGTAACGAGCTGGTCAAGCAGGCAGAAGAGATCCAGACGATGATGGACAATGCCGATAAGATCCAGGCTGAGAAGGCCAAGGAAGTTAAGGCGCTTGAAGACAGCATCGTTAAGCTTAAGGAAGATTTCGAGAAAGAGAAGATAAGGATTGCCGAAGAGTCCAAGAAGGTCTCTATGGAGCAGGCATCCGAAGCTCTTAAGATAAAGGATCAGGCAGAAGCTGACCGCGATAAGGCAAAAGCTGAGACAGAGAAGCTCATTGCCGCTGCAAACGCAGAGCGTGACCAGATCATCTCGGAACTCGAGAAGCGCAACAGCCAGGCACAGTCTGAGCTCGACAACCTTACCGAGCAGGCCAGAAGAGTCATGGCAGAGGCTGAAGAGGCTGCCGCTAAGCGTGATGAGCTGCTCGCTCAGAATGCTGCCGCAAAAGAAGAACTCAAGAATCAGATCGAGTCGGTCAAGGCTGATCTTGATGCAAGAGAGAAAGAACTCAACCAGAAGATCAAGGCTGCAAATGCCGATCTTGAGGTAGTTGAGGCCAAGAAGAATACTGCTGAAGAGGCAACTAACCAGCTGGCTCAGGAGAAGGTCAATCTCGAAGGTGAGATCAAGGGCCTGAAGGGCGAGCTTGATGACGCAAAGCGCATCATTGCCGATTCCAAGAAGGCAACCGTTCTTGCAGAGGCTGCGGCACAGGAGATCGTGCTCAATGCCGAGAAGCAGGCCGTATTCCTCAAGGAAGCTGCTCTGAGTGAGAGCGAGAAGGGCTCCATGATGAAGCAGATCGACGAGAAAGAAGAAAAGATCAAAGAGCTTGAGAAGCAGATTAAGGAGAAAGAGATGGAGAAGGCTGAGCTTGAGAAGAAGCTTGCTGCGCTCGATGAGTCCGTAGCAGCACTTGAGAAGAGGGTCAGAGAAGGTATTTCCGGAGCCGGTGACGGTCCCAAGGAATACAGCGTCGAGGTAGTCGGACATAACCGTATGTCAGAAGTCGATGTCAAAGCCCTCAACGAGCTCCTTAAGAAGAAGTCATCTGAAGGCTGGAAGCTTGTTTCCGCGATCGACGATGACGGCGGAAAGATCATTTCCTCTCTGGGCGGTGCGGAGTCCGCATCTCTGTCCGGCGGTTCCTTCAACACAAAGGAAGACCGTCTCGTCCTCATTTTCGAGAGACCTGCACAGGATAACAGAAGAGTCAGATAAGACAAGCTGTTCAACCAAAGAACATCAGGAGGCTGCGCTTACCGCGGCCTCTTTTTTTATCTTTCATGCATTGAAATCAAATGCACAAAAAATATTTGAAATATGTTTCGCAATTTGTGGAATTAGACTATCAAATATTTTATAATAGGAAAGTTATTGAAATTTGAACCTAAGGAGGAATGACTGATGGAAAATTATTCCGCAGACAAAATTCGCAATATCGCGCTGTTCGGGCACGTCGGGTCCGGAAAGACGACACTCGCTGAGGCAATTCTCTATTACACAAAAGCGATTAATCGTCAGGGCAAGATCGTTGACGGAAACACGACACTTGACTATGATCCCGAAGAGATCAAGCGTCAGATGTCTGTTAGCCTTTCCGTTGCCTGCTGTGAGTATAAGGGCAGCAAGATCAATATCATCGACACACCCGGTGACTTCGATTTCCTGGGCGAAGAGATGAGCGGAATAAGGATCGCCGATTCCGGTGTCATCATGATCTCCGCTAAGGGCGGTACATCCGTAGGTTCCGAGAAGGCAATAAGACTCCTTAAGGGTAAGAAGGTTCCTTTCCTGTTCTTCATGAACAGAATGGATGAGCCTAACGCAGACTTCGAGGCAGTTGCTGCACGTATGATGGAGCGTTACGGACCTTCAGTCATCCCGCTTTCTTTCCCTATCATGAAGGACGGCCAGATGACAGGTATCGTCGATGTTATGAACCGCAAGGCTTTTAACGTCGACAAGGCAACGGGTAAGTTCATTGAGTATCCGCTTCCCGAAGAATACAACGCGAGAGTCGATGACCTCCAGAACAAGGTCAACGAAGTCGTTGCAGAAGCTGACGATGCTCTCATGGAGAAGTTCTTCGCAGGTGAGCCTTTCACAGAGGATGAGTTCCGTCACGGTGTACATGCAGGTTTCCGTGAAGGTAAGCTCCACCCGATCTACTGCGGTTCCGCATACATGAACTGGGGTATCGACTTCCTGCTCAACTGCATTTCGAAGGATACACCTCCGGCAGGAAAGAAGCCCGCACTGGAAGCAACACTTCCCGACGGAAGCACGCAGATGGTTTCCTGCTCACTTGAGGATCCGCTTGCTGCGTTCGTATTCAAGACGATCTCTGACCCGTTCGTCGGTAAGATCAGTATCTTCAAGGTCAACGCAGGTACTCTCCGTGCAAACTCCACCGTCTACAATGCCACAAAGGGCAAGGACGAGAGGATCGGCGGCCTGTTCTATCTGAGAGGAAAAGAGCAGATCGTAACCGATAAGGTCACCGCAGGTGATATCGGTGCTGCTTCCAAGCTCGCAAATACAGATACAAACGATACGCTCTGCGACAAGGCACGCGTGCTCGAGATGCCTAAGATCAAGTTCCCTACACCCGTCCTTTCCAAGAGCATCGTTCCCGATAAGAAGGGTGAGGAAGATAAGATCATTTCAGGTCTTACAAAGCTTGCAGACGAAGATCACTGCTTCTCTGTTGAGACCAACCCTGAGACAAAGCAGATGGTACTTTCAGGTCTCGGCGACATGCAGCTTAAAGTCATCATCAGCAAGCTCAAGAGCGTCTATAACGTTAACTGCACACTGGATGCACCCAGGGTTGCTTACCGTGAAGCCATCCGCAAGAAGGTCAAGGTCCAGGGTAAGCATAAGAAGCAGTCCGGCGGTCACGGTCAGTACGGTGACGTATGGGTGGAATTTGAACCCAATGCCGAGACAGAGGATCTCGTATTCGAAGAGAAGGTCTTTGGCGGCGCTGTCCCGAAGAACTACTTCCCGGCAGTTGAGAAGGGACTCCAGGAGTCCGTTAAGAAGGGTATCCTCGCAGGCTATCCCGTAGTTAACCTCAAGGCTACTCT
The DNA here is from genome assembly GCA_902775565.1 of Oscillospiraceae bacterium. Lineage (GTDB taxonomy): Bacteria > Bacillota > Clostridia > Saccharofermentanales > Saccharofermentanaceae > Saccharofermentans. The sequence goes on from CACYMP010000024.1 coordinate 15,020, forward strand.
GGTCGACGGTTCCTACCACCCGGTAGACTCTTCCGAAATGGCATTCAAGATCGCTGCAAACCTCGCTTTCAAGGCCGGCATGACAGCCGCAAGCCCGGTTCTCCTCGAACCCATCAGCAAGGTTGAGGTACATATCCCCGAGGATAAGCAGGGTGATATCATGGGCGATCTCAATAAGCGCCGCGGAAGGATCATGGGCATCGATGCCGACGAATTCGGTTCCGTTGTCAATGCTGAGGTTCCTACCGCTGAAATGCTTGAGTACGCTACAGACCTTAAGTCAATGACTCAGGGACGCGGCTGGTTCTCTATGGAGCATGTCCGTTATGAACCCGCACCTGAAGAAGTTGCCCAGAAGGTAATTGCTGAGGCTAAGGTGGAAGAAGATTCGTAATATTGCTTAACTGCTTGAGCGCAAATCCGCCCGCAGAGCAATGCAGATCTTCAATTATAACGAGTGCAAAAGAGCCGTCTCTTCTGAGGCGGCCCTTTTACCCTTTGGACCTGAGACAGCCGGTTACCTGTCAAAAGAAAAGGGATGTCCCGTTTGAGACATCCCTTTTATGATCTTTGAGTCAGACCGGATCAGTAGATCTTATAGATGACCGTGTTCTCCTCAGTAAAGTATGCAACCTGCTGAAGGTTCTCTTCGAAGAACTCACGGTTGAAGAATACATCATCACCGTAATCGCCGTCTTCAAAGTCAGGATCTGCGATGAGGTAACGGATACCGCGCTCTTTGCAGTAACGCTTGAACTCGTTTATATTGCCGTCACAGCCTGAAATGAGCCAGAGGTAGATGGTGTCACGCTTATTGGTATCGTGGCCTGCAGACCATGCGTAGTAAGGCCAGCCGTAATACATAGGGCGTCCTGAGAGCAGGAATCTGTTCATAGACCATTCGGGAGTCAGGAAAACGTCATCGGGCTCAGTATTTTTCTCGATCCATTCCGTAACGGGAGAATCGACGTTTACGGCCATCGGAGTGTTGTTGATGTTGATGTAGGTAGCCCACTCCGAAATACCTGTGCCTGTAAGAGCAACGAGCAGAATGAGTGCGGCTGCGACGCCGAAGATCTCGCAAATGACCCATACAGGACCGGGCAGACCCTTGGCCTTTGTCTCAACGGCCTGATGCTCAAGGACCATGTCCCCGTCATCCTCATCCTCTTCATCTTCGTCTTCGGTGTCGTCTTCTTCCTCGGAACTTTCGGAAACTTCCTTCTTTTCATCCTCGTCTGAGTTCTTTTCGGCAAGTTCCTTGGAATCCTTCTCTTCATCTTCGTCATCGAGGACTTCGAACGGAAGTTCTTCAAGCTCTTCGGATTTTTCTTCTTCCTTATCCGGTTCAGCTTCCTCCTTTTCGGGTTCGGAAGCTTTCTCTGTCTTGTCGGAAGATTCATCGGACTCGGCTTGTGCCTCTTCCTTGTTTTCGGCTTCTTCTGTCTTTTCGTCCTTGTCTGTCTTGGAAGCGTCTTCAGCGATAGCGGCAGAACCGGGTCTCATAGCGACTGTGCGCTCTGAAGGGAATTCGGAATTCTCTTTAGCTTCTTCAGTTTCTTTCTTGTCTTCATCTTTCTTTTCGTCGACGAAAGCAACTTCCGCATCGTCTGAGTCATCGGCGTCATCGGTCTCAGCTGATGCTTCTTTAGTTTCCTCTTTTTCCTCAGCCTTGGCGGCATCCTCAGCAATTGCCATGGAACCGGGTCTCATAGAAACGGTGCGCTCATCAGGGATCTTGGAAAGCAGACGGGAATCTTCATCCTTATCCTCAGTCTTTTCTTCGGATTTCTCTTCGGACTTTTCTTCGTCGTCCGTAACGATCTCTTCGGGCTCTGAGTCATCGTCGGTCAAGACCTCGAAAGGCTCATCGTCACTGTCGCCGAAATGAACTTCTTTATTCTTTTCCTTATCGTCCTCAGCCTCGTCAGGGATAACGGGAGGGAGCTCGCCGTCCTTGGCAGCCTTTTCGATGTTGGCTTCAAGAGCTTCCTTCTCATCGGCGGAATCTTCTTCTTCTTCTTCCTCGTTCTGCTCATCTTCAGTATCTGCATCGATATCAACGTCTGCAGCGAGAACGGCAACAGTCTTTTTGCGGCCCGGCACGACAAGCAGATTTGCCATGAAGATGGCAACAAATGCATCGATCAGAATGAGTGATACCTGGATGAACTTGTGGTTTGCGAGCATTTCGAGCGTTACCTGGAACGTGAACGCAAAGATTATCGGGTTAAGGAATGCCAGGAACAGGAAGAACCTGTAGACAGGCTTCTTCTTTACGATGTCGTGGAAGAAGAGCACCAGTGTGCATGTGAACGCAACAACAAGTGTAGCGCCTGTTACGGTCATGAGATAAGAACCCCATGAGAGCAGGACGTTTGCGGTTACCGGCTGGGAGTTCTCGGAAAGCAGGAACCCGGGCTGGTATTTCAGGGCAAGCACGTTCTGAGCGCCACCGGAGAATGCCAGTGTCTGTATAAACGATGAGATGACCGCGCATGCCGCCACCATCAGATGAAGGAGCCTGCTCTCTGATACCAGTGCCATTCCGAAAAGCACGAGCAGCAATGCGATAAGGCATGAACCGTGGAAATACGGCATGACGATCACAAGGATGCATGTGAAGAGTGCTAAGGTACCTGCAGAAAGCGGATCTTCTTTTCTGGGGAGCCAGGCGTTGCGTGAGAACAGTATTGCTTTAACCGCACCGGAGAAAGAACCGGCACTCATGGTGGAGATGCAGAGCCTTCTTACAAACGGAATGAAAAGGATGACGCAGATGAGCGTTATCGCAATGCCGAGCATCAGATGGCGCTGGTTGGGGTAGACATTGATCGCCCAGACGCCCCATTCGTCATAAGGGGTCACGCCGTACCATGTCTGGTTGCTGAATATCTCATTGAAAGTCTCGGCGAGCGATTTGCCGCTTGTTAATGAATTGCTGATGCGGATAAATACGTTAAGAGAGCTTCTCAGGAAAACGAATACCGGAGACAGTGCGAACGCAAGGCGTCTTCCGGAAAGGAGAGAAGCAAGGAGTCCCAGAAGGACAAGGGCGCATACCATCGAGATGATGGAAGGGATATTGAGCGCGTAGTCGATAGGGAATCCCAGATACTCGAGCATTCCTGCGAGGAAGTAGAACATGAAGTGATACTTGATGCCGTCACCTGAGAAATGCATGTATTCGGTAGGGAAGTTGAAGCCCTTGCCGAACGAGGAGACCATCGCGGTGTGGGGCGAGAGGTCTGAGAATGTCGAATAGCCGTTGAGCAGGTAGTTGCGGTCGATCCTGTATGTATAGAACATAAGGAAGGCCGAGACGACTGTCACGAGCAGGATGATCAGGCTGTAAAAGAGAGTGTTGGAAGGCTTGTTGACATAAGCCGGAAGCTTGGAAGCAGGTTCCTCGCCGGTCTCTTTGATGAGCTCTTCTTCTTTGATCCTCCTGCGGTTCACCGTGATAAGGCAGGTGAGAACAAGCCAGAGGAACAATGCTGCGGTAACCATCAGGCCTATCTTCATGCAGAGCTTTTCGCTTGCCACGAAGTAAGACAGCCCGAGGATCACATAGTAGTTGACGAACGGTACGCACATCAGTCCGGTCACGGTTCCCGCGGAAACCACGAAGAGTGTGCTGGGTATGTTTTCGATCGCCTTGACTGAAGGCGCACATGCCAAATAAAGACGTCTAACGTCAGGGATGCAGATGGCCACAAGGACCATTCCCGTTATGGCGCATACGCAAAGATACAGAAATGCGAGCATAAAATCTCCCTTCAAACGATTTAAATAATTATATCAATTATTAATATAGGCAACTTTTACAAACTTATAACAGTTTCAAATAAAGGCAGTAAAAGATTTGTGAAAAAGGTCTATAATCTGCATATATCTTGTGAAAAGAAAGGTATTTCATGAAAATAGTTGTTTTAGGCGGCGGACTGTCGCCGGAGCGTGACGTATCGCTCAAATCGGCAAGCCTCATTGCGAATGCGCTCCTTTCTAAGGGCCATGAGGTTGCGATGATAGATCTTTATGACGGAATCGAGAATGACCGTCCCGCAGAAAGCTTTTTCCGCAGAGGCACGGTAAATCCCTATACTTATACGATCCCCGAGAATGAACCTGATCTCGAGGAGATAATCAGACAGCACGGCGGAAGAAGGCAGTGGGTAGGTCCCAGGGTCATCGAACTCTGCCAGTATGCCGACAGGGTGTTCCTCGGACTTCACGGTTCCCACGGTGAGAACGGCCAGATCCAGGCTCTCCTTGACGCATATGACGTTATGTATACCGGATGCAGATATTTAGGCTGCGCCATCGCCATGGACAAGGACGTATCCAAGTCCCTGATCGCAGGCGCGGGTATCCCCACGGCAAAGTGGATCACCGGCAAATATGAGGACATGACTCCCGAGAAGATCCTTAAGGAGATCGGCATTCCCTGTGTTATCAAGCCTATCGGCTGCGGTTCCTCCTGCGGCGTTTCAATCGTCAAGAACGAGGAAGAGTTCGCTCCCGCGCTCGAATGGGCTGCTTCCTATAAGCAGATGATCCTTGTCGAGCAGTTCCTTAAGGGACGCGAGGTCACGATCAGTGTGGTCGGGCACCGGGCTCTTCCCATTACCGAGATCATCCCCCACGAGGGTTTCTACGACTACAAGAACAAGTATCAGGACGGACTTACGACACATGTCTGCCCCGCCAGGATAAATGAGGAAGACTATAAGAAATGCCAGGATCTCGCAGTCAGGATCTTTGACATACTCAGAATGGACCAGTACGGCAGGATCGACATGATCTACGATGAGAATACTCACGAATTCTGGTTTATCGAGGCAAATAACCTCCCCGGAATGACGAACACCTCACTGCTTCCCGAGGCAGCCAAGGTCGAAGGCATCTCTTATGAGGACCTTTGCGAGAAGATCGTCATGAGCTGCGGAAAGACCGCGATAGAGGGGATCTGACCCGGTAAGTAGTCGGAAGGCTGCTTATGTGTTAGAATTTAAAGGTTAAACTTTCGGAGGAACGGCAATTGGATTATCTTGAAGGACTGATGCTCGGCAAATTGTGGAGCGATACCGATTACGAGAACAGAAAGCATTTCTGGCTCTTCGTGATCTATGGCCTGCTTTGCAACTGCATCGTTCTTTATACATATATCCTCGGTAAGAGGCTTTTGTGGTGCGGAGAGGTAGGAATGCCTCTTTTTGCCACTTTTATAATCCTTTTTGTCGCAAGCCCCTTTATTAATTTCAGATATTACCGAATGCCCTTATGGGGCAAGATATTGGTATTGGCAGAGAAGATCTTCAAATCTTATCTCGTTCTCAGTTACACGGTGAGTCTCATACTCCCGAAACTCACGGTGAATGTTGGTGATCTCCAGTCTTTTGTCATTGACTATCTCAATAAGACTCTTGAGCAGTATACAACCAAATATGCGGCAAGTTCCGGTTCGTTCGCCACGGTTACCGGCGTTCTTGCCGGAGGCCTGCACGTAGTGCTGACGGTACTTGGTATCTTTGTGGTTGCCATGATCGTACCCGGCCTCATATACATAGTATTCAGATTCTGTCAGTTTGTATGGGACTGGCTCATCAACACTTTGATACTTAAGAGATTCTTTCCCTCGAAGCGGTAACAAGCTTCGAACCGGATCTCTTTTTCGCGGAAACAGGAGGAAGGCATGGCGGAGCTTAGAGACAGAATAGACATTACGGTTGAAGAACTCGAAGAGTCTCTCGGAGCTTCAAATCTGCCCAGATTTATCAGGGAATCGGAGAAATCCTTTCTTCAAAGGATCGATACTATCTGTTCCGAGATCTGTGCCGACAAGGAGAAGAAGGCTATCTTCGTCTCAGGCCCCACATCCTCCGGAAAAACGACTTTTACGCTAAGGCTCGCGAAAACGATCACAGAGGCAGGCAGAAAGGCCTGCCACCTCTCTCTCGACGATTACTACAACATTCAGGATATCGTCTGCGACAGGGAGGGAAGACCCGATTTCGAGACGATCGACGCGCTTGACGTTGACAGGATACAGAGCGATATAGCAAGGATCCTGAACGGGGAGACGGTCATCCCGCCGTTCTTTGATTTCCAGACCAGGATCCAGCATGAAGGCAAACCCGAGAATGCCATCACTTTAGGTGATGACGGCGTACTTGTAGTAGAGGGTCTTCACGGACTCAATTCGAGAATATCGGGCAGCTTTGGTGACAAGTGTTCCAAGGTCTTCATAATGCCTTACGGCAATGTGTACTGTGACACCAAGCTCATGGACAGCAATGAGATCAGGATGCTTCGAAGGATCGTAAGGGACAACAGGCACAGAAGTGCCCATGCCCTTGCCACGATCGATTACTGGCCCATGATCAGCAAGTCAGAGGAGAAGTACTACACCGATTATCTGACATGCGCAGACTACCACGTTAATTCGTTCCTCGCATATGAGAGCCTTATAATCGCGCCCCTCGCGTTAAATGACATCCAGGCTGCCTTGAAGCAGGTGGAGAAGGGCACGATCGCGCCCAGCGTATTTATGGAAAAGTCGACTTCCGGCAAGCCTTTTGCGGATCTGTCTTCAGCTTTGGCGAAAGCTTCCAAGCTGATAGGCCACTTGGACAAGATCCCTGTAGTCAGCCCTGACCAGGTTCCCGCGGAATCCATCCTGAACGAATTCATCAGCGGTTAACGAAGGAGGCTAAAAATGCCTATCAGAATATCAGACAATCTTCCGGCGAGACATACACTCGAACAGGAAAGAATATTTGTTATGGAAGAGAACCGCGCTCTGTCTCAGGACATCAGAGCGCTCAGACTTGTCATACTCAATCTGATGCCTGACAAGATCACGACCGAGACACAGCTGTTAAGGGCGCTGTCAAACACGCCGATACAGATCGATATAGAGCTTTTGTGCATGGCTTCGCATCAGTCGACCCACACGAGCGCCGCGCATCTTACCAAATATTATGAGACATTCGACAAGATAAAGGACCAGTATTTCGACGGCATGATCATTACAGGCGCGCCTGTCGAGAAGCTCCCTTTCGAAGAAGTCGATTACTGGGAAGAATTATGTCAGGTGCTTGAGTGGAGCAAGACGCACGTCTATTCGACACTGCATCTGTGCTGGGCCGCATTCGCGGGACTTTACTATCACTACGGAGTTCCCAAATACGTTCTCGATAAGAAGGTATTCGGAGTTTTCGAGCATTCTATGACGTGGAGCCGCCCGGTCAAGCTCTTCAGAGGCTTTGACGACGTGTTCTATGTTCCTCATTCACGTTACACGGAGATAAGGAAAGAGGACATCCTGAAGCACAGCGATTTGAGGATCCTCTCCGAATCCGAGGAATGCGGCATCTATGCCGTTTCGGATCTGCACGGACGTCAGATATTCATCACCGGCCACTCCGAGTATGACAGAGAGACGCTCGACAGGGAATATAAGAGAGACCGTGGAGCAGGCCTTAATACGGCACTTCCGGTCAACTATTACATTGACAATGATCCGAAAAAGGGCGCGCTCCTCAGATGGAGGTCTTCAGCGACCCTCATGTACACCAACTGGCTCAACTACTACGTTTATCAGGAGACTCCGTTTGATATCGGAGCTATCAGCAACATAAGGAACGAAGATCTGGTACCCGGAAGGGATGAGGAGAAACATGAGTGATACCGGAATGACGGTACTGACCGATGAATTCACACGGAGCATCGCTCCCAAACGCCCGGTCTCCGGTTACAAGGGGACTTTCGGAACCGCGCTGATCACTGCGGGTTCCGAATACATGACGGGTGCTGCTGTCCTTGCATGCGGAGCTGCGCTCAGATCGGGTTGCGGTCTTGTACGTGTCTATTCCGAAAGCAGGACCTTGGATGCGATCAGGGCAAATCATCCGTGCGCTTTGCAGTCTCTGCGCGAAGGCATGCCTTCAGGAGTTTTGAGAACGGCAGGACGCCTTCTCGAGAGCGCGAATTCCGTGCTGATCGGTCCCGGTATCCCTTCTGACGATCTGAATATCCTTCCGCTTCTCGGACTTTTTATCCGTGAGGCGAAAACCCTTGTTATTGATGCCGGAGCGCTCAGCGCTGCCGCTCATGATAAAGAGAATATCCTTCCGATGTTAAGGCACAGGGAGACGCCTGCGATCCTTACTCCTCATATGGGTGAATTCGCAAGGATCTCTGCAGGTGTTGAGGGGATCGGCCCGGCTGATTCTTCCGATCAGGCCGCACTTAAGCTCGCGGCAAAGCTCAGGAGCATTATCGTTCTCAAGAACAGCAAGACGTTCATTGCGCTTCCTGACGGAAAACTGTACGTCAATGATGTAGAGAACAGCGGGCTTGCGAAGGGCGGATCCGGAGATGTCCTGGCAGGACTTACCGCAGGCCTTCTTGCCCAGGGTGTATCACCCGCGGAAGCCGCATGCGCTGCTGTCAGGATACATTCCAATGCGGGAATGCTCGCGGCGCAGGACTACGGAACAAGAGCAATGCTGCCTTCCGATCTGGAGGATTTCTTCCCGGAAGCATTTGAGAAAGCCGGTTGGAGCTGAGTATCTATGGAACATAAAGATGCCGGACTCAGAACTGATTACTATGACCGTTCGTGCGTTGAGATCGATCTTGACGCGCTCAGGCATAATTTCGAAGAGATAAAGAAGGTTACAACGCCCGGAACCGGGATCCTTGCGGTGGTCAAGGCTGATGCCTACGGCCACGGTGCATATGAGACCGCCACGGCTCTTCTGGAGTGCGGTGCTGCGGGCCTTTGCCTTGCGACGATCGATGAAGCGGTTGAATTAAGGCACCGCGGTATAACTGCCCCCATGATGATTTTAGGATTTACTGACAAGAGCAGGTTTGCCGATGCGGTCAGATATGACATCGAGCAGGCCGTCTATTCGTATGAGGTTGCCAAGGCTCTTTCAGATGAGGCTGTTTCACAGGGCAGGGAGATAAAGATACACATTAAGCTCGATACCGGAATGGGCCGCATAGGCTTCAAGACGGACGGATCCGATACGGAAGAGATAGTTAAGAGCTGCCAACTGCCGGGGATCGTTCCTTACGGTGTTTTCTCGCATTTCGCCGTAGCAGATACCGACGATGACGAATATACGTTGAAGCAGTTTGATGCCTTTATGGGACAGATAAGCAGACTTGAGTCTGAGGGCATCATTTTCGCGAAAAAGCATATATGCAACAGCGCGGGTATCATGAGATTCCCTCAGATGCACCTCGACCTGGTCAGAGCGGGCATCATACTGTACGGCTTAATGCCGCCGGGATGCCCCGAGCCGGAGCGTAAGCCTGATCTTATCCCGGTCATGAACTGGTATGCCAAGGTAATTCACGTCAAGACTATACCTGCAGGCGCAACGGTCAGCTACGGAAGGCATTTCAAGGCGGAACGCGAGACCGAGGTCGCAACGGTCGGAATAGGCTATGCTGACGGACTTTCACGACGTCTTTCAAATGGTTTCGAGCTCGTTTTGAACGGCGAGAAGTGCCCGATAATCGGTAATGTCTGCATGGATATGTGCATGGTGGATACTACGGATCTTAAGACCAGACCCAAGGTCGGCGACAAGGTCGTTGTTTTCGGAAAAGACAGGCTTGCTGACGATCTGGCAGACAGGCTCGGAACTATCAACTACGAGATAACTTGTGATGTCGGAAGGAGAGTCAGGCGTATTTACACCTGCAAAGAGTGAAGATGAACTTCCTTGCGGCACTTTACACTCTTGTAATCTATCCGATCGAGCTTTTGTTCGAGATCGTATTCTCGGTCATATTCAAAACATCGGGAAATGTTATCGTTTCCATAATAATACTGAGCCTTGTCTTTAATCTGGTGGTGCTTCCTCTTTACAGGCGTGCCGACAGCATTCAGGAAGAAGCCCGCGAAAAGGAGATCAGGCTCGCGCCCGTGATCAGGCACATTAAGCAGTCGTTCAAGGGTGACGAGCGGTTCATGATCCTCCAGACATACTACAGGCAGAACGGCTACAGCCCGGTGAATGTGCTGAAAAGCTCGGTTTCACTGCTGCTTCAGATCCCTTTCTTCATCGCCGCGTACAGGATGCTTTCCGGATGCAGCATACTTGCGGGTGCCTCTGCAGGTCCCGTTAAGGATCTCAGCAGCCCGGACGGCCTTCTGGTGATCGGAGGGCTTGCCATAAACATCCTTCCTGTCCTGATGACGGTGATCAATATCATTTCAGGAGTGATCTACGGCAAGGGACTTCCGCTGAAATCGAAGATGCAGATGTATCTGATAGCTGCTGTATTCCTTGTATTTCTTTACAATTCGCCTTCCGGACTGGTCTTTTACTGGACGTTGAATAACCTGTTCTCACTCGGCAAGAATATCGTAATGCTTGCCGTAAGGAAGAAAAAAGAGGCATCATCTGAAGATCCCGGAAAGAAAAAGGCAGGACAGCCTGATGCTGTTAAGGCCAAACGCAGCAATTATCTTTTCGCTGCTTCGGCATTCTTCCTTGCCATGTTCACGGGCCTTTTCGTACCGTCAAACGTACTGTCCGCGTCTCCGCAGGAGTTCATGAACAGATATACGATGAGCAATCCCGCATTTTATCTGTTCCATCCCGTTCTTACCGGGATCGGTCTTTTCGTTCTCTGGGCAGGGCTCTTCTATTATCTCGCCTCTCCCAAAGGCAGGAGCATTATGAGCAAGGTCATGTTCATAATGTGCTTCGGAGCTCTGCTCAACAACGCTTTGTACAGCAACCTTTTCGGGGATATGGTCGTGACACTGCAGTATGTCAATGCTCCGCATTTCGATACCGAAGAAATGATCTGGGACGGTGTGTTCCTTCTTTTTGCAGCCGGTGTCTGCGTCATATTGCTCAGGTATACAAAGTCTCTGCCGACGATCATCACAGCCTGCGGTGCAGTGGCGCTGATAGTTATATCGTGCACGAATATCACGAAGATCAACGAGCAGCATAAACTTGCATTCAGGAGCTATTCGGCTGAACTTCCCACGTTCAGTCTTTCAAAAGACGGTCAGAATGTCGTGGTCCTGATGCTCGACCGCGCGCTCGGCTCCATGGTTCCGTACATAATGAATGAGAAGCCGGAACTCAAGGAGAGCTTTGACGGATTCACCTGGTACAGGAACGCTCTGTCCTACGGCCAGAGCACCAATTTCGCATCGCCCGCGCTTTACGGCGGTTATGATTACACGCCTGAAAAGATAAACGCGAGAAGTTCCGAACCCCTTGTGGACAAACAGAATGAAGCGTTAAAGGTCATGCCCACGTTGTTTACAAAAGAAGGATGGGAGTGCACCTTTATCAATCCGACATACGCGGGATACAGCTGGATCCCGGATCTTACGGTCTTCAAGGATTTCGAAGGACTGAAAGCTTATAACACCGGGTATCACTATCTTCCTGATCTGCCCGAAAAGTGTACCAGTCTCGAAGCGACCCTTTGCCGCAATCTGTACTGCTACAGCCTTTACAAGTCGGTTCCGGTCGCCCTCCAGCCCGGTTTGTATGACGGCGGAAGATACAACATGACCGGTTCCATAACAAGTGAGGAGAGTTCTTCGTTCCAGATAGTTAACGGAACATCAAGGGCACTGGGCCACTATCTGAGCTTCGAAGCTGAATACTATGCGCTCAAGTCGATGGGTTCGATGACTAAGATAACGGAAAACGGCAACAACATGATAATCATGTCGAACAAGTCCACTCACGACATGTCCATGCTCTCTGAGCCTGAATATGAGCCGAAATACTATATCGACAACACCGAGTATGACGAGACTCATAAGGACAGATTTACCGTTGACGGTAAGACGCTCAAGATGGAGACAACGGCACACTATGTTTTCTATGAGATGAATGCGGCTGCCTTGATCTCTGTAGGAAGATGGCTTGATTATCTGAAGGAACAGGGAGTCTATGACAACACGAGGATAATCGTTGTGGCTGACCACGGTTATGGAAACGGGCAGTTCGATGAGCTTATCTTCACTAACGAGGACCAGAAGTTCGATGCCCAGGGATATATCCCTCTCATGATGTATAAGGATTTCGGAAGCCACGGATTCAAGATCTCCGACGAGTTCATGACAAACGCAGACACCCCTGCGCTTGCGGCGCAGGGGCTCATAAAAGATCCCGTCAATCCTTTTACAGGGAATCCTCTCTCCGGTCCCGATTACAAGAAAGGACCGCAAAAGGTAATATTCTCGACGGGATGGGACGTTCTGACCAATGGTACGAACACCTTCGATAAGTCACAGTGGTACTCGGCAAGCGAAAATGTCTGGGACCGTTCCAAGTGGAAGTATGAAGGTGTCGGCTGACGGTCATACGTCTGCGTTCTGAACGTCAGACCGGTTATTTTTTGAAGATCTGTTTTTGCGGTTATTGTTTCCGGTCCTGTTCGTTCCGTTTCCATTTCCATTTCGGCTGCCTTTTCCCGAACCGTCACGGCTGCCTGTTCTTCCTCTAAGGCTTTTGACGGTCAGAGCGGTTACGGCTCCGTCTTTGCCGAGCTCGATAACCACGACATCTCCGGTCTTGATCTCTTCAACGGTATCGGCGGTATTGTCGCTGTCGTTTTCGATCTTTATCTCCTTGAGTCCCGAGAGATCATAGGTCGCGGTTTTGCCTGAAGGGTTAAAAGAATAACCGGGAAGACCACCGGAACGGTCCTGGCGTGAACCGTCCGGATCACCTGACCTGTTTTTGCCGCTGCCGTTTCCGTTTTTGCCCGGAGTGCGCTGTGTAAGTTCGCCTAACTCAACGGTGATCTTTTTACCGTCGACTGCGGTGACCCTTCCGACTGCCTGCGTGTCATCGGACTTTACCGGAGCGTTCGATTCCGAAGAAGATTCGATCTGCGGAGGTGTACCCGGATCATCCTGCTTAGGTCCATCGGCTTTTTTGCTGCATCCGGCCAAAGATATGCCTATCGCGGCAGCTGTCAGAGCAGCGAGTATTTTCTTGTGTTTCATACCAAATCATCTCCTTTTCCGTGCAATATGTTTCCTGACAGGAGCAGTATTGCTGCCATCATTATGAAAGTGTTTCTTAAAACGAACTTAAAAAATGGATAAATATGCGATATAATACTGACGCTGTTTTTATGCGCGTATATAAGGAGAGATATTTTTAATGAGTACATTTACGGATAGTTACAAGATCCCGGCACTCAGAAAGAAGATGTGGTTCACATTTCTGATCCTGTCGGTACTTGTTTTGCTTTCGCTTGTTCCCGTTCCGGGAATCGACCACGCCGGTGCTTCCGCAGCGGTTGCAAAATGGGGCGATGCAGGCGAGCTTTTGAACATTATTTCATTTCAGGCCCTCGGCAATGTTGCCGTTACCAGCTTGGGTCTCTATCCGTTCCTTATTGCTTCGATCATAATGCAGATACTGACGATCGCAGTACCTAAGCTCCGCGCAATTGCCCAGACAGGCGATGCCGGAACCAAGATAATCACAAGATACACAAGGATCGCCGCTGTTGCAGGCGACATCGTTTTCGCAGTGCTTTACTGCGTTGGAATGAGGAATCACGTTTGGACACAGCTCAACTACTGGGTCTCCATCTGCCTTGCAGGTCTCTGCCTTGCGGCAGGTGCGGCTTTCTTCGGCTGGTGCATCGAGCTCATCAACACCAAGGGAATCGGAAGCGGTCTCGTCATCGTGATCCTCGCATGCATCGTCCGCTGCATCCCTGACGTTATTTTCGACGTATACAAGAGAGCATCGGTCATCAACATCCCCGTTGCAGTCCTGATAGCTGCCGGCTGTGCCGTAGTTGCAGTAGCCCTGATCGTTCTCGTTATCTGGTTCGATATGGGCGGCAAGAAGCTCCGCATCGTGTTCTCCAAGAGAACTGTCGGAATGAAGCAGTACGGAATGCAGAATCAGGTATTGCCTCTTAAGGTTGCCCAGGCCGGAACGATGCCTATCGTTTATTCTCTTGCGATCATGCTCCTGCCGGCAGCCATCATCTGCCTGGTAATGCCCGAGGATACGACAAATCTTTTCCTTTTGGGCTTTGTCAATTTCAAGCGCAGCATTTCTTTCTACATCATCTACGCTGCATTTATCTCTTTGTTCACGTATCTTTTCGCCATGATCCAGTTCAATCCCTTCGATCTTTCGAACCAGATCAAGCAGAACGGCGGATATATCCAGGGCCTCCGTCCCGGAAAACAGACTGCCCAGTATCTTATGAGCCTTTATAAGAATTTCTTCATCGCAGATACGGCTTTCCTGGTCTGCGTCTGCCTTGTACCTATGCTGCTCGACCTTATTCCCGCAATTACGGGCATCTGGTATCTCGGTATCGTGGTATGTCTTTTAGGCGGCGGTTTTGTCGAGCTCAATTCAGTACTTGAGAACGGTATCGAGACCGAAGAAGAGAAGAACAAGATTGCGGTCAAAGACAGAAAGAAGAATAAGTACGCAAAATAAGCACCTAAATCATCTATCCGGAGGTAAGCTTAATTATGAATCTTATTATTATGGGAGCGCCCGGTTCGGGCAAAGGCACATCAGCCACAGTTATCAGAGAAAAGTACGGCCTTGATCATATCTCGACCGGAGATCTCTTCAGATACAACATCAAGGAGAACACTCCTCTCGGAATCGAGGCCAAGTCTTATATCGACAAAGGTGCACTTGTACCTGACGACGTTACCATCAGAATGGTTGAAGACCGCCTCAAGAACCTCAAGAGCGACAAGGGCTTCATCCTTGACGGATTCCCCAGAACGATCGCACAGGCAGAGGCTCTCGACAAGATTCTCGAAAAGCTCGGTTCAAAGATCGATGCAGTTATGTATGTCGTAACAGATGACGACGTCATCATCGACAGAGTCACGACTAGACGCGTCTGCGAGAAGTGCGGCGCAAGCTTCAACGTCAAGTACATGCCTTCAAAGGTTGAGGGTGTCTGCGATGTTTGCGGCGGCAAGACGATACAGAGATCTGACGACAACCCTGAGACAGTTCAGTCCAGGCTCGATACATACAGAAAGAATACTGCTCCCCTCATCGATTTCTATGCCGCACGCGGCCTGATCGTTGAAGGAAACAATAACGTCAGTTCAGAGACATGCATTAAGGAGATCGAGGACGGACTTGCAAAGCTCGGACTCTGATCTGTAGAAAGAAGCTATTAAATGATAGAAATACTCACCAACGAAGAATTCGAAAAGATGAAGGCTTCCGGAAAGATCCTTCAGGAAGTCTTTAAGGCATGCAGGGACTTTGTAAAGCCCGGCGTATCGACACATGACGTCGACAAGCTCTGCTATGACATCATCAGAAGCCATGACGCCATCCCGTCATTTCTCAATTACGGCCAGCCCCCGTTCCCCGGAACGATCTGCGCTTCAGTAAACGACGAGGTCGTACACGGCATCCCGAAGAAGACGAGGATCCTTCAGGAAGGCGATATCCTTTCTGTTGACGTCGGAGCTATCCTTGACGGTTATCATTCCGATGCGTGCAGGACATATCTCGTCGGTGAAGTTGCTCCCGAGGTCAGACATCTCGTTGAGAGAACCGAGAAATCATTCTTCGAAGGTCTTAAGTATGCCCAGGTCGGCATGAGGACCGGAGATATCGGTCATGCCGTCCAGGAATTCTGTGAGGGATTCGGATACGGCGTTGTCAGGGAACTCACCGGTCACGGCATCGGAACGACCATGCACCAGGATCCGGATGTTCCCAACTACGGAAAAGCAGGCCACGGCAAGAAGCTTACCAAGGGTATGGCTATCTGCATCGAACCGATGATCACGCTTGGCAGCAGGGAAATAGAGCTGCTCGGCGATCAGTGGACTATCGTCACACAGGACGGAAGTCCCGCAGCACATTATGAGAACACGATCCTCATCACTGATGAAGGACCTTTTATGACTACCTATGATTACGAGGAGGGTTTTTAATGGGTAAGGAAGATGTTATTGAAGTTTTGGGCGTAGTTGACGAGGCACTCCCGAACGCGATGTTCAAGGTAAAGATCGACAGCGGACATGTTGTTCTCGCACACCTGTCGGGCAAGCTCAGACAGAATTACATCAAGATCCTTCCCGGTGACAAGGTCACGCTCGAAATCTCTCCCTACGATCTTTCGAGAGGCAGGATCACATGGAGAGGCGAGAAGAAGCCTAAGGCTTGATCACTCTTAAAGTTTTTCACTGAAAAACAGCTATTTTTCAGGATCTGAATGATGCGTGGGGGTTCCGGCGCAGTGACGGATCCGGAGTTTTTACGGGCCGGTTTTATGGCAGACTTATGTCTGACCGGGGTGACTATATATAAGGAGTAATGTTATGGAAGAAGAAAAGAAAGAAGTTTCTGAAGTAAAGGAAACAAAGGATGCCAAGGAAGCTAAAAAGGGTAAGTCAGAAGGCAAGAAGTCCTTTTTGAACGAGAATTCCCTTGAGATAATCACGGTAATACTGCTCGGTATCACCGCACTTCTTACGGCATGGGCAAGCTATGTAGGTTCTATCCACGGCGGCAACCAGGCTACAAACTACGCAACGAGCAACAATATCTCGAGCGACGGTAACTCACTTTACAATTCCGCAGTCCAGACTCTTTCACAGGATATGAGCATCTGGAACACGATCGCTTCCTATGAGGTAGAGATCCTCTATGCCGATTCCGTTAAGGACAATGCGGCTATTGAAGCAAATGTATGGAAGCTTCAGTGGTTCTGTGAGGATAATATTACGGATGACATGGCAGCTGCCATCGGATACGATAGCGAGAAGTTCAATGACGGCAATAACGATACCCAGGATATCCTCAATTGGCTCAAGGATGACAAGGCAATAACCTCACCCTTCACACAGGAGTTCATCGATAAGTATTTCGAAGAGGCAAATGCAAAGCTCGCAGAAGCCGACAAGGTCATCGAGCAGGGTAAGGAAGACAACGCCAACGGAGACAAGTTCTCACTTGTAACGGTTCTCTACAGCGTAGCGCTCTTCATGCTCGGTATTGTCGGAGTATTCAAGAACACAACGAACAAGAAGCTCGTTCTTGCAGTCAGCGTTGTATGCCTGATCATTGCGGTAGTCTTCATGGTCACGATCCCGCTCCCCACATCCGGCGGAATCTTCGGATAAGTAGATACATTATTAAAGTGATGTTATAATAGGGCCGCCTTAAAGGCGGTCCTTTTTATATTTTGTCCGGTTGCTCAAAATTTGAACCGTTCTTATTAAAATTTCAGTTGAAAACCAAAATGTTTTTGCTATAATAGTACGGCATGCGCTCAAAAGGCGCCTGTGTTTTGTTGTGGAAAAATTAAGCAACCAGGAGGTTTACTTATGAAAGTCAGACCGTCAGTAAAGCCGATGTGCGAGAAGTGCAAGATCATCCGCAGAAACGGCAAGGTTATGGTCATTTGCTCCGACCCCAAGCACAAGCAGAGACAGGGTTAATCAGGCAAATGTCGGGCCTGTCATGTGTCGGAATTAGCCCTGACGCGAATTAGAAAGACAGGCCGCGGGCAAACAAGCTCCGCCCGCAAACAATCGGAAGAATATTACACGCCATACTGTAAGGGCGGCTGCTCTCCGGAGATCCCGGGAGTTCCTTACGCCGCGTGTCGTATATAGAAGTATTACCACAATCATATGGAGGTACACTAAATGGCTCGTATAGCCGGCGTAGATTTACCGAATGACAAGAGAATCGAAATCGCTCTTACTTACATTTTCGGTATTGGAACAACAAGCGCTAAGGACATCATCCGTGAGACCGGAATCAATCCCGATACGCGCGTAAAGGATCTTTCTGAGGACGAGGTCGCTAAGATCCGTGATCAGATCGAGAACAACTACAAGGTCGAGGGTGACCTTAAGAGAGAGATTGGCGCCAACATCAAGAGACTTACCGATATCGGTTGCTACAGAGGACGCCGTCACAGACTCGGACTCCCCGTCAGAGGCCAGCGCACCAAGACGAATGCTCGTACCCGCAAGGGACCTAAGCATACCGTCGCAGGTAAGAAGAAGTAAGGGGAGGTAAACTGATTTATGGCACCCGCTAAGAAAAGCACAAGACCCAGAAGAAGTGAGCGTAAGAACGTCGTTGACGGTCAGGCTCATATTCATGCTACATTCAACAATACGATAGTTACCATTACCGACAAGCAGGGCAATGCAATTTCATGGGCTTCTGCTGGTATGGACGCAAAGGGTTCCCGTAAGGGTACAAGCTATGCTGCTCAGATCGCATCCGAGAAGGCTGCGAAGGCTGCATGCGATCACGGCATGAAGACCGTTGATGTTTATGTAAAGGGACCCGGATCCGGACGTGAGTCCGCTGTTCGTGCACTTGAGACCGCAGGCCTCAGAGTAACAATGATCAAAGATGTTACTCCCGTTCCGCACAACGGCTGCCGCCCGCCTAAGCGCAGAAGAGTCTGATTCTTCTTCTGCGTATCTGGGACTTAATAAGCAATCAAAGAAGAAGGCTAAGGTCGTCCGCAAGATGAGCGAGTACGGCATGCAGCTCAAGGAGAAGCAGAAGGCTAAGTTCATCTACGGAGTCCTTGAGAAGCCTTTCAGAAACTACTATGAGAAGGCACAGAAGCTTCACTACGGCACAACCGGTGAAAACCTTATGATCCTTCTTGAGACAAGACTTGACAACGTTCTGTTCAGAATGGGTTTTGCTCGTACAAGAGACGAAGCAAGACAGATCGTAAGCCACAGAGCAGTTAAGGTTAACGGCAAGACTGTTAACATTCCTTCCTATGGCGTTAAGGTCGGAGATCAGATCGAGATCAAGGAAGGCGCTAGAAGCTCTCAGCATTTCAAGGATATCGCTGAGGTTACAGGCTCAAGACGTGCTCCTGAATGGGTCGAGAGCGATCTCGAGAAGTTTGCCGGCAAGATCGTCAAGCTTCCTACAAGAGATCAGATCGATGTACCTGTCAACGAAGTACAGATCGTCGAGTTGTATTCCAAGTAATACGTAGGATATAACCGAAGATCCAGGCCCATAATACTATCAGGAGGATACAAAATGATGGAAATCAGCCAGCCGACAATCAAGTGCGTTGAATCCAACGACGATAAGTCATACGGCAAGTATACCATTGCCCCGCTCGAGCGCGGCTTCGGTACTACGCTCGGAAATTCGCTGCGCAGAGTACTTCTCTCGTCACTTTCCGGTGCGGCAGTTACATCTATTAAAATCGACAAGATTAAGCATGAGTTCTCCACAGTTCCGGGAATCATCGAAGATATGACCGAGATCATCCTTAACATTAAGGGTATCCGCGCAAAGCTTCACAACGAGTCCAATATCGTAAGCATCAGTGTTGCAAAGGGCAGAACCGGCGCACTTACTGCTGGTGATATCGTTCACGGACCTGATGTCCAGATCATGAATCCCGAGCATGTCATCGCTCACCTCAACGGTACTGATGACATCTTCATGGAGTTTACACTCAGCAAGGGACGCGGCTACAACACCGCAGAGCAGAACAAGCCCAGCAAGCAGGTAGTCGGACTTATTCCGATCGACTCGATCTTCACACCTGTCAAGAAGGCAAACTACAAGGTTGAGAACACCCGAAGCATTGTCTTCTGCTGCTAACTGCCTTATCGACCACCTCAAGTTCTTCACAGCTCTTGCAGATACAGATTCTGCTCTGAGCTTCAAGAGCATGGAGGAGTCCGGCGAGCACGACAGCAAGCTTTCGGGCGTTATTGAGGACCTAGATTTCTCAGTACGTACATACAACTGCCTCAAGAGAGCACAGATCAACACTGTTGGCGATCTCGTAGCACGTACGATGGATGAGATGATCAAGGTCAGGAACCTCGGCAAGAAGTCTCTCGAAGAGATCATCGAGAAGCTCGAGGGTATGGGTCTTCACCTCAAGGACCAGGAAGAATAACACTTACATCTTAGGAGGAAAATAAGATGCCTAACAGGAAAATCAGCCGTCCTTCAGACCAGCGTGCTGCTATGCTGAAGAATCAGGTTACAAATTTGATAATAAACGGCAAGCTTGAGACGACCGTTGCACGTGCTAAGGAAGTCAGCGCAATCGTTGAAAAGCTCATCGCTTCCGCAGTCAAGGAGAAGGATAACTTCACAACAAAGGAGATCACTGTATCCGCTGCAAAGCTCGACGGAAAGGGCAAGAAGGTTCTTAAGACCAAGACGTCCAAGGCCGGCAAGAAGTATGAAGTTGTTGACCGTGAAGTTAAGACAAAGACAGTTCAGATCGACAATCCTTCACGCCTCGCTGCACGCAGACAGATGATCAAGTGGTGCTACAAGAGCCACGACAGCGAGGGCAACATCATCAACCCCGTTAACAAGATCTTCGACGACATCGCACCCAAGTATGTCGGAAGAACCGGTGGTTACACAAGGATCATCCGCATCGGTGCAAGACGCGGCGACGGTTCTGAAATGGCTATCCTCGAGTTCGTATAATTTACACAAACGCCGGGATACCGCTAAATGAAAAATTAAACCGGGGGAGGCTCGAACACCTCCCCCGATTTTTTTATAATGTTGCTTGAATAGGGCGCTTTGAAAGGAACAACGGGGAGTGGAAAAGATATCCGTACAGGATGTGACATTCACATACGGCTCAGAGGGAGCCGATGTTAATGCGCCCGAAGAACCTGCGCTCGAGGACCTTTCGCTTGAGATAGAGAAAGGTTCATATACCGCTATTTTAGGCGCAAACGGTTCAGGCAAATCAACGCTCGCAAAGCTTATAGACGTTATCGAAGTACCGGATTCGGGAAGAGTCGTCGTGTTCGGAAAAGACACATCGGACGATTCCGTTTTCTGGCAGATAAGAGAGAAAGGCGCCTGTGTTTTCCAGAATCCCGACAACCAGATAGTCGGTACGATTGTTGAAGAAGACGTTGCTTTCGGCCCCGAGAACTTAGGAATAAAGCTTCCCGAACTTCGTGAAAGAGTTGACCAGGCTCTGAAAGATGTCGGAATATATGACTTAAGGCTCCGCGAAGCATCGAGGCTGTCAGGCGGACAGAAGCAGAAGCTTGCCATTGCGGGCGCGCTCGCGATGAGACCTGAGGTCCTGATATTGGATGAGGCCACGGCGATGCTCGATCCGAGGAGCCGTGATGAATTTCTTGCCGTATGCGAGGATATGCGTCTTAAGAAAGGCCTGACACTTATCACGATCACTCATGATATGTCCGAGGCGATGCGCTGCGGACGCATAATAGTTCTTTCAAAAGGAAAGAAGGCCACGGAAGGCACACCGGCGAAGATATTTGCCGATATTTCACTTGAACAGTACGGACTCAGAAGACCGGTATCGGTAAGATTTGCATATGAGATCGCAAAGCTTGCCGGAAAGACTCTGACCGAAGAAGATCTTACGGGTTCGTCAAGGCTCCGCGAGAGACTTTACAAGATACTCACAGCGCCTGATCTTAAAGAACCTGAAGGTATCTTTGAAGAAAGGCATGCCGGGGCCATATCAGACAGACGTAAGATCATGTCTGTAAAAGACCTTTTCAGTTCATATGACGGCGGGGCAACTTTTGCGCTCAAGAACATCAATCTCGATGTTTACGAGGGAGAGATACTTGGCATTGTCGGAGAGTCCGGATGCGGCAAGACAACGCTCATTTCTCACATGAACTCTATAATGAAGCCTTCATCCGGCGAGATAGAGATCTATCCCGAAGAAGGAACGACTCTGTATTGTTCACGCAAGAAGGATGTCCGCAGGATAAGGGAGACGGTGGGACTTGTTTTCCAGTATCCGGAATACCAGCTCTTTGAAGAGACGGTCTACAAGGACATCTGCTACGGCCTGAGCAAAATGAAGCTTACTGCCGAAGAACAGAAAGACAGGGCTGTTAAGGCTGCAAGATCGGTAGGCCTGGAGAAAGACATCTTAAGAAAGAATCCCTTCGAGCTGTCGGGCGGACAGAAGAGGCGTGCAGCAATGGCAGGCGTTCTGGCAATGCGCCCGAAGATTCTTGTATTGGATGAACCTGCCAGCGGTCTTGATCCTGCGGGCAGGGAAGAGATGTTCTCGCTGATAAAGTCGTTAAGGGACGGCGGGACCACTATAGTAATCGTTTCGCACAACATGGATGAGGCGGCAGCATACTGCGACAGGATCTGCTGCATCAGGAACGGAGAGGTATCAGAGGCCGAGACTCCCGAAAAGCTGTTCTGCGACAGTGAAAAGACCGGGAAGTTCGGTATTGATCAGCCGAAGATAACAAAGTTCAGCGGCCTTCTTAAAGAAGAACTGAAGAAGGTCATGCCTCAGGCGGATTTCGGAACACCTGTTTTCGAGCCGGAAGAAGAGGCGCGCTCGGTATACCGCGCGGTACTGGAAGCGAGGCGCAAAGATGTTAAGTGATATAAGCCTCGGCAGGTACTACAAGGCGGATTCGATCCTGCACCGCACAGACCCGAGGATCAAGACACTGCTCTATCTCGTCTATCTGGTGGTCATATTCATCATTAAGTCACCCGTGGCATTATGCGCGCTTGGTGTGGTTACGGTCATTCAGATATGCATGGCAAAGGTTAGCTTACCGGTTATATGGAAGACCGTCAGTCCGGTGCTCCCGTTGTCGCTGTTCATATTGATACTCAACCTCCTGACGATAAGGCAGGGCAACAGCATTTTCAACTGGCAGTTCATCAACATAACCGATTACGGCCTTTCCAGAGCGGTATTGATGGCGATCAGGCTTATCTTCCTGATAGTTACGACCAGCCTGATGCTGACGCTGACAACGACTCCGCTCAAGATAGCGGACGCATTGGAGAGCCTCTTTTCACCTCTGAAGATAATCAAGGTTCCAGTTCACGAGATGGCGATGATGATGTCCATCGCATTGAGATTTATCCCCACGCTGATCGAGGAGACCGACAAGATAATGAAGGCTCAGGTATCCAGAGGCGCTGACTATGATACAGGATCGTTCATAAACAGGATCAAAGGATACATAACCGTTCTCATACCGCTCTTCGTATCAAGCTTCAGAAGGGCTGAAGAACTTGCTGTCGCAATGGATGCCAGATGCTACAGGGGAGGCGCCGGAAGGACTAAGCTCAACCCCCTCAGATTAAGGAGCACTGACGTGATCGTCGGATTGTTCCTGACCTCGTGCGCCGCGGCCCTTGTTGTCATGGATTTGACTTTGAGATAAACAAGTCCCTGTGTTAGAATTTTATTGTTGAAAACAAAGGAAGGGCGGATTTTAAGCCATGTCATACTATGTCGGGATCGACCTCGGCGGCACTAACATCAAGGCCGGCGTAGTCGATGGTGAGGGCAAGCTCCTCAATAAGCTTTCCATTAAGACCAATGCTGATCGTGCGATGGAGGATATCATCCACGATATGGGAAAACTCGCAGCGGATGCTATCAAGGATGCGGGATTCGAGGTTAAGGATATCGAAGCTATCGGTATCGGTTCACCCGGAACTCCCGATAACGAAGACGGACTGCTTGTATATTCAAGCAATCTTCCTTTCAATAACGCTCCCATGAGAAAACTTATCAGGGAGGTAATCGACCTTCCTGTATATATTGATAACGATGCCAACTGCGCAGCGATGGCTGAGGCTGTTGCCGGTGCGGCAAAGGGCACAAAGGAATCCGTAACCATCACACTGGGTACAGGTGTTGGTGCCGGCGTTATCGTCAGAGGCAGGATCTATTCGGGATTTAACCAGGCCGGTTCAGAGTTCGGTCATACCGTTCTCGTATCAGGCGGTGTCCAGTGCGGATGCGGCCGCAAAGGCTGCTTTGAGCAGTATGCTTCTGCAACCGCTCTTGCAAGGATGACCAAAGAAGCTGCGGCTGAGCACCCTGAATCGCTCCTTAACGAAGTTTATAAGGAGTTCGGTGAGTGGAATGCGCAGATCGCTTTCGTGGCACTCAAGAAAGGCGATAAGGTCGCGGCAGATGTTGTAGACATGTACACTTCATATCTTGCTGACGGTCTTGCAAATGCCATCAACGCTTTCATGCCTGAGATCCTTGTCGTAGGCGGCGGTGTGTGCAATGAGGGCGACCCGCTCCTTATTCCGATGCGTGAGAAGACCATGAGCAGACCTTATTTCGGACCCGGAGTTCCAAAGACAAGGATCGAGCTGGCTCAGATGGGCAACGACGCAGGTATCGTCGGTGCTGCCATGATGGGCAAGTCATGCGTTGACGACGGCATGAACGGCATCTGAAAAAGCGATGCCGAGGCTCTGTTTTATAACCGAGTTTGACGGAACCGGTTTCTCCGGTTTCCAGTCGCAGGAGAACGGCAGGGCCGTGCAGGATGTGCTCGAGAGCGCGCTTGCAGAATTATTTAAACAGAAGATCAGACTTACGGGATGTTCGAGGACAGACGCAGGTGTGCACGCCAGGTGCCACTTAAGTCATGCTGACGTCCCGTTTGTCATTCCCGAAGAAAAGTTCCCGCTGGCCATGAATGCGCTGCTTCCCGATGATGTCGCCGTAAAGCGCGCTTTCTATGCCGGGGATGATTTCTCCGCGAGATTTTCCATAAACGGCAAAAGGTATATCTACCGTATATACGTATCCAATACCAGAAGCCCCATGCTGGACAGATTTGCGTATTATTGTCCCGTCATGCCTGA
Source organism: Oscillospiraceae bacterium (assembly GCA_902775565.1). Taxonomy (GTDB): domain Bacteria; phylum Bacillota; class Clostridia; order Saccharofermentanales; family Saccharofermentanaceae; genus Saccharofermentans. Next base: position 39,691 of record CACYMP010000024.1, read on the forward strand.
CATTGAGGCTATGAAGAAAGCTTCAAAGGCATTTGCCGGAGAACATGATTTCAGGGCTTTCTGCGCGGCGGGCGGAAGTCAGAAAACATATGTGAGACGTCTTACCGGAGTCGAAGTTCGGACTTCCGGAACAGATCCTCTGATGATCGAGATCGAGGTCTCCGGAGAAGCTTTCCTTTACAACATGGTACGCATAATCGCAGGAACGCTCCTTTATGCGGGACAGGGCAAGATAGATGCCGGTGATATATCGGGCATTATAGAAGCAGGCGACAGGAGTCTTGCCGGCAAAACGCTTCCCGCAAAAGGCCTTACTCTTGAGGAAGTCTTTTTCGACGAGCAGGCTGCCCGCAAGGTACGATAATTCCCTCAAAAATCCTTTAAGGTGTTATAATTATCATTAGCGCGAGCGTGGAATCCTCGCGTGAATTAATGAAGGGAGGATTAGGTTCATGATCAACTGGTGGATCATCTGGTTAGTTGTATTCATCGTAATGATCGCCATAGAGATACCGACAACGGCTCTTACGACCATCTGGTTTGCTGTAGGCGCTCTCGTGGCGATGATAATGGACTTGTGCGGCGCTCCACATAACATGCAGATTATTGTAGCGGCAGCAGTGTCCGTTGTCTCTTTCGTGGTATGCATGATATGGATCAGGCCGAAGCTTGAATCATTACGAAAAGCGAATATTCAAAGAACCAACGCCGACAGACTTATCGGAAGGGAGGGCGTCGTTATCGTGCCCGTTAATCCCGTGGAAGGAAAAGGACAGGTCAAAGTCGACGGACAGGTCTGGAGCGCAAAATCAGCAGGCGCGATAGACGAAGGCACAAAAATCACAGTCAGGGCGATCGAGGGCGTAAAGCTCGTAGTAGATCCCGTTTAAAAATTGGAGGTACTTATGTTTAACGTAGCATTGGCATCAGCAGGCGGTATGGTAGTAGGAGTTATTGTCGCGATACTGTTCATCGTTCTTATCCTTGCAAACATCAAGATCGTTCCCCAGGCAACGACATTCATCATCGAGCGTTTGGGAACATACAGAACAACATGGGACACAGGTCTTCACCTCAAGGTTCCTTTCATTGACCGTGTAGCCAAGAAGATCTCGCTCAAGGAGAAGGTCGCAGACTTCGCTCCCCAGGCCGTTATCACAAAGGATAACGTTACGATGCAGATCGATACGGTCCTGTTCTATCAGATCGTAGACCCTAAGCTCTACACATACGGAATCGAGCGTCCTATCGTAGCTATCGAGAATCTCTCCGCTACAACGCTCCGTAACATCATCGGTGACCTCGAGCTCGACCAGACTCTCACATCACGTGACATCATCAACACAAGAATGAGAGAAATCTTAGACGAAGCTACAGACCCTTGGGGCATCAAGGTCAACCGTGTTGAGCTTAAGAACATCATCCCGCCTAAGGAGATCCAGGCAGCGATGGAGAAGCAGATGAAGGCTGAGCGTGAGAAGCGTGAAAAGATCCTTATCGCAGAAGGTGAGAAGGAATCCGCTATCAGGGTCGCAGAAGGTGAAAAGGAAGCTGCTATCCTCAGAGCAGAAGCTAAGAAGCAGGCTGCGATCAGAGAAGCTGAAGGTCAGGCTCAGGCCATCCTCGCAGTACAGGAAGCAACAGCAAAGGGTCTTCAGATGGTCAAGGACGTAGGCGCTGATGACGGACTTATCGCGATCAAGGGCCTTGAGGCATTGGAGAAGGTCGGACAGGGTGCATCCACAAAGATCATCATCCCTTCAGATCTCCAGGGTATCGCAGGTCTTACGACAACGATCAAGGAAATTGCCAAATCTTAATCTAAGAAGCCACCGCGGAGGTATTTGATATGGACTACGGTATGTGGAATGAAAGAACCAACATGAGCATGCTCACGGATTTCTATGAGCTGACCATGGCAAACGGTTATCTCGATAACGGATGCGGCGATACTATCGTGTATTTCGATGCATTCTTCAGAAATGTACCTGAGGGCGGCGGATATGCCGTAATGGCCGGTGTGGAGCAGGTTATCGATTATCTGTCCAACCTCCATTTCTCCGAAAGAGACCTGGAATTCCTCCAGAACAATTATCACTTCGGTGACAAGTTCATTGAATACCTCAGAAACTTTGAATTTACTTGTGACGTATGGGCGATCCCCGAAGGAACCGTAGTGTTCCCGAGGGAACCCCTTGTCAAGGTAAGAGGACCCATTATCCAGGCACAGCTCCTTGAGACGGCACTCCTTTGCACGATCAACCATCAGACGCTGATCGCTACAAAGACCGCGAGGATCGTCAGGGCTGCTGAAGGAAGGCCTGTCATGGAATTCGGCGCACGCCGTGCCCAGGGTTTCGACGCTTCCGTTCTTGGTGCAAGAGCTGCTTATATCGCTGGCGCTGCAGGAACATCCTGTACCATCTGCGGACAGCAGTTCAATATCCCGCTTTCCGGAACCATGGCTCACTCATGGGTAATGCTTTTCGATACGGAATTCGATGCGTTCAAGGCTTATTCGCTCACATATCCTGACGGCGCGCTCCTTCTCGTTGATACATATGACGTTCTGCGTTCGGGAATCCCGAATGCGATCAGATGCGCCAAGGAAGTCTTAGAGCCGATGGGCAAGCGCCTTAAGGGTATCAGGATCGATTCCGGCGACCTTACATACATGACCCAGCAGGCAAGAAAGATGCTTGATGAAGCAGGCCTTACCGACTGCAAGATCACAGTCTCCAATGCCCTTGACGAGTATCTTATCAGGGATCTCATCAATCAGGGCGCATGCATCGATTCGTTCGGTGTAGGCGAGCGTCTCATCACTTCAAAGGCTGAGCCTGTATTCGGCGGCGTTTATAAGATCGCAGCAGTTGAAGATAAGGACGGCAACATCATTCCGAAGATGAAGATCTCCGATTCGATCGGAAAGGTAACCAATCCCTGTAACAAGGAGATCATCAGATTCTATGACAAGGCTACCGGCAAGGCTTTAGCTGATGTCCTGATGGTAGCAGGAGAAGAGATCCCCGCAGGCGAGCCTTACGAGATCTTCGATCCTAATGTTACATGGAAGAGCAAGGTCCTTGAGAACTATACAACGAGAAAGCTTCTTGTACCGATCTTCGAGCACGGCAAGCTTGTCTACAACAAGCCCACCATTGCGGAGATCCGCGCTTACTGCACCAAAGAACTCGATTCGCTTTGGGACTCCGTAAAGAGATTCGAGAACCCGCATGATTATTATGTCGACCTGTCACCCAAGCTTTGGAAGATAAAGGACGACATCCTGAGATCATATAAGCACAGATAAGGAGAAAAAAGATGGCAAATCCGATCGTAACAATCCAGATGAAAGACGGCGGCGTAATGAAGGCGGAGCTTTATCCTGAGATCGCCCCCGAGACAGTAAAGAACTTTATCGACCTTGCAGCAAAGGGCTTTTATAACGGACTTATCTTCCACAGAGTCATCCCGGGATTCATGATCCAGGGCGGCGACCCTGAAGGTACAGGCATGGGCGGCCCCGGATACACGATCAAGGGCGAGTTCACAGCCAACGGTTTTACAAACAACCTGAAGCACACAAGAGGCGTTCTTTCCATGGCACGCGCTATGGATCCCAATTCCGCCGAGACATATCCGAGCCTTGACGGTCAGTATGCCGCTTTCGGCAAGCTTATCGAGGGCATCGAGGAAGTTGACAGGATCGCTTCCGTTAAGACGGATTACAGCGACAGACCTCTCGTTCCCCAGGTCATCGAATTCATGACGGTACAGCTTTGACGGATACTATCCTGACAGCAGTTTGGCCGTTTGCTTCAGCGCTCATAGTCTCCGTTGCGGAATTCCTTCTTGCCCGCACAAAAGCATTCGGCCGATCCAATGTCAGGGACTTAAAGCTTCCGAAGATAATATGGCAGATCAATTGGAAAGACAAAACCGGTGAAACGGCTTTGTCTTTCCTTATAATTTGGACTGCGGCACTGCTTCAGTTCCTGTTTTCCATGATCTGTCTTTTCCTTGTAGGGAGATTCGCGAATGTTCCTCCCGGGACGCAAGGGTCTTCCGTTACGCCATTGTTTTTCGCGGCCGGAAGCATAGTAAGCGATCTTTGCATCCTTTATCTGCTCAGGTCACGGAAAAGAACTCACGCCGGGACCTTTGTGATAACGGCAGTCATGTCTTATGCCCTGATCGCTCTGGAACTGTTCCTTTTCAATTTCAACAGCTTCAATAGATCACGGGATTTCGTTACGATGAAGGGGACCGATCTTAAGCCGGAATTTGCTTACGATGCGGAAAACGAAAACGGTGCTGTCCGTTATACGGGCGACAGTATCGTTATCAGAAACGACTGTTCGCTTATGATCCACAATGTTCCCGATGACGTGTACTCGGTCACCGTCAGATTTGCAGGCGTGAAAAAGCTTCCGGGCGCCAGATTCAAAGTCAGGCTTCTGGTCAAAGACAAGAATTCGATGTTTGTACACAGGACCGCTGATGTAAGAAAGATCTCGGGCCTGAACAGCGTTACACTCTTTATGAAGCCGTACGGCAAGGTGGATTCGTTAATGCTCTCGCTCGAAGGGCTGGAGAACAACGTCAGGATCGATTCCGTGGATTTATCCGGCCGCAACGTTTACAAAGCTTCGTTTTTCAGATATCTGACGGTTTTCCTTGCCCTTTTCCTTATTGTGCTGACTGTAAACAGCCGTTTTTATCTGCAGGATTTCGATCCGGCGAAAAGACTTCACATCATACTGCTGTCTGTTGTATTCCTTATAACGACGGGTTCAACATATCTGCTTTACAGATATGACGACATGAAGTTCGATAAATATCCGTTAAAGGATACTTCGAATACAGTTGATATCTACCAGCTTGCATTTGATTCTTCGATGAAGCATATCCCGTATCTTGATATTCCGGTCTCGGAAGATCTTGCAAAAATGGATAATCCTTACGATATAAGTGAGAGAGAAGAAAAAAGGGTATCTTACAGGTGGGACTTCTGTTATAAGGACGGCAAGTACTATTCGTATTTCGGTTCAGCTCCCATTTATACGCTCTATTATCCGATATATCTGGTATCACACCGTATCCCGAACTATTCGTCGGCCGTGGCGATCCTCGGAACTGTTGCAGCCGTCGCCATTGTTTTGGCATTACTGGCTGCTGTCAGAATGTATGTGCCGAAGATTAATCTTTTGGCACTTCTTCTAATGATGCCCGCAGTTGTTAGCGCATCGTACATCTTCTACAACATGCAGTTTTCGGAAAAATACTATGTCGCGTTTACGAGCGCACAGGCAGGTATCGGATTTGCTTTCTTCTTCGGCCTGTCGGCGGTTATGGGCAAAAAGACCGTTACCAGACTTATCCTGTTTTTCCTTTCAGGCGTGTCACTGGCTATCTGTGCGGGATCGCGTCCTGTGACGGCCCTTTGTGCGGCAGCTCTTCTGCCTGCTTTCATAGGTGTGCTGCTCGATAAAGACAGAAAACTTCTCTCAAGGCTTTCGGAGGCATTTGTATTCGTTGTTCCCGTAATTGCCGGGATCATTCTTATACTGGCAAATAATCAATACAGATTCGGTAATATCTTTGATTTCGGCGAGAATTACCAGCTTACTGTCAGCGACATATCTTCGCTCAGGCTGACGCCCGAAATGTTCCCGTCCGCGATCAGTTATTTTTTCTTTGCACCGTGGACGGCTACGGAGACTTTCCCGTTCTTTGAACCGCGGGGCATAATTGCAAACTCCTATGAAATATACAGAAACATCGAGCCTTCGGCAGGACTTTTCAATATCCCGTTCGTTTTTCTGGGAGCTGTTTTCGCGCCGGGAAGCTTTGTCAGGGCGAAAGGGAAGATAAACAGAAAAGACGCTGCTTTATATAACAGCTTTATCGCGGCAAGTTTTATCACGGTACTCTTCATTGTCTGGCTCGATTTCTCGAGGGGCGGGATCTGTATAAGATACATCTCGGATTTCTCCTGGCTATTTGCCGTCTGCAGTGCGGTGATACTCCTGAGAAGGATAATGAAAAGGTCAGGAAGAAAGACCGTTTACGGGCTTGTATGCTGCTCTTGTGTTCTTACGGTCCTGATCGTTTTCTTCATACTGGTCGGACATGACGGATGCAATCTCACCAAGTCATGGCCCGGTTTTCTCGAAAAGTGCGAAGATTTCTTCCTTTTCTGGCACTGATAAGACCGCAGGCAATGAGCAATTAGGGTATAATTATCTGGTTGAAAAACGAAAGGTGATCTGACAGATGAGGGAAATCCAAAACCTGGACAATAAGGCTCAGAAAAAGAAGAGTCCGGCTAAGACCGGTTCTTCCAAGGGCAGCGTATCTGTCAGCTACAAAGTTTTCTTTCTTGTATCCCTTTTGTTTCTTGTCATTCCCGTTATCATATTCTGCCTCGGCTATCTGAGACCTCTTATCGGGTTTACCCTTGCGGTATGTTTTGCCGGAATGACATTTATTGCGTTTTTGGACTGCATGAAAGATCCTGACGGCAAGCTTTTGGACAAGCGGGATACTGTGATCGAAATACCGGTCAGATATCTGGTGATGTTTGCTGTCTGCGCAGTCCTGGTATCCCTGATAACAGGTGTGGGTGAATATGTCTTCACACTTCAGGACCATCCCTACAGGCGCGCCATCTTAAGAGATCTCGTAAACTACGACTGGCCAGTCATCTATAACTACAATACCCAGACCAATCCCGAAGTTATAAAGGTCTTCGGAATCGTTTCCGGCGAGAGAGCATTCTCTTATTATTTTGTATACTGGCTTCCTGCTGCGGTTATCGGCAAACTGCTCGGCTTCGAAGCTGCCAATGCCGCCCTTTTTATCTGGAATTCGATCGGTGTGTTCCTGGGCTTCGTTGCAATGTGCGCCATCAACAAACGCTGCTCGGCCGCAATGCCGTTCCTTTATGTATTCTTTGCAGGCCTTGATGTTATTCCCAACATAGTCCATTTCTTTAACGGATACAGATCGTGGCTCTGGCTCGAAGGATGGGTCCCCGGAATATCCTATGTCGCGAATTTTACCGAGCTTGCGAACGTATTTAACCAGATAGTTCCGTGCTTCCTGATAATGGCACTGCTCCTCATGTCTCACAGCATGAGGTCCGCGGGACTGGTAGGAGGCGTGCTTTTCGCTTATTCGCCTTGGGCGGTGTTCGGCCTGCTTCCGATCATCGCCGGTCTCGCGCTCAGAAAAGAGATGCGCGGCAAAACAGCTAAGCAGAATATCCTGAACATACTTACCCCTGTAAACATCGTATCGGCAATACTTCTTCTGGTGTTGTTCGGAAGTTATTACATGTCCAATTCCGGAGCAGTGTCTTTCCGCGGGTTCACATGGACATTCTATAACAGGCCGCTTTTGTTCATTCCCGCGTATCTGCTGTTCATTGTGATAGAGGTAGTTCCGTTTGCTTTGATCTTGTACCGTACAAACAGGAAAGATCCCGTGTTTATCGCGGTCCTCATAACACTGTGCCTTGTGCCTCTTTACCGCGTTTCCGAGATGAACGACTTTTCGATGAGAGGATCGATGCCAGGTCTTTTCGTTCTCTGCATCATGCTGTCAGGATATATATCCTCAATGTTTCAGCCCGGGAACGAGCCTAAGGATAAGAAGGGCTGGGCCAAAAGCGCGGCAGTTACGTTGTTTGCGATCCTCATGATGTTCCCGGCCGCTGTCAATCTGTTTGTTATTGCGGGCAGCACCATCACAGGTGATGAGAGCAATAAAGAGAAGATAGGATCGTTCGGAAACATCCGCGATCCTTACTATGCGAAGACCATAGAGGAACAGTTTTTCGCTCCCGATTACAGAAACAAGTTCTTCTACAGATATCTTGCCAAAGAGGATCAGGTGAAGGCAAAATGAAAAAAGAGATCCTTGTCAGAAGAGATGCTTTTTTCGCGGTCTGCGCGGCATACCTGACGATTCCGGTCGTTATGTTCATGGCAGGATACTTAAAGCCTTACATAGGCATTCCCGCGGCACTGATCATGGCAGGATGCGCGCTTTATTCGTGCTTTGATTTCTGCAAGAGGCCGGATAAAAAAGCAGGCAGCATAGCAAGTGACTTCACAGGCATGAAGATGCCTTTGAAGTATCTGATCATCCTCGGAGTCATATCGCTTGTTACCGTGTTTATATCCGGAGTCGGCGAATATGTTTACTCGATGGCAGACCACGTCTTCAGGAGAGCGATATTCAACGACCTGATAAGCTATAAGTGGCCTGTCATATACGATTACAGCACACAGTACAATCCGAGGGTCATAGCAGTCCTCGGCAAGACTGAAGGAACCGCAGCACTCGTATATTACACTACGTTCTGGATGCCTTCAGCGCTTATAGGAAAGCTCCTCGGCAATGCCGCGGGCAACATCTTCCTGCTTATCTGGACGACGCTTGGAGTATGGCTGACGCTTGTAGGAACGACGCTTTGCATCAGAAGGATATCCTGGGCTGTTCCTGTCATATTCATTACTTTCTCCGGACTTGACGCGCTCCCCAACATCGTGCATTCGATCACGCAGTATGAAGGCTTCATGGCCGTTGAGCACTGGCTGCCGGCATTTGCCTACATGAGTAATTTCACCCAGCTTTCAAACGTGTTCAACCAGTGCGTTCCTGTCTGGGTCGTTATGGTAATGATGATGCTTTCTTCAAACGTCAGATCTACCGGCTTTATCGGGAGCCTCAGCTTTGCATATTCGCCGTGGACTTCCATCGGCATGATCCCGTTAGCTCTTGCTCTTGCATTCAAAAAAGAACTTCAGCCTGAGAAGAAGGGAAGGGTCATCCTTCAGCTCTTAAACCCCGCAGGCATAGCCTCCTGCATTGTCATGCTCGGGATCTACGGACCTTATTACATGGTCAGCACATCCGCAACGGATGAGAGCGGACTTGCCTGGAAATTCTGCAGAAGCTTCGGCGAGTTCGTATTGTTCTGGGTGCTTCTCATGATCATTGAAGTTGTCCCGTTCGTTCTTGTCCTTTGGAAAAAGTATAAGAAAGATCCGCTGTTCATTGCTTCTGTCATTACTCTCGCGGTCATCCCGGTCTACAAGATCTCATATTTTAACGATTTCTCCATGCGTGCTTCGCTCCCGGCGCTGTTCGTTATTTCCGTTATGTTTACCGAGACACTTGCGGTAATGTTCGCCGAAGACAAGCAGCGGATCAGGAAGAATAAGAAGCGCCCGAAAAAGGAATCTGTCAGGTGCTTCTTCGTTCTCGCACTTGCGGTAGTCTGTGCGTTCCCGGCAGCCGTTGATCTTTTCCTGATACTGGGTTCAGAGATCGCCGGCGAAAAGCATTACGAGAATGACATCGGTTCATTCGGCGCGATCGCGGGTGAGGAGAACGGCGGTTATTATTCAACTGAAGCTTATACGGAATCGGTTATGCTGCGTATGTCAGACGGCTATGAGGATACGATATTCTTCAGGTATCTCGCGGCATCAACGGAAAGCAGGAAAGAATGACGGCACGGAGAAAGACAGAAAAAGCGGCAGTAAAGATACCGTTCAGACTGTGGTACGCACTCACGGTCGCTTTTCTCGTGATACCTGTCATTATCTTCCTTACAGGTTACTTAAGATGGTTCGTGGGTGTTCCGCTCGCTCTTTGCATGCTGGCATTCTCGGTCTATGCGGTCATCGACTGTACAAAGCCTGCAGGAGGAAGAACACAGCTTGCTGACAGGGCGAAGGATATAAAGATCCCTCTTTCGTACCTGATAGGCTTTGCTCTTTTTGCGGTATTCCTTTCGTATTTTGCGGGAATAGGCGAGTTCATCTACTCACTTCAGGATCACGCGATCAGGAGAGCCACCCTTACCGATCTGGTGAACTACAAATGGCCTGTCATATACGATTATTCGACTCAGACCAATCCTGACGTCATAAAAGAGATAGGCAAGACGAGCGGCAAGACAGCTCTGATGTACTATTTCACATACTGGATGCCTGCGGCCCTTTTCGGAAAGCTTTTCGGAAGGACGGCAGCCGACGTTTTTCTCATGCTCTGGACAGCAATGGGAATATTCCTTACGCTTCTCGGAATGGTGAAGCTGAACGGCCGCGCATGTATTACCCAGCCTGTGTTCTACATGTTCTTCGGAGGCCTTGATGTCATTCCGACGGTAGTCCACAGCTTTACGGAATATAAGCTCTGGACCTCGATAGAGGGGTGGGTACCGAACATGGCATATTACTGCAATCTGAGCGAGGTGGCCAATGTCTTCCACCAGTGCGTACCGTGTTTTCTCATAACCGTTCTCGTTATGCTTTCTGTAAACACGAGAACGTTCGGTCTGACGGGCGGTCTGCTCTTTGCTTATTCTCCGTTAGGTGTGTTCGGAATCATTCCGGTTATCCTCACGGCAATATTCAGGAAAGAGATGAGACAGGATGTGAAAGGAACCCTCAAGGATCTGTTCACACCGGTCAACATCATTTCCGCCGCCATTTTGCTTGTGGTTTTCGGAAGCTTTTATACGGGCAATGCTGGAGGAGTCGGCAAGAACGGCTTTACCTTTATGTTCTACAGCTCGTTCGGTCTGTTTGTCATATGCTATCTGTGCTTCCTCATCATCGAGGTACTGCCGGTGTCGGCAGTTCTTTTCAAGCGCTTCAGAAAAGATCCTTTCTACAGATGCGCTCTGATCTGCATGACCTTGATCCCAATCTACATGATGACATGGGTCAACGACTTTGCGATGAGGGCTTCAATGCCTTCGAGATTCATCATGTGCATATTCCTGGCCCAAATGTTCAAAGATCTCTACGATGAGGATGCCGAGATCCAGGCGAAGAAAAAGAAGAGAACAAAGAAGGAGACAGCAGGTCTTGTTTTTGCGATCCTAACGGTGATCCTCATGATGTTCCCCGGCTTTGTAAACGCTTATCTGATCGCCGGATGCGAACTGACGAACGATACTGACCGCAAGGACATGGTCGGTTCTTTCGGCAATGTCCTTCACGCAACTGACGGATCGATAGAGTATGCTTATGTTATCAACAACCAGTTCTATACAGACAATTACAAGGATACGTTCTTTTTCCGGTATCTCGGAAAGACATAAGGAGGAGAAAAATTGAAAAAGGTCATAACCATCCCTTTTAAGACGTTCTGGGCACTGAGCCTCGGATTTCTTGCGCTTCCGGTAGTCATTTTCTTCATGGGATACTTAAGATACTATGTCGGTATTCCTCTGGCGCTGCTGTTTATCCTGGCATTCGTTCTTTCGGTCAGGGACTGCACAAAGGATCAGGAGAAAAATCTCCTTTCAAAGGATGACACGGCGATCAGGATCCCGCTGGGATATCTGATAGGTTTTGCAGTGACCGCCGTAGTGCTCTCGCTCGTATCCGGAGTAGGTGAATTTATCTTCACCCTCAACGATCACCCGTACAGAAGAGCGATAATGAACGACCTTGTTAACTACAAGTGGCCTGTCATCTACGATTATTCGACACAGACCAACCCTGATGTCATTAAAGAGATCGGGCGCACCTCGGGCACGTATGCTTTCATGTATTACTTCACATACTGGCTCCCGGCGGCGCTTGTCGGCAAGCTCTTAGGTTCTGTCGCGGCAAACGTTGCGCTGATGCTCTGGAATGCGGTAGGTATCTTCCTGACTTTCGTCGGCGTCAGCAAGATAATAGGAAGGGCGAGCTTCACGGTGCCTTTTGTCTATATCTGCTTTGCGGGTCTTGACGCGCTGCCGAACATGGTCCATACCTTCGTGGCATGGGAATCCTGGAACGGCATGGAGGTATGGGCTCCTGTTCTGGCATACATGAGCAACTTTGCAGAGCTGACGAGCGTGTTCCACCAGTGCGTGCCGTGCTGGCTGATAATGACCATGATAATGATGTCATATAACACAAGATCTCTGGGCCTTTGCGGAGGCGTGCTTTTCGCGTACTCGCCATGGGGAGTCATAGGACTGTTCCCTCTCGCTGTGGTAAGAGCATTCTCAAAGCCTATGAGAGCAGGCGGTATCGGAAAAGCGGTTATGAATCTCATTAGCGTCATCAACATCTGTTCATGCGCCCCGCTCCTTCTGGTATATACGCCTTTCTATCTGGGCAATCATTCCTCAACTTCCATAAAAGGCTTTTTCTGGGAATTCATTAACAATCCCGTTTTGTCGGTGATCGTCTTTATCCTTTTCATCGCGATAGAGGTCCTGCCCGTTGCGGTGATCCTCTGGAAAACGGAGAAAAAGAATGCCCTGTTCATCGCATCGCTCATCGAGCTCACGCTCATTCCTCTTTACAAGGTTACCGAGGCAAATGACTTCTGCATGAGAAGCTCAATGGCGGCAAGGTTTGTCCTTTGCATTCTCCTTGCAGGCTACTTAAAAGACCTCTACGATGCCGACAAGATAATCGTTGCAAAGAAGCTCAAGAGAAAGAAAAAGGATGTCGTAAAGCTCGCGTTCACGATGCTTACAGTCATCCTCATGATGTATCCTTCGTTTGTAATGGCTTATTACGTATTAGGAAGCGAATTTACAGGTGCGCCCCACAATGCAGAGGACATCGGTTCATACGGTAACATCTACAATGCCGAGCATACCTGGAACGTAACGCATAACTATATCTCGAACGATTACCAGGAAGCGTTCTTCTTTAAGTATCTGGCGAAAAAGTAAAGGGATTTAATCCTCTTTGTCTTTTGTCTCTTCCTTGGCGATGTAGATCGGTCTGGCCTTTGTCTCGATGTATGTTCTGCCGAGGTATTCACCGATGATGCCCAATGCCATCAGAACAAGTCCGCCAATAAAGAGGATAAAGCAGAGCAGTGAAGGGTAACCTGCGACGCCGGTATCCCAGAGTCTGCCGATGATCGCCTTGATGAAGTAATAGAGCATATAGGCAAATCCGGCAAATGCAAAGAAGAAACCCGCATACGTGGCAAGCCTCAAAGGCGCTGTGGTGAATGCGACGATACCGTCGATGGCATAGCGGAAAAGCTTCCAGAAGCTCCACTTTGTCTCGCCTGCGGCTCTTTCAACGTTCTCGTGCTCGATCCACTTTGTGCGGAAGCCTACCCACGCGAAAATACCCTTGGAGAAACGCTGCCTTTCGGAGAGACTTAAGATCGCGTCAACGACCTGTCTTCTCATAAGTCTGAAATCACGTGCTCCGTCAGCTATCTCGACGTCGATCATCTTGTTGATGAGCTTATAGAAACATCTTGCGAAAAAGCTCCTGATAGGAGGCTCGCCCTGACGTGTAACTCTTCTTGCGGCTACGATATCGCATTCGCCCGAATCGAGATCTGCGATCATGGAAGGGATAAGTGCCGGAGGATCCTGCATGTCGGCATCGAGAATGGCGATGTATTCGCCCCTGGCCTTCTGCATACCGGCATACATGGCGGCTTCCTTGCCGAAGTTCCTTGAAAAGAAAACATAACGCACATCCGGGTCTTTTTCGGCGAACCCCTTGATGACTTCTTCGGTCTTATCGCGGCTTCCGTCGCTTACGAAGATAAATTCAAATGTCTTATCGGTGTCCTTAAGTGAATCCCTGACGCCGTTGAGCGCGTCATAAAGAATGGGGAGGACTTCCTCCTCGTTGTAGCAGGGAACTATCAGGCTTACAAGCATGCTGTCATATCCGCCTTTCGTATAGCCGTAAAGTTGGAACGGCTCTATAAAATGTATTATAATCAAAAAATCTGTGAATTGATATATTTGGTCGCGCCGCTGTGCGCAATCGGAAGGGCAGGGGTTTGAATGAAGGAATTGAACTCGCTGGGCCAGGGGAAGAAAGATCCCCAAGCCCGCAAGAAGGCAAAGGAACCGGAGCTCGCTCTCAGGAAAAAGCAAAAGTTTGACCGCCGTCCGCTCTTCTCATTTTTATTGGCGCTTGCACTTTACTGTTTTACAGTGGTCATATGCAATAAATACCCGACGGGTGAATATTCGTTCATATTGAGCGACTTAAAGGCGCAGTACGCTCCGTTCCTCGCGCTTAACAGGGCCAGGATATTGAGCCTCGGAGGCGGATCCGAGCACCTGATCTCAAATCTCACTTATTCGTTTCAGTTAGGACTCGGAAAGAATTTCATGGGCACGTTCGGTTATTACATGGCGAGCCCGCTGAATCTCATCTATCTGCTTTTCAAGCCTTCACAGGTCGATCTTGTGGTAATACTGCTTGTCATTATCAAGCTGAGCATCGCTTCCGGCTTTATGACGCTCTTCCTTACCACCAGGACGGAAAACAGCAAGTCCAACTGGCCCGTGCTCCTGGGTATCGTTTATGCTTTCTCGCTCTATGCCCAGGCATTTGCGTTCCAGATCATGTGGCTTGACGGATATATGCTCCTCCCGCTGCTCCTGTTCTTCGTTGAAAGATTCATTTCACGCCGCCGCTATGCGGGGATCATCGTTACGCTTCTGGTACTGTTCGTATCCAACTATTACATCGCATACATGGTCGGTATCTTCAGTTTCTTCTATCTCATCGTAAGGATGACCGAGCTCAAGACCAAGATCAGAGAAGCTGTGGGGATCGCTGTAAGATATGTGCTTACAGCAGGTTTTACCGCTATGTGCACCGCAGTCCTTATCCTTCCCGTAGGTATCGATACGATAGTAAACGGCGACAAGACAGAAGCATCTTCCAACCCCGATTTGGTCATGTATTCACCGCTGACCTTTATAAAGATGTTCCTGATGGGCGATCCGGGAGACTTTATGGATGTTCTTCCCGCCAACTATCCGTTCCTGTTCCTGTCACTCATGGTCACAATCTCAGTGATCATCTTTATCCTGAGCAAGACATTTGCCGGCCGCGAAAAGATCATACTTATCTTAAGCCTTATCGGAGCGATCCTTTCAACGGGCTTCTACTATTTCGACAAGGCATGGCAGGTCTTTGACGATCCGAACTGGTTCTTCCACAGACATGCTTTCGTATTCCTGCCGATCTTCCTGGTAATAACCCTCAGGGTTTTCGAACACCTGAAAGATGTGCCTTTTAAGGACATCAGGAATGCAGGCCTCATCGTATCCCTTGGCCTTGTCATCACATATGCACTCGGAAGATATAAGAATGAAGACAAGATCTTCATCTACAACTTGATCTTCATAATCGTTTACTGCATCTTTGCCGCGGGTTACGGTGTGAAGAACTGGCCGGACCAGTTCAGGGATATTCCCAAGATCATTTCACCGATGCTTGCGATACTTGTGGGCTTTGAGCTTGTTTTCGCCGGTCCGATGATCTCATCCGGCATTGAGAGCTTTACGAGTTTTTCCGGAGATGCCAGAGAGTATATTGCCGGCATCGAAGCACTTGAGGAATTCGGCGCGAAAGCCGCTATTTTGAACGCGCAGCAGGGCGCGGTAAGAGCTGAGACCGAACATGTATCCGATTACAATCCGCTTTTCTATGTAAATGAAGGCGAGCAGATATACGGAAATTTCCGTAACATGTCGTTCTTCAACTCGAATTCCAATAAGAGGATGCACCACTTCTTAAAGCAGCTCGGATATCCTGTTAACTATAATTACTTCGCTGCTTCATATGATCAGGTCATTCCTTCTAATGATGCATTCCTTTCGATCGGAAGCATCGCGAGCAGAAGGAATATCGCATTCTACGAAAAGATCGGGACGGATTCAAAGGAGACCGGACTTAATTTCTATAAGGCCGGAAGGACGCTGCCCATCGCGTTTGCCGTGCCTTCCTCGGCTTCGGACTTTGATTTCTATAAACTCGAGAAATCGGTCGAAGACAAGAACTATTTCGCGTTCCAGAATGAATGGTACGCATCAATGTTCCCTGAAAGCTTTACGAATGATTTCTTCATTACGATGGATGCTGATCAGATATCCGGTCCCGTCATAACGAACGGAATAAGCTACAACAAGAACGATTACAAGACCCGCGCGGACATCATAAGAGAACAGGTTGATGCGGCAAGTTCCGCCGCTTCTTCGGAGGAAGGCGTAAACGCAGAAGAGGCAACGGATAATAACGCACCGGTTAAGTTTGACGATCCTATCGGCAAGGAAGCTGCCGCAGGAAAGAGGCTTAACGAGAAACTTAAGATAATCTACCGTCAGAACGAGAAGCTCCCGATAAGGCTGGAATATAACTTTAAGGCTCCTTCGTCTTCCATGATCTACTGCAATCTTTCGACCGCAAGGATACTTAATGCCACGAAGGTTTATGTGAACGGCATTCAGATAAACAGCTTCGAAAGCGATGCTTTCTACTCGCAGATCTTCAGGATCGGTTCGTTCAGCGAAGGAAGTGATATCAAGGTTACCTTCCTTTCTGACAGCGCCGAGTGGAATTACATCGACATAAGATTCGGATTCTTCGATTACGATCTTTTCGAGCAGCAGATAGGGAAAGTCGACCTTACCAAGGTAAAGACCGAAGCACTCGAGGACGGTTATGCGAGATTTGCCGTAAACGGCGTTTCTTCTGATGAGAACGTCATCACCACGATCCCTGCCGAGGACGGCTGGACACTTACAATAGACGGACAGCCCGCCGAGCTCGGAAAGTATCAGGATGCTTTCCTTGCATTTAAGGTTCCTGAGGGAACACATACCGCAGAGCTCAGCTTCACGCCTCCGGGACTCAAGGCCGGAGCAGCCGCTTCATGTGCGGGAATAGTTTTCCTCGCGGCATTTGTTTTTATCGACAAAAAGGTATTGAATAATCGCAAAGCTAACAAAACATCAGAAGTTAAAACAGAAGAGAACACGGAGGATTAATTATGGGCTTCAAGGAAGAATATGAGTTTTGGAAGACAGATTCGTTTTTTGATGAGAAGACAAAACAGGAACTGATCTCTATTGAAAATGACACAAAAGAGATCGAAGACAGATTCTACAGGGATCTCGAGTTCGGTACGGCCGGTTTGCGCGGCGTCATCGGCGCAGGTACGAACAGGATGAATGTTTACACTGTTGCCAAGGCTACTGCAGGACTTGCCCAGTACATTATCTCCTGCGGTCCTGAGGCTGTGGCACGCGGCGTTGTCATCTCATATGACTCCCGTAATTTCTCGCCCGAGTTCGCGGCGATCACGGCAGGAACCTTAGCAGCTTACGGCATCAGCTCCAAGCTGTCCGATGAGCTCCGTCCTGTTCCGATGCTTTCTTACTCGGTAAGATATTTCAAGGCATTTGCAGGCGTCATGATCACCGCATCACACAATCCCGCTAAGTATAACGGCTACAAGGTATACGGTGAGGACGGCGGCCAGGTTCCGCCCGAAGCTGCTGACGCAGTCCTCGCAAACATCGAAGCCATAAAGGATATCAGGGCGATCAAGACAATGAAGCTCGACGAAGCCGTTGCTGCAGGTCTTGTTACTTATTTCGGCAGCGAAGTCGATGAAGCTTACACTGAAATGCTGACAAAGCTCGTAGTCGACCAGGGTGCCATAGACAGACAGGCCGGCATGAGCATCGTTTACACTCCGCTTCACGGATCCGGCAACAAGCCTGTAAGAAGGATCCTTGAAAGAGTCGGATTCAAGAACATCCATATTGTTGCCGAGCAGGAGCTGCCTGACGGTAATTTCCCCACTGTCGCGCTCCCCAATCCGGAGAATCCCGACGCTCTTTCCATGGCGATCGAACTTGCAAAGAAGACAAATGCTTCCCTCGTTTTCGGAACTGACCCTGACTCAGACAGGATCGGTGCTGCGGCAAGGATCGAAAAAGACGGTGAAGTCACATATAAATGCTTCACGGGCAACCAGATGGGCCTCATGCTCCTCGACTATATCCTCGATGCAAAGAAGCAGGCAGGCACGCTTCCCGCGGATTCCTTCGCGGTAACGACGATTGTCTCATCGAAGCTTGCAGGCGCGATCTGCGCGGCATACGGCGTTGAGCTCCAGGAAGTGCTTACCGGATTCAAGTTCATCGGTGAGAGGATCAAGCTTGACGATGAGTTCGGAAGCAAGCATTTCCAGTTCGGTTTCGAAGAGAGCTACGGATACCTTTCCGGCCGCGATGTACGCGATAAGGACGCTGTTGTGGCGGCTATGCTCATCTGCAATATGGCAGCTGCCTCTTTCGAAAAGGGTGAGACCCTTGCAGACCGCCTTGCACATGTTTACGAGAAGTACGGTTACGGTTTCGAAGAGGCCGTAAGCGTTACGCTTGAAGGCAAGGAAGGCATCGAGAAGATCCAGAACTGCATGACCGAACTCAGAAATGAGCTTGAAGCTTCAACAGACGTTTCCGCTTCTGACACTCTCCTCGGAGGCGTTAAGGTACTTGCAGTAAGAGACTATAAGACATCGAAGAGATATGATCTCTCGGGCAGTGAAGTAAAGATTACTCCGATCACGCTTCCGAAATCGAACGTTCTGCTCTATGAGCTCGGCGGCGAAAAGGGCCTTGACTGGGCATGCGCAAGACCTTCGGGAACCGAGCCCAAGCTCAAGATCTATTTCGGAGTCTACGATTCTTCCGAGAAAGAGGCTTCTGACAGACTTGCTTCCGTTAAGTCTCAGGTATCCGGATTTGTAAAAGAGAAGCTTAAGTAAAAGATGAGACCGTGGGGATGACAAATTTATCCACCGCTTTGGCAAAACCCATTTCAGAGACGGCCGCAGTAATATATGCGGCCGCTTCTTTTGCGGCATCGCAGGCGTTGCCCATGGCAATGCCGTATCCGGCATCGGCGATCATGGAAACGTCGTTGTCCGAGTCTCCGATGGCAAAAGTGTGACTTCTCGGAATGTTGAGGTAATCAGCAAGATCCAGCAGGGCTTTGCCCTTGGTCACGCCTGCGGTCATAACGTCATGAAGGCTCGGCCCGGATGAGATGACTGTGAGTTCAGGGTCATTGCAGATCTTATCTGAAACATTTTCCGGAGGATCGATAAGAAGGAATTTGTTGAAAGGAGGGAGGTCGTCCCTTTTCCAGCATTCATCGTCCAGATCGAAGAGCGGAGCTTTCTTGGCAGGCTCGACGTCTTTGTTATAGTCCTCGCAGAAGAATCTTCTCTTCGAGCACCTGGTGAAATATATGCCCGTGACGGAATAGAGCGTTGCGTTGACCTTATTTTCGATCATGAGGCGCAGGAGCTCACGCGCTTTGGCATCCGTAAAATCCATGGACATGATGTCCCTCCGGTTGACCGGGTCAAAAAGTGCTCCGCCGTTGCCCGTAATGATGGGGATATCGATTCCCAAGCGTTCCGCAAATTTGCCTACGAGAAAAGAGGATCTGCCGGTGGCTATGGTGAAGGCTATGCCGTTTTCCTGAAGACGCTTTACCGCCGCAACATTCTCGGGCGGGATATCTTCTCCCGGCATCAGCAGCGTAAAGTCCATATCAGCGGCCAAAACAGCCTTGAATCGTGTCATTTAGGCATTTCCTCCGTCCCGAAAGTGAAGTATAGACAATTTTACCTCAGCTCTGGGGCAAATATGAGGTATTTTTAACGAATTGATTATTTCGCCGTTTTGAATATTATAATAAGTGAGTTCACGAAAGCTGGACTTATTTATACATGCAAAAATACAAAGGGGACCTTTTATGAAGAAAGTCGATGCCCGCAATTCAGGAGCTTCAGGCAAGTGTTCTGATAAGGGAGTAAGCAGTTCGAGCAGGCAGCTGAGTGTCAGGAAGGACACCGGCGCTAAGCTTCCGTCTGCAGCAAAGACAGTTAAGTCTTCTTCTGCGAAGGCTCTTCCTGCCGCTAAAAAGGCAGATGCCGATATGGTGCCTTCGAATGAGTTTGATTACAGCCTTCTCGGCGTTACCAGTAAAAAGCGTCAGCAGCAGAAAGTTAAGAAGGCTCAGCAGAAGACACGTGAGCATAATGCCAGATATGACAAGCGCACCGGCAAGGCAAGGACACCGGTTGCGATCCTGATCGTGACACCGGTTGCCATAGCTGCTCTTCTTGCTACATTCTATCTCGGCTATCTCATTAAAACCGGTTATTTCAGAGAGACTATCGTAGCGAGCATGGCTGACGGAAGCACTGCCAATCTGTTTGTTGAGGATGCTCTCTCATACATTTCCACGGATAAATTCTTCCCCGGCACAAAGATCGACGGTATCGATGTCGGCGGCATGACCAAAGAGCAGGCAAAGGCAGCAGTTGTTGCAGCACAGCCCAAGTCACCTGACAGAGTTGCTATCTCGCTGTCACTGGACGGCAAGGAGTATGACCTCGACTTCTCCAACGTATCTTTCGAGTACAACACCGATGACGTAGTCAACGAAGCGTATTCGCTCTACAGACTTAAGGGCGGAGAGGACAACGCAACTCTTACCGAATACTTCAACGGCGTCCAGGCTCTCAAGGTAGACCCCAAGGAGTACCAGACAGCTTACACCGTTAAGCATGAAGGTGTAGAAGAGACCGTAAAAGAGCTCCTCGAGAAGTTCCATCTCGAACCCGTAAATGCATCTATCAGCACATTCGACGTTGACAGCCGTGCATACACGATCATCCCCGAGAAGAAGGGCTACAAGATCAACATCCCCGCAACGACCGAGAAGGTCAAGCAGATGCTTGACTCCCGCAACTATGTCGGTTCCGTTCTCGTAGAAGCCGAGATCATCGAACCCGAGATCACTGAAGCATCCATCAATGCAACATTCGGACGCATCAGCTCCTGCACGACAAAGACGACCAAGAACTCCAACCGTAACAATAACATCAAGAAGGCCTGCGCTTACATGAACGGTACGATCGTAAAGCCGGGCAAGGAGTTCTCATTCAATAAGGCTGTCGGTCAGAGAACTGCTGCAAGAGGGTTCAAGGAAGCTAAGGTTATTGCAGGCGGACAGTACGAGATGGGCTTGGGCGGCGGAATCTGCCAGGTAAGCTCAACATTGTACAATGCCGTAATAATGGCGGGTCTTACAGCAACCGAGAGACATCCTCACGCATTCCCGTCATCTTATCTGCCTCTCGGACAGGATGCTACGGTTGACTGGCCTCATCTTGATTTCAAGTTCAAGAACACAACAGATACCGAGATCATCGTTGTCTCCTGGTGGAGCAAGAGCGACAGGGTCGTTCACATTGAGCTTTACGGAAAGAAGCTTCCTGACGGACAGAAGATCAAGTTTGAGAGCAAGACGACCTCCAAGGGTAAGACGCCTAGTTCTGTCGAGTACATTGAAGATCCGGATATGAAGGCCGGTGAGACCGAGGTCGTAAGGACCGCTCACTATGCCTGCACGGTAGTGTCGTATCAGGTCTGGTACGACAAGAACGGAAAAGAGATCAAGAGAAAGAAAGTCTCAACGTCCAATTTCAGGGCATATAATAAAAGGGTTCACGTAGGAACCCTGCTCGCTAACGGAAAGCACGCCAAGCTCGACACGAAGACCGGCAAGCTGTCAGGATTGCCGACGGCAACGCCTAAACCGACCAAGGCCACTAAGGCGACCAAAGCGGCTGATAACGGCGGCAATGCTTAAAGCCATAGCTTGGACGTATCAACGGAAATCAAGGGGGCTGTCTCATATGAGATGCCCCCTTTTTGCTGTCCGGTTTTCAAACTCCAATTAACAAAAAACAGTTTGTTAATTTGTCTGTTTTATGATGCCTATTTTTAAAATAAGGGTTTATAATAGACAATGTTTTTGTAGACTGAAATCAGAATGTAATAATTTCTGACAGAGGTCAAAAATTTTCCAAAGGAGATCCAAGTTTATGGCAGAACTGACAAAGAAAACCATGGACGGTAACGAGGCTGCTGCGTATACTTCGTATGCATTTACCGAAAACGCCGCGATTTACCCGATCACACCGTCCTCGCCTATGGCTGACCACACCGATCAATGGGCTCAGCAGGGCAGAAAGAACATTTTCGGACAGACGGTTAACATCGTCGAGATGGAGTCTGAGGGAGGCGCTGCAGGTGCTGTTCACGGCTCACTCGCAACAGGTGCACTCACCACAACCTATACCGCATCCCAGGGTCTCCTCCTGATGATTCCTAACATGTACAAGATCGCAGGCGAGCTCCTTCCTTGCGTTTTCCATGTTTCCGCAAGAGCTCTTGCAGCTCACGCTCTGAACATCTTCGGTGACCACGCAGACGTTTACGCTTGCCGCCAGACAGGTTTCGCAATGCTCTGCTCCAACTCCGTTCAGGAAGTTGCTGACCTCGCTGCAGTAGCTCACCTTTCCACAATCAAGACAAGAGTTCCTTTCCTCCACTTCTTCGATGGTTTCCGTACATCACACGAGATCCAGAAGATCGAGGTCATCGATTACGATACACTCGGAACACTTGTTGATTATGA
>CACYMP010000025.1 GCA_902775565.1 Oscillospiraceae bacterium
GCAGATATCTGACTGATGAATATTCATATCTGTTTCGATTATACAGAGGCATTGAACAAAAAATGCGTACTTCGTGTCCAAAAAAAGGTTACCACTTCATTTTTGCCGATTTAGTAGGTATTTTTCAGTGGCAAAACAGGCCCTCGGGACACAGATTACCTACAAAAATCGAAAAAGTTGCGTTTTAGTAGGTATTTTCAGCCGCCGCAAGCGGTCACAGAGCGTAAAATTACCTACTAAAATCAGGTTTTTGCCGATTTAGTAGGTAATCCGGGGCGCGCAACCGGTTTTCGAAGCGAAAAATTACCTACAAAAATGAAGAAAATGCGATTTTTGTAGGTATCGGGCCGTCCGGGCATAACACTAAGCAAAAAACAAAGGCCGCCTCGCAATGAGACGGCCCTGTGATTTCAGTCTTTTTACTTGACCTTGATCTTGAATGTTACTGTCTTCCAGGCGGAAGCTTTATAGGTAGCGTTGCCGGTCGCCATGACCTTAACCTTGATCTTGTAAGTGCCCCTCTTGAGCTTCTTCTTGACGGTAACTTTGCCGGTGTACTTGTTGATCGTGATCTTCTTTTTGCCGGAAAGCTTGACGTAGATCGCGCTCTGACCGGGAGCTTTTACCGTGAGGACCTTGGACGCCGCGACTGTCCTGGTCTTCTTTCTGAGCTTTCTGTACTTGACCTTTGCAGTCTTGCCTTTGACCGTTGCGGGGTTCTCGATCAGATGGTTAAAAGCCGTATCGCATCCATCCCAGGAATGGGAGTTTGCATATCTCAGATCTTCTTCGAGATTGATCAGTGACAGTTTTGAGCATTTATTGAATGCGGAGATTCCGACAGTTTTTACACTGCTCGGAAGTGTGATGCTTTCAAGCTGACTGCAGTATTCAAATGCATACATGCCTATATCCGTAACGCCGTAAGGGATCGAAACGCTTGAAAGATTAGCGCATTTGCTGAACATTCCTTCGCTGATGCACTTGTAACCGTTGCCGAACTTTACTGTGGTAAGTGATTCGCAGTTCGAAAACGCGTAGGTTCCGACTTTTCCGACACTGCCGGGAATCGTAATGCTGCTAAGGCTTTCGCAATCTGCAAAGGCACCGTGACCGATCTCTTTTACACCGCTTGCAAGAACAACGCTCGTAAGTTTCTTACATTTGATGAATGCCCATTCACCCATGCCGGTCAGGCTTCCGGCGATCGAAACGCTTGTCAGTTCATCACAATCGGAAAACGCATAGTTGGCAATCGTTTTAACATTGGGCAGCTTGACGCTCTTAAGGCTGTCGCAATTGGAAAAAGCCCATTCACAAATGCTTGTAACGGTAGACGGGATAGATATGGCCTTCAGGGAAGTGCAGCTGGCAAAAGCATACTGACCTATCGTCTTCACTCCCTTAGAGATGGTGACACTCGTAAGGCCTTCGCATTTCCAAAACGCAAAATCTTCGATCTTGGATATACTGCCGGGGATAGTCACCTTTTTCAGGCTTGTGCATGAATCAAAAGCATAATTTCCGATCGAGGTGATGTTCTTCCCGAGAGTAATTCCCGCAAGACTCTTGCAATTCAAAAATGCTCCGTCTCCGATTTTTGTAACTGTGGAAGGAATGGTGACGCTTGTAAGATTCTCGCATTCAGCAAACACAAAACTTCCGATCGACTTAACGCCCTTACCTATCACTACCTTGGTAATGCTTTTGGCAGAACTGTGCCAGGGTATCTCTTCCGCATCATCGGTATCGGGCATTTTTCCATTGCCGCTGATGGTGAGAGTCGATCCACTCAAAGACCATTTGATATTTCCCCAGACATTTGCGTTCTTTTCGGGAACGCTGTCTGTCTCTGAAGACTTGTCACCAAAGGCGGGTTCAGCCTCTTCTGTCTTCTTTTCTGTCTGCTCTTCTTCAGCGGGCTGTCCTGCATCAGGCTTCTTTTCAGCGGGCTGCTCTGCTGACGGTTCTTCTGCAGCAGGGTCACCTGCTTCAGGCTCTGTCTCTTTGGTTTCCGCAGGCTCTTCGGGCTGCTCTTCGGGCTGCTCTTCCTTGGCCGCAGGCTCCTCCGCTGCGGGCTTTTCGGATGCCTTCTGTTCCGGCTCCTCCTTGCTCTCCGCGGGCTTCTCAGTCTCTTTCTTTGCGGGTTCTTTCTTTTCCTGCTCTGTGGTCTCTACGGTTGCGGTCTCTTCAGCTTCTGATGCTGTCTCATCTGCGAAAACCAATGCCGGCACCATTCCGACAGTCATTGCGACAGCAACACAGGCTGCCAGCAAACGCTTCAGTCTCATAATTATCCTCCTCTTATTCCAAATCATGCCGATTTGTCAATAATTTTTAATTATAGTCCGCAGGCACGGCAATTTAAAGAGGATATCTTAATCCGGGATTCCGCCTCCCCGGGTGATGCTCTGAAAATGAGGGCCTGCAAAAACCGTGTTTCGGCTGCTCTTGCAGGTCTTATTCTTCGGCAAAACAGGCAGTACATACGAAAAGCGTAAAACAGCCGTTTTTATCCGTGCATTTCTATCGAAAAAAGCCTCTTCAAGCCTTTGCGCACGGATAATTTCTTATGTTTTTCTGTTTTCGTATGTACATTTTTCGCTGAACGGGGCTAAAAATGCCAAAACGCACGGATATTTTCTTCGAAAAAGCGGTTTTCGTATGTATGCCTTTTCCGGACAGCAATGCCGCAGCGCTAATCACGAAAAAAGGGCAGCATTCAACTTACTTGATCTTCGGTTCCTTGCCGAATATGCAGAGGGTATCGCGGCCCTGCTTTAACCTCAGATACTGGATCCCGATGCAGTTCTGATTAGAGTCCTGGGTCATGTATTCGAAAGTAACCATGTACCTTTCGCCCGTGTCGGTCCTTATCACAAATGTGTACTCCGTGGATTTTGTACCGTTGTTTGAGAAAAGCCCGGAACCCGTAACATCGATGTCCTTCACTTTACCGTTGATCTGCGAAAAGAACTCCTCGGCATCTTCTCTGGTGAGAGCATCTCCGGAGTAGCCCTCTTTTGCAAAGATACTATAGAGCTCATCGGGGTCGTTGGACTTGAAAGCATCCATGGTCAAACGGAGCGCCGAAGACGTATTGGCAGCGGAATTCATATCTCTGCTGATGCGGCCTGAGGACACGGTAAAGATCAGGGATACGAGCAGCATGGGCAATCCGATAAGGGTGAATATGCCGCCCGTGACGATCATTCCGATGCGCTTTTTGCCTTTAACCGTTTTGATAATGCCGAACACGAGAAGAAGTATTCCCGCTACAGCGAAAATGAGGCTCAATATGAGCATGATTGTTCCAAATGTTACTATCGAAGCTGTTTCCATATTCAATCTCCTTTT
This sequence comes from Oscillospiraceae bacterium, assembly GCA_902775565.1. Classification (GTDB taxonomy): domain Bacteria; phylum Bacillota; class Clostridia; order Saccharofermentanales; family Saccharofermentanaceae; genus Saccharofermentans. Next base: position 3,358 of record CACYMP010000025.1, read on the forward strand.
CTTTAATTCATGTCCGTTATTCCTATCATGTAATCGGGCTTTCTTAAGCTCTCGTCTTTCATCCACGAACTGCCCGTCTGCCTGTAGCATGTAACATTGACGTGGTGGAACTGAACCCAGATGTTATAGCTGTCATTCTCCCAGCAGATGCCCTGGAAATCGTTTTTCCAGCACGGAGCAAACGAATAGACCTTGCTGCCGCTCTCATCATAGATATTGACCGTTATCTTTTCGTCACTGCCGGCAACGCTCTCTGCATAGTATTTGTTGTCGTAGCTATAGGTCTTTTCCAGCGTGAAGCTTCCGTATCTTGTCGGACGGGAAGCTTCATAGTCAGCCATTACCTTTTCGTAGATGGGCATCCAGTAAGAAGCCATCTTGGAAGGGACCTCCTGGTAGTACCAGCCCATTTCCTCCGGCATGCTTGCTCCGCCCATGTTCAATACGAAAAAGTACAGCTTGGAATCAAAGCAGTACAGTGAGACCTGATTGTAATTGCCGTCATAACGGACAGCCAAATTAACCTCGGAACCGGCGATCCTCTGGTATTTCTCGGGCTCTTCCTGATCATTGATTTTCAGGTCGAGCCTGTCGGTATGCTTCTTGTAAAACGCAGGATCATATTTGGCATCCTCGTTAAAGAGCTCAACGAATCTGTCCTTGTCGAAAACTACATCCGTCTTGATGGGATCTCTTGTGTTCGTCGCGTTCTTGCCGCAGCGGAATTCGCACGTTATGTCGCCCTTGATCTTGGTCATGTGACCGGTAGGCAACGAAAACATGCAGCCCGTAAACAGGCACAGCATCACCAGTACAAGGACCGGCCCTGAAAGTGTTTTCTTGATCATCGCTTTTTCTCCCTTATTCCTTCAGTCTTATTGGCGATATATTAGTTCCGGATGCTGCTCGTAGAAGTGTTTCTTGTCTTCGTACATCCTCTTGTCGGCATTGCGCATCGCTTTGAGTATATCGGGCTCGTCCGCGCTGAACGACATGCCGACCGCAAATCTTAAAGTCTCTGTCTTGTTGGCCCTCTCGATGAGCTCGGCAACGCGTTCCTTGGCGGTCTTCGGTTCCATCTTGCATGCGATGACCATGAATTCGTCACCGCCGACACGGTATACCTCCGCATCGTAGAAAACGTCAGACAGAAGCTGCGCGGCATCCTTGAGCATAACGTCACCGGCAGAATGTCCCTCGGTATCGTTCAGCCTCTTAAGGCCGTTCATGTCAGCGAAAATGATCGCGTACGGAGTCTCCAATACATCCTTGCCTGCAATGACGCGGTCAACGCGGTTGTTCATTATGTTACGGTTAAGGATGCCCGTGAGCATGTCGATCGAGCTTAAGGTCTGCAGCCTCTTCATGAGCGCGTAGTTAGCTATCTCGGCTCCGATAAAGAAAGTTGTGAGCTCGAGCGTCTCCTTTATCTTGACCGTATTCTCGGTATTGAAATTGATAGCCCACATGAAGCCTAAGGTCTCGTCACCGTGCTTGAGCGGGAAAAAGACCATGCTCTTTACTTTCGCTTCCTTAAGCGATTCATACCATTGGGGATCCTTCCTGCGGATAAGCTCCATGTCCTCGTCGTTCTTGACTATCAGGCATGTGCTTCCGTCAAGCGCCTTTTCCCAGTTGACGGCCAGCTTATAGTTATCTTCCTCGGGCCAGTCCGCATCGGTATGGACTATGCCTTCCCTGCTTGCTTTGCCGATCATGCGGCAGCGCATCGCATCGTGATCCAAGTAAACGATGTTGCATTCGTCAGAATCGCAGATCGCGCGTATGTCTCCTACGACCTCATTTATTGCCTTCTCGAAATCAGCAGCTCCCCTCAGCTTAATGCATGTCTGAAGCACCTTTGCTGAAGAATCCGCTGAGACGTCGGACATCTTCTCGGTATTGGCCTGCGGTGTTACATCGTAAGTGTAGATGCAGTAGCCGGTATTCGGCTCGTCAGATTCCAGCGGGATCAGGAACATATTGAGCCAAAGGCCCATCTGATAAAGACTTACATATGAATGCATCGGCTCTCCGCCGATCGCCGCGCGGTAGAAGAAATCCTCAAAATTCGGATTCTTGGGGAAGCACATCTCATAAGGACAGCCGGGCACGAAAGGGTGTCCCGTTATCTGCTCTATATCGTTGCAATGTGCTTTGTTGCCCGCTACGACACGGATATTTCCAAAGTGCTTATCGTCAATCTTTTCTACCGACAGTATGCATGTCTTGGCTTTATAACGCTTCAGCAGCTCGTCAAAAGACATCGAAGATCCTCCCGTTCCATGAAAAAATAATCTTCTTGAAGGATTATAACATGCGGTAAGCCCTTTTTGATTATCTCGAGAGCTGCCAGATGTATAAATATTTTGATTATCAAAGTATTGCCTCATGTTTGCCCCACTTGCCCGTATTTATATCCGGGTTTTGAGAATACTATGACGCTAACAGAAAGCTTTTTTCGCTTATAAAGGAAAACACTATGAACTATAAGATATATAACAACAATTCAAAGGACTGGGTCTTACTGATCCACGGCTTGGGCGGCAGCATCAGGACCTGGAAATACCAGATCGATGACTTAAAGGATTTCAACGTCATCGCAGTCGACTTAGAGGGCCACGGCGGTTCTTCCATCAGGAAGACCAGGCATCTTCTGACCGAATCCGCAGCCGGCATCAACGGCATCTTGGAGCAGGAAGGCATCGAAAAGGTCCACATCATCTCACTGTCTCTGGGTACCCTCGTTGCAATGGAGTTCGCTCATCTTTACAAAGATAAGGTCAGATCCATCGTTCTCGCGGGCTTTGTAATGAACCTCGGCATAGGCTACAAGACTCTTTTAGCGCTCGTCGAAGGCTTCAAATACATCATCCCGAAGAGATTCTTCTATCCGATGTTCGCCAATCTCATGATGCCAAACAAGAACCACAAAAAGTCCCGGGACATCTTCATCAGGGAATCCTTCAAGATGACCTCCGAGGCCTTCAGGATGTGGCTTACCGAGCTTTTCAGGACACAGTTCAAGATCAAGGAGTACTACCGCACGATCAAAGAAGGGCATCTCCCCGTCTTCCTGATCTCAGGAAACGAAGACTACTTCTTCCTCAAGAGCGTCAAGAAGACACACAGGGAAATGAAAGAATCCACGCTCTGCTTCATCGAGAAATGCGGTCATGTCTGCAGCATCGAAAAGTATGAGCTTTTCAACAGCCTCGTCTTAAAGTTCCTGCGCGGTTCGGATAATACCGCGGCAGCCGTTATTTAAACTTCCCGCCGCACTCGCCGCAGAACCTGGCAGTTCCGATCCTCGGAGTGCCGCAGTAAAGGCATTTCTCAACAGTCCCTTGCGGTGCTGACGAAGGCACCTGCTGCTTAATACACTCAGGCAGGTCCCTGTATCCGATATAGACGTTCATTATCTTTGGAACACTCTCTTTTCGCGCATTAATTCGAATAACTTCTTGATTTATTAAAATAGAAGTGTCAAGATTTTTTAATTGAGGGTTTGTTCTTAACACACCAACAAAACACATAAACCACACACAGACTACACAAAAGTCTATTATCCTCTTGGGCAAGGAGGTCTTGAATGGCAAAGATACTGATGGTCGAAGATTCGGCTCAGTTAAGGGAAGCGGTTTCTGATTTCTTTAAGAACAGAAGCGGCGGAACACTCACAGTTGAGACGGCGGCAGACGGCGATGAAGGAATGAACGCCGTAATGAATAACACATATGACCTTGTCATACTGGATATCATGCTGCCGGGACCCTCAGGCTATATGATCTGCAAAAAGCTCCGCGAAAAGAGCGACTGCCCGATCGTTTTCCTGACAGCCTTGGGAACTGAAGACAACATCCTTCTGGGCTACGAGATGGGCGCAGACGAATACATGGTCAAACCGTTTTCGCTCATGGTCCTCTACACCAAATGTCTCATCCTTATGGACAGGAAGGTGAAAAAGGAGACCGAGAAGGTATTGGAATCAGGAGACATCAAACTTTACCCTTCAAGAATGCAGGTTTTCGTAGGCGACAAAGAGATAGAACTCGCGCCCAAGGAATACTTCCTCCTCAAAGCTTTGCTCGATAACAAAGGCCACGTTCTCGGCAGGCAGCAGCTGCTCGATCTCGTGTGGGGCATGGATTATTTCGGGAGTGACAGGGTCGTAGACACCCACGTTAAGAACGTCCGACATAAACTCGGTTCTTCAGGAGATCAGATCAAGACTATCAGAGGCGGAGGTTATAAAGCCGTCTGAAAGGGGATCTCATGAATAACAAGAAGAAAACCGTAGTACCCAAGAAGAAAGCGATCAAGAAACCAAAATACATCAAATATTTCGCGCTGTGGCTTGCAATATTCCTGGTCATCTCCATGACGGCTTCGTATTTCATCCTCGGAGTGTGCAGGCAGAATTCCAAGACCAAGGCGATCAGCAAGTGGAACAGCTACACGCAGGAGCTTACCAAGCTCGTAAACGATTACTGCGCCGCCGGCGAAGACGTCCGCGAAATATATTACAAGAGACTTCAGGAATTCGTTATCCGTTACGGCGAAGAAATGAACGAATACTGCGGGATCTATATCGATAACGAGAAGATCCTCGAAGCTCCTTGCGGAGCCCTTGATGCAGTCAGCATTACTTATGATTCCGATGACTACGAGTCGGGCGAACGTACGGAAGTGTACTATCTCGAAGACCGGTCTTATCTTGACCCCGTAACAAAAAACGGTAAATACGATTTCGATAAGTATGCTAACCAGAATGAAGTGTATGCCGCAGAGAACGAGACTCTGGTAAAGATCGCCCGTTTCTTAGGACTTAAGCCTAAAGCTCTCTGCCACGGTTACAGCACTATTTATGTAAACGAGAAGACGCACACATTCCTTCCCGGAGAAGTTAATATCTTCTATGATCATTACAATGAAGATTTCGAATACGATGAAGAAGACGCAAAGGACACATTTTTCGAGAAGATCGACTGCACTCCCAAAGACACAAAGGGCTACAAACTGATCGATCTGTCAGAATGCGATGCCGTACAGTATGACGGATACATGAATCCGGCCCTGACGGACATCAACAATGCAGAGTCCATCACTAATGATTCTTCAGAAGACATCAATTTCGACGATACGGCTTCCGTAATGAACTGGGAGATCCTGACAGTGTCTGCCGAGGATTTCAGCAACAAGGCATGCTTCAGAGCACTCCCTCTCACTACTGCCCTGATCCTCATCATCGCAGGCCTCGTGTCGATCCTGCTCGCAGTGACCGTATCCACGGTAATCTACAGCAGCAAGAAGACTGTCTGGGAGATCTTCGAATACAGGAAAAAGACGACTGCCGCAATGGCTCACGATCTCAAGACGCCTCTGGCGGCAATGTCCGCATATGCAGAGAACCTGGAGTACGACACTGATCCGGAGAAGCGCGCATACTACTCTTCTAAGGTTAGAGAGAACGTGTCTTTCATGAACAAGACGATCGAAGGCATCCTGATGTTTACCAAGAGCGAGGCTGATTCAGGCAAGACCGTTTCCAGGGATATCGATGTGCATGCTCTCATCGAGGATGAATACAATGCGGTATCGGGTCTTTTCGAGAAGAAGAACATCAAGGTCGAGATCAAGGGCGAGGGCCACATAAAGAGCAATAAAGAACTCGTCGAGCAGGCCGTAAGAAACCTTGTAGGCAACGCGACCAAATACGCAAGGCCCGATACAACGGTCGATATCGTGATCGATGGCAAGGGCTTTACGATGATCAACCTCACCGATCAGAAGATCAAGAACGTAAAAGATCTCAAGAAGCCTTTCGTCAAGGGTGAGGAATCCAGAGACGCAGAAGGCGGCGCCGGACTCGGCCTCTCAATAGTCGAGAACTGTCTGTTGTCCGCAGGCCACAGCCTGGATATCGAATTCGAGAACGAGACATTCAAAGCAACCGTACGTTGGTGAAAAGGCCACAAATCCTTAAAACAAAGGGACTCTACCAACAGTCGGTTGAGGAGGAAGACCTGGTGGTATAGATTTGTCATGTACACAAACAAAACACACAGCCCACACACAGACTACACAAAAGTCTTTTATCCTCTACTCAAGAAGTTCAGTGAACTTCAGAAAACCAAATCAATAACAGTACGAGGTGATCAGTTATGAAGAAGTTAATCGCAACAGCACTCATTTGCACGATGTTGTTTTCGCTCGCGGCATGCAACGGCAAGCAGCCTGAACAGGCGCAGGGGCAGGAAACTACCGTTCCCAATGTTGTTGAGACCGTGGTTCCGTTGACGGAGCCGACCACGACACCCGAAACCACAGCCAATCTTGCTTCGGATTTCGTCAAATGCAAGCTCGACAAGATCACGGTTACAAGCAAGGATGATGAGGAAGATAAAGAAGAAGTATCTTTCTATGTTCCCGAGCTCCAGATCAAGTCTTCTTACGCAGATTCTGTCAACAAGGAGATTGCTTCCGCATATGAGACTCACAAGGCAAAATTCAAAGGCGAGGAATCTGACCCGTCTTTAGGAACATCATACATTGCCTACCTTACAAAAGAAGGCGTTTTGAGTCTGGTCTTTACTGTTTACACAGAGGACACCAATTATGATTTTAAGATCTACAACATCGATACCAAGACAGGTGAGAAGATCGAGAATGCGCGCCTTGCACAGATAGCAGGTGTCAGCGACATAAGGAAAGCTGCCATGGATGCCCTCCAGAATTTTTTCAACAAGCAGGGGGAGTACGAGCTTAAGGATTATAAGGTCGTGTCTGAAAAGGACGAGGATTATGAATCAGGTGTAAAGGATGTTGAGGATGCTTTCGGCGAAGAGTATCTCAACGACAAGATGCAGATCGGTCTGACTAACGAAGGCAAGATGTTCTTTCTCTCTAAGATCGGTGAAGCAAGCGGTACCATGTATAGCTGGCGGTTATATGGCAGTGACGGCTCAGATCTGGACGACGAGGACAATCCGTTTTGGACAGGCGCGAAAGAAGATGACGGCGAAGAAGAGTGGGACAATAGCAAGGAAACAAATGCTGCAGAACCGGCTCTTAACAAAAAGGACTACCTTAAGGACAAAGTTGTTTCGTTCAAGATCAAGGATGAATACAACAAAAAGAAAAAGAAGTGGACTTATTATATCAGCGAACACCATTTCCCCGAGCTTCTGATCAAGTCTGCTTATGCTGATTCGATCAACAAAGCGATGGATAAGTTGATCTCAGCTCACAAGAAAAACTACAAGAAATACGGGGACGTTGACAGCGGCAATTCATACATTGCGTATCTTTCCAATGAAGGCATATTGAGTTTGGTAATAATCTTCAGCTATGAGAACGACCAGATCGAATGCAAGGTTTACAACATCGACGTTAAGACAGGCGAGAAGGTTGACAATGCACGCATTGCTAAGATCGCAGGCGTCAGCAACATCAGAAAGGCCGCCATGGATGCGCTTCAGAACAGATATAACAAAGAAAAGCACTACAAGGTCAAGAACTATAAAGTAGTCAAGAAGAAGAGCCAGAAGAAAGACGAGGATGATAAGGCAGTCGAAAAGTCATTTAACGAAAAGAACCTTAACGACAAGATGAGGATCGGCCTGACCAATGAAGGAAAGATATTCTTTGTTTCCGAATATATGGATGGTTGTTGTGATGATAACAATACTGTTTATGATGCCAGCGGTAAGGATCTGTACGATGACAGTAATCCGAACCTTGTATGGTCAAGAGATTACGATTAATGTGCTGACCTCGTACCGGCACAAGATCGATAAAGAAACGGACGGAATCGCTTGGCGGGACCGTCCGTTTTATCTTGCTTTTATGAACACAAAGCACACAAACAAAACACTCAGACTTCACACAGACTACACATAACTCTCTTATCCTCTACTCAAGAAGTTCAGTGAACTTCCCGTAAAAAAGTATATAATTCATAAAACAGTACGAGGTGATCAACCATGAAGAAATTCTTAGCATCAGTTCTTTGCATAACAATCGCAATGTCTCTTGCAGCCTGCAGCAAGAAGGCTCCCGAGCAGACCGGAACGGTCCAGCCCACTGATATAACGGTTGAGACTTCCGGAAAGGCCGTAACAGAACCTTCAGCTACAGTTTCAACAATAGCTAATCCCGCTTACGAATTCATCAAGACCAAGGTCGACAGGATCACGGTTGCCGGCGAGGTTGACGAAGACGGCGATAAAGAGGAAGACGAGGTCCTCTCCTACTACGTACCCGAGCTCCTTATCAAGTCCTCCTACGCAGAGTCGGTCAACAAAGAGATCAATGCAGCCTACGAGAAATACAAGAAGAATCTTAAAAACGAAGAATTAGAGCAGTTCTACGGAACTTCCTACATTGCTTACCTGACAAAAGAAGGTATCCTCAGCCTGGTTTTCATATCTTACGGTGAATATGAATTAAACGAATATAAGGTATACAACATCGACACCAAGACCGGCGAGAAGGTTGAGAATGCGAAGATCGCTGAGATCGCAGGTGTAAGCAACATCAGAAAAACGGCCATGGACGCGCTCCAGAACCTGTACAACAAGATGGATATCTTCAAGATCAAGGACTATAAAGTGGTGCTTGAGAAGGGTGAGAAGAAAGACGAGCAGATGAGGGATATCGAGAAAACTTTCAGCGAAAAGTACCTCAACGACAAGATGCAGATCGGCATTACCAATGAAGGCAAGATGTTCTTTGTCAGCACGATCGATACCACAGCCGGAGCAGAGTTTTACAACTGGGTCTATGATGTTGACGGCACAACTTTAGACGACGAGGACAATCCTTACTGGGTAGGCGACAGATTCCCGGATGACGAGGATGAGGAGGATGAAGACGAAGATGAAGATTTCGATGAGGGCGATGAGGCAGGAGATGACGACGCTTTCCCCGATATCGATGACGACGAGGACGCTGAATAAGGCGCATCTCCCCTTCCCCGTTAAGGTTTTACGGCTGAAATCAAACAAATCTCTGATTTAGTCCGTAATTTTCAAAGCTAAGAACGAACTAAAAATGTAATTTACGGCTGAAATAGGCAAAAAGTGCTTTTTCAGCCGTAATATTTTTTTCTGATTACGGCTTTTTTCGAACGGATCGCTGTTTTCAGCCGTAATCTGCATCATTGACACCTTCACAGCACTCAGGGTTTACGGCTTATTTCCGGCATATCTTTGATTTCAGCCGTAAACACCGGCCTGGCAGGCCTTCCGGCACTCTGACTTTACGGCTGAAATCGGACAAACCTGCTATTTAAGCCGTAATCGTGCTACGGACAAGATCTTCCCTTCCCCAACGCAACACACGAAGACAACAAAAAACGGGCGGAAACCAATCCGCCCGTTTGCATTTGAATCTTACGCAATCTGATTATTTCTTCAGGTCGTCCCAGGTCCTTTCGTCTTCTGTGAAGCCGTGTGCTTTCTTGATCCTGACGATGCCCTTTACGATAAAGCCGGAGCAGAGGATGAGAAGTGCAACGATCCATCCGAAGATGATGTTTGCCCTGAGAGTATAGCCGTCAGCCGCGCCGTAGATGCCGCCGCCTTTGAAGAGATTATAGATGTTCCAGACGAAGAGACCGATAAGAATAAGGGGTGATACGATCTTGATGGAAGGAATGAACCACCAGTAAGGCATCTTGAACTTGTTGGTGTTGCGGTTGAGTTCGTCCAGGATCTTTGTTGTCTTGAAGAACCACCCTGCTGCGATCATCTCGAGGACTCCCGTGATGATGAGCGTGTAGCTGTTGATGAAGTAGTCAACGATATCGAGGACTGCAAGGCCTGCGCCTGTTACATAGATAAGGCTTATGACGCCCTCGATGATGCAGATGGTAAGAGTGGTCTTTTTCTTATTGAGCTTGAACTTGTCGGATACTGCGGTCGAGATACCTTCAATGATCGAGAAGAGCGAGTCGATCGCGAGCGTGATCAGGCAGAAGTAGAAGATAAAAGCGAAGATCATGTTGAAGACCGGGCTTGATGAGATCTTTACTATCGCCTGGGGATAGATGATGAACGCTGTTGCGATACCTGAAGCGGACATATTGTCGAGCATTCCTACGCCTGCCATTGTCGTGAACATAACGATGCCGGCGAGGATACTGATGAACATGTCGGAGAAAGCGATGATGATCGTATCGACAACGATGTTTGTCTCCTCATCGAGGAATGAACCGTATGCGAACATGATCGCCATCGAAGTGGAGAGTGAATAGAAAACCTGGCCGATCGCGTCAACCCAGAGGTTGGAGTTGGAGAGCGCGCTCCAGTCGGGAATGAAAAGCTTTGCAAAACCGCTCATCGCACCGGGCATCATGATGCCTCTGACAGCCATTATGAGCAGGCAGATGACAGGAAGGGATACCGTGAACTTAACAACCTTGCCGACTGTCGTTGTACCGTTGCGGATGCAGACATAGCAGAGTACCCACGCCAAAAGGAGGCAGCCTACCACGGGCCATGAGATAGTCGTGAAGCCAACGGTGGTGCCTGTGGTCTTAATCGTTGTAGCCCACAGATTGCTTGCGCCTTCGGTATCTCCCGTAAGTCCCATGAACTTGTAGCTCATGAAGAACATCAGGATGACCCACGCGAAAACGGCTGCGTAATAGATCGAGATACCGATACCGTTGGATACTGCGAGCCAGCCAATACCTTCTGTCTTCTTGTTCATTGCGCGCATTGAGCCGGGCGCACCCTGTCTGGTGTATCTTGCAACGGAGATCTCCATCATGAGGAGCGGGATTCCGACAACGAGCATGGCGATGAGATAAACAAAGAGGAAGGCGCCTCCGCCATACTTTGCGGCCAGTCCCGGGAATCTCCAGGCATTGCCCAAACCAACGGCAGAACCGATCGCTGCCAGAATAAAAGCTGATCTTGAGGACCACTTTTCGCGCATATAAATACCCCCCTCGCGAAATACGATTTACCGAACAATGATAACACGGAACTAGCTGTTTGTTTATATAAAAGCTTTTTCTTCCCTTTTCTTGACAATCCGGTCCTCATTCATATAATTGAGAATGATTATCAAATTCGTGACAGGATCTATATGAGAAAAAGACTTATACCGGCTCTCTGCATAGCGCTGGCACTGGCATTTACGGGATGCTCTGATGCGCAGCCCGCAAGAAGGAATATAAATCAGCCCACCGGTGTCAAAGAAGTCCTCGCGTCCGGCATTGCTTCCCAATCGTCAGAGACCGGGGCAGAGACTACTGCAGAAACGACTGCTGTGCCTGTAACGATAGAGCCGCCCAAGCCTGAGGATTTCGGTGGGATTCACGAAAAGTTCAAGGGCACTGACGGCATTGATATCGACCTGACAAAGGGCAACGCCAACCTGGTCTACGCACAGGTTTACAGCATGATGTATACGCCTGAAGAATATACCGGCAAAAAGGTTAAGATGCAGGGTCAGTTCACCTTTTACCAGGACAAGGCGACCGGCAAATACTACTACGCCTGCTTTATCTCGGATGCTGCCGCGTGCTGCACCCAGGGTATCGAATTCATTCCCTCTAAAAAGGTCAAATATCCGGCCGACTTTCCAAAGGTCGGAACTGAGATCAGCGTAACGGGAGTTTTCTGCACATATAAAGAAGGAGACGATACTTTCGCCGCATTGAAGGACGCGAAGTTTAAGGTTGTTTGATTCCGGTCCTCATTCCACTTCTCATATTCCATTGAAGGAAGTCTTACTGCGCCAAACTTTTTCCGATAGGATGCACCGTCTTTACCGGGTCTGTTCCTATCGGAATCGCGCACGAAGTAAGTCCTATCAGGACCATGAGAATCAGCATCAAAGAAAAAAGTCTCTTCATCGGTGCTCCTTACATTTTTCAAATATATTACAATGACGGCTCTTATGTAAAAATAGCCCTTTGTGGCAATCTGTAAACAAAAAGCACCTGCAGGATCTGCAGGTGCCTGTATGTCTGAGGGCCGTCAGACCGGCTCTTATTTCTTGTAGATATCCACGTCACCGGAAGATACGTTGATGGTCATTGTTGAAGAACCGTTGCCGCTGGTGTATTCCTTGCCGTTCTTTGTGAAGGGGAGCTCGGAATTGAAGTGGCCGCTGGAGATCTTTGCAGTGACCTTGACGTCGGAATCCTCAGGCATTGTGATCTTAACCCAGCCGGAGCTTGACTTGATCGCAGAGGTCTTGGGGGCAACTGCAAAATCGAAAGTGTTGTGGCCTGAAGAAGACCTGGAGTTAAGCTCTGTGATCTCGTTTGCAGTAACAGTGATGTTGCCGGAGCTTGCGTGAACATCCATCTTGGAGACCTTGTCGGCTTCAGTTGTAATGTTGCCTGAAGAAGAATCGATGGTCATGGAAGAGCACTCACCGCTCTGCTTGATGTCGATATCGCCGGATGAAGCCTTGATGTTGATGCTCTCGCTGTCGCCTTTATCTGAGAGGACGATGTTGCCTGATGAGACCTTGATCTGGATGTTCTTGCCTGATCCGTCAACGTTTGCGTTGCCGGAAGAAAGCTTCGCGTCAAAGCCGCCTGCAGTTATGTCTTTGCATGTCAGGTTACCTGAGGACAGATGGCTCGTGAAGCTGCCGCTTGTTATTCCGGTGCAGTTAAGGTTGCCGGAAGAGATCTCGACTGTGACGTCTTCCAGGTTCCGGGCTGAAGGGAGCGTAAGCTCGAGCTTCTTATGGATATTGGTAAAGTTGATCCTCTTGATCGACTGGCAGAATCTGACATAGAGCGTTCCGTCGTTGACCCATGTGTGAACTTTCTGGGGGTCTCTTAAGTCGATGTTGGCTGTCTCTTTTACGTTGACCTTGTCAGAGTCGTGTGTGTTGATGGTTACATCGCCCGAGATGTAATCGATATTGATCTTGGTGACCTTTTCGTCTATCTCGCGGTCACCTGCCTTGTATTCCGAAGCGTTGTCGTACTGATATGAAAAAGTGTTAAACATTGAAACGAATGAGCAGCCTGTAAGGCACATTGTGAGCGGCATGATGAGAGCCATTGTTCCTGCGAGTATCTTGTTCTTAAGCATTTTTCTTTCCTCCCTTTGCGAGTCCGATGATAATTCCTAATATGATGAGCAGCGCTGCGATTCCGATGCAGGTGATGCTCGAAGCAAAACCTGAATTTGATGAATATGTGACGCCTGTCAGGCTCGATGCCTTGGCACCGTAACTTTCGATGAGACCCTCCATCAGCCAGGAGCATACGCCGGCTGAACCGAAGCATGCGCCGATCTTTACAAGCGCGTTGGCCTTAAGATATCTGATCGAAGCAAACATTCCCCATGCCATTGCAACGAGCGGTAAGGCGATCGAAAAAGCCATCGGGAAAAATGCCTTGGGGGTTGTGCAAAGTCCGATGCAGACCATCATGAGGGCAAACGTAGCAGTGTAAGCTGTCATGATCGCAAGTCCCTTGTGATTGCCGAGGTGCTCTTTGACGGGCTTGTTATACGCGATGAAGGGCGCGAAAAGCATCATCAGACCGAAAAGCGTTGCGGGTGCGGCAATAAAGAACCATGTGCCGCGTGAGTAGATGCTGCAGACTGCAAGAAGCAGTATTACGCTGGCAGTAAATGCAGTCATCGTGGTAAACAGCTTGTTCTTGGGCATCATCAGCGGAACTATTATCAGTGAAGCTGCAACGAGCATTGCCGCGAGTACGATGAAGAACCATGTGAGTCCTGCGCCTGTTGCGAGGTTGACGATCAGGCAGACGAGGATCGGTACGCAGAAGATCCCTCCGACTATGCTGCCCGCCAGAGCGCTCTTCCTCTTGAAGAACTTGGCCTGGGAATCGATTACTTCGTTCTTTTCCTTGACGAGCTCTTCGTCGATCGTGCTGTCAATCATATCTTTCAGCATCTTGCCGCATGCGGGGCACTCGGCCAAATGCTCTTCTATTATCTTTTTGCTTGCATTGCTGCATGCGCCGTCTTTATATAACGGAAGAAGATCTGAGATCATATCACATTCATATTTCATATTTCGTCCATCCTTTCCTTGATCTTAAGTCGGGCTCTGTGGTACGTGACCCGGGCCCAGGTCTCGGTCTTTCCGAAGATAGAACCGATCTCCGCGAATGACAGCTCGCCGAATACCCTCAGCTGGAAAACTTCCTTATACGGTTCCTCCAGCTGATGGAGTATGCTGTGGATCTTGAGTGACATCGCCTTGTCCGAGAGCTTTTGTTCTATCCCTGTGTCGTTGTCGGGCAGCTCTTCGCTCAGCTCGTCATCTTCTTTTGCATAACGCCTTTTCTCATCTATGAAGATGTTTTTCGCGATAGCACAAAGCCACGTGAAGCTCTCGCTGTCTCCCCTGAAACTCTTCTCAGTTGATATCGCCCTGAAAAAAGTCTCCTGGGTTATTTCCTCGGCGTTGTTGCGATCCTTTGCAAGCGTCATTACGTAGGAAAATACTTTCATATAAAAGGCTTGATAAAGCTTTTCTGCAGTATTCTTATCCACGTACCAACTAACCTTTCTCTTGTGATCTCACCTGTTAGACGGAGTGATCCCGAATTCGTTACAATAAAAATCGAAAAAAATTCGATTATTTTTTCGAAGCCGCCAAAAGCCTTTATTTTATTGGCTTTTCCACGCCGTAATTTCCCGAAAAACGGCTGGCCGGCCCCTCACATTCTACTACAAAGCGCCCTGTAAACACGCAATACACGGTTTGTTCACCAAACTCTAACAACTGGGCAACAGTTCTTTAAATCATCAAATGAGTTCAGGTGCTACCATAATAATACGTAGTGTGTTTCGTAATTAAATAGGCTCGCAATTCAAATTTGCTGAAATGAACTCCCGGATCTTCCTTTCTGCCGGGAGTTTTTTCATGCTTATATCTTTGACAAGATATCCTTCGCCGCCAGATATGCCTCGCTCATGCAGGCCTGCAGATTATATCCGCCGCTGATCCCGTCGATGTCCAAAGCCTCGCCGATAATGTAAAGGCAGGGAACCACTTTGGACTCCATGGTCTTGCGGTCGACTTCCTTGAGCGACACGCCGCCACGCGTTACATATGCGGCTTCGATGGAAGGCGCACCGCCGATACCGATCTTAAGATGCTTCATCAGACGGCAAACCTTTTTGCGGTTTTCCTTTGTAAATCCCTGCGCGTATACGTCAGAGACGCCGCAGCGCGAAGCGATCTCGCCCGCGACCGAGGCGGGAACGTATTTGGAAAGGAGCGTTGTGATCTTTGTGTCTGCGTGCTCGTCTATCAGCTTCATAAATCCGCTTTCAAAGGCTTCTTCGTTCATTGAAGGAACGAGGTCCAGCTCAAGATACGCGCGCGTGCCTTTGACATCGGCAGGCACCTCTCTTGAGATCTCCATGACCGCAGGGCCCGTCAGACCGAAGTCCGCGAAAAGCAGTTCGCCTTCAAAAGAGGCTGTCTTCTTATCTTCTGCAAAGACCGATACGCGGGCATTTACGGACACGCCTGCAAGCGACTTGCAAAGCGGAGCGGAATCGCTGTCCGCCTTTACGGGAGCAAGCGCGCCCCTGACGGGAACAACGGTGTGGCCGAGCTTTTTGGCGAGCTTATATGAATCGCCGCTTGAGCCTGTCCTGGTAAATGAACTGCCGCCGCATGACAGAACGATGAAGTCAAAGTTATATGTTCCGTTATCCGTGATGACCTCGAAGTCTTCTCCTCTTCGTATGTCCAGGACCTTCGTGTCTTTGATCACGCACGTGCTGTCAGCGATATAGGAGAGGACCGCGTCTCTTACCCTGACCGCGCTGTCGCAGACCGGGAAGATCCTGTTGTTCTCTTCTTCCTTTAGCTTTAGACCGAGTTCGTTTTGGACAAAGCTCATCGTGTCCGCAGGACCGAATTCACGGAGCGCAGGATAGATGAAATTCTCTGCTTCATGAAAGCCTTTTTTAAGGAGCGACGTGTCTTTGAGGTTGGTGATATTGCAGCGGCCGTGGCCCGTTAAGATGAGCTTTTTGCCTGGGATGCTGTTCTTTTCGATGAGCGTGACGGAGATATCTTTGCCGTTGTTCAGGCGCTTTAACTGGCAGGCCGTATAAAGGCCCGCTGCCCCGCCTCCGATTATTCCGACACTTATGCTCATAAGCTCCCCTTTTGAATCAGAACAATTATAGCATGCTAATTAATTTGTAATTCAGATTACTAGTGATAATAACCGAGAGGCACTGTATAATTAGAGCCAGGACAGACGACCAGATCATCTGTCTCAAAAACCTCAATGGTAAAGCCTTCCTGCTCTGCACTGGTGGGGGGGCTTTATCTATGGCTTTCCGGTTTGTTGTATAATCTTGCCTGAAAACTTTTGAAGGTGCTCTTATGATTAGAAATGTAGTGCTCGACATGGGAAACGTTCTCCTGGATTTCAATCCCGGTGCCGTTATGGACAGGTTCTGTTCCTCTGATGAAGAGAAAGAGATCATCAATAAGGAACTCTTTAACGGACCCGAGTGGGAGCTTGGCGACAAAGGCGAGATAAAGGACAAAGACAGGTTTGATCTCGTAAAGGTCAGGGTTCCTGAAAAATACCATCAAGCATTGAGAGACTGCGCTGACAAATGGGATTTCTGCATGGATCCGCTCCCCGGCGCAAGAGAGTTCTGCGAACACGTGAAAGAGAGCGGCTACGGGATATATGTCCTTTCCAACGCGAGCGACCTTTTCTATTCGTACTTCCCGAAGTTCCTGCCGCTTGATTTCTTTAACGGCGTATTCGTCTCGTCGGACTATCTCATGCTCAAGCCCGATGTGAAGATCTATGAGACATTCCTTGAGAAATACGGCTTGAGAGCAGATGAGTGCCTGTTTGTAGATGACCGCGGGTGCAACTGCGAAGGCGCCCGCAAAGCAGGCCTTCAGGCCTTCTGCTTCAAGGGCAGCTATCAGGCTGTTATCGACCGTTTAAAAGAAGAACGTCAGTAATCTATCTCCCACCAGAATTCGTCGCGCTTGCAGAATGAGAAATTGTAGTCTCTCGTTCCCTGATATCCTTTTCCGGGGTTGTTCTGCGAATCGAACTTGTCGATTGCCTGCCTCTTTTTCTCGATCTGCTCGTCTGTCAGAGTCCTCTTCTTCGCTTTGCTCCAGTCGAGAGTCGTCTTGCCGGACGGGAACGGGTTCGTGAACTCCTTCGCGATAATCTTCTTATCGGAATCGTAGACAAGCTCCTCAGGCCACGTGATGTCCTTCTCGCCGTGGATCGCCGTCGTGCAGAGGACCGGATGGTAGCCGTTCTCTTTCGACAGCTTCACGAGCAGGTCTTTTACAAGAAGGAACGCGTGCTGATGGTCCGTATGCCACTCGAACTCGGATGTCGTATAGATGTAGTCGGGACGGCACGCGAGAAGGTACTCGCAGAGGTCTTCCCTGAGATTTGCTCCGGTAAAGCTTGCGGGCTCGCCTGTTCTCATCGAATGATAGTCGAAGATGTTCTGCGTTGAATCGGCGCCGGTCTTTGTCATGCCGCTCTTGGACGTAAAGGAAGTCCGGGGATCCTCGGCGGTGTTCAGTGCCTGGATCGTAAGGTCGCCGTAGCCGAACGCGGTGATGTTGTATTTATCAACGCCCAGGATCTTTAACGCTTCTGTGCTCTCCTTAAGACGGATCGGCGTGTACATCGTGTCGAAATAATCGCCCGTGGTAAGGAAAAGGACCTTAACGTCATTTCCCGCGGCAACAGTCTGCTGGATCATGCCGGCAAAGCCCAGAACTTCGTCGTCCTGGTGAGGTGCAACGATCAATGTGACGGTCTTTTTCGATTCCGCGACAGAGACGTCCTTGAATGTGATGTTGCCGTCGCCGGGCAGGAAATTGAACTTTATCTGAGCCTTGCCCTCATCAAGATAGACGGGCTCAGTCACAGTGCCTTCGCCCTTGGGGAAGAAAACTTTCTTAAGGAGCCTTCCGTTCACGAAAAGCCCGTATGTCGCATCCGCTCCCTCGTTAAGATACTCGGCCTTCAGGTCAAAGCGGCCCGCGGACTTGATGTCGAATTCGAAAACATCCGAACGGTCTTCGGGAAGAAGATCCGCGTCGTAGTTGGTTACCTCAACTGCCCTGAAATCCGCGCCGTTATTCTCAAAGACAGCGGCCGGTGTTAGCGTCTCGCCGATCATGGGCTTGCAGTATGCGCGGCGGTCGTCATTCTCCTCGAAGAACGTTATCTTGCCGTAAACGCGGTTGCCGGTGATCTTCCCCTTGTGCTCCGCGCCCTTGGGATATACGCCGTAAAGGCCCATCAGGCCGCCGTTGTGGGCGTAGCCGTGCTCTGAGCCGTATCCGTCAATGTTGACCGTGCAGTTAACGGCATCAGGGAATCCCGCGGCGATAAGTCCGCCCATGAACTGCTCGTCCTTTGTATTGCGGTCCGTATCGATGCAGACGATCGTAACGTCAGTCTCGACCTGCTCAAAGGAGCCCTTTCCGAAGCCGACCGCGCCGCCTGCGCCGAACATCCTGTCGTGCGCTCTTAAGTAAACATCGCCCTTGATCTTGCAGTTGATTATCTTCGAATCGCTCATGTATCCCGCGATCGTTCCGATAAAGCAGGGCTTGTCCGTCTTGATGCCAACATAGACCGACGAGAGCGTGAGGTTCTTTATCGTTGCGCCTTCTATAACGTCGAAAAGTCCCGCAAAGGACGTTGTGTATGTCTTCCAGTTGCCGTCATAGGTGTCGCGCTCAGCTTTTCCCAGTTCGGAAACCGTCAGGTTCTTTAATTCGTGCCCGTTGCCGTCAAGCTTTCCCGTGAAGGTGAACGGAACCCATTCAATTCCGTCCATATCGATATCGCAGCCCAGATAGTATTTGCCGTCCGGCTTGTTTGCTATGGCTGAGAACTCCTCGGGAGTAGATACCTTCTGATATGTCAGAAGTTCTATCCTGTGGCCTAAGTCCATATATAAGAAACCGATCATCAGAAGAAGAGCCAGCAAAAGCGCTGCGAACAAGGTTAACAGGATAGTTGTATTTGAACTGCTGTTTTTATCTTTACTCATATGACCAAAGCCTCATTTTTGTGTAAGAATAGCATTTTTTATTTTCTTCGTCAGCGCTTCAACGAGTTTCCAGAAATATGTGCACGCCATGTTAAGGACCCACGCGAGCAGCGAGGTGATAGCGAATACGGCCAGATTGACGACAAATGGTGGTGCTCCGACAGAGTGGATCGCAAGAACGATGGGTGAAAAGAACGTGACAAGGAAGCACGTGTAGATGAGGTATATCTCAAGCGAGATCATTCCCCAGAAGCCTATTACTTTGGCAATGATCCTGCCGGTCTTCGGAAACCTGCGTTCGATCAGGTCCAGGAGTTTGGCAACCAGGAACGGGAAACTCACGGCAAAAAGGCTGTTGGGAATGACGAGCTTTTCCTGCACGAGCACTATCGAGAAGTTCCTGAATTTGTACAGATAGAGCAGGAAAAGGCTTAAGGCAAAAACAAGGATCAAAAGGATATAGTGCCACGCCTTAAAGACCACATCCTTCCTGTTTTGGGCCATGTACCCGAAAAAGATCCCGATAAGGAATACGGGTATTCTGTTGAAAAAACCGTACATATCAACGCGCATGACATTTCTCAGCATCAGGTTCAGGAGCAGCCAGATGAGCAGCGTTACAGACGTGCACACAAGTTTATTCTTAACCTTTTCGAATACCATGTAATACAGCGGGAAGAAAAGATAGAGTGTGATGACCGCGGGAACAAACCAGCAGTACGAGTTGATATCGACAGCAAAGAAATTAAATCCGCTGGCATTGCCTATGAACTTCGCAAGGGTCCACTTCTCAAATACGGCGCTTACAACGGCCGCAATGAGAAAAGGCAGATAGACTCTTCTTATGCGTCTGTAGTAGAACACCGGGAGCTTATCCTTCTTTATCGCGTAAGTTAAGCCCATTCCCGACATCAGAAGGAAGATATCAACTCCGCAGTTGCCAATGAGGGCAATGTAGTTCTCGACATTGCTCATGGCGATGCCAAAGCCGGTCGCAGGGTTTATTATCGTGTGGATCCAGGTATGGTAGACATGGATCCAGACAGCCGCTATGCCCATGAGGACGGCGCGGTATTTGGATATCAGCAGGAAGCCGTTCTTTGAGATGTCAGAAGTGTTTTCCGTGCTCATTTCATCAGTTCCCAGAAAGCGACCGCGCTTGCGGCAGCAACGTTCAGTGAATCGACTCCGTGGTACATCGGGATCATGACGCGGTAATCGCAGGCCGCTATGACTTCCTTGGGAAGTCCCGGGCCCTCCGATCCCATGATGACCGCGAGCTTCTCGTTCGCCCTTATCTCATCGTTATCTATGCTCGTCGAATTCTCCGTCAGGGCCATCGCGACGGTCTTGAACCCGTAAGACTGAAGAAGGCGGATCAGGTTAACTCCTTCTGACTGCTCAAGCGTCGCCCTCGACCACGGGATCTGGAAGCACGTTCCCATGCTGACCCTCGCGGCGCGCCTGGTGAGCGGATCGACCGAAGCGTGCGTGAGCAATGCCCCGTCCATTCCGAGAGCCGCTGCCGACCTTATTATCGCGCCCACATTCGTGGGATTAACGACGTCGAAAAGCACCGTGATGCGCCTCTTATCCCTGCAGAACTCCTCAGCCGGGATCTCGGGCTTTCTCCTTAAGGCCATCCAAAGGCCCCTTACGAGGTTGTAGCCGATGAGGTTGACCACGATCTCGTGCTTTGCGGTATATACGGGGATGGAATCGAGCTTTTCCTTGCCCCAGAGCTTCTCGATGCATTCGAAAACAGGCCCCGCTTCAGATTCGATCTTCTCGGTCTCGGCAAGCATCATCAAAGGCTCATATCCGGCCTCTAATGCGCGCAGGATGACATTGCCCGTCTCGGCAAGGAAGATGCCTAATTCGGGCTCAAAGTACGTGCGGAGCTGCGGCTCCGTTATCCTTGAGAAAACGTCCAGTTCGGGTGCATTAAGATCTGTTATCTCTATCAGGTTCATAAAGGGTTATAGCAAATGATGTTCTCGTCAGCCTTGCTGTAGGTCTTGCCTTCTATAAGCTTGAAAGCGTGCTTTTTGGCAACACCTCCGAACCATTCGTAATCTTCGTCACCCTCTGTCTTACCGTCGATTATCTCCTGAACGCCCTGCCTGATGCATCTCATGAGCGAGATATCGTCGAACTCCGCCGCGTGACCGTGAAGGATGTAGTCGGCCTTGTCCTCAAGGAACATTACCCTGTCCAAAGCCTTGGCAAATTCAGGCAGCGGCAGGCATCCGTCGAGCATCATCCAGAGGTAGTGGTTGAGAGAGTCGCCCACGAAAAGGATCCTCTCTTCTTTCAGGAGCAACAGTATTCCGCCGGGCGTGTGGCCGGGAAGCTCATAGACTTCGAGCGTCTTGCCTCCCAGGTCTATAACGTCGCCTTCTTTTATCGTCTTGAACGGCGGCATGGCAAAGCCGTGCTGCTCGCATGCGGCCTTGAATTCCGGGACCTCGGCAAACGACTCGGCAAGCGCCAGGTCTTTAGGGTGGATATATGCCTCATCGAAATACACGTTACCGAAAATGTGATCCGGATGACCGTGCGTGTTGACCAAAATTATAGGCTTATCCGTAAAATTTCTTACGTAGCTCTTGATATCGGTAAAGCCGTTCATGGTATCTATTACGCACACCTTGTCTTCGCCTTCTATGACATAGCCTGTAGCCAGGTGTCCTTCATCTAATACATGAAGCCACGGCTTTAACTTGGTCGGATACAGTTCCGGTTGGTTTTCCATAAAAAATAATCCCCTGCCTAATGTTTCAGACAGGGTAATTATATCATGCGTAAGATTAGGTTTTCAGGTCAGTCCGGATATGAGAACGATCCGTCCTCTTTTACCGTGAAGTAAGCATAGATGCACGCATTCTGTTCGCCTACCGCGAGCCTGTATTCGCCGGGCTTTAATGTGCCGTAGTGCGACAGATCGTATTCCTCGGTCTTTGATCCGCCTGCGGGAAGGATTATACCCTCCAATGTCCAGACAAATGATTCTATAGCCCTGGCATAGCACCACTTTCCGTTCTTTTGGACTTCGAGCTGGTAGAATCTGCCGTACATGTATTCGCTGTCGCCTTCATTGGTGATCTCGAGCTTGCCCTTACCGGTCATCTTTGCCTTCATAAATTCAGGGGCGGGCTTAGTGTCATCTGCGGGGATAAGCACCTCTTCATTGGTGGCTCTGAATACAATGCTCGCGCCCTTCCTGCCGTCGATCGTGAGAGTCAGTTTGTTATGATACACCTTGGCGATCATGTCCTTTTCCGAATCAACGTAATCGATCCTGTATTCACCGTTCTCCAAAGACATCGAAGCTCTGTGGTTCTTGCCGTTCTGACGGTATGTGACGTAATATTCGCCCTTGTTCAGCCTGTCTTCGTCAATGGTGATCATCGGCATTTCATCTTCTTTCATGTCGGCTGCCCTGGTCGTTTTTCCGTCAGCCGAGACCGATTCAAACTTCCAGTTTGAAGTGATCGCGCTGTGCGTCCCGTCGCCGCAGGCGGCAAAAGAAAATACCGAAATCATTGCTACTGCTGATACCAGGATTTTCGAAAACAACCTGTTCATGTCATCACCCCCGAAATAATGATTTCTATACCTATAATACAGGTTTTCCGGCCTCAATGTTGCAATCTTTACCCTGGTGTATAATTGTATAATCCGAAATCTGCGGAGGTGCTTATGATAAGTCCTAAGATTCCCAAGATAACCAAACCGAGAACGATCGTTAAATGGGTCGTTATACTTGTTGCATTTATCATTATCTCAAATCCGACACTGATACCTTTTCTGTCACCTGAGACCAAGCAGGCTCTTTCCGAGACATGGAAGAGCATTTTCGGTGACGTGGGACATCTTACCTCTTCACTGACAATCAACTGGGCGACGCTGTTCCGTGTCATCGCGATCATCCTCCTGATGGTCGTCATCACCAAGATCAGCGCTTACATCATTGAAAAGCTCAAGCCCAAGACCGGCAAGGGCAAGTCGATCCAGACCCTGATGGCCAGCGCCCTCACCTACATCACCACCATCATCACCATCTTCTGGGTATTGTCTGCCGTTGGCGTTAACGTCAGCACCCTCGTAGCCGGCGCCGGAATCATCACCCTCGCTATCTCCTTCGGTGCGCAGAGCCTCATCGAAGACGTTGTAACGGGTATCTTCCTTGTTTTCGAGGATCAGTTCAACGTCGGCGATTATATCGAGGTCGACGGCTTCAGAGGCGTGGTCGATCACATCGGTATCCGCGTTACGACCGTCAAGGGAATGGGCAGCAACTACAAGATCTTAAACAACTCGAGCATCAAGAACATCCTCAACAGATCACAGACGGCGAGCATCGCGACGACCTCGGTCTCGGTCTCATATAAGGAAGACGTAAGACACGTCGAACAGGTATTAAATGAGCTGTTCCCGAAGATCCGCGAGATGTATCCCGAAGTGTTCATAGAAGATCCGAAAAACTTAGGCATCGAGGAATTAGGCGACAGCGGCGTAGTTTTCAAGATCGCCGCGACCATCAACGAAAAAGACCTTTTCACCGCGCCGAGGATCATGAACAGGGAGATCAAGATCGCGTTCGATGACGCAGGTATCGAGATCCCGTTCCCTCAGGTAGTAGTCCATCAGGAAGCGTAATATCTGACTGCCATGCCCGAAGAATTTCACGTACCGGAAGAACTGCATACGCCCAAGGAGGTGTATGTTTCCACGCCTGAATTCTTAGACCGCCCGGTCGGATACGGCACGACCGTCAAAAAGGCCTCGTCAGGCGGCAAGAGCAGGGCTTCGCAGATCCGCAAGATGATGATGTACCTCGCTGCAATTACGGCAACAATGGGTTCCATGCTCGCACTGTCCGGCAACGGTGAAGCGACTTTTGACGCAGCAGAATATTTAAAGGACCACCCCGACTGGTACTGCGCCGAAGAAGAGATCTCCTGCCATTTCGGCGGGAACGGCGAAGGATATATGTTCGCAACAAAGGACATCGATCCTGACCGGTACTACAGAAGGATGACCTACAAGGCCACGGGGCCGAAGGTCGAAGGCAGCCTCGAGAATTTCTATGCAGATACGGGTTCTTATAAGGCAGATCAGTGGGAAGTGGTATTTGAGAAAACAAGTTCAGGCGTTCAGGGTGTGATCAAAGACCCTCAGACCGGACAGACGGCAACGTTTACAGAGCATCTGATGAAGCTCGACGGGAGCACATATGTCGATGACTTTAACGGCATGAGCACGGACGATATCCTTGTGAAATACCGTAATTTCGATCTGATCGAAGACGGCAATCAGATCATTGACAGCATCACCAGACTTGAGTTTACCAGCAGGACCGAAGGTAAACTCCACATAAACGGCAAGTCCCAAAGCTTCACTTACAATATCGCGGAAAAGGGCATCAATCCGGTCTTTTATCTCTACTACAAGGGACAGAAATACACGGGCGTGATCCATTACATGCACGGCAAGCCCGGGATTCATCTTTTCGAGCCCGGACTCAAAGGATTCGGGCCGTTCGAGGCTTCAGAAAGATAATTAAATAATATTTATATTTTAATAACACTCTCATTTTCCATGTGCTAAAATGTTTTTGACAAGTTGGTGCTCGCTGCCTGGAAGGAGCTGACACATGGATATCACCGCCGATTACCTGAAAGCCAATAAATACACGCTCAAATGCATGTGCGTATCTGCGATCGTCATGGTCATCGCATGGACGCTCAATGTCCTGAAGATCTTCATCATAGACCAGAACATCATGAACACCTCCCTGGCAGGCGTCCTGATCTTCGTCGTTTTCGCCATACTTGTAAAGTTCGTCCTGGGCTTTGAACGTTCCGTATCCAACTACCTGATGCTCTTCTTTTTCGTCGGCATGATCACCTTCGTCAACATGCTGCTCTCGTACCATGTAACGCTCTTCATGCTCTTCCCGATGGTCTGCGCGATCCTCTACAACAAAACAAGATACATCAGATATACGTTCGTACTCGTCTGCGTCGGTTTCTTTGCTTCGGTCCTGATAGGCTACTCGATAGGCCTCTGCGACGCGAACATGTTAGTCCTTACAACATCAACGCACGATAAGGAAGCAGCAAGACTCATAGCAGGTGATTTCGAGATCAATTCCAATTACGTGCTCCTGGCGCTCTTCTTCGTACTGCCCAGGATCATGGCATTCTTCGCCTTCACGTCGGTCATTCAGTACCTCAAGAAGAGTACGCAGGATAAGACCCTCCACGAGCAGGAGAGCCGCCAGATCGCGGAGACCGAAAGGCTCGCAAACCAGGCAAAGAGCGAGTTCCTTGCCCAGATGTCCCACGAGATAAGAACGCCTATCAACGCGGTCCTCGGCATGAACGAGATGATCCTTCACAAGGCAAAGGACAAAGAGATCCTGGATTACTCACACAACATCAAGAGAGCCGGCAAATCGCTCCTCGTCCTCATCAACAGCATCCTAGATTTCTCCAAGATCGAAGATGGCAAGATGGAGCTGCTTCCCGTCAATTACAATACTTCAGACCTCATTGAGAACTTAAGGATCTCTGTCGTCCAGCGCGCGAAAGAAAAGGGTCTGAACTTCAACATCCGATCCTCCAAAGACCTTCCATCCGAGCTTTACGGCGATGACCTCAGGATAAGCCAGGTCATAATCAATCTGCTCACCAACGCGGTCAAATACACGGACAAAGGCTCGGTCACGCTCGATATCTCGGTCAGTTCCAGAGAAGACGACAAAGTCACTTTGTTCGTGCAGGTAATAGACACGGGTATCGGCATCAGGGAAGAAGATCTACCCAAGCTCTTCAATTCGTTTGAGCGTCTGGACGAGAACAAGACCCGCACGATCGAAGGCACGGGCTTGGGCCTTCCCATCACGACAAAACTGCTCGAGATGATGGGATCCAAGCTCGAGGTAAAGAGCACATACGGCGACGGCTCAAATTTCTATTTCTACCTTACACAGAAGGTAATAGACGATACTCCGATGGATAAGGCAGCCGTGAACGTTCAGAGCGAAGAAGCGGACGAAGCATCTTCCGGTGCAGTCTATCCCAACGCCAGAGTGCTCGTTGTTGACGATAACGACATGAACCTCAAGGTCATCAAGAACCTTCTCGGTCTGTTCAAGATAACTCCAGACGCGGAGGCCTCCGGAAGCGGCGCGATCTACCGCATGAGAGAGAAAGACTACGATATCGTTTTCATGGATCACATGATGCCCGGAATGGACGGCATCGAGACGCTCAAGAGATTGCGCGAGGAAGACCTGGTTCCCGATCACACCGTCATGATCGCCCTTACCGCGAACGCGATCGTCGGTGCCAGAAAACTCTATCTGGACGCAACGTTCAACGACTATCTCTCCAAGCCGGTCGAATTGGACCAGCTCGCGTCAACGCTTAACAAGTATCTGCCCGAGAGTGCCAAGGCTGAACCGTCTGCGCCCGTTGAAGACGGCGATGTCCTTGAGTTCGCACCCGAAGAAACAGGCACTGTTTTCAAAGGCACGGCCGGACAGACTGCAGTCGAGAACGCGGCAAAGATCGGCCTCAACACTGAAGAAGGCTTAAAATATTGCGCTGACGACATCCCGTTCTATATCGACATGCTAAAAGAAGTCGTAACGGAATTCCCGGAGAAATCCAAGACACTGCAGGAATGCTACGACAGCTCTGACTGGAAGAACTACCAGATCTATGTTCACGCTCTCAAATCCAACCTCAGATCCGTCGGCGCGACAGAATTATCAGACCTCGCCAAGACTCTTGAGAAAGCAGCGGAAAGCGAAGATGTTGCTCTCATAAACGAAAAACATGGTATCCTTATCGGGAAGTACAAGAAGCTGGCGGAGGATATAGAATCGTCAGTTATCTGAAGGTGAGGTAACCTCTTGGAAGAAGCAGGAATCCAGATAAACAAGTGTCCCAACTGCTCCGGCAAAATGGAGCCGTCTTACGACAGAAATGTAATGGTATGCCCGTACTGCGGGTCAGAATTCACGATGCACGAGTCCGTAAAAAAAGCCATGGAGAACGCGCCGGTCAATAAGGACTGGTTCGTCTATGAATGGGATTACAAGGCACTTACCGGCAACGCGAAAATGAATCCCACGGTCACTTCTTTCGTACGCACGTTAAACGATTACGAGACATCCGCGCAGGTCATAGATTACATGAGGACTTACCTCATGGGCTACGGGGAGATCTCCGCTCCCGGCCTTCGCGAAGAGAAGATGAGAGGCATCCTTCCCCGCATCTCCACAAGACTCGATCCCGATGAGAAGGTGATCCTCTACGATGACAACGGCCTTTTCGTGCACGGCAAGACCGGCACCGTAATAACAACAAAGCGCACTTTCCTGATCGAGAAAAAGACCGTTAAGGAGATAATGCACGTTGCAGTGCCCTATCTCTTTTTCGAATATAGTCTGGGACTTCCCGGGATTAAGCTCGGCGAGCAGTATGCCAACAGCATCGGCATATTCAATTCGCATTTCGATCTTCAGGGAACGGCGGCCGCGCTTATCTGTTTCTTAAGCTTTGAGATCAACAGATCAAGGCCGAAGATAAAGCTCACAAGCTGAGCGTCTCGTTCATGCTGCCTGTCCGGTAACCCTTCAGGTCAAGCGTAACGTAGGTAAATCCTATCTCTTTGAATCTTTCGTATATCTTCCCGCGGACCTCTTCTGAAGCGATGCGGGTGATGTCTTTTGCGGGGACTTCGATCCTTGCGAGCTTTCCGTGCAGACGGACGCGTTCTTCAATGAATCCCAGATCGATAAGGAACTGCTCCGCCTGATCGATCATGGAAAGCTTCTCTTTTGTTATCTCTTCGCCGTATACGAAACGCGAAGCAAGACACGCATAAGAAGGCTTGCTCCACGTGGGCAGTCCCATCTCTTTGGACAGCTCTCTGATGTCGGATTTGGTAAGTCCCGCTTCCCTCAAAGGCGCCGTGATGCCAAGCTCCGCGGCTGCGCGAAGCCCCGGACGGTAGTCGCCAAGATCGTCCATGTTTGAGCCTTCCGCGACATATCCGATCCCGTTCTCTTCTGCGATCTTTCTTATCTCTCTGAAGATAAGCCGCTTGCAGTAGTAGCACCTTTCGGAGCTGTTCTTCCTGTAGCCTTCCTCTGTTAAAGGGTCGACCGTAAAGGTGATGTGGCGTATCCCGCGAGACTCGCAAAACTCCTTTGCCTCATTGACCTCGCGTCCCGGAACTGCCGCATCAGCTTCGGTCACAGCGATCGCCCTGTCTCCCAATACTTCGTGCGCTACGCTTATCAAGAACGTAGAATCAACGCCGCCCGAGAATCCGACGGCAATTGAACCCAGACCCTTGAGATATGCTTTGAGTTTATCCAGTTTTGCCTGAAGTTCGCTGTTCATCAATGAGGAATATAATGGGTCTTAAGCTTGTTCTTCATGTTGACGAGAACGAGCTGGTCTTTCTTATCGTCATCGAAATAACCGTAGTATACTTCCTTCTTCGCTTCGTTTACGGTCTCTCCTGCCATCTTGCCGCCTTCGACATCGAGAACGAGGCATACATAATTATCGCTCTTGAGAGTGGCAAAGCTCTTTTTGAGTTCCTGCAGATCACTGTTGGTTATACCGTATTTCCTGTAGGTCCTGGTGATCTGGCCGTATGCGTCGCTTCCCCTATAGAGCCTGAATTTGCCGTAGTAGTAGTTATCTTCCTTATCGCTTGCAGAGCGGTAGACCTTGAACGTACCGTCTGTATTGAAAGTGATCAGGGAGCCGCTTTGCTCTACCCAATCCCTCACGGTTACCGCATCAACCTTTTTCTTGTAATCAGAATCCTGCCTGTCTAACGCATCGTCGATCGCCTGAATGATATCAACAGGTGATTCGAACTCTCCGTCTTCAAGTACCTGCTTAACATCCTTGTAGCTGACCGCGGCCAGTGTTCCCAAAGAAAAGATAATGAGCCCTGACATTATGAGGCCGGCGATCGCCTTGCCCCTTCCGGGCTGATGCTTTCTGGCAGAATCGAAAAGTCCGATCAGAGAGCATATGAAACCGAACGGGCTCGTAATACCCATCGTAAACCACGCAATGATAGACAGCGCCAGACCTGCGTTGCACCATCCGTTGAACTTGATGCGCTTCTGCACGGGCTGCGTGATGCGCGTTGCATAGGTCGGCTGTATAGGCACATATTCCTGCTGCGACGGTTCCGGCTCTACCGGAATGTACTGCGCAGGCTGAATGGGAACATAATCCTGAGCGGGCTGTGCCGGGGCCTGTTGTTCCTGAGGCATCTTTGTTCCGCAGTTGCTGCAGAACTTTCCGTCATTATCCGCACCGCAAAATGGACATCTCATAATCTTTCTCCTTATCCTCTTGTTCGAAAACTTCTTTTCGAAATCCCTAGCATAAATATTATTCAAAGAAAAAATGTTTTTCAATACAAAAAGGGGCGCGCCTCAGTGATATGTACCCTCTTTGCTGGACAACAGCAAGGAGGGTATTTTTATGCGTTACAGTAAAGAATTCAAGTTGAAATGTGTGAAACTATATCGGCAAGGG
>CACYMP010000026.1 GCA_902775565.1 Oscillospiraceae bacterium
ATACTCTTTGAATTACTTAACGCCAAAAGAGTATAGAGAAAAATACAGTGCTTGAATAAAAACAGAGAATATCGTGTCCAAAATATATTGACTAGTGCAAAAACGCGTTTTTTATAGGTCGCCTGTCCGGCACCAACAGATAAGTCGGGCAATTTCGGAATCAACACCCGAGAAACCGCATAAACACGCATGTTTATCTTACATTCGCAAGAACTGCGGTATATACTTTTAGAGTCTGGCAACCTGGTATTCAAGGTTAACTTAAGGAGGATCTATATGAAACTGAAGCGTTTGGCGGCAATGTTCGTTGCCGTTGCCATGAGCGTTACCATGCTCCCCGCTCTTGCTTTGGCGGACGAGAATGAGGCTGCTCCCGAAGAGACGGCAAAGGTAGAGAATACCGAGCCCGAAAAGAAAGAAGAGCCCGAAAAGAAAGAGAATTCCGAAGCGCCTTCTGAGACTGAGAAGGCAGAGCCCGAAGAGCCCGCCGGAAAGGCTGAGGCATCAGAAGAGAACGTTGTCCCCGAAGAGACAGCAAGCGCTGCTGCCAAGGACGCAAAGAAGGCAAAGAAACAGCCTTACAAGTGGAGCTGGGACGGCACAACTCTTACGATCTCGGGTGACTGCTCGATGCCTGATTACAGCAAAGGTGCGCCCTGGGATGATTTCAGGGACAGCATCAAAAAAGTTGTCATCAAGAAGGGTATTACTTCGGTCAGCAAGAATGCTTTCGCTAAATGCGAGAACCTTACGGAAGCATCTCTTCCTTCAACCATAAAGAAGATTGCTGATGAAGCATTCTACGACTGCATCAGTCTTTCAAAAGTATCAATCCCGAGTGGAGTAACATCGATCGGACAGGATGCTTTCAGATTCTGCAAGAGCCTTACAAATATAACCATTCCCGGAAGCGTCAAGACAATGGGATTATGGGTCTTCGCCAATTCGGGTCTTAAGAGCGTCACTATCGGCAACGGCGTTACCGAACTGAATAAGGGCGCATTCTATTGCTGCGACAAACTTGAGAGCATTTCGATCCCCGGAAGCGTGACATCCATCGGCGAAAAGGCTTTTGACAGCTGCGAAAAGCTCCAGAGCGTTAAGCTGAACTATGGTCTCAAGTCCATCGGAACGATGGCTTTCCTCGGATGCGAATCACTTGCGAGCATCTCTTTGCCGAGCAGTGTAAACACTATTGAAGATGCCGCTTTCCAGGACTGCAGCAACCTGCTCTGTGTCTATTTTTCCGAGAGCCTGATGGCTAAATATGCCGGCAAGATGTCCGATCTGTTCCCGGGATGCAGCAACATGTCGCCCCTGCTTCTTGAAACCAACACACTGGCCGTTAAGGGTAAGAAAGCTAAGGTCAAGTACAAGAAGACCAAGAAAAAGTCGCAGTCATTGGCTGCCGGCAAAGTGATCATCTTCACCGACAGAGGACAGGGCACACTCCGTTTCGGCAAGGTCAAAGGCAACAAGAAGATCACCATCAACAAATCGAACGGAACGGTGACCGTCAAGAAAAAGATCAAGAAGGGCACCTACAAAGTAAAGGTCAAAGTGATGGCAACAGGCAGTACGACATATTCAGCGTCTAACTGGAAGACGGTGACGATAACGATCAAAGTCAAATAAACGAAATGCCGGCCGGGAAACCAGCCGGCGTTTTTATAAGCGGCAGATCAGGTGCCAAAAACGGAGTGAATCTTACTAAATAAATAATAAGTGATAAATGTCAAATTTCGTTGTATAATTGATTAATGCATTGCGCTAAAGACATTGTTGGGAGGCAAGTTATGTTTTGTATGAATTGTGGTCTGGAACTACCTGAAGATGCAAAATTCTGCAGGGAATGTGCTATGCCTCTTACGTCTTGCGTTGAATGCGGAGAAGATCTTCCCAAGCGCGCAAAGTTCTGCTGGAAATGCGGAAAGCCGCAGAGATCCACGGTAGGATCAGAATCACTGGGCTTGCATGGTCTTTCCGGTCTCGGCGATCAGGAGGAAGGTCTGCACCACTCCGATACATCCGATGAATCCGAAGGTGTACTGCCTCAGCATTCAGAGAGCGCGATGCGTTTCATGCAGATGAATATGCCCAAGCCGGCAGCGGAAGCTCCCGCGGCAGGCGGCGCTGCAAGCCCGTTCAAGCCGGCAGGTTCCGCAAGAAGGGAAAGCAACGTTTCATCCTATAACGCGGTAGGCGCGCCCAGCGCGTTCAAGCCCGCGAGCGAAAAGAAGAGCAAGGACAAGCCGGGTGCAGGCAAGGACAAAGCGCCTTCAGCATCAGGCCCGTTCAAGCCGATAGAATCAAAGCCTTCCGCTCCGTCTGCTAGAGCATCGGCCAGCCCGAGACCGTCTTTCAGGCCCGGCGCGGGATCATCAGAAGATACGGCAAAGGAAACACCCAGGCCGGCATCCCAGTTTGGCGCGGCACCGAGAGCATCTGCTCCCGCCGCTCCCTCAGCACCCATATCAAGCGCATTCAAGCCGATCGGTTCGGCAAACAATACAGCTGCGGCTTCAAGACCTGCGGTATCCAGACCTTCCGCTCCCGCCGCGCCTTCAGCACCGTCTCCCGTCTCAAGCGCGTTCAAGCCGCTTGCAGCAAAAGAACCCGCGAAGCCGGCTCCCAAGGCAGCTCCTGCGCCCAAGGCCGAGCCTGAGGCAGCACCGTCTCCCGTCTCAAGCGCATTCAAGCCGCTCGGTTCATTAAAGCAGGAGACACAGTCACTCAGATCACAGGCTACATCTTCATATACTTCCAGCGCATTCAAACCTCTGGATACGAAAGAACCGGAGAAGACTGAACCCGCTTCACCTCTTTCTTCTTCTTTCTCGGCGGCATTCAAGCCTTTCGCGGCGAAAGAGCCCGAGAAGCCGGAAGTTAGAGCTGAAGAGCCCAAGGCGGAGGAACCCAAGTCCGTACTCGGTTTCTCTTCTTTCCTGGCTGCTCTCGAAAGCGAGGATATCGATGAGGCACCCAAGAGGCCCGGCAATCCCGGAAGCATGTTCCACATGAATTCGAATTCCGGTCCGATGTCTTCACTTGGCGGAGATTCTGATTCAGGTCTTGGTTCAGGTTCAATGTCTTCACTGGGCAGTTCAGAAGGATCGCTTTCTTCATCCGATGACTCCGGTCTGTCAGGACTCGGATCTTTCGGATCGTTTGGTTCACTCGGATCTTCAAGTTCGCTGGGATCATCGGATTCATTTGGATCTTCAGGCTCGCTTAGTTCAGACAGCTTAGGCGGTGACGAAGGTAAGCTCCACGAGAATTCAGACAGCCCTGCAAGGTTCTTCCCGAGGGCCTCGGTAACGGCAGAAGCAGCTCCCAAGCCGGCATCCAGGGCATCGTCAGAGCCGAGTCCTTTCAGGCCGATCACATCATCGAACGATGACAAGCCGTACGTAAGAGAACCGGGTGCAAGCCCTTTCAAGCCGCTTAACCAGTAACACCTTATGTATCTGTTCCTTCAGGCATTAAAGACACCGAGCGCGATACTGGCAATAGCGATATTGCTGTATTCGATAGTTATAGCGATCGTGTGTCCCGGCCTCAAAAAGAGCGGAAAGAAAGCAGTTGCGGTCATCTTATGCCTACTGCCTTTAGTGGCGGGCCTTGTCCATTTCGTTATCTACGGTGCGGCCTCATTTTTGAGCTTCACGTATCTTTATGCGCTCGCGCTCCTGCCGCTCATAAATCTTCTGCCGGGCAAGAAGAAGTTCCCCGTTGCGCTTAAGGCAGTCGCAGCAATATTGGCTGCCGTTGCCGTCTGTTTTCTGTTCCTGGTGAATTCCGTTGCCAAGCTCGTTCACAACTACTCGGGAATGAGCTATACGAAGAGCTTTACGAAGATGCTTCAGACAATGGAAAAGGAGTACTGCCTTTCGAGCTGGAAAAAGATCGACTACGCCTTTCTTTTGAATGAATATCTCCCGCGCGTGGAGGAGGCCGAAAAGAACAAAGACGAGACTGCTTACGCGGAAGTTGTCACAGAGGTGCTGTACAGGTTTTACGATTCGCACGTTTATATTCAGATGGGCGATGACACTTATGAACAGGTCATGAGCCGCAAGGCCGGAAACGACTACGGTCTCTCGCTTGTAAAGCTTGATGACGGCAAGGTTATCGCGGTCCTTGTCGAGTCGGACAAGCCACTCATATACGATGAACCGCACGATCTCGGCAAGCTCGGCATTCATAACGGAACGCAGATCACTTCGTGGGATGGAAAGAAGATCGACGAGGCGATAGAGCAGACCGAATGCATCAACCCCATGATCCAGTTCCCTGTAAAGAGCAACGAGGATATGTTCAGGCCGGCATTCCTTGCGGGAAGGGGAGGAGAGACCGTTGATATTACTTTCATCGATGACAGCGGCAGCGAAAAGCACGCAACGCTTAACAAGCTCGGTGATTATTCATCCCGTCTGTCAGGCGCGATAATGCTGCTGCTGCAGCCAAGGAACTACGAACCGAATTTCTCTTCTAAGATGCTCAATGACAAATGCGGGTATCTCCTGATCAGGGCGGAACACTTCAGCACACTGACCGATAACCTGGCTGTGATAAAAGACGGCTCCTATCCCGAGCTTACGGAATTCTATGCTTCCAAGATCGAAGAATTGAAGACCCAGGGCATGGAGTATCTGGTGATCGACATCAGGAACAACGTGGGCGGTTACGACAACGTGGCAGGCGCGCTTGCATCTCTTTTCACGAGTGAGAAAAAGCACATGTTCGCGTTCGGATTTGAAGATGCACAGGGCTACCACAAAAGAGACGACCAGTATATCTATCCTGACGGAAGATATAAGGATATGCCGGTCGTAGTCCTGGTCAACTCCCAGTGCGTAAGCGCGGGCGACGGCATGGCCAAGTTCCTGAGCGACTGCGATAACGTGACGCTGATGGGCATTACGGCAAGCGGCGGCGTTAACCAGAACAACGGCGCCTGCATCTATCTGACGAATAACATCAGTGTCTATTACCCGGCATTCCTGACGCTTTCTTATGAAGGCGTTCCGCTGATCGATACTGACAACACAAGGCAGACCAGGGTTCCGCTCGACGAGAAGATCCCGATAACCAAAGAATTTGCATTAAGGTTTTTCGATCCTGAGAAGCTGCGTAATCCTGAAGCCGGTGACCCGCAGCTTGACTACGCTGTCGACTTCATGGCCAGAAAGACTGCATCCGGAAATTAACAAAGGAGGCATGAGCATGGAGATCAGACCCGCTAAAGAATACAAAAAGCCTCTGTATGCGCTCGGAGTTGTGACAGCGATAATGGCATCGTCTCTGACCGGATGTGCCGATTTCCTTTCAGGCCGCCGTAAACCGGACGTTGTCAATTACGGCAGCGAGACCACCATTGTGATCTCGAAAGAGACGATCAAGAATCCTGAATATAATATCAAGCCCTTCAGGATCCAGAATAAGTCTCTGTACAGAGAACCCGGTATGACCGTCTATCAAAGAGAGCTGTACACATTTGCCGAGTCCAAATTGGAGACGATCACATATTCGAACAACAAGTTTATCGTCGGAATCTATCAGGGGTACGAATTCACGATCATCGGAGTTGATAAGTTCCTCGACTGGATGAACTACATGGAATACGATGATTCATACTCGGATCAGGGAGGATTATGCCTCCGGTATCATGAGACAGCCTCCCAGTCCAAACTGATCGATTTCTATAAGGACCAGTCGGAAAAATTCATTGTCGTGACGGAGTGCGATGACTATGAAGTCATCCATGATTTTTTTCACTACGGGAAAAAGCTGCTGAAAGATTCCGGATCCAAGAAGAGTGAAGAGACCTCGGAAAGCCAGTAAAATAAGCATGTTACCAATACGGTGCGCGAAAAATCACAGGTGGTGCTTTATATTTTCCGGCATTGATGACACACTGAAGTCATCAAGCAGATGCGGAGGGTGACGGTAATGGATTTCGGTGAAAAGATAAAAGAGTTAAGAGAAGCGAAGGGCATGACCCAGCAGAATCTCGCCGACCTTCTTTTCGTGACGAGACAGACAGTCTCAAGATGGGAGGGCGGCTCACGCTACCCGGACCTGGTCACTGCCAAGAATTTGGCCGACGTTCTCGACACGACAGTCGATACCCTGATGGCCGATGACAATGCGATGAAGATCGAGCAGAGGGCCAAGTCCTACGGAAGACTCGCCGGCAAGATCGAGACGATGGTGATAGCTCTTTGTGTTGCGATCAGCCTCGGCTCATGGTTCCTGTCATGCTGGTGGCTCAGGGACTGCTTTGTTGAAGAGCTGTTCACCGTAGATCACTGGTATTTCCCGTTCCTTTCGATAATCGATATCTTTGTCAACGGATTCATCTCCATCACATTGATCTCCTGCATGATCAAGACGATCCACAACGAGCTCCCGATTGCGAAAACGGGTGTCTTGGGAGTCGTTTTCTTCATCTACAGGGGACTTGCAAGCCTCATTCTCGTACTTCTCGGTTTCGAGAGCCGCATCGCGGCAGAACCGGTCACCAAGCCCTTAAACTCCGGATACGGGATAATGCTCGCCATGTGCTCAATGGTCTGCGCGGGACTTTCATTCCTTCTCGCATACTACGTATACAGATTCCTTATCTCAGGCAGGATGGTCAGCCTGTTCATGTACATCCTGGCAGCAGGCGTCCTCTTGGCACTCGGCATGATCGCATACCTGATCTTCGGAGGAGCATACAAGGAAGCGTTCGTAATTCCTGAGATGATGCTTTTCGCGATGCCGCTCAACGAGGCGCTCTGCGTTTTCTACGGGATCGTGATCGCGATAGGAACACGCAAGAGATCTGTCTCACAGGCAAAAGAATAAGAATTCAGCAACAACATACTTTTTCGAAGGCAGGCATGGTACCTGCTTGGGTTCATTCGGCAATTTTTGGGGAGGCAGCATATGGAAAACACGATTCAGGAACGTAAGCTTAAGATATGGAAGACAGTGATCATCATCCACGGGATCCTTTGTTTCCTTTTGTTCTATTTGAGCCTGATACAGATGATCATGATGCGGATCGCCCCTTGGGAGTTTTATATAGAGCTGGTCAGAGAGATCATTGCGTATCCGATCGAGCTGTTTTTTTATATGGCGACCTCACTGTGCTTCAATCTTTTCACCATTCCGAGACTCTTAGCGCTTTACAGTTATATCGAATCGAAGATCATGGGAAAAATAAAGCTTCTGCCCGTGCTCCTTTATATTTTGTTCGTGTTCTGCGGGTGCGCACTGCTCTTGTATTCATTTGGTACTTATCTGTCCAGGGCCCATAAGCCTGTTATCTACCTGTATCCGGAGACTAAGACTGAAGTCAATGTAAAACTCGAGTTGGACGGCAAGCTGACGGTCGTATATCCGAATTACGATGAGACCTCCGGGTGGAACGTTACGGCAGAGCCCGACGGAACGCTCACCGACAAGAAGGGAAGACAGTACTCCTATCTGTACTGGGAAGGCGATATCAAAATCAGGCCCGACATGAGCGCAGGATTTTGCGTTAAGGGCGAGGACACCGCAGAGTTCCTCGAAAACGCGCTGAGGCAGCTCGGCCTTAATGACAAGGAAGCAGACGATTTCATCACATACTGGCTTCCGCTGATGCAGGACAACAAATATAACGTCATCACTTTCCAGACGAAGGCCTACGAAGACGTTGCAGCTCTTCACGTCTCACCCAAGCCCGATACGGTCATCAGGGTCAACATGCTCTGGTACTCCTCGAACGTTCCGGTCGGCATCAAGCCGCAGGATCTGGGTTCTATCAATCCCACTGAGCGAAAAGGCTTCACGGTCGTTGAGTGGGGCGGCGAAGAATACAAGTGGGGCGCGATGCGCATGGAATCGATGACGTGAGACGGTTAGAATGATGTTAAGGAGGCGGAACTGATGGGTGATGAAAGAGAGATAAATCCGTTTTTCTTACCTGCGTTGATTCTGGCGGCTTTCTTACCGGTCGGTTTTCTGTGCGGAGGAATCCTTACATTCTTTGATGTGTACCCTTTGATAGTGATCACTTCGTTGGCAGCTCTTGTTTTTTCGATCGTGGGATTAGTCATCGCAAGAAAAACGGATGCGCCGGGCAAAGGCTGTTTTTTCTGCCTTGCCTTATCTCTTCTTGACGTATTGTTAGTTGTAAGTTTGCCGGTCTATTTTTCCAGACCTTTACATTATCATGATCATATAGACACCACAATAGTGCCTCACACACTCAGCTCCGAACAGATTGCTGAGAGAGAAAGCATTAATGAAATAATAAACCACAGCATAAGAAGTAACACTGTCACGGGGACTACAAAATGAATAATGAAAGCGAAAGGAAGAATCCGTTATTCATACCTGCATTGATCGCGACGCTTATCCCGTTCGTTTCTTTCATTTTTGGCATTGTACGGCTTTTGACGATGTTTATCACTCCGTTTGTGGCGCTTATTCTTTCGGCTTCCGGATTAGTATTTGCTGCAGTATATCCGCAAAAACGCTTCGCGGGTTGTGTTTTATGTCTCTTCGTATCTCTTGCTGAAGTATTGTTCGTTCTATGTGTACCGAATTATCTGTCAAAGGCCAAGACAACACCTCCTGATTACACGATAGCGACACACACACGCAGCTCGGAACAGATTGCTGAGAGAGAAAGCATTAAAGAAATAGTAAACTACACCTTGAAAGACAAACCGGAAAGGGGAACTTGAATATGACTGCCGGCTATAGCGAGAACGGAATATCAGGCAAGACGATATTAGCTTTCATTCTGTTCATCGTCGATGTTGCGTTATATTTCCTCATGGGACATTCGGTCGCCCAAAGCCACGCAAGGCATCAAGAAAAATATCCTCAGATACCTGAAGGGATGCATCTCACTTTCAGCAAAGATGCAGACTTAAAAGAATATAGCGGCGACACGGTACACATTCCTTCCGGAACAGTTATCACACATTACGCGATGCGTTTCGACATTATAAATTTCTATTATTCAGAAAACAAAGAAAACTTCGAGATATTCGAAAGGCTTGACAGTATGGATCAGTTAACCAGAGCGGAAGAACTGGGAGTGCATATGCTTGATGCAGGCTTTGACTGCTTTGCCGAGCAAAAGCAGCTCGAGCAGATCTACGAAGAAGCTAAAAATGAGACCAAAGCAATGCAGAGCGAAGCCTTTAGGGATAGCTTCACTCCCATTATCATCAAAGGCGTAATCCTTCT
This sequence comes from Oscillospiraceae bacterium, assembly GCA_902775565.1. Taxonomy (GTDB): domain Bacteria; phylum Bacillota; class Clostridia; order Saccharofermentanales; family Saccharofermentanaceae; genus Saccharofermentans. Next base: position 9,235 of record CACYMP010000026.1, read on the forward strand.
CGCGATAGGTTTATTCCTTACATATGCGTTTTCGATGTTGAAATGGCACATATTCTTATACGCTGCGGATATTGTCGGATTTTTTGTCATCTTTTTTCATATGAGCAGCTTAATATGTCATTAATCTGAAGAGTTCAGGCAGTGGGTGAGAACATGAATGATATGAATAATCCAAGAGAAAAGAATTCGTTTTTCATGCCGGCGCTGATCGCGGCGCTTATCCCGGCCGTTATTTTCGCTGTTACTTTGGCAGGCGCTTATCTGCCCAGCGGTATACGTTTTTTTGGACCGATGGATAATCTGCTTTTCTTTCTGATGTTTGCCGGTCCGTTTGTATCAATTATCCTTTCTGTCGCGGGATTAGTTGACGCAAGAAAACTGCAAGAACCATTCATAGGGTGTTTGCTCTGCCTCGTTCTGTCTCTTCTTGAATTATGCTCCTTTTTCTGGGTGCCGATATATCTGCAAAGAACGCACAAACATCCTGAGATCACTATAGTGGCTCACAGCTACAGCCCCGAAGAGATAGAGAGTATCAACGAAGAAGTAGAACGCGCCCTGCATGGCAATAATTACACGGAGACTACAAAATGATAATTAACGGCAAGACCATAGCAGCATATATACTTCTTCTTATCGATGTCGCGGTCTTTTTCCTCATGGGATATGCGGTCGCTGCAAACGATGCAAGGCATTATGCGAAATTCCCTCAGATACCTGAAGGAATGAGGCTCACGTTCGTCAGAGACACAGTCTGTGAGAGCGTGCTCGACGGCCCGGTGCAAATCTCTTCCGGAACGGTTGTCATACCTTCCAACATCCATAGCCACAGTGTTACTTTCTATTATTCAGAAGACAAAGAGGTTTTCGAGAGATTCAAAAGGCTTGACAGTCTGGACAGGCTGAGCAGATCGAAGGAACTGGGAGTGATGTACCTTCATGCGGACTTTGACTGCTTTGACGAACAAAAGCGGCTCGAGCAGATCTGCGATGAAGCTGAAAAAGAGAGCAGGTCTATAAGGCGCAACGTCTTTTGGAAGGATTTCACTCCCGTGATCCCGTTCGGTCTTTGCTTTGCCGCGGTTGGATTCTTCTTTACGCGGTTGTTGATAAAGAAACAATGGTATGTGCTCTTATACGTTGTGGATATTGTCGGGATGCCAGTTGTCTACTATGGCTTTTCTCTCTTTCTGTATCATTAATCTGAAGAACTCAAGCAGCGGGTGAGACCATGAATGATTCAAAGCAGCGAAAAATATGCTTAACTCTTATTGTCATAAATGCCATCTTTGCATTTTTGCTCTTCGGCATGCCCAAATACTATAAGAACGAGAATAACCTGACACATAAAACTATTGCCAAACACAGTGACGGCTCCCGCATATTCATTACCCAAACGGATGTTGTCTTAAAGGACAAAGACGGCAAAGATGTTCCTGTTCAAGAAGGCTCAAAGATAGTCAGAATGGATGTAGTCAATGAGTCGGTTACCAGGGAGATCGATGGGATAAAAGATGAAAATGTGATACCGGTCAGTGTCCGCGCTGAATCGTACTCAGATGCCTATGTCATGAGATCAGACCTGGAAGATCCTGCGAAGTTCAAAGAAATAACCGAACAGGTCATGAAAGAACAAAATGACCGAATAGCAAAAGAACGGGAAGAAGGCCACAAAGAGTATTGTCTCTACGTGCTGAAGCAGAGGTTCTGGTTTGTGGTGTTCCCGCTTTATCCGCTTCACTGTCTGGTCGGACTGATCGCCTTTTTCGTCTCGCGGAAGATAATGAAGGCCATTTATGGCTCGAGCAAACTTGCAGATACGATCGCAATAACCGTGCTGCTGATAGTGGTAAAGATCGTAGCGATCATCTATTTCGACCTGCGCCCGTTTATTGACTATTCTCCTTTTGGAAAAATACCTCTCCCAAGCATGGCAGATATTTTTAGGACGCTGTTCGGGTGATATGAACCGTTCATTCCCTGTTGGTTCTTCACTTTAGATTCATTTTGAAGAGGAAACTGGGAATTTTCACGGATTGAAGCACAAAAGCCGGGGGAGCTCAATTAACTACTATCGCAAATAATTTAACGTTTATCATTAAAAAGTTGTTGACAAAGATAAAATGCGGGCGTATTATCCAATCATCAGGAATGAGGGATCCAACACATAACAACCTGAAGAAATGGAGTAAGTATATATGGAAGAGAATGTTAAGATCACCAAGATCAAGAAGAGCTGCAGTGTAGGAAAGAAAGTATCCGCAATTCTTTCCATCGTTGCGATCGTCGGCTGCGTCTGCGCCATTGTCGCATCAGTTGTGATCTTCGGTATGGGCAAGGAGTTCGATGCTAAGGTCCAGCAGGGCATTGAGGCAGGCGTCATCAGCACTGAGAATGAGTTCGGTTCCGTAAAGATCATCGACTTTAATGTAGGAGAGATCAAGAAGATCCATACTGACGTTCCCGCTCTGCAGAAGATACTGGACGAACAGCCGTACAGCATCACATACGGGATCTACTGCTTTTTAGTAAGCTGGCTTTGCGCGGTATGCATTGTTATCCTGAAGCTCACGGGCAGTGTTTTCGACCTGATAATCAAGGAGAATACGCCCTTTACGGACAAGGTCATCAAGAGAGTGGTCATCGTCATGATCGTCCTAAGTGCAGTGATGCTCTTCACCGTGAGCGCCGGATTTGCAGCCATGGGAGGCATCGTTACCTGGGTCGTCTACACCATCATGGATTACGGCAAGACTCTCCAGATCCAGTCTGACGAGACTCTGTAAGGAGGGAATATGGGACAGATAATATTGAGACTGGACAGGGTGATGGCGGACAGGAAGATCTCGCTCAACGAATTGTCCGAGAAGGTGGGAGTGTCGAACGTCAACCTTTCGAAAATGAAGAACGGCAAGATATCGGCGATAAGGTTTTCGACGCTCGAGGCGATATGCGAGGCGCTGGACTGCCAGCCGGGCGACATCTTAGAGTACGAGAAATAAAAAACACAGCGGCCGCGGTCTTTCAGGACCGCGGTTTCTTATTCGGAATTCATAGTGTATAATGCGCGGATATGAAAAGAAGACTTATCAATCTAATAAGCGTTATCGTCATATCCTGCTTCGTTGCAGGATGCGCGGTAACAGCACCTGAGACAGAACAGCAGCCCGCAACCTCACAGTCTGTAACAACGACCGAAGCGACTACTGAAGAGACGACTGAAGCGCGCGGTCACTACGAATTCAAGCCGGTCGTCATCTCTTCCATTTTCCGCGGAATAATGGGCGAAGACATGTGCACCGCATATAACAACTATGTGCATGCGGTTATGAACGGCGAGGATTATTTCGACTGCAAGGACACGGAGACTTACGACTGGATGATCGGGCAGTTCCCGAGCCAGCTCCATCCCTTATACTTTGAATACACGGAATCTTTCTATGCCGACGCATGGAAGAACGGCAGGGCAAAGTTCCAGTATAAGATCCCCAAGGAAGAGCTCGCCGCCAAGGAAAAGGACTTCGAAAAGCTCGTCACGGATATCTTAAACGAGAACTTAAGAGACGATTATTCGGATTTCGAGAAGGCCCTGGCGCTCTATCTTTACATCTCCAACAACTATTCCTACGATTACGATTCGTACTCCAAGATGAACGACGACCCGTTCATGCATTTCTCCGCATACAGATTCTTTACGGGAAAGACGGGGATCTGCTCCGAATGTTCTGTCGCATATTCATACCTTCTTCTGCAGTCGGGCGTTGACGCGACCGTTGCAGGCGGGACCGGCAATGACGGCGAAGGCCACGAGTGGTCTTATGTGACGATAAACGGAAAGAACTATCACGTCGATCCGACATTTGCGATGAATACGCCAAACGGCCTGAACTACTTCATGATGACCGATGCAAAGCGCGAGAGCGAGAACGGCTACACCAAGAAAAAGACAAGCATCGGCTGCCATTACAGGGAAGACTATAACGGCGAGAAATATGATGCTGGCGATGACTTTTTCGCACCGCTCTGGGGAGGCACGTTCAAGTCCTGGGACCGCAAGAAAAAGATCATCTACTACGATGACGCAGAAGGCAACCCCAAGACGTTCGATTATTCTTCAGTCGGCTGATCAGTTACTGCGGCTCCCGGGAGACCGGTCAGGCAGGCCTGCCGTCCGCTTTGAAGTTGGCTTTCCGGCCCTCAAGATCCACAGTCTTGTAGTATGTCCGGTGCCAGATGATCTGATCGTATATGGGTTCGAGGATCACGTTGAGGTCAGTGTCGATGATGCCTTCTCCCCAGATATCGCCGGTTGACGGATCGCATATCTGTATATGACCTTCCGCGGTATAAAGATGAATTGAGTCCTGTGCTTTAAGGCAGCCTTTCATCTTCTTGATGATGTTTCCTTTTGCATCGACGATCGCGATTTCATCTTTGGTGGGATCATCACCATCGATACCGACTATGAACTTGTTCTCGTTGATGTAATAGATGTTGCCGTATTTGTTGTCCAATATGATCTTGTAGTTGCTGTCCATAACGCCGTTCATTTGGTCTCTGTAAAAGCGGTAGAGCGTAGGACATCCGTTTGCCTGGAACGGCTCGAGATCCATAATGCCGTCGTAGATTGGAGGCAGGATAAAGTTCAGGTCTTGGTCGACGACGCAGTCTTTCTTGAAGATCCTTCTTCTGCCGCCATTGAATTTCGAGAACAGACGGTTACCTACATTTATTATGTTTACGTCGTTTTCCAGTTTTAAGATCAGGCGGACTCTGGATTGAGTGGGAAAGCACCCTTCTATTCCTTCACCCAATTCTTCTTTGTCGACGGTGACGGTTACCTTGAGTTCCTTGCCGTGGAAAGATTTCGAGACTGAGCATGCATCCGTTACTTTATCTGTGTAGCTGTAGTATGTGTACCAGAGGAGCAGATAGTCCTGGCCCTTATGATTTACCTTTATGTATTCATCGGTGTTAAGCAGGTCAAAGTAGAAATAAAGATCTTTGTCGTCCTTGCATTCACTGTATATCATCGCATTCTCGGAATCGATCATGAGAGAAGTAACATCAAATACGGTCTTGGCGTTCTCGATATCAGCCTCGGTGAGCTCTTTAGTTTTCGGGCTGCAGCCTGAAAGGCACAGGATCATGCCTGCCAAAACAAATAAAACCGCTGCCTTGATCCTCATGGCCATGTCTCCTTGAACTGTCTTCTTAGGGAACGGCGGAAAGTACACTATTAAGCTAACATCCCGCAAAGCAGCAAAACAGGGGTCAAACTCTTACGGTTACACAGTTAAAATGCATATAGTCTGCATGCTATAATGACTGTATCTGACTAAATAAAGAGGAAAAGCAAGATGAAGCACAAACTGAAAAAGAACGGTACCGGTCTGCTCTCGATCATACTTGGTCTTGTCATCTGTATAACTGCTTTTCCCGCATTGACTTCATATGCAGAAGGCCAAAGCACGACCGTGCGTGTCGGATACTATGAGAATGAAGTTTTCCAGGAAGGCGCGCAGGAAGGTTCGGTAAAGACCGGATACGCATATGAATACTACCAGAAGCTTTCGGAATATACAGGCTGGCGCTATGAATACGTTTACGGCGAATTCGGCGATCTCTACCAAATGCTCTTGGACGGCAAGATAGATTTTCTCGCGGGACTTGCATACAGGGAAGACAGAAAGGACCTCATCGGCTATCCCGACGCCGCGATGGGCAATGAGACGTACAGCCTGGTCAAGCACGATGCGGACGCCGATATCACGCTCAACTTTTCGAGCCTGAACGGAAGGAAGATCGGCGTGCTCGACAGCGCGATGGTCCAGGTGTTGGAGTCGTTCCTGAATGAACACAAGATCAAGGCCGAAGTGGTCAAGTTCAGGGATTACGAGCCGTTGTTCCAGGCATTCGACAAGCATGAGATCGATATACTGGCGGCCGAAGGTGACGGCGCGCACGGAAGAGATCACGCAGAGCTCCTTTGTCCTTTCGGTTCATCGGATTACTTTCTCTGCGTAAGTAAGAAAAGACCCGATCTTCTGGCAGAACTCAACGAGGCGCAGACCGAGCTTTCAGTCAATGAGCCCAACTATATCAATACGCTCAAGAACAAGTTCTATCCCGTAAGCATTTCGAGCAGGTCCTTCTCGGACGCCGAGAAGAAGTGGCTTAAAGAGCACAGTCAGCTCAAGGTCGGATATCTGAAGAACTACCTTCCGTACAGCGACACCGATAAGAACGGCAACGTGACGGGACTTATCAAAGACCTGATCCCCAAGATGCTCGAGCAGCTCGGGATCGGCAATATCGAAGTGGTTTATACGGGCTACGACAGCTACGATGTCATGATCGACGATCTCGAAAAGGGCAGCATCGACACGGCTTTCCCGGTCGGCGGAGGACTTTACTATTCCGAGGAAAACGGCATCTTCCAGTCCGCGCCGGTAATATCTGCCTCCACCGAGCTGGTCTATTCGGGTGAGTATAACGACAATACGACAAAGCATTTCGCCGTCAACGAGAACAACAGGATGCAGTATTACTTCGTCGTGACCTACTATCCCGATGCGAAGATAACTTTCTATCAGTCGGTCGACGAGTGCCTTAAAGCCGTTAAGGACGGCAGGGCAGGATGCACCACGCTCAACGGCCTGAGGGCGAGCGACATCTTGAGAAACAGGCGCTATAAGGGGCTGTCGATGCTCCAGACATCTTATGAGGACGGCAGGTGCTTCGGCGTGCAGATCGGAGACGAGGGTCTGTTAAGGCTGATCAACCGCGGAGTCAGCGTGACCGGCACGGACTATGCGCAGAACCTCGCTTTCAGATATACGGACCAGCTTTTCACGTATTCGATATCAGATGCCCTCCGCGACAACATGGCTTTCTTCGGAACGGTAAGCCTTCTCATCGCGGCGGCGGTCATCGCGCTGCTCATAAGAGACCAGAACAGGTCCAGGCGTGAGATCACCAACAAAGAGAATGCAAGGCTCGAGCTCGAAAAAGCGAACAAAGAACTGGTTGAACAGTATAACCACAGGGAACAGCAGGACAAGATGATCACCGCGCTCGCATCGGATTACAGGTGCGTTTACCACATCGATCTCGATAAGGACGATGCCGTGTGCTACAGAGCAGATCCCGCGGATACGGACCAGCCGGCAGAAGGCGAGCATTTCAAGTACTACGAGCATTTCTCGCGCTACGCAAGGGAGTGCGTGACGGCAAGCTACCGCGAGGGTTTCTTAAAGTTCATAGACCCTGAGAATGTCCGCAAGGCGCTTGAAGAAAACCTCATAATCGTTTACCGGTATCTTGCCAGAAGAGACGGCAGGGAATACTACGAGATGATCCGCATGGCGGGCGAGCGCCACCCCGAGGAGCGTGACGACCATATCGTTCACACGGTCGGCCTTGGCCTTACGGTAATCGATGAGGAAATGCGCGACACGATGGCAAAGAATAAGACCCTTGCCGAAGCGCTCGATGCCGCCGAGCAGGCGAACAAGGCGAAGACGGCATTCCTTTCGAGCATGAGCCACGAGATCCGCACTCCGATGAACGCCATAATCGGACTCAACAGTCTGGCACTTAGAGACGATACGCTGACAGAGGATACCAGGGAATATTTAGAGAAGATCGGAGGCAGCGCAAGGCATCTGCTTGGCCTCATCAACGACATCTTAGACATGAGCCGCATCGAATCGGGCAGGCTCGTGGTGCGCAAGGAAGAGTTCTCTTTCAGCAATATGTTGGAGCAGATAAACACGATGGTCATGTCACAGTGCAAGGAGAAGGGCCTCACATACGAATGCCACGTTACGGGCGGCGTCAGCGATTACTATATCGGTGACGACATGAAGCTCAAGCAGGTCCTGATAAATATCCTTTCCAACGCCATCAAGTTCACGGATGCACCCGGAAGCGTCAGCCTTTCAGTCGAGCGCACCGCCGTTTACGGGGACCATTCGACTCTGAGGCTGACCGTAAAGGATACGGGCATCGGCATGGACAAATCCTTCTTGCCGAAGATCTTCGATACCTTTACACAGGAAGACAGCAGCCGCAATAACAAATACGGCAGCACCGGCCTCGGAATGGCCATCACAAAGAACATCGTCGAACTGATGAACGGCACGATCTCCGTCGATTCCGAGAAGGGAGTGGGCACGGAATTCAACGTGGTGGTAACCCTCACGAACTGCGATCACCAGTATTCAGCTGCGTCCTGCATCAATCCTAGGGATATGAAGATCCTCGTTGTAGACGACGAGGAAGTCGCGGCCGAGCACGCGCGCATCGTCCTCGACGAGGCAGGCATCAATGCCGACACATGCCACAGCGGCAAAGAGGCGCTCAACATGCTCGAGGTATGCCATGCAAAGCATGAGCCGTATAATCTCGTTCTCCTTGACTGGAAGATGCCCGAAATGGACGGCATAGACGTCGCAAGGCAGATCCGTCAGCGCTACGACAAGGAGACCACGGTCATAATCCTCACATCGTTCAACTGGGACGAGATAATGGACGAAGCCTTGCATGCGGGCGTAGACAGCTTCCTTGCAAAACCGCTTTTCGCGTCGAATGTTATTGACGAGTTCGAGAGGATCGCAAGAAAGAACAGCATGAGTCTTTTCAAAGCAAAGGAACGCGCGGACCTCAAGGGCAGGCGCATCCTGATGGCCGAAGACGTTGAGATCAACGCGGAGATAATGGAGCAGATAATCATGGTGAGAGGCGCTAAGATCGATCATGCGGTCAACGGAAAGGTCGCTGTCGAAATGTTTTCGGGAAGCGAAGAAGGCTACTACGATGCCATCCTGATGGACGTCAGGATGCCCGAGATGGACGGTCTTGCCGCAACGGAAGCCATCCGCGCGCTGGACAGGCCCGACGCGAAAAAGATCCCCATCATCGCCATGACCGCGAACGCATTTGACGAAGACGTACAAAGGTCGCTGCAGGTCGGCATGAACGCGCATCTGTCCAAGCCCGTGGAGCCCGACCGCCTGTATCAGACGCTCGAAGAACTCATTTGGGAATACCGTGATAAAAATTGAAGTGCTGTGATATAATGCACGTGCTAAAAAAGGAGGAATAAGCATGTTTTGTCCTAATTGTGGAACTCAGAATCCTGACGGCACGAGCTTTTGTTCTAACTGCGGCGCGCCCCTTGCAGCTAATGCAAATCCCGCACCTGCACCCGCGCCGGCACCAATCCCCGTAGCACCTGTAGCACCTGTTGCTCCCGTCGCTCCGGCACCCCAGCCCGCACCGTCATATACACCTAATCAGCAGCCTGTCACTGCAATCCAGCCTCAGACCAACGGAACAAACGGCCTTTGCATCGCCGGCTTCATCATTTCGCTGGTATCTATAGTCCTCGGCGGATCGCTCTCTCTTATCAGCTTGATCCTGTGCATCATCGGCGTTAACTCCGCCGGCAAGAAGAATCAGAAGGGCAAGGGCCAGGCCATTGCAGGTATCATCATTTCAGCAGTGTTGGTCCTTGTTTGGATCTTCGCCCTCATTTTCGGTATCGGCAGATACATGGATGCAGCCGAAAGAGCAAGAGAAAGGTTTGAACCCACCGAGAGGATTACCGAATACGAGGAGACTACCCGCAGAACTACGAGGGAGACTACCGAAGAGACAACTGAAGAGACAACTGAAGAGACAACAAGAGCTACAACCGAAGAGACTTCTGCAGATACATCTGCAACAGAGTCCAAGAGCGGTCTCTACCTTACATCCGTAGGTAACTCCCAGACCGGTACGGTTCCTCTTAAGTCAGGCAAGTGGGTCACATTCATCGAGGCAGGCGGATTCTCAAGCCAGGTAGTTGCGCATGAGCAGGCTAAGGATGTAAGCACCGGCGCCATCATCGGTCTGTTTGTACTCAATATCGAGCAGGACGCTGAAACTGCCGCTAAAGCACAGATGGCTGCAATGGAGCAGCAGGGTGCCAAAAAGGTTACCGGCGCACGCGTTAAGCTCGGCGGCTACGATGCGATCCAGTGCTATGGTACTTATCCTGACGGAACGATCCTTGTAGTATGGCACTTCAGGGGCGACGATGGTCAGATGAGAAAGATCACCGTTGAATTCCCTTCAAATGATTCCAGCGCATTCCACACTGTTGAGAACGGTTATAAGCTCGACAGATAAGGCGCGGACGCAAGTTAAGTGATCACGGCAAGCGGCAGGTTTTGAGCCTGCCGCTTTTTTTGTGCTTTTCAGGTTTCATTCCACACTTCGTTCCACGTTTTAGAGTAAAAGTGGAAGCAAACGTGGAATGAGACGGATTTTCGGGCTTCATTCCACACTTCGTTCCATGTTTTAGTGTAAAAGTGGAAGCAAACGTGGAATGAGACGGATTTTCAGGCGGCATTCCACACTTCATTCCACGTTTTAGAGCAAAAGTGGAAGCAAACGTGGAATGAGACGGCGGCGCAAGCGCAAACCGGCGGCAGTACAAAATGATATAATCCTTTAAGATAAGACATCCGGGAGGAGCTGCTATGAAAAGAATACTTTGCTTCGGCGATTCGCTCACGTGGGGTTTTGATCCCGCGACCCGCACCAGATTTGATGAGGACAGCAGGTGGCCCTGCGTTATGCAGCAGGCTTTGGGTGGTGACTACAAGGTCATCGAGGAGGGCCAGAACGGCAGGACGATCGCCACGGAAGACCCGGCCGAGGGCGAAAAGAACGGACTCAAGTATCTCGGTCCGTGCCTCGAGAGCCACACTCCGCTCGACTATGTTATCGTCATGCTGGGTTCCAACGACTGCAAAAGGAAGTTCGCTTATTCTTCGATGGACATCGCGGGCGAGATGCAGATCATGCTCGAAAAGATCCAGGCATACAACCGTTTCAGATGTAATGACAGGTTCAAAGTAATCTTAGTCTCGCCTCCGCACATCGCTGAATCAATGAAGGATTCGTGGCTCGGCGACAGCTTCGGCTATGAGAATTCCGTCAAGCTTTCAAAAGAACTCGCACCGTGGTACAAGCAGCTTGCGGACATGTACGGATGCATTTTCGTTGATGCGGCTGAGCATGTGAAGGCGAGCGACATTGATGGCGCGCACATGGAAAGCGAAGATCAGAGAAAGCTCGGAAAAGTCCTGGCTGACGTCGTTCTGAAGAACGGCTGAGTTTATAAGACCGTTTTATTTCGGAGTGTTGGCAGCCGAGATCTTTGCTTCAGGATTTTGAGGTACGGGATCCATAGCCATGAACTCTTTTACGAGATCTTTATATCTGTTGTGAGACTGAGCTGCTTCTGCTTTCTTTGCTTCGTGCTGTCCGGACAGCTCCTCGATCTTCTTTTCGTAAGGAGCCATCCTCTTGAGAAGGTTCTTGCCGACCAGGAGCTTTATCAGTTGGTAAATGCCGATCGCTAATACGGCCAGCACCGCGAAGAAAATGAGGATCGGCCATGCCTTGTTTATGATGACGACTGCCACTATCAGGATGGGAAGCATTATCGTGAAGGAAAGGACGGCCTCACGCTCTTTGGGTTCCAGATCCATAACGTCATTCCAGGTATCTCTGAACCTGTGGGAGTTGTGATAATATTCGCTTCTCAGATTTGAAAGCGCGGATTGCTCGACTGATTTCTTCTTGACGATGTCCTCGTCTTCTTTAAGAAGATCCCTGTGATGTTGAAGTTCGCTCAGAGCTTCGCGGACCTTTTCAAAGTAAGGCCTGTTCTCAGGAAGGCAGTTATCGATGGCGTTTTTAAGCGTGGGTTCATCAGCGCTGACATGAACTTCGTCGTCTCTGTTCATCATGCTCATGCTCTGCCATCTGTTCTTGCAGATGAAGAGTCCGCGCAGCGCTTCAAAGTCATGCGGATCCTTTGCGAGTATGAAATCATATGCGTCCTTGGCCGCACCGAACTCGTTTCGCCTTATTGCTTTGGACGCAACATCTTTAACATTATCCTCGCGGAAATATTCATAGTCGAAAGAAACACCGCAGAAAGTGCAGACATACATCTGCTTATCAAGATCGATGTCGAGAAGTCCGCCGCAGGTAGGGCACAGATTACTCTTTACTAATGTCATTTCTATCCTCCGATTCCAAAGTACCAAAATCGGTACTGAGATAATAATATCAACAGCGGAATTGCTTGACAATAATTTTTGATACGAGTGTACAATATATATATTTACGGCACATACGATGAGCAGGGCAACCCGGATTTCGGCCTGTTCCACAGAACACCCGGAACAGTTCCCGGCCAACAGATAATTTAACGGAGACGCTTATGGATATAAGAAGATTTCAGGAACAGGACGCAAAAGAGGTATCGGATCTTATCCGGAAAACGATACGCATATCAAACACCAAGGATTACCCAGCAGAGTTAATGGATCAGCTTATCGAGATCGAGACTCCCGAGCATGTTCTGCAGAGAACGACCTGGACCCATTTTTACGTGGTCGTTGATAACGGGCAGATAATAGGATGCGGAGCCATCGGTCCTTATTGGGGCAAAGAGGATGAGAGCAGTCTCTTCACGATTTTCGTGCTTCCGGAGTACCAGGGAAAAGGAGTTGGAAGGGCCATCATCGACACGCTCGAAAAAGATGAGTACTTCCTGAGAGCTAAGAGGATTGAGATCCCGGCGTCAATAACAGGAGTGCCTTTCTACTTGAAGATGGGCTATCACTATAAGGACGGCATTACAGAGCCCGACGAAGAATACCTGATCAGAATGGAGAAGAACAGATAATGGAAAAGTGGTCCCGCAGACGGTCTAAATATGTTTTTAATTCTGAGACGGGGGAATTCTATTTCGGAAACGCTATTGGATTGGCGGCTTTGGCTTTGTCGATTGCAGGCGCTTATGTAAGCGGCAGTGGAAAGAATCCGCTCATTCTTGCAGGCTTAGGAGTTGTGTGCGGGATCGCAGGGATTATTTTCGGGTACAGGAGTCTGGCTGATGCGTTGAAAAGCAGATCGGTCTTCAAAGGAGCCGGCGCGGCGTTTGGAATATTGTGTTCCCTGTTAGCCATTATCTTCTCGGTTATCATAGCAGTGAAGGTGTTTTTGCCTTAAGGATTTATTCCCACTCACTTCCTCACTTTTCACCCCAAAGTGAAGAACCAACTGGGAACGGTCAGGCTCATGGGCAAGTTCACTGCAACAAGAATCCCTCTTTATCTGTATATAAAGTATTAGACAACGATTGCAGGGAGATCGGTGCATGAAAAGCAAGAGATTATTGATAGCGTTAATGGCATGCGCGACATGCGCTCTGCTCTGTGCGTGCCCTCCGACTCCTGTTGATACCAGGGGTCCGGATCCTGATAACACAACAATATCGTATACGACATTTAAGAAAGAAATGCCGGATTACGGATTTATGATCAGCAGAAATATTAATGCTGATCCCGCACCTTCTACCTTTGAAGAACTGAAATCACTTACTTATACGAGAAAAGACAGAAATACATTCTACCGTGAAGACGAAGAACACCAGCGTGTTGATCTTGTTTTCAGAAGGACAAAAATTTATGTCGCCCGTTTTGAGAATGCGCGGAAGTTCTTTGAAGAGTTCTTTGGTATCGACTCTACTATTGATTTCGTGAAGGACGACCAGGGAAGGCTGATCATCAAAGAAGAGAACCACAACGGTCCCGAAGGCATGACGGAGACGCATCAATTCCGTGTGTTTGTTGATCCCACGGGCAAATTCATCGCTTTGGCCGAAGATCCCTATATTCCTGATTCTGATCTGAATGACTTGTTCAGCATGGAACTTGTCAGCGTCAAGGAGTTCAGGGAATTCTATTCTATGACTGAAAGCAAGATAGAAGATGAATACGTAAAAGCCTACATCGAAAGATACAATATCAGCAGATATGATCTTTCTGCCGATAACCACGGCGAAAAGCTCGATGAGATCGTTACCTACGGCATGTACTATAAGCTCGGATATTCTGTCAGGGATAACCTGTCGTTTAAGGACATCGGCATGAGCGAAGACAAATTCATCAGTAATGCCGCTATGGTGATTTTCGATTTCGAATTCCCGATGCCGAACAGCGATGAAACAAAGATCGAGAACATCCTTTTCGACATAAAGAACAATAAGGTTTATTTAAATGCGAATTTAAGATTCTACCGTGAGGCGGAAAAGTGCGTGAAGCTTAAGCAGGATGTGCTGAAGAGTATTCAGGAGGATCTTATCAAGAATGTCGGCCCGGATGACGGCAACAAATATCACGACCTGAAGTATTCTTACAATGTCTATATCATTGATTCCGAAGGAAAACACATCAATTATTCTTCGCGTGCCAGAAATGATGTTAATTCTTTGTTTGACGCTTACTGGCGCAAGCTTTATAAGAAGTGTTTCGGAAAAGACCATAAGCTCAATACGAAGAACTTTGATCCTTCGCAGAATGAGAACAAGCGCCTCTATAGCGGCGTCAACTGAAAGGGAAGATAAATATGGATAGAGAAGAAACTGCAGGTGGTATCAAGAAGGCCTTTTCGGACAAGAAGCTGCTGATCGAGTGCATCTCCGCCGTGAGCTATCATCTGATCTTTATCCTGCTTGCTTTCATTTATATGCGCGGCGATGATGAAACGCTTTTCAGGATCGGGTTTATTGCAGCCCCGATCTATATCATCGTGCTGTTTATGGTCAATCTGGGAGAATACATCCCGTGGCAGGTTTTCTGGATCTTTTTGGGCGGCGCTGCGGTCGAGTTTATCCTGAATGCGACACATATAATCCCGGGAGACGTTTCTATCGTTCTCAGCGGATTTGGACAGTCGCTCTGGTGCGCGTATCAGTTCGTTCCCGTGACAGGACTCTTCTTATTCACGCTGATTCCTTTCCTTATATTCAGGCGCAAGGCTAAGCGCAGATAAGATCAATCTTCGGAGATAATGTTCAGATCGTCCTTGACCCTTGCGACGATGGCACGGTCACCGGCGTTGTATTCCTTTTTGCCGAAAAGAACACCGATCTTGCATTCTTCAAGACCTTTGACAACGTAATTGCCGCTGTCTGTCTTTCCTGTTATCTCGCCGTAGAAGAATTCGTAGTCGTGATTCTTTATAGCCTTGGATGTCGCGAAAGCATCGTATACCGCATAGATGGGGAAGAAGACTGCGAAGAGCGCGATCAGGCTTATGACAAACCTGTGGAGAAAGATGACCGCCAGAATGACCAGGGCCAGAACGATTGCCGCGACCAGAATGGAAACGGGAATGAGCTTGATCGAAAACGCCTTGGCCTTCTTAACGAATTTAGTCTCCAGTTCCTCACTTACAGTGGCAGGAATGAGAGCTTGTTCATCCGCAGCCTTTTTAACCGTAAACTTTACATCAGCAGCCATAAGTCCTCCGCGTCTTCTTGATAAAGTGCAAAAGTGATTAAACCGCAGTTGCTCTGTTATGTCAACTTTTTAAAATGATATAATGACCCTAATACACAAGGGATAAGGAGATAGAAAGATGCCACATTCGTCAGGCGGCAGTTCGCACAGCGGCGGAAGCCATTCGGGAAGCTCAAGCAGCAGCAGTTCCAGTAGCAGAAGCAGTTCCGGCGGAAGCTCCGGCGGAAGCGCGTCAAGAATATCTTCCACGCCGTTTCGTGGTTCCAGGAGATTTCTTTACTATAAGGACAGCAAGCCCAATTTTATCTATACCAACTACGATGTCCGCAAGAAGAGCTACGATCATATAATCATCTGGGCAATCTTCTTCGTTATGCTTTTGGGGCCGTTTTTGGGAATTGGCGGCTTTATGGCTGTCCAATCTGTTAATTTCCCGAAAAAGATAACGTACTTTAAGAACAAGGATGTCGAGTTCGTTGTTGAAGACAATCTCGGGGTCGTTAAAGATGAGGAAAACCTCAAACGGGCGATGAAGGATTTCTATAGGGAGACCGGCATCGTGCCCGCGGTCATAACAGTCAGTAACGATACGTGGAACAAGAACTATAAGAACCTTGAAGCCTACGCTTACGATGTCTCTCTTGACTTGTTCCCCGATGAAGCGCACTGGCTTATTATCTACTCCACCGCGGTAAAAGAAGACGGCTTTGATGACTGGTTCTGCGAAACCATGCAGGGTGACAGAACGGATCCCGTGATCACCGAAGCGCGCGGCAAAGAATTCAATGACGTTCTCTATAAGCGCCTGCTACAGCGTGATCAGTATTCCGTTGACGGGGCATTAGCTGCGACTTTCGATGACTTTACTCCCAAGATGATGAGGCCGAGCCTGAAAAAAGCAGCCCAGTTCTACGCGTTTGCGATCATGTTCTTCGGGTCGGCGATCGGCGGTGTTCTGTCTTTGGTATCCGCAATCCACAAGACCAAAGAACAGGGAAAATACAAGCACGCGGTGCCCTGTGATCTCAATGCCGTTTATCAGGGCTCCTGCAATTACTGCGGAGGCGTCTATATCATCGGAATGCACACCGAGTGTCCTCACTGCGGAGCGGCCCTCCCGCCTCAGAACTATGTTCAGGATCCGCAGGGCAACGTGATCCAGATCTTCAACACGAAGCCAAGTAAACCCGTGTAACGCAATGGGGAAGAAGAGAAACAGAAAAGCGATCGTCATCACGGCACTGATAATGCTGGCAGGCATCCTGCTAAGGCATCGGACCTGAAATAGGCCCGGCGCTTATATTTTTATTTGACTAAGCCCTGTGTTAAAATTTCCTTATGGTTCCGGGAGAATTCGGGGCCGGAAGATAAGGCTGATTCATTGACCTTTAGGGGAATCATTTATGAAGAAAGTAATCGCTTTGATAATGGTATGCGCTATGTCCATAGCGCTTTTCGGATGCGGAAAAAAAGACAGCGGCAAGGGCGGCGAGACAACAAAGGCTGCTGCTCAGGCTACTGAGAAAGCCGGCGGCAATGCAGGCGGTGATGCTGCCGCAGCAAACAAAGTCAAGTTTGCCGTTCAGGGAGAAAAGCTCGCATTCACAGTCGATAACGGATTTGCTCTGAAGCAGGATGCTTGGCTCGGTTTCTGCCCCGGCACGAAGGGTTTCGTAAACGAAGTCGATGCCGATGAGGTCGACGTACTGTATGCCTATCAGACTGATGAAGGCAGGAAGGAAACTGATCCTTACCTTTTCGAATTTGATGCAGCTTCGATCGAAGCATTGGAAGACGGCGATTATATTCTCGTTCTTTGCGACACTGATGAAGACACAGGCAAGGTTCTCGTTTATATACCTGCCAAGCTCAGCGGAACATCTGTCACACTCGATTACGATAAGGCCGTTTTCAACAAATAAGCAGTGAAGATCAAGTATCTGCCGTACATCATCCTTCAGTGGACATGGGGGATTATCCAGACATTTGCCGGACTTATCATGTTCCTGATCAGCGTGCGCGAAAAGCACACCTTCTACAAAGGCGCCATAGCCACGTTCTGGAAAAGACCCTTTGGCATCTCGCTGGGAATGTTTATCTTCATTCCGCCAAAAGCCAGGTTCTATAACCCGGATAAATACGATCTGAAGGCTGAAGAGATACGCGAGCGCTTGCTGGTCCATGAATACGGACACACATATCAGTCGCTGATCCTGGGACCTCTGTTTATCCCGGTCGTGGGAATACCCAGCGTCATCTGGGGAATGGTCAAAAAGCCCGGGCAGTCTTACTTCTCTTTCTATGCGGAAAACTGGGCCAATCACCTGGGCGAGAAGTTTACCGGCAGGAAGTCCATGGAAAACATTGATGTCTGATCAGGGGATAAAAGATCATGAATGCGAAAGAATACCTGGAAATACTGCATGTGGCCGAAAGGCTTAAAGATACTCCGCGCCATTGCACGACCACCAAAGGAAGAACGGAGAGCGTCGCGGAACACAGCTGGCGGGTCTCTCTCATGGCTTCGCTCCTGAGGCACGAGTTCCCTGAACTTGATATGAATAAGGTCGTTAATATGTGTCTTATTCACGATCTCGGAGAGTGTTTCACTGGTGACATTCCTGCATTTGTTAAGACAGATGCGGACAGAGCTGCGGAAGATTCGTTATTGGATCAATGGGTCAAGTCGCTCCCGAAAGAAATATCTGATGACTTTTCTGCTCTGTACAAGGAAATGGATGCACAGCAGACACCGGAAGCCAAGGTATATAAGGCACTGGATAAACTCGAAGCCTTGATTCAGCACAACGAGTCTCCCATCAGCACATGGTCAGACAACGAATACGAGCTGAATAAAACGTATGCTTTTGATACGGTCTCTTTTTCGGAATGGCTTACGGAATTGAGAAAAGCAATACTGGAAGATACACTTGAGAAGATAGATCATGAGGAACCAACATGAAAAAACGCATCAGTATAGGCTGTCTTTTGGGTTTTATCTTTTCCTGTCTCGGAGTGATCGCTATCCCCATGATGCAGGTCCTGACTGAAGGAGCGCATAACAGGATACCTATAAGGCAGGCTTATCCGATCTATTTCGGCATCGTGATTTTAGAAATCGTCGCACTGATACTGTCGATAGCCGGCGTTAAAGCTGCTTCAAGTAAGCAACTGAAACTGCGGGGCCTTGGTGTGGCAGGAATAGTCATTTCAGCCGGATTTATGCTTGTGATCGGTTCTGTTCTCGTGATGAATTCAATAGGTCCACGCGAGAGCCCGCCGACTTGGAATAAGTGAAGATCAATATGGAGAATACGAAAAAGCGCCTGTTGTAGGAGAACTCCTCGCTGCCTGCAACCGGGATCTTGAATTTCCTGGTCACTTCCTTATAGTCGAGGACTTCGCATTTCTTTACCTTTTTCACGAAGATATCGTTGAGATATCCGGCCGGTGTCTACTTTTACGTTACCACTTCACTTTGGTTGTTTTTGGCGGTATGTCTGCTTCCGGCAGAAACAACCGCGGCACTAGGCGACGGATAAAAACGGACATTTCACGGTTTTTATCTGTCGTTTTGCTGTCTGAAAAGCCGGTCTAAGGAACAAATGACGGATAAGATCGCGGCTATCCTTGTTTTTATCTGTCATCAGGCGGCCAATGGAGTCTCAAAGGCTCGAAAATGACGGATAAGAACGGAGATTTTCGGATTTTTATCCGTACAGGTACTTCCGGATAGAAAAAATTACAAATAATTTGATCCATTTGGCAACACCGCGTCCAGGAAGTGTTGCTTAAGCATCAAAAAGGCCCTGCATCAGTGATTGTTGGGGCCCTTGCCTCCTGACATAATGAAGCCATCAAACAAAAACACAAACACAAACACAAACAAAAACAAACACTAAACCAAAAACAAACCGCAACAGGAGGAAAGAAAAATGAAGAAGATCATCAAGAAGACAGAATCAAAGAAGGGTTTATCTCTCGTAGGAAAGAAAAATGAAGAAGATCATCAAGAAGACAGAATCAAAGAAGGGTTTATCTCTCGTAGAAATTATTTGCGTAATCGCAATCATCTGCATCCTCGCAGGAGCAATCCTTTTCAACTACATCCACATCTTCAGAAACGCAATCGATGCTTTAGGCGGAATCTGATAAACAAAGACAAAAAACAACTATATATAATTACCCTACCTCCAGATCGCCCGGGACTTCAAATCCCGGGCCGTTTTCTTTGTCTTGTTATAAACGGCTCCAGTACCCGGAAGCGTATCTGTTTTGGCAAAGCGAGGAACCACTTCGGGTACTGGCGGGCAAACCCGGCAGAAACAACCTCAGCACTCGACGACAGAAAAGAATGGAACTTTTCGCGTTACAGGAACACTGTTGCCAAGCATACTTGACGCGACTGGTTTATTAGAGTAAACTTAACACAGGTTTACTGTAGTAAACCGTGATCCGAGGTATGATAAATGAGTGAGTTGAGTTTATTCGAATCAGAGAAAAGGCTGATGGAGATCATATGGAGAGAAGCACCCGTGGAATCGGGAAGACTTGTTAAGCTTGCTCTCGAGAATAATAACTGGAACAAATCCACCACTTATACGATCCTCCGTAAACTGATCGCCAAAGGTTTTGTGAAGAACGAGAATTCCATAGTAAGCGTTCTCATTCCCAAAGAGAAAGTGCTTGTCTCGGAGAGCCGACAGATAGTAGAAGACAGCTTCTCGGGTTCGCTCCCTATGTTTGTCGCATCATTTCTCGGTCAAAAGAAAACATTAAGTGATGAAGACGCGGATGCGCTGATCAAGCTCATAAAAGAGCACACGGAGGACGATAAGAAGTGACAGATCTTTTCCTGAAAGTGCTTGAGATGTCTGTTATGGGCAGTGTGGTAATACTTGTTACCATACTGACCAGATTTCTTTTGCGCAAAAGGTCAAAGAGATTCATCATGATCTTATGGGCAGTGGTTGCTGTAAGGCTCCTTATTCCTTTGAATATCGGATCGTCCATCAGTATTTTCAATTATCTGCCGCTGAATACAGGCGCAATAACTTCGCAAGTTACAGGCTCTGAAAGAACAGAGGGAACTGTCGAAAAAGGATATGTTGAGACAGAAGAGCTCATAGGAGCCGTAGAATACAAGGCGGATACTCTTGTTACTGCATCTGAAGACAGCACTCCTGATGATACCGATCAGTCAAGAGCAGCTTCGCAGAGTGCTTTGATGCAGGCAAAAGCAATGCCCGGTATAAGATCGATTCTGGCAGTCATCTGGCTTGCGGGTACTTTCGCGATCCTTTCCTATATGGCCGTACGCTATATCTTTCTCAAGATAAAGCTTAGGGACGCGGCAAAGACAGACAGGAATGTTTATGAATCAGACAAGGTAAAGTCACCGTTCGTATTCGGTCTTTTCGTGCCGAAGATATATCTTCCGGATGTATTGGGCATCAGCGAAAAGGAATACATCCTGATGCATGAGAGGACGCATATAAGACGCGGTGACTGGTTAAGAAAGATCTTGGGAATGGCAGTAGTCGCGATCCACTGGTTCAATCCTTTCGCATGGCTTGCATTTGTTCTTTTCGGACAGGACATCGAGATGTGCTGTGACGAGATGACGGTTGCGGGAATGAACAGTGAGCTCAAAAAGGCTTATGCGATCTCCATAGTCAATTATGCAAAAAGAAGCAATAACAGAAGATATCTGGTTACCACTTTGGGGTTCAGCAATGGAGATACATACAAGTCGGAAGCTGCTCACAGGGTAAAGAACATATTAAACTACCGTAAGGGAACGAAGTTAACAACAGTCATCATCACGGTAACGCTTCTGTTCATGTCCGTATCGCTCGCACTTAATTCCAAGCCCGTTATCGCTGACGAAGAACTGAAGTCTGCTGACACGAAGATCGAAGCACCCGTCCAAAGACAGGCACCGTTCAATTATGCGACGGCTGTTCCCAAGATAGTGAGAACCTCAGGAAATGTGATGACGGTTGCTTTCTTCCGCGACGGAAAAACGATCAGCGGAAAGCTCTCTCTTCCTGAAGGAGATGGTCCTTATAAGACGATAATCCTGTTAGGTGTACCTAATGGTCCCGGTTATGAGAAACTGACCAAGTCTTTCACAGACAACGGATACGCAGTTGTGATGTTCGAGCCGAATCTTACCATGGAAGATTATACGGCTCCTGCACCCAACAGCGGACTGCTCTACCGTTACACACTGGATCTTTATGCGGTTATGGATGAACTGAGATATCTTCCCGATGTTGATCTCTCAAATGTATATCTCTGGGGACATCAGTCCGGAGGAACCGTAGCGGCATACGCAGGAACCGAGAGGCAGTCCGAGATAAAAGGCATGGTATTGGTTGAGCCTGAATTTGATGAATATACTTTCTCAGAAGAGCCGTTACTGAAAGTCAAAATCTACGATATCCTGCCAGACTGCAGCGTTCCCACTGCCGTCATCTGGGGAACCCTGCACCCTTCAACGAGGCCCGCACAGAAAGCGGTTGACCTGCTGCAAAACGGCAAGCTCATCGTCCTCGACGGAAACAGCTTCAGCCGCACGTTTGAAGACAGCTTCGCCGAACGGACAGCAGAAGTAACTATAGACTCCTTTAATTCGTGACAACAATCCGATACCGGACATACATATAACCAGACACATAAAACCATAAGACCCGCCATGCGCAAATGAAGATCTTTTTACGGATCTTTGGTTTTCCACACTATAAATAAGGAGAAAACGAAATGAAAAAGATGTTGGTGAAAGCCATGACCGCAGTCATGCTGTTTACTGCGACCGCTTGCTCTCTCGGTACACCGAAATATCCTGAAGGAAAGTATCAGTACAAGTATCAGTGGTACGCAACATTAACGCCCAAGCAGATTGTGAGTTCACTTACTTTGGAGCAGAAAGCCGCGCAGATGGTGCAGCCGATCCTTTACAAGGTCGCATCGGATGAGACCAGCCCCATGAAGACTTACGGCTACGGAAGCATCTACGGTGATGAGGGACAGATGACCGCAGCCGAGTGGCGTGAAATGCTGGACAAATATCAGCAGGAGGCCATCGAATCCGAAGCGGGAATTCCTTACTTTGTTGCACAGGACGATGTGCATGGGGTAGGTTACTGCATCGATGCGGTGTATTTTCCGCACAACATTGGAATAGGCGCAGCAAACGATGAAGAACTCACATATCAGATGGGTAAGATCGTTGCGGATGAGACTAAGCAGTGCCATATGATCTGGAATCTTTATCCGTGCGTCGCGCAGTCAAATGATCCCAGATGGGGAAGAAACTACGAATGCTACAGTTCTGACTTGGAGACGATCAAAAAGCTTTCCGTCTCATATACCAAAGGTCTGGTTGACGGCGGAGTTATGGCTACGGCAAAGCACTATTTCGGTGACGGTAACGTCTCATACGGAACGGGCGAGAAGAGCGACTTTGCGCGCATCATCGACAGAGGAGATGCCAAGCTTACACAAGAGCAGATCAACGAACTGCTCAAGGTCTACAAGGCCCAGATCGATGCAGGAGTGAAAGCTGTAATGGTCAGCTATTCATCTCTCAACGGACTTAAGATGCACGAGAACAAAGAATACATCATGAAGCTCAGGACCGACATGGGATTTAAGGGCATCATAATGACGGACAGCATGGCGATCCAGAACACATCGCCTAAGACTTATGAAGAACAGGTCATCTCGGCGGTCAACTGCGGAATCGACCTTTTCATGGAAGGCATAAGATACGACGACTGCAGAAAGGCGATCGTTGATGCCGTCAACAACAAGCAGATCGACAGGAAGAGAGTCGACGAAGCCGTTACGAGGATAATCACGGTCAAGAAAGATATGGGCCTTTTCGAAGATCCGTTCTGCAAGAATATCAAGACTCTTCATGAGGATGTCGGATCACTTGAATCAAGAGCAGTAGCTGAAAAGCTCGTCGAAAAGAGCCTTGTCCTCGTCAAGAACGAAGGCAACCTGCTTCCTTTTAAGAAGTGCACGAAGGTCTATGTTACCGGCACGACGGCTGACAATCCCCGTGCACAGTGCGGTGGCTGGACCATGGGCTGGAACATGGCTCCTTCAAAAGAGATAAAGGGCGTAACCACGATCAAGGAAGCCTTCGAGAGATATGCGAAGGAATACGGTATCGAAGTGATAACAGATCCCAACGAAGCGGCTAATGCTGATGTTGTTCTGCTCTGTGTAGGCGAAGATGCATATGCGGAATGGTACGGTGACTCTAAAGACATAAAGCTCTATGATCCTGACGATGACTATTTCGATAACGGCAACATGATCGATCTTGTCAGAAGACTTCGCAAGCCAACTGTCACATGTATAATTGCGGGAAGACATCTGATAATGGATAAGCTCGATTACGATAAGTGGGACAGTGTCGTTATGTGTTATCTCCCCGGTTCAGAAGGCAAGGGCATATCTGACGTACTCTGCGGATGCTCTGATTTCACCGGCAAGCTGCCCGAACCCTGGTACGAATCAGTTGATCAGATCGGAACTGACAAGTGCCTTTTCGAGCGGGGATACGGATTAACCTATGGCAACGGCTTTACACCCGCCAAGGAGCCGGAGGCTATTATGGATATCCCTTCAGAGGCGGAAGCACGCAACAACCCGATGGAAGGCACAGACTACAAGAAGGGTGTATTTAATAAGAGCTGTGAATACATTAATGAATATGCGGGAATCAAGATAAAGCTTCCTACCGGCTGGTCGAGCTCCGATGAGGAATTCCTCAAGATGTATGAAGAACAGGAACTCATGGACTGCGTTACCGATAAGGACCGCGCCCGTGCAATGGCGAAGCGGCTTGACAATTATCTTAATCCCGGAGAGGGAATTTCTTTTGCACAGATCGAATTCGTAAACACCAAGCTCGCCGATCCGGACGACCCCGATTACTCGCCTGACAAGTACCTTGATGAACAGACGGCCATGGTTGCCAAGACCGTCAAGCGTTTCGGAATTACTGCAGAGATCAAGAAAGAAGGCACGGTGACCATGGGCGGCAAGGAGTATTCAAAAGTCATGGTTCATTTGTCCGGCAACGGGCCTGAACAGTATGTGGCTTATTACGCAAGAAAGGTTGATGACAAAGTCATTGTCGTACTGCAGGCCTGCAACATGAACGATTTCGAAAAGATGGTTGAAAAAGGATAAAGACCGGATACCGACAAAAAAAGCATTTTGGTTGTTTTTGGCGGCATGTCTGCTTCCGGCAGAAACAACCGCGGCACTAGACGACGGATAAAAACGGACATTTCACGGTTTTTATCTGTCGTTTTGCTGTCTGAAAAGCCGGTCTAAGGAACAAATGACGGATAAGATCGCGGATATCCTTGTTTTTATCTGTCATCAGGCGGCCAATGGAGTCTCAAAGGCTCGAAAATGACGGATAAAAACGGAGATTTTCGAAAATTTATCCGTACTGCAACTTCCGGAATTGAGTGATTTTTGAATTTTCTTATCCGTTTGGCGACACCGCGTCCAAGAAGTGTTGCTTAAGCATCAAAAAGGCC
Source organism: Oscillospiraceae bacterium (assembly GCA_902775565.1). Classification (GTDB taxonomy): domain Bacteria; phylum Bacillota; class Clostridia; order Saccharofermentanales; family Saccharofermentanaceae; genus Saccharofermentans. The sequence continues at coordinate 34,181 of CACYMP010000026.1, forward strand.
CTGCATCAGTGATTGTTGGGGCCCTTGCCTCCTGACATAATGAAGCCATCAAACAAAAACACAAACACAAAACAAACACTAAACCAAAAACAAACCGCAACAGGAGGAAAGAAAAATGAAGAAGATCATCAAGAAGACAGAATCAAAGAAGGGTTTATCTCTCGTAG
>CACYMP010000027.1 GCA_902775565.1 Oscillospiraceae bacterium
GCGGTAACAGCAAGTCCGCCTTCGGGTCCGAAATCTCCTCCCGTTATCAGACTGTTTGCATTTCCGGAATAACTTGTGCTGACGATGGCGGCGTGAGCTTCGTTACCTGATACCTGCAGACCGTAGATGTTGCCCTGTGAGAGGTTCCATGCCGTGTGCATTGCGCAGGTCATCCAGATGTTGCCAGTCTTGAGGTAGATGAGCGCGAAAAGCACTGCGATCAGGAAGAGATTGACCGAAGCGAGCGGAGTGTAACCCATGTTCAGCGAATGGAACACGGAGAACATGACCGATGAGAAGAACACCGCGAATGCTTTCTTGTATCTTTGATCGTATCTGGGGATCATGTAGCCTCTGAAAAGCAGCTCTTCGCTTGCACCCTGAGGGAACCACATGAGCAGATTGCTGAAGAACAGCGGAAGGGCGGCTGAACTTAATCCGAAGCCGTGGAAATCAATCTGACCTGTAAGCTTTAGGATCAGGCAGACAGAAGACATCATGGCAAAGCCCGCGATGAATCCGAGAATGTAGTCTTTAATGATCTTTGACGGTTCTGAGACCGGGAGACCGCATGTCTTTAATGCATCGGCAAAAGAACTCTTTTTAAATACTCTTCTTGCATGAATGATGCATTCCGTGATCATGAGGATGTATGCAAGAGTCATGAGCAAAAGGAATACAGGATTGCCCATGAATATGTTTATTACCTCAAAGCTCTTGTTCATTATCGCGGTTACCGTACCGATACCCTTGAGATCAGCGATGAACTGCGAGTATTCCGCGCGGCGCATATACGATATGACCATCGGTACTATCGCGATCAGCTGGAAGAAACCGAGTACAAACAGCGGATAAGCCATTTCCTTAAATATGAAAACAGCGTTATCTGTTATCTTGTCGGCGATATCCATCGCGGAATGCTTTCCGGCTTTAGCCTGCTTGATCTCCTTGGCCGTGACGGGATCGATGGAGACTGTGTAGCGTTCGTTATGCAGGAGTCTTTCCGAGATCAGTATAACGATCAATGTCAGAACGAGAGTGATCAGGGAAGCTACTGCGATACCGGCAGTGTCTGTCTCACCGCAAAGCGCATCTCCTATTCCGTAGAACTGTCCGTAAACGGGAAGATAAAGGAAGAACTCTTCGCGTTCGGTCGCATTCTGTATACACGTGACGCATACACCGATAAGAATAAGGAAGACAGGCAGAAAAGCGGTCTGCGCGGATACGACGGTATCGTTGATAACCGATATCAGAAGAGTGACGGATGCGATAAATACCGTAAGTATTATCAGATGGATGACTATGGCGGCGATATTTGCATGATTCCAATAGTAGGGGATCGCCACGAACGGTACAGAGACGATGAAAGTCGGTATAAGAGCCTTGAGAGTTACACCGATATGGTTTCCGGTTATGATCGCGCTTCTCGGAACAGGCGTAAGGAGAATGCCGGTAAAAGTGCCAAGCTCCTTCTGACCTGCGATGACATTGGTTCCGGCGCTCATAGAGGCATATAAAATGACGATGAACATGAGAAGCGGAATGAAGGAACGGCCGAGGTTATCCAGCATCGGATTCCTGCTCTCGCTCCTGTTTGAAAGATCCATCGCATCGTCAATTATCTGCGAATCAGTAACGTTTGCAAATGCCCATCCGTTAGTCTCACGCAGATAATCCTGATAACCGTGAAGATATATATCGATGAACTCATCCTTCATGGAAGTGTATTCGAGTGAGTTCGTACGGTAGTAGGTGAGTATATCGGGCTTTGCAACGGTATGGTCAGCAGCGCGTTCGCTTACTGTCTTGTCGAAGTCCTTGGGGAAAACGACAGTCAGGTAAGCGTTGTTCTCTCTCATCCATTTTCCGAACGTGACGAAATCATAATATGCAGGATTCTCTTTGTATATGAATTTTGACCAACCGTAACCGTCGAAATGGTATTCGAAGAAAGTCATATGACCCCAGTTGGCGAGCCAGTTGGTGCGCGAACCGTATTCAGCCGCGCGTTCATCGCGGCTCTTCTGCATATATTGATTGTAATCTATAAATGAGTCCGGAGCGTTTACCACGACGATATCATAGGTCTCGTCGCTGAAAAGGTGATAAGGGAACCACCACCAGAACCATGACAGAACGGTGAAAGAAAGAGCAGCGACGAAGCCTATGGAAATGAGGAATGAAGACATAGGAGCCTGCGCACCCATCTGACCGTGCTTTTTGAAAAAACGCGCGGCTATCGTCTTAGCTCCTCTGAACCATAAATGTCTGTCTTTTCTGCTCATCTTTCTTCCTTATGATTATCTACATATATCTTGAAGAAGGCATCTTCAAAATTTTTTTCGCCGGAGAACTTTATCAGTTCCTCGACAGTACCCTGCGCAACAATCTTTCCGTCAACAAGTATCGCAACCTCATCACACAGTTCTTCGGCAACGGAGAAGATGTGAGTTGAGAGAATGATGCATCTTCCTTCTTCGCGAAGCTCTTTAAGATAGTCTGTTACCTGTCTTGAAGTAAGTATGTCGAGACCGTTTGTCGGCTCGTCGAAGATTATGATCGGCGGTTCATGAAGAAGGCTGATGGCTATCGAGATCTTCTGTTTCATTCCTGTTGAGAGCTCAGATATCCTCCTGTTCGCGAAGGGCGTTATGCCGAATCTGTCAAAAGCTTTCGCCTTGCGTGACTTTATCTCATCCTTCGGGATGTCGTACAGTTCCGCGAAGAAATCAAACAGGCGGTCGGGAGTGGAGACCGGATCGAGCTTTATCTCGGTCGTAAGAAAGCCCATCTGTCTGTGTATCTCAAGAAGATCTTTATCGGGACTCATACCTGCGATCTCTATCGTTCCGCTCGTCGGCTTCATGAGAGTAGCGATGATCTGCATCAGCGTCGTCTTGCCGGCGCCGTTCGGACCCAAAAGACCGAAGATAGTGCCCTTGCCTATCTCGAAAGAGACACCTTTTATCGTCTCGGTATCTTTGGTGTAGCTTTTATGAACGTCTTTTACGCTTATCATATAAGCCCTCCTTTTTGTACGTGGATCTCATTACGATAAGAGCGACCAGGATGTTGATCAGGACGGCAACTATGACGTGCCAGAGCTTTTCCTGCGCGTTGTATGCTTCGCCGATTACCGCAAGGCTGTTATGTATAGGTATGAAATATTCAAGTGTCATAGGTCTTGTGCCTCTGAACATCTGAAGGAAGAAATCTCCAAGGAAGAAGATCAGAGGCAGCTGAAGATTTACTGTTATATCCTGCATCTTTGTAAGTGAGAAGATGGTCGAAATGCATGCGGCGGTCATCGTGAAAACGGTTACGGGTATAGTAACGGCAACGATCAGAAGTTCTGCAGGAGTAAGCATCATTCCGAACGGGAGAAGTGACATTGCGTCATTGCCGGTGTTGAACCATGAAGATAAGAACAGCAGAAGTGCAGTAAGAAATGTTGAACCGGTAACTATAACGAGTATCGCAAGGATCTTTCCTGCGAAAACGTCCGTTGCGGAAACAGGTGTCATTATAAGCTTTGACCAGAATCCGCGTTCTTTCTCTGAAGCGAACATATCGCTTGTAAGAGAATAAACACAGTAATACATCATTATCATAAGAACACCGGGAACTATACGTGCAGCGGCAGTGTCGGCAGGCGTTCTGTTATCCATCAGTTTAGTGACCGGATTGAATGAATCGGTAGAGAAAAGATTGCTTCCGACAGTTGCGTAATCTCCGCCGAGTCTGTCGATCAGACTGCTCTGGTAGCTCTCAAGAACGCCCTGTCTGAACTGTTGTGCGCGAAGTGTTCCGGTAAGTGACTCGCCGTCGTAACCGAGATAGATCACGGCTTCGCTCTTTGCTTCACTGTTGCCTTTTACAAGTTCTTTATAATATTCCGAAACTATATCATCAAAAGATACATCACCTTTATCTGAACCGAAATAACAGATAACGGTTCCGCCTTTCAGAAGTTTTTTCAGCGCTCCGGGTTCGCTGTATACATCAGAAAGATCACGGTATGTCATTTCAGTATATGAATACACATTCGCATCAGCAGTCGCTTCAACATAATCTCTGAAGCTCTTCGGAGTTCCGACCAGTACTATCGGTTTCTTGGAAAATGATCCGGTCGACATGTAGTTGATGAGAAGAGGAAATACATTCAAAGCAAGCATCATCAGTACTGCCGGAAGCAGAAATAAAGTGACGGTCCTATGCCAGTTTGAGAATATTTTATTCAATTCCCAACGAAATATCACATACGCTTTTTTCATGAGGTAATTCTACAATAATCTGCGAAAAATATGAAAGCACCATGTGTTATTTTGCGCGCACCGTTATGGTAACACGTTGATTTTTCGGGAAGAAAAACATCGTATCATCATAAAAAAGTGTATGCTCCGAATGTGTGTAAAGTGAACAAATAAAAGGCTCGCAGCTGTTGTTTTTCTAAATAGATTTTTTTTAAATTTTGTTGACATAATTTCTGTAAAAATGTAGATTAAAGATATCCAACACAGAAATATTCACGGAGGTTCTAAGTATGGATATTGAGAAGAAGGAAGTTAAGGTAGAAGTTAAGGCTGCTGAGCCTGTAGCTGCTAAGGCACCTGCTGCTCCTGCAAAGAAGGCTGCTGCTAAGAAGCCTGCTGCAAAGAAAGCTGCTGCTAAGAAGCCCGCTGCAAAGAAGGCTGCTGCTAAGAAGCCCGCTGCAAAGAAGGCTGCTGCTCCTGCAAAGAAGGCTGCTGCTAAGAAGCCCGCTGCAAAGAAAGCTGCTGCTCCTGCAAAGAAGGCTGCTGCTAAGAAGCCCGCTGCAAAGAAGGCTGCTGCTAAGAAGCCCGCTGCAAAGAAGGCTGCTGCTCCTAAGAAGGTAGAGATCTTCTTCCAGATCGATGGTCAGGAAATCTCTAACGCAGCAATCGCTAAGAAGCTTCCCAAGGCTGCTAAGATCTGGGTCAACGCAGCTGAGAAGAAGGCTTACGATGAGAGCGGAAAGGGTGTAGACCTCTTCTGATTTCAAGATAACTTCTTGATCAATCACTCCCGGAGATCCTCCGGGAGTTTTTTTATGTTTGCATTTTTCTTCGATAATGTATATCTTTTGTTCATGCCTTTATTAACTGTACAGAACATATCAAAGAGTTATGGTGACAGACGCGTCTTGAATGACGTGTCTTTCCGCGTGAACAAAGGCGACAAGATCGCGTTCATCGGTGATAACGGTGCAGGCAAATCAACACTGTTCAAGATAATAAGAGGCAATATCCATTCTGATTCCGGTGATGTACTGCTTCACGGAAATACTATCGCAGGTTACCTTTCTCAGAGGATAGAAGAGCAGGATCTGTTGTCAGCGACACTCAAGCCTGCAAGACTTGTTGAACTGGATTCAAAGTTATCTTCGCTTGAGAAAGAGATAGCTGATCTTTCTATGTCAGATCCTGATTCACCTGAACTTAAAAAGAAGATGGATGAATATTCCGATGCGCGTTCTGCTTACGAAGCGGCAGGCGGATACGATTACGAATACAGACTTAACGATGCGTTAAGAGGACTCGGATTAGGCAATACAGTAGACAGCGCAAGAACCGATTTTTCTTCTCTTTCGGGAGGAGAGAAAATGCGTGTGTGTCTTGCAAGACTGATCGTGGAACGGCCCGATATCCTTATGCTCGACGAGCCTACGAACCACCTGGATATGGAAGCTGTCGAGTGGCTTGAAGGTTTTCTTTCTTCCTACGGCGGAGCAGTTTTTGTAATTACGCATGACAGACATTTCATCGATTCGGTCGCGAACCGCGTGATCGAATTAGACGGCGGAAGGATAACCGAATACAAAGGCAACTATTCTGATTATGTTATTCAGAAAGAAGAATTCTTAAAGACACAGGCTTCTGTTATAGAAAACCTCGAGACTGAACTTGCGCACCAGCTCGACGTAAAGCAGACGATGCTCTCGCACAGGAATATATCCGGTTATCACCAGAGAGAGAAGATGGTCGACAAGCTTGCCGATATCCTTGAAAGGGAGAAGGCAAAGCTTCCGGCGCAGTACGCGAAAATGAGTTTTACTGCAGCTCCTGCCGACCGTTCCGGAAGATCTGATAAGATCCTCCTTTATGTAAATGAAGTTACGAAAAGATTCGATGACTGCGACAAGGATCTTTTTACAGATATATCATTTGAGCTTAAAGCGGACGAGAAACTTTTCTTGTGCGGTCCGAACGGCTGCGGCAAGACGACACTGCTTATGATGCTTGCAGGTAAAGCATACGGAACATCAGGAAAAGTCACTATAGCAACCGGAACGAGCTGCGGATACATGGGCCAGTTCGTGCCGTTTGATGATGAAGACGCAACATGCTTCGATGAACTCGTTGAAAGAAGTGAAGGCATAAAGACGACTGAAGCCAGATCTCTCCTTGCAAGATTCGGATTCAGGGGTGACGACGCATATAAGGTGATAAGAGATCTTTCAGGCGGTGAACGTTCAAGGCTCTATCTTTGCTGTCTTCTCAGAGAACGCCCGGATATTCTTTTCCTTGACGAGCCTACAAACCATCTGGATATCAATTCGCGCGAGATCCTGGAGGATGCCATCAGGGCATACGACGGAGCGGTTATCTGTGTATCGCACGACAGATTCTTTATCGATAAATGCGCTGATGTCATCTTAGGATTTAGTGAAGGCCACGCTTCGGAATTCGAGAAATACGAGTATTACCGCAAGTCCGTAAGGAATGCGGTTAAACAGCCTGAAGAGCAGATCAAGGTCACGGAAAAGCCTCAGAAAAAGAAAAACGAAGACAGAAAAGCATCTGCAAAACGCCGTCAGCGTCTTTCGGACATTGAGAAAGAGACGCGCGCATTAGAGGAAGAGCAAAAGCAGATAGAAGCAAGATTCGGCGTTGATGCGGGCGAGAATGAATACAAACGTTATGCCGAGATATCAGAAAAACTGAATGCGCTTTACGAGGAATATTTCGAACTCGGAGAGGATTGATATAAATATTATTCTTCAAGTAAGAAGAATAATGTTGTAAAATTTTATCAAATCTTTCTGAACGAGGTGCTTCATATGGGCATGACGATTACGCAGAAGATCCTGGCAGATCACGCCGGGTTATCTGAAGTTAAGGCCGGAGATCTTATTGAAGCAAAGCTTGACTATGTTCTCGGCAACGACGTTACTACTCCGCCTGCGATAAAGATCTTCAAACAGATGGGTTCAGACAAGGTTTTCGATAAGGACAGGGTCTGTCTTATCCAGGATCATTTCACGCCGAACAAGGATATAAAATCAGCAGAACTCTGCAAGACCATGAGATGTTTTGCAAGAGAGCAGGAGGTCAGTCATTTCTATGAACTTGGCCGCCGCGAGATGGGCATCGAGCATGTCATACTGCCGGATAACGGTATAGTTTTTCCCGGTGATATGGTTATCGGAGCGGATTCGCATACATGCACATACGGCGCTCTTTGCGCTTTCTCAACCGGAGTCGGATCGACCGATCTTGCATGCGCGATGGCAAGAGGCGTTACATGGTTCCGCGTACCTGAAGCGATAAAGGTTATCCTTAAAGGTTCGTTCAATAAATACGTAACCGGCAAGGACCTCATACTGCATCTTATCGGCATGATCGGCGTTGACGGAGCATTATATAAGTCGATCGAATTCGAAGGCGAAGGATTAAAGAGCATTTCAATGGCCGGAAGGCTTACGATCTGCAATATGGCGATAGAGTGCGGCGCGAAGAACGCCGTTTTCCCGTTTGACGAATACACGCTCAGATATATTGCCAAAACGAATCCCAAGAGATTTGCGGCAAGCGATTATAAGATATATACCGCGGATGAAGATGCGGAATATGCACAGACGATAGAGATAGATCTTTCCGAGATACCGCTCACCGTCGCGCTGCCGAGCATTCCCTCCAACACGAGAAAAGCAGAAGACTGCAGAGATCTTAAGATCGATCAGGTCGTAATAGGTTCATGCACAAACGGAAGATTAGAGGATATTGGAGCTGCGGCGGAGATATTCAAGGGACTTAAAGTCAATGAAAATGTAAGATGCATTATCATTCCCGGTTCCCAGCAGATATACAGATACGCGCTTGAAGCAGGGTGGCTCAGGATATTCGATGACGCGGGATGCGTTATCTCCACACCTACGTGCGGACCTTGCCTCGGAGGCCATATGGGTGTTCTCGCGAAAGGCGAGAGATGTGTATCGACCACAAACAGGAATTTCGTTGGACGCATGGGAGACACCGGTTCTGAAGTTATCTTAAGCGGCGTTCCCGTAGCGGTCGCATCAGCTGTCTTAGGACGCGTAGGCACGCCTGACGAGCTTTGACGGAGGTTACATATGAAAGTTACCGGTAAAGCATTTAAGTACGGAGACAACGTCGATACCGATGTCATCATTCCCGCAAGATATCTTAATTCCAGCGATCCCGAACATTTGAGACAGCACTGCATGGAAGATATCGATGCTGATTTCGCGGGCACCGTCTCCAAAGGAGACATAATGGTCGCGGGAAAGAATTTCGGTTGCGGTTCTTCCAGGGAACATGCTCCCGTGGCGATCAAGGCAAGCGGCATCTCTCTTGTTATTGCAGAAAGCTTTGCGAGGATCTTTTTCCGTAACTGCATCAACGTGGGACTTGCGATCTTAGAGTGCCCTGAGGCTGCAAAAGCAATAGAACAGGGCGATACCGTCAGCGCGGATTTCGATACGGGAATAATTGAGAATGTTACGAAGAATGAGAAGTACCAATCCAAGCCGTTCCCTGATTTCATCAACGGGATAATCAGAAGTGGCGGACTGGTGGAATACACGAAAGAAAAGTCGGGCATCTGAAGAACAAGGAGACCGGTATGGGCAGATCTTACAACATAGTTTCGATACCCGGTGACGGAATAGGTCCGGAGGTTAACGGTGCTGCGGTAAAGGTTCTTAAAGCAGTGTCGGATAAGTACGGTTTTGAACCGAAGATTACCGAATACAAGGCCGGAGGATGCGCCATAGACGTTTTCGGAGTGCCGCTGCCGGGTGAGACGCTCGAGGCTGCGGCAGGTTCCGATGCCGTGCTTTTAGGCGCGGTCGGAGGTCCCAAATGGGATATGATCGAACCGGAGAAAAGACCGGAAAAGGCTTTATTGGGACTTCGTCAGGGAATGCATCTTTATGCGAATCTCAGGCCTGCGATAATACACAAGGAATTAAGCAACGCCTCACCTCTGAAAGATCCGGGAAAAATCGATCTTCTAATCGTCAGGGAACTGACCGGAGGCATTTATTTCGGCAAGCAGGGCTCTTATGAGAGCGCCGAAAAGCTCTTTGACGGAACATCGAAAGGAAAGGTATCTTTCGATACCGAGTCCTATTCCGAAGCGGAGATAAAAAGGATATTAAGGCGCGGATTCGAGTTTGCGCGTATCAGGAACAAAAAGCTTACGGTCGTTGATAAGGCAAATGTCCTCATCACCAGCCGGATGTGGCGTCAGCTTGCGAAGGAAATGTCAGAAGAATATAAGGACGTCGCTCTTGATTTCCTATATGTTGACAATGCATCGATGCAGCTTGTGGCAAGACCTTCGTCATTTGATGTTATCGTTACTTCCAATATGTTCGGCGATATCCTGTCGGATCTTGCCGGACAGATCACAGGCTCTGTCGGAATGCTGCCTTCGGCATCGCTCGGTAATCCCGGTATGCCCGGAATGTTTGAGCCTATCCACGGTTCCGCGCCTGACATAGCGGGTCAGCATAAGGCCAATCCGATAGCATCGATCCTTTCCGTAGAAATGATGCTGAGGCTCCATTTGGGCGAGAAGGATGCAGCTGACTCTGTCTCTGAGGCGGTAAGCAAAACTCTCGCACAGGGCGCGCGCACGCCTGATATCGCTTTGTACGGCGGCAGTGATGCATCCGGGAACATAACTATTGTAAGCACAGAAGAGATGACCGACAGAATAGTCGCAAATCTTGAATAAGAGACCATTTGGCAAGGGAGAAGCGAATAATGGCAAAAAAGCTTATAGCCGTGATCGATATCGGTTCGCTTACGGCGAGGATCAAGATCTTTGAGGTCAACGCGAAGGGCAAGCCCAAGGAGATCGAGGCAGTCCGCAAATTTACGGGACTGGGCTCGCGAAGCTACAGGTCCGGCACCATCCAGCCGGAGCAGGTCGATGAGCTCTGCAAATGCCTCAAGATGTTCGACGAGAAATGCCGTGAATACGGTGTCGTAAGGGTTTTCTGCGTTGCCACTTCAGCATTCAGAGATGCAACAAACGCCGATATCGTAATCGAGAAGATAAGAACCAGGACGGGCTTTAAGATAAAGGTCCTGGACAATTCCATGGAGCGGTATTACCAGACGATCGCGGTCCAGGCTCTGTATCCCGATTTCGGAAAGATGATAGAGAACGGCACCATGATACTCGATATCGGGTCGGGTTCTCTGCAGGCGTCGGTTTACGACAAGTCGGAATTCGTTTTCTCTCAGAACCTCGTATTGGGATCTCTGCGTATCTCCGGAATGCTCTCGGACCTTCAGAGCAGGACCACTCATTACGAGGAGGTCATCGAAGAGTTCATAGCGCAGGACTTGGACGACTATCACGCCGTTGAGCCTAAGGGAATAACATACAGTAATCTGATAGCTTTTTCGGGCGAGATGGGATTTATCAAGAAGCTCTCCGGACACGATTCCATGGGCTCGTGCGTACTGACTAAGGAGGAATTCCTTAAGGTCTACGAGTACCTTCTCAAGACGCGTCCATCGGATCTCACTCTGAACGAGAAGGTCCCTTCCATGATCGCGCCGCTCCTTCTGCCGACGGCCCTGATCGTAAAGAACATGCTCGAATACACAGGCGTTGATTCCATCTATATGCCTCACGCCTCGCTGTCCGACGGAATCGTTTATTACTACTGTTACACGGAGCTGGGATTAAAGGCCCCGTTCGCTCCTGACAGATATCTTATCTCCGCGGCAAGACAGATCGCGAAAAGATACAGATCCCACAAGAAGCACATCGAGTTCGTTGAGAAGACGGCTCTCATGATGTTTGACGAGCTCAAAAATGTAAGCGGACTGGGCGAGAGGGACAGGCTTCTGCTCCAGGTTGCCGTCATACTTCATGAGATTGGCAAGTTCGTTCATGCAAGGAATCACAGCGATGCAGCTTATTCCGTTATCCAGTATTCCAACCTGATGGGCTTAGATCACGACGAACTCAATATGGTCGCCATGATCGTAAGGCTCTACACGAGGAGCGAGCCGTACGACAGCTACTACTATTCGCTTTTGTCGTCCACGCAGAAGGTCGTTGTCTCAAAGCTTACGTCTATTTTGAAGATAGCAGACGCATGCGACGCCTCCCACAAGGAGAAGGCGAAAAAGATCTCATGCGCGGTCAAGGATAATAAATTCGTCACGGTATGCGAATCCCCGGACGACATGTCGTTTGAACTCTGGGCGTTCGAGAACCGCGGCAAGATGTTTGAAGATGTCATGGGCATCAAACCCGTGCTCAAGGCAAGGAGGAGGGAAGGCTGATGGCAGTTAGAAAGACACCGTCAAAGAAGGGCGACGCGAAAAAGCCCGCAGCAAAGAAGCCTGCCGCGAAGAAGAGCGCGACAGTAAAGGTTGCATTAAAGAAGACAAACACTCCGAAGCCCAAGGTTGCGGCCAGAAAGCCGTCCGTGGCTTCCGAGAAGACAAAGGACTATAAGTCCGATAAATATGCGTCTTTCCTGAGCGGAAACGCGAAATACTTCAACAGGGAACTCTCATGGATCGAGTTCGATGAGCGTATCCTTCACGAGGCCAGGGATATCAAGAATCCGCTCCTTGAAAGGCTCAATTTCCTTTCAATTACGGCATCCAACCTGGATGAGTTCTATATCGTCCGCGTAGCGTCGCTCCGTGACATGCAGAGTATCGAATTTACGGAGAAGGATATCGCCGGATTTACGGTCAGCGAACAGCTCGAAAGGATCGACGAGAAGACAAGAAAGCTCATGTCCCTCATGTATTCGACATACGGCCGTACGCTTGTTCCCGCGCTTGCCCAGGAAAAGATATACCTGAAGGATTATTCAGAACTCGGCAAGGCTGAACAGCAGATCGCGGATTCTTATTTCAAGAACGTACTCTATCCGGTCCTTACACCTATGGCCGTCGACTCATCAAGACCGTTCCCGCTCATCTACAACCGCATGCTCAACATGTGTGTAATGCTCGAGAACGATCCTGACAGGGTAAGACTTCAGGATAAGGCGCAGGAAGGCATCACGAACTCCAAGAAGAAGGGTTCTTCCGATAAAGAGGAAAACGAAAAGCATATGTACGCGACTGTCCAGATCCCGACGGTCGTTAAGAGGCTATATCAGATCCCTACGGGAGAAGGAGATATCTTCGTACCCATCGAGCAGATAATAATGGCAAACGTCAACGAGCTGTTTGACGGTCAGAAGGTAATCGCCGCGGGCTTCTACCGTGTAATGAGAAATGCCGACCTCGATATCGACGAGGACGAGGCGGAAGACCTTCTCAAGGAGATAGAAGAGCAGGTAAGACGCAGAAGATTCGGCGAGATCATAAGACTTGAGATCCAGGATGATATGGATGCTGAGCTCCTCGAATACCTGATAAAGGAGCTTGGTGTTGATAAGAAGGATATCTTCAGCGTCAACGGCCCGATCGACCTCACATTCCTGTCTAAGCTGACTTCAGCATGCAAGATCAAGCACCCTGATCTCTGTTATCCGCCACACGAACCCGCAGAACCTGCTTCCTTTGACGGCCCCGTAAGCGAACTCGATATTTTCGCGCAGATAAGAGAGAAGGACCGTATCGTCCATCATCCTTATGAAAGCTTTGAGCCTGTTCTTGAATTCGTCAGACAGGCGGCAAGGGATCCCAATGTCCTCGCGATAAAGCAGACACTTTACCGTGTATCCGACAAGTCGCCCATTATCGCTTCGCTCCTTGAGGCTGCTCAGTGCGGAAAACAGGTAATGGTGCTTGTCGAGCTCAAAGCCAGATTTGATGAAGAGAACAACATCAACTGGGCAAAGATGCTTGAAAATGCAGGCTGCCATGTTATCTACGGACTCGTTGGCCTTAAGACGCACAGTAAGATCACACTTGTCGTCCGTAAGGAAGAGGACGGCATCAGGCGCTATCTGCACCTCGCAACGGGCAACTATAACGACATTACCGCCAAGATCTACACCGATATAGGTCTTTTCACCGCCTCGGAAAGCTTCGGTAAGGACGCATCCCAGTTCTTCAATATGCTTTCGGGCTTCTCCATACCCCAGGTATGGAACAGACTCGTTCCCGCGCCTTTGTGGATGAAGGATTACTTTGTGCAGAAGATCCGTCAGGAAGCAGAGAACGCAAGAAACGGCATGCCTGCAAGGATCGTGGCGAAGATCAATTCCCTGGTTGACGGCGTGATCATCAAAGAGCTCTATGAAGCTTCATGCGCCGGCGTAAGGATCGACCTTATCGTCAGAGGAATCTGCTGCCTCAGGGCCGGAATACCGGGAATGTCCGAAAACATTACGGTCCGCTCGATAACAGGCCGTTTCCTTGAGCATTCGAGAATCTTCTATTTCTATAATGACGGACATGAGGACCTTTATCTTGCATCCGCAGACTGGATGCCCAGAAACCTCAACAGACGTGTCGAGCTTTTGTTCCCGGTCGAGGATCCGGACTGCCGTGCCCGCGTAATGGAGGTTCTCGAGGTCGAACTGGCCGATACGATCCGCGCGAGCTTTATGAATACCGACGGTTCCTATTCAAAGCTCGATCTCAGGGGAAAGGCAAAGATCGACTCGCAGCAGAGGCTTATCGAGCTTGCCGATGAGGCTGCCGCTCAGCGTAATGCAAGCGAGGATAATATCGAATTTACTCCGGCTGAAAGTCCCAAGAGCTGAAAATGTAAGGAAAATGTGGATTAATTGCTTAGTTTTTGAGATTGACTTTTAAAAGATTATTTATATATTTTTAGAAAACAACTTAAAAAGTTGGAGGATTGATAATGAAAAAACATAAGTTGATCTCTATATTGGCCATAGCCGCGTTAAGCCTCACTGCCTTCGCGGGCTGCGGTAAGAAGGCACCCCCGCCGAGCAGCGCTGTTATCGTCACAACGCAGGCCACAGTGCCCACTACAGAGCCTTTGGCTCCTGTTATCAACCGTGGTGATGATGAGACTGAACCCACGTATCAGACTAATGACACCGAAGAAGAGACCACGGCTGCAACAACAACGACAGAAGAGGAGACGACCACTACCGAAGAGCCTACACCTACTCCTACTCCGAAACCGAAGCCGACCAGCACTCCCGCTCCTACGCCTTCGGTCAAGTTAGCCACACATGTTAAGGATGAGGCTAACGTTATCAAGGATGATGCGGCACTTGAGGCCAAGCTTGTCGAGTTTGAGAAGGCCACAAAGATCATTCCCGTCGTATATACGGTCAAGACAAATCTCACGGGTGATGACTTCAGGACTTATACAAAGAATATCTACAAGAACAACTTCAAGGACCAGAACCATTTCCTGATCGTTTACAGGGTTGCCAAGAACGGAGGCGGCTGGTCCTGGACGACCAGTATCGGCAGCAAGGCTTATTCCAAGCTCAGGAGCGCCGGGATCCACTCCACATATTCCAATGACCTGTCCAAGGCGCTTTCGGGCAATAAGGACAGAGGAAAGGGCTTTATCTCGTTCTTTGACAAGGCTCAGAAAAAGATAACCGGCAAGGAATAAAAATACACAAAACAAGGCGCCTTCGGGCGCTTTGTTCTCTGTGAAAATAATTCTTTACAATAAATCTTTTAAAGAATAAAATACTCACATGAAAATTATCTGGTTCATAAGCTATGAATATGCATTATCCGCTTCAAGTAAAAGCGCCTGTATTCACTGCCTATAAACCGGACAGCAATTAAATAATTTGGACAATGGGGTCTCGCAGTGAATACTGGGGGACTCTTGTTTTTTGGGAGGAAACGGATTATGTGCGGTATAGTCGGTTACACGGGAAAGAAAAAGGCGGCGCCTATTCTTCTTGACGGCCTTGCAAGGCTCGAATACAGAGGTTATGACTCCGCAGGCATCGCGGTAAGGGACGGAGAGAAGGTCCCCGTCGTGGTCAAGGCCAAGGGACGTCTTAAGGTGCTGGCAGAGAAAACTGACGGCGGCAAGGCATTGACAGGCAGCTGCGGTATCGGACACACCAGGTGGGCAACTCACGGTGAGCCTTCAGAGAACAACGCGCATCCCCACATTACTGACGACAACAACGTTGTAGGCGTTCATAACGGGATCATAGAGAACTATCAGCAGCTCCGCGAGAAGATGATCCGCAAGGGCTATTCCTTCTATTCTGATACCGATACCGAAGTCGCGATCAAGACCATCGATTACTACTACAAAAAGTATACCCACGATCCCATTGAGGCTCTTGCCAAGACAATGGTGCGTGTAAGGGGTTCATATGCTCTTGCAGTAATGTTCAAGGACCATCCGGGCAAGATCTTCGTTGCCCGCAAGGACAGCCCCATGATAATCGGTGTCGACAAGGACGCTTCCTACGTTGCTTCAGATGTTCCTGCTATCCTTAAGTACACCAGGAACGTTTACTATATCGACGATCTTGAGATGGCCTGCATCGAGGCAGGCAAGGCAACGTTCTACAACCTCGACGGTGACGTTGTCGAGAAGAACCAGGTTGAGATCGACTGGGATGCTTCTTCCGCCGAGAAGGACGGTTTCGAGCATTTCATGATGAAAGAGATCCACGAGCAGCCCAGGGCTGTCGCCGATACCCTCAAGTCCGTCGTATCTCCCGAAGGAGAGAAATACATTACGGATCTTTCCCAGGCAGGTTTTAACGCCGAAGAGATGAAGGCGTTGAGCCAGATCTACATTGTCGCATGCGGTTCTGCTTACCATGTAGGTGCTGCCGCCCAGTACGTTATCGAAGAACTGGCGAAGATCCCCGTAAGATGTGAGCTCGCGTCAGAGTTCAGATACAGGGAAATGCCTTTTGCAAAGGATTCTATGGTCATCATAATCAGCCAGTCCGGTGAGACGGCGGATTCTCTTGCCGCCCTGCGCAAGTGCAAAGCAGCAGGGATCAAGACTCTGGCTATCGTAAACGTCATCGGTTCCACGATCGCACGTGAAGCTGACCATGTTCTTTACACTATGGCAGGCCCGGAGATCTCTGTAGCCACCACAAAGGCATACAGCGCACAGCTTGCGTTGTCTTATGTTCTCGCCATCGAGATAGCGTCTGCAAAGGGAACGGTAGATGAAGAGAAGAAGCAGGAGCTCCTGACCGAGATCATGACGATCCCCGACAAGATAAGAAAGATGCTTGAGGACAAGGAGCGTATCCAGTGGTTTGCTTCAAAACTTGCAGCCCAGAAGGATATATTCTTTATCGGCCGCGGAATAGACTACGCGATCTGCATGGAAGGATCGCTCAAGATGAAGGAGATCTCCTACATTCACAGCGAAGCGTATGCTGCCGGAGAGCTCAAGCACGGCACTATAAGCCTTATTGAGAACGGTACTTTCGTTATCGGTGTTCTCACACAGGGAAGGCTATATGAGAAGACACTGTCGAATCTCGTTGAGACAAAGACCAGAGGCGCTTATCTTATGGCTCTTACGAACTTCGGCAACTATTCCATAGAAGATTCCGCTGATTTCGTTGTCTATGTACCCAAGATAAATGAGATGTTTACGGCTTCACTCGCGATAATCCCTCTGCAGCTTTTAGGTTACTACGTATCCTGCGCAAGAGGTCTGGATGTCGATAAGCCGAGGAACCTTGCAAAGAGCGTAACCGTTGAATGAGGTAACATATATGCTTCACGAAGAATGCGGAGTTTTCGGAATCTATGACATATCAGGCGGTGATGTCGCCCATACGATATATTACGGACTTCTCTCTCTCCAGCACAGAGGCCAGGAGAGCTGCGGTATCGCCGTCAGCAACACTTCAGATCCGAAGGGCAGGGTACTGTCGAGCAAGGACATGGGCCTTGTCAACGAAGTCTTCACGGGAGATGATGTCGACAGGCTTCCCGGCAACATAGGAGTAGGTCACGTCAGATATTCAACGGCCGGCTCTTCCACGCGCGAAAACGCACAGCCCCTCGTACTTGAATACGTTAAGGGAACCCTGGCTCTTGCGCATAACGGCAATCTGACCAATTCGCCTGAGCTCAGAGATCAGCTGGCCTACACGGGCGCCATCTTCCAGACAACTATCGATTCGGAGCTTATAGCTTACCTTGTCGCAAGGGAAAGGATCGGTTCCGGAAGTGTTGAGGAAGCAGTCGGGAAAGCAATGAAAAAGCTTCACGGCGCGTACAGCCTTGTTATAATGTCACCCCGCAAGCTGATCGGAGCAAGGGATCCGTACGGATTCAGGCCTTTGGTGCTCGGCAGACGCGACAGTTCCTTTATTTTCGCTTCCGAGACATGCGCGCTCGATACGATAGGCGCTGAATATGTAAGGGACGTTGAGCCCGGAGAGATCGTAACTGTCAATTCGGACGGAGAGATCATTTCAGACCGTTCCAACTGTCTGCCCAAAGACAGGCACGGACACTGCATTTTCGAGTATATATATTTCGCAAGACCTGATTCATCCATAGACGGAATCAGCGTTTATGAATCCAGGATAAAGGCCGGCAGATACCTTTACGAAGACGACCCTATCGAGGCGGATGTCGTTGCGGGTGTTCCCGAATCGGGAAATGTTGCGGCTCTCGGCTATTCGATGGCTTCGGGAATCCCTTTCGGACAGGTTTTCGTAAAGAATTCCTACATTGGAAGAACGTTCATCAAGCCCGGTCAGAAAAGGCGTGAAGACAGCGTCATGGTCAAGCTCAATGCCATGAAGAGCGCGGTCGCCGGCAAGCGCGTGGTCATAGTCGATGACTCCATCGTCAGAGGCACAACATCCGACAGGATAATCTCGATGCTCCGTGAAGCAGGAGCCAAGGAAGTTCACATGAGAATAAGTTCTCCGCCGTTCCTGTGGCCTTGCTTTTTCGGTACGGACGTGCCTGCAAGAGAGCAGCTTATCGCATATGAGAGAACGATCGAGCAGATCCGTGAGAAGATAGGCGCCGACACTCTTAGTTATCTGAAGCTCGAGAGGCTGGGCGATATCGTATCAAACAAGATCAGCATCTGCAGGGGATGCTTTACGGGAACCTATCCCGAGGATCCGCCCGCAGAAGACATCCGCGGCGAATTTGAGAAATGAGAGGAATATAAACATGAAGATCAAGGTCAATGAGAATTTCGGAAAGATCAAGCAGAACTATCTTTTCTCTGAGATAGCTTCAAGGGTAAGAGCTTTTAAGGGAGCCAACCCGGAGGCATCTATAATCAAGATGGGAATAGGAGATGTTACTCTTCCGCTTCCCAAGCCTGCAGTTGACGCAATGGCTGCCGCGGCTAATGAGATGGGTGTAAAAGAGACTTTCAGGGGTTATCCTCCCGAATACGGCTATGACTTCCTGAGAGAAGCGGTAAGCGGCCACTATAAGAAGCTCGGAACTGACATCAAAGCATCTTCAGTCTTTATTTCAGACGGCGCTAAGAGCGACCTCGGCAACCTTGTGGATATCCTTGGCGACAACGAGATCATCATTCCCGATCCCGTATATCCCGTTTATGTTGATTCGAATATCATGTCAGGCAGGAGCATCACTCTGGTTCCCGGATCGGCCGACAACGGCTTCCTTCCAATGCCGCCCGAGAAGAAGGGTAATCCCGCAGTTATCTATATCTGCTCGCCCAACAATCCTACCGGTGCGGTATACGGCTTTGACGGCCTGAAGACCTGGGTCGATTATGCTCTGGAGACCGGTTCTCTTATTATTTTCGATGCGGCATACGAAGCTTTCATAACCGAGGACGTTCCTCATACCATTTACCAGATCGAAGGTGCTGACCAGTGTGCCATCGAGGTATCCTCGTTCTCCAAGTTCGCAGGCTTCACCGGAACAAGATGCGGATGGACAGTCATCCCTGAAGGCCTTGAGTCTAACGGAACAAAGATCTCCGCGCTTTGGGCAAGAAGACAGGCTACCAAGTTCAACGGCGTATCTTATCCCGTACAGCGCGCTGCTGAGGCGGCACTTTCTGATGAAGGCGTTAAAGCCTGCATGGCTAATATTGAGTATTACAGAAAAAATGCCACGATGCTCGCAGAGCTCTTAAGATCTAAGAACATATTCTTTACAGGCGGTGTAAACTCACCTTACATCTGGCTTAAGTGTCCCGGCAACATGGGCGGATGGGAGTTCTTCGATATGCTCCTTACCAAGTACGGTATCGTAGGAACCCCTGGCGAGGGTTTCGGAGAAGCAGGCAGCGGATTCTTCCGCCTTACGGCTTTCGGTTCCGCCGAAGGCACAGCGGAAGCATGCAAGAGGCTCTCTGATCTCTGATAAGAAGAGATATTACTTATAAATACAAAACACCTGCGCTTTTTGCAGGTGTTTTTGCTTTTCATGCAAACTTTTTTGCAGATAATCGACACTCATGTTCCGGGGTGTTGATTAAGCATCAGTAAGGCCTTGCATTGCTGATGGTTTGAGGCCTTTTTCACTGCAATAATGAAGCCATCAAACAAACACTAAACAAAAAAACAAAAAACACACAAACTTAGGAGGAACAAAAAATGGACGGCAAATCTTTTATTTTCATCGTATCTTTTCTCGTAGCAGGAGTTCTCGCAGTTTTAGGAGTT
>CACYMP010000028.1 GCA_902775565.1 Oscillospiraceae bacterium
GTATCACGGTTGATTCTTCGAATGCTGACGGCGTAGAAGTTAAGAACCTCCCTGTCCAGAAGTACGACATCACGGAGAAGACATCAGGCACGGCTTCAAACGGTTATGAACTCGATACCGCTAATTCGGATACTTCCAAGGATAATGTAGAAATAGCAAAGGATACTGCAACGACAGTTACCCTTACAAACTCTTATAAGACGAAGGAAGTCGACAAGGGTACGCTCGTACTCAGCAAGAAGCTCACCAACCCTGACGGATGCACGACAACATCGTTCACATTCTATATAAAGGGTGCTGACGGCAAGTGGTACGGTGCAGACGCAAAGCCTTCGGCTGACAAGGTCCCCATTACCGTAAAATCTACAGACACTGACGGCGTTAAGATCGAAAACCTCCCTGTCCAGACATATACTGTCACGGAAGCTGATGCAAACAAGCTGGCTGCTGACGGTTATGAGCTCGACGGTGAGAATTCGGTAACCACAAGAACGAACATCTCGGTTACTAAGGACCAGGAGACATCTGCACAGCTGATAAATACCTACAAGAAGTCCACAGTTCCCGAGACAGGAAGCATCAAGGTCTCTAAGGCCGAAAACGGTTCTGTTCCTTCATCGGGCATCCCTTCCACATACTCGTTCTACGTCAAGTGCGGCAGCGACTATCTCAAGGCTGACGGAACTTTCGGTGATAAGAGCGATGCCAAGGTATTCAAGGTTGCACCCGGCGATGAGACTGAAGTCACAGGTCTCGAGCTCGGTAAGACATACACGATCGAAGAAGCAAGCTACAACGTTCCCGACGGATACACAGTAAGTGTTACTTACTCATCTTCAAAGAGCGTAACGCTTGATTCAACCAACAAGTCTGATTCTGTTAAGATCACGAATACTTACATTAAGAAGGATGCTCCTCTTGCAGGAAGCCTTGTTGTAACCAAGAGACTCGCAGGCAGTGTTCCTTCATCCGGAATGCCTGCCAAGTACAGGTTCTGTATAAAGTGCGGAGACCAGTACGTACAGAATGACGGCTCTCTCGGAGAAGACAAGCATATGTTTGAGATCGCTCCGAACGACTCGGTTGTCATCATTGGTCTTGCTACAGACAATAAGACATATCAGGTAGAAGAAGAACCCGTATCCAATTCCGATCTCCCGGACGGATACAAGTGGTCTGTTGTTTACTCATCAGAGTCGGTAACACTCAAGGATGCGAACGATTCAGGTGATATCGAGATCACGAACAACTACACACACAAGGCACCTTCTCCGAATGAGGACAAGGGAAGCCTCGAGCTCAAGAAGACGGTTTCAGGTCCTGCCGGCTGCACGAAGACAGATGAATTTACGTTCTATGTAAAGGGTGCAGACAAGAAGTGGTACGACAAGAACGGAACCGCTCATGCTGACAAGGCTGAGATCAAGGTCAAAGCAGGCGAGACAGTTACCATCACAGGACTCCCTGTCCAGACATACACGATCACAGAGAGCAATCCTGCCAATACTGCAGCAGACGGCTATGAGATCGACGGCAACAAGTCCGTTCCGACCAGAGTCAATGTTGAAGTACCTAAGGACGGCAAGGGCGAGGCAGAGCTTATCAATGTATATAAGAAGTCTGTTGTCGACACGGGCAGCCTGATCCTCAAGAAGTCAGTAACAGGTGAAGCCGGTGGTGCAAACACAACGGAATTCACGTTCTATGTTAAGGGCGCAGACGGCAAGTGGTACGACAAGAACGGTGATCCTTCCTCCACACAGGTCGGCATAACCGTAAAATCTACTGATACTGATGGCGTTAAGATCACAGGTCTCCCTGTCCAGAAGTACAACATCACGGAGAAGACCTCCGGTACGGCATCAGACGGCTATGAGCTTGATACTGCCAATTCGGATACTTCCAAGGAGAATGTAGCGGTAACCAAGGATAATGAAACTACAGTTACCCTTATAAACTCTTATAAGACAAAGACAGCTCAGGAGACAGGTGAAATCATCCTCAAGAAGACAGTCTCAGGTGAGACGGGCGGCGCTAAGACAACGAACTTCACGTTCTATGTAAAGGGCGCAGATGGCAAGTGGTACGACAAGGACGGTAAAGCTTCCTCAACACAGGTCGGCATTACCGTAAGTTCAACTGACACTGACGGCGTTAAGATCACAGGCATCCCTGCCCAGAAGTATGATGTCACTGAGGATACTGATAATACTGCATCAGACGGCTTTGAACTCGACGGCAACGCTTCCGAGACATCAAAGACAGGTGTTGTCGTAACAAAGGATACGACTCCTACAGTTACGCTCATCAACTCTTATAAGAAGTCGAGTGCTCCCGAGACAGGCAGCCTGACACTCAAGAAGACTGTCACAGGTGAAACAGGCGGTGCCAAGACAACAAACTTCACGTTCTACGTAAAGGGTGCGGATGGCAAGTGGTATGGCAAGGACGGCAAGGCTTCCTCAACACAGGTCGGCATTACCGTAAGTTCAACTGACACTAACGGCGTAACGATCACAGGCATTCCTGTCCAGAAGTACGACATCACAGAGGATACAGCCAATACGGCATCAGACGGATTCGAGCTTGATACAAACAATTCGACAACGTCCAGGTCAGGCGTCACGGTAACTGCAACAACACCCGGCGAAGCTACGCTGATCAACTCTTACAAGAGATCCTCCACCGGACCGGAGAAGGGCAGCCTTGCATTCTCCAAGACTTTCGGCGGCGACATCAAGGAGAGTGAAGCAGCTGCTTCTGGCATCTATTTCGTCATCGAAAAGACGGATGCTACAGGTGCTGATAAGTATCTGAAGTTAGACGGTACTTTCACATCCAGTGCGACGGAAGCACAGATCAAGCTCGCAGCACTTCTGCATACTGCAGGAAGCCTGAAGTGGAGTGTTCAGATCGATGACATTCCTGTCGGAAAGTATAAGGTTACGGAATATAATGCGAAGGTCCTCATCGACGGAACAAGCATCGAACTCGTTCTTGTCACAGGTTCTTCCGTTACATCGCAGACATGCAACGTTACGAAGGGTGCAACAGGCAGCCTTGACCTTATCAACAACTATAAGGTCTCCGATTACGATGTTAAGATCTCCAAGCAGGACATCGCAAAGAAGGAACTTCCGAAGGCAACTCTCACGCTGACGAGCCTTGACGGACACGATCTGTCCGGCGCGGTAGTCAAGCAGGGCAGCAAGACCATAAAGGTCACGCTCTCGGCTGACAAGCATTCCATCTCCTTCGTAACGGGCACAACACCTTCGCTCATCACCGGACTTAAGTACGGTAACTATGAGCTCAAGGAAACCGTAACTCCCGAGGCTTACCTCACGGCTGACGCGATCAAGTTCTCGATCGACCGCGCAGGCAGACTCTATGACGAAAACGGAAGCGTTATCGTTTCCGGTTCACCTATCGTCATGATCGATAAGGCAGACCCGAACTACAAGAAGCCTACGCCTTCCGGCAACAACAAGGTTCCCGCAACCGGTGTCGGAACAAGCTATGCTCCTTACATCGGAATGCTCCTGCTCGCGATCAGCGTTGCATGCGGAATTGCAGTAGTAATATTCAGGACTAAGAAAAGGAAGCTGTAAGACTCAGTTTTTCGCCTAACGACCAGGCCGCCCTCTGCATTTGCAGGGGGCGGATTTCTTTTCGGGAACGGTTTGAGTACCATTAATGACGCTCATGCGGACATTTTTAAATCCGCTTCAAAAATCTATTTACGGGAGGCTTTCCGGTTTTGTAAAATGGTCAGGCTCGGATAGGCCGGGCAGGATGCCTTTAAGGCATCTGTTTGACAACTCAATATTATTCGTAAGGAGGTATTTATGGATCTCAAGAGCATGCGAATCGAAATTCTCAAACTCATCAGAAACTACGCTCCCAGGAATACAGAATTCTATTGGCATAACGATACCAGGAATTCAGTCGGTTTTTGCAAGGCAAAATACTGCCGCATAAACAAAGTATTCTACGATTACGAAATCGGCATCAGCCACAAATTTGCCGTCTCCCATAAGCGAGAAGAAGTACTCAATATCGCTATCCAGGAGATCGCTCACGCAAGAACCCTCGGCAAAGGTATCAAGGAATGGATAAGCGAATATAAGCGCCTCAAATCCATTATCGGAAAAGAAGATACCGGGAACAAATCCAAAGAAAAAGAGCAAAAAGACGAAAAAGCCCCCGGTATGCCGGGGGCTGCTTAAGCTTAATTGTTATCAGGCTCAGTCGTTGGATGCGGGCTTTGTTTTGGTTGTAAGTGAAGCTAAAACATAGTTGCCGTTGATCGTCTTGTACCAGCCGTTGTTGGTCTTGCCGCGGACGTCGATTCCGTCACCCTTCTCAAGTGTCTTTACGATCTTGTAGTTTGTGCCGGGGCCTGACCTGACGTTCATCTTATTCTTTGCGTAGACCGTAAACCTGACACTGGTGATCTTGATCTTACCGGGAGTAGGAGTAGCCTTCTTCTTTACGGTCTTCTTCTTTGTTGTGGTTGTCTCTTCTTCAGTCGTTGTGGCTGTCGTGAGCTCTGTTGTAGTCTCAGTCGTTGTCTCTTCAGTAGTAGTCTCTTCTGTCGTTTCCTCGGTAGTTGTTTCTTCCGTTGTCGTCTCGGCGGTCGTTAACTCTGTTGTTGTTTGCACGGTTGTCAAGCTTGTGACGACGGCCTTCTTCTTGCCGCAGCCTGTTGCGATCGATAGTAACAATATAGACGCGGTTACAATGGAAAGAATCTTGGTTCTGTCGATGTTGAATCTTTTCATCTTAAGTAGCACCTTTCTTATAAATTCCCACTCAACTGGTCCCTTATCGCCATAAAAAGACAATTAGGGATATTCACACTTATACTACCCCTCATTTATTTACCTATCGTGTCAGTAATGAGTCAAATTCGTAGCAAATGTATGGTAAAACTGCGGTTTTATGTTTGAAAGGCAAAGGATGTATGACCGGGATCACGGCAACTGAAAAGATTCAGAATTCACCTTCGTCAAAGTCGTCAAACTCGTCGGTTATCGAGCTTACGAACCCCAAGGCGGTCTTCAGCCTTTCTTCAGTGGAAGGCTTGCTTAAGACGGTCTCGGTCCTGTCGGTGACGGAATCTGTGGAAATGCTGTTTTCGATCGCAGATTCAAGCCTGTCGGAGCCTAACTCCTCTTCCACGAAACACTCGAGAAAACGGAGGCTGCAGAACTCGTCACAGTACATGGAGGCAAGCACCGCCAAGGCATCCTGAAGATCTTCCTTGCTGATATCCTTCTGGTTGGCAGGATCGAGAAAATACGCTAACTTGCGGTCCCAGTCAAATTTTCCGGGCAGTTCATCCCATTTCATGGACAAGACCTCCTTTATCTGATCCGGCCTGAAAGCCGTGGTGCCATTATACCGCTTTTCGCTTAATAAGATATTTTAAATAATTATTGACGGTAGTGGCGAAATGTAGTAAAATTTTTGACTGCTATAAGTATAATTATGCCTTGACATAGGGTATGCCGTTTTTACGGCGAGAGACCGATCTTCCCCTAAAGCACTTACTAAGGCGGTTTGCTTTAGCGCATAACCTGATACAAGAAGGATGGTTTTTAATGGCAACAAAGCAAGGTATGTGCAGGAACTGCGGTTCCCTGGTTGTTTTCGATGACAGAGACGATACATGCGAGTGCGTATTCTGCCACTGCGTTTTCCCCTCTGAAGAAGCCGTAAAGCTGCTCGAGAACCCGGCAGGACACGAGTTCAAGAATGAGAAATTTGAAGCAAAGGAAGGCGGAAAGCACTACTATTCCAATCCTGTAATGCCTGACACGGTTCAGAAGGCAGTACAGCGTGAGGCAGTATCCAACAAGGGTGACGATCTTAAGCTCAAGCCGAGCGAATTCGAAGTATCGCCCAATGACGTCAAGGCTCCCAAGAAACTGGTCATCGCAGCGGCTGCTGCAACAGTCGGAGTTATACTCATCGTATTGCTGATATCTTTCCCTCTCTATCTGTCCAGAACAAAGCTCAAGAATGCTATCACCGCTGACATCGACAAGACTTTCGACAGCGTTGCGGGCGAGAGCTCTTCCGAGGCTTCTTTCAAGAGACAGTACATCATTTACGGGCTTACATGCGATCACATTAAGCTCGTTTTGCCGGAAGGCATCGACAAGACGGTTGCGAACAGCTACTACAGCAAGTACTGTGAGCTCCGCACTTCAAAGAGAGACGGCAACACAACAGGCAGCGTAAAGATGGAGATCTTCACGCCCGATACCGTCTATCACGTAACAAGCGAGGGTGTAACCGACGAAGTTCAGGAGACCGTGGTAATCACGGAGACGACTCCTGCTTCCGAGACGACGAAGTAATGATTTCGTGAGGTAATTACTTATGACAGATTTTGAAAAGGCCATGGCGGCCGCTAAGAAACTCGCAGACAAGAACGGCAGCATGATAACGGAGGCTGATCTCGAATCATTTGCGGACAGCTATAAGCTCGAACCCGATGATATGATCACTCTCCGTGCTGAACTTGATAACGCGGGCGTTAAGATCAACGATCCCGATCTCGATAATGACGACACAGGCGACGATGAAGGCGGAGAAGACGTCAACGTCGTAGATGACTCGGTCAAGATGTACCTCAAGGAGATCGGTAAGATCGAGCTCCTCAACGCAGAGCAGGAGAGAGACATCGCCCAGAGAATGGCTGACGGAGATGAGGAAGCCAAGGAGATGCTCATCAACTCCAACTTGAGACTCGTTGTCTCCATCGCGAAAAAGTACATGAACCGCGGACTTTCACTCCTCGATCTTATCCAGGAGGGCAACATCGGTCTCATCAAGGCTGTTGACAAGTTCGACTATACAAAGGGCTTCAAGTTCTCGACATACGCTACATGGTGGATCCGTCAGGCTATCACCAGAGCTATCGCAGACCAGGCGCGTACGATCCGTATCCCTGTCCACATGGTCGAGACCATCAACAAGCTCACAAGGGTACAAAGACAGCTCGTTCAGGATCTCGGAAGAGAGCCTACGACCGAGGAACTTGCCAAGGAAATGGGCATGGAGCCCGCAAAGATCCGCGAGATCCAGAAGATCTCACAGGATCCCATCTCCATCGACAAGCCTGTCGGTGAGGAAGAGGACAGCCATCTCGTCGACTTCATTTCAAACGACGAGCTCGCTGCACCTGAAGAGGAAGTTGCAAGGATCCTTCTCAAGGAAGATCTCATCAAGGCGCTCAACTCTCTCACAGAGCGTGAACGTAAGGTAATCGAGCTGCGTTTCGGCCTCAAGGACGGCATTCCCATGACGCTCGAGCAGGTTGGCAAGAAGCTCGGAGTTACCCGTGAGCGTATCAGACAGATCGAGGCGAAGGCGATCAGGAAGCTTTCCCGTGCGTCTTCATCCAAGAAGCTTGAAGGATACACCGATTAAGATATTAGGCTGCCTCCGGGGCAGCATGGTGCACTGATGCCGGATCGCAGGAGATATTCGTTTTATAAAGGACTTTTCCCGGGGGACGTTTTGAATTTTTCAAAGCGTTCTCATTATGTAAGGGAGATCATGCTCGAAAGGATCTATCCGACGAGGGTCATCCTTCCTATGAAGATGCACTACGGCGTCCCCGCGGTTCCCTGTGTCAAAGAAGGCGATACCGTTCTTGCGGGCCAGTGCGTCGGAATACCTGAGAAGGGCACGTTCTCGGTTCCGGTCCATACCGGCATCTCGGGAACCGTAACTGAGATAAGGCCTATAACTCTCCCGAACGGCATCGCGACCCGCGCAGTCGTTATCCGCAATGACATGAAACGTGCAAGGCTTGATTCGCTCAAGCCACGTTCGGTCATGAAGCTGTCCGCCACGGAAGCGATAAACGTCATTACCGACGCGGGCGTCTGCGGCATGGGCGGAGAGGGCATCCCTACCGGAGCAAAGCTCAGGAGAGCCAAGAAAGAGAGTGTCAGAGACCTTCTGGTCAACTGCCTTCAGAGTGAGCCTTATTCGACTTCTGACCTTACGGCTATCACGGAATACCCGGATTACGTCGTCAACGGCGCGGCTGCCTGCACCAGGGCAATAGGCGCGAAAAGATGCTTTTTCCTTATCTCCGAGCAGCGAAAAGAACAGCGCGAAGCGTTGGAGAATTCCATTGACCGTTTGAAGGACAAGTTCAAAGATCTCACTTTCGACATAAAGATATTCAGGGAGAGATTCCCCCAGGGCTATTACAGGCTCGTCGCGAAAGCGCTGTACGGAAAACAGCTCTCCGCGCAGGATACGCTCGAGCGCACATGCGGGGCAGTGCTTTTCAACTGCTCGACGATGCTCGCCTGCTGGGAGGCTCTGTCCGACAACATCCCCATGATGAGCCGCATAGTTTCCATAACGGGCGACTCATCGGGAATCCATAACATCCTTGTTCCGATCGGAACACCGGTATCTGAGCTCATCAACAGCGTAGGCGATTTCAGGGCGAGCGGCGGAAGGATAATCTGGGGCAACTGCCTTACGGGCATCGAGATAACCGACCCGGAGAACACTCCGATAATCAAGCTGACCTCCGCTGTATCCATCATCAGAAGACAGGTCGTTCCGAAGACTCCGTGCATCCACTGCGGACTCTGCTCCGAGTGCTGCCCGATGGGTCTTTCTCCGAACACCGTTTACGAAATGCTCAATCAGGGCCTTACACAGAAGGCTTCGGAGGAAGGCGCAAGAGACTGCATCGCATGCGGTTCGTGCTCTTACATCTGTCCTTCGGGAATCGACCTTACCGCGAAGATAGCCGTTTTCGCGAGCGAAGGACGTGTCATCGAAGTCAACTCGCTCCTTTACAACAGCGGACACACCGCGACGGAAGGCGAGCTTATCTATGACGCATCCGAGATAAGCGGCGGTTCGCTCCTTGAGGATTACGATACGGTGAAGGAAGAAGACGGCAGGGATGAAGAGGGCAGGATAATACTGCCTTTCGACGGAGGCAAGCGCGTATGAGAAGAAAAGAAGACAACAGCGTAAGCCTCGCGCCGTTCATACATACGGAGAAGAACGCGCCCTACATCTATCTGACCATGATAGCCGCGATGGTGCCCTGCGCGATCTACGGCGCATTCTACTACGGTCTCAGGGCTATCATCCTCATACTGTTCTGCATGCTCACGTTTACTCTGTCTGATATGCTTTTCACGCGTCTCGCAGGCAGAGGCGGCAAGGGTGATTATTTCGATCTGAGCTCAGCTTCTTCGGGCCTTATGCTGGCACTGATACTGCCGCCTGACACTTCGCTCGTTACCGCGCTTGCGGCCGTGCTCTTCGGTTCGATCGTCACAAAACAGATATTCGGAGGGCCGGGATCCAACCTGGTAAATCCCGCCGCTGCGGGAAGGCTTTTCGTGAGCCTCGTGATGCCTTCGTCAGTGAAGGGATATGCGGAAGGCGGAACGGAAGGCTGGTTCATATTAAGGACCCTGATCTTCGGATCAAAGAGCGGAGAGTTCCACGATTATACGAACTGTACATTCCCCGAGCTCATCACGGGCAACTTCCCCGGAAGCATCGGTGCCGCGTGTGCTACCTGCATACTGCTCGGCGGGTTCTTCCTTGTTATGAGGGGATCTGTCAGAATGTATGCCCCGATAGCTTATCTTGTAACTCTTACGGTGTTTTTCCCGATTTCCAATGTGCTCGAAAAGGGCAAGGGATTCGGCTATGAAGGATACGTCGCGTTCATGCTGGCTTCGGGCGTTGTCTTTGTCGCCGTCTATATGCTGGGCGACCTTACAACGATGCCGTCGAGGTTCTCGGCAGGATTCTTTGCGGGAATGGTCTGCGCCTTGCTGACGCTTGTCTTAAGGGCTTTCGTAAGGCCCGACACGGCGCTCCTGGCACCTGTTCTTTCAGTCAATTTCATGTCCTTCGTCCTTGACTTCCTGACGAAGACAATGACGCGCAAGAACCTGCGTTCAAGGGAGGTGGATGTCAGATGATGACTCACAGCCAGATAAAGGTCTTCGTGACCGAGGCGCTGCTGCTGGCTATCGTCAGCGCCGCTCTTATCATCGGCGGTTTTCTCTGGTCGAACGACAGGGCGGACAGGAGACTCCAGCGCGAATACAAGCAGAAGTTCGGAACCGTTCTTCCGGCTGAATCCTATACGCCTCTGACGGGTAAGGTCATCTACGATTTCCCTGAGATAAATTCGGTCTACAGAGGTTACGACAAGGACGGAACGCCGATAGGATATGTTTTCGACATGACAGTCGTAATGCCGACCGACAGGAATACAAAGATGGATTTCAGGATCGGAATCGACTACGAGACTTCCAGAGTCACGGGTATCATGTGCGAGGATCCCAAAGCAAACAGGAGACTCAAATATATAGAATCCACGCTCAAGGGCAAGCAGATCCCGATCGCTTTCCGCCGTGCCGACACGACGGTCTCCGACGATGAGACCTATTCGCCCGTAGAAGGCCTGAAGGACGGAATCTACTATGCTCAGAGGCTTATCGACGACCGAAGCAAGTTCGTCGATTATGTCGAAATGGAGATCAAGGGCGGAAAGATCACCCGCGTTAACTGGGATGCCTTCAACCTCGACATGACGACTGAAGACAGAAGCTACGCTTCGCTTTCGGGCGCGTACGAGATAAGCGGCCTTGACTGGGCGGTGCAGTCGTACAACATCTGCCACGCTCTGCTCAAGCTTCAGGATCCCGACCGTCTCGCGATGAAATCAGACGGCACAACGAGCATAATCGACGGTGTAACATGCAGCATCCAGTGCTTTGTGGATCTCTCGAAAGAATGCATCAACAACTCCAGGGCAGGATACACGAAAGACAAGTATCTTTCTGCCATCAACAGGATCTACACCGAGACGATGGGCTCGAGCCCTGATGCCGACGGCGTACGCAACAAGGCCGGTTATATCGCTTTCTCTTTCGAGAAGACGCCGGAACTCTACACGATCTACGATGAGTCCGGTGCAGCGCGCGGATACAAGAACGTAAGAGAGATCGAAGCCGAGATGAACGGCAAGAAGATCTCCAACGGACTGACGCCCACACCTACGCCTCCTCCGGAAGCGACACCCGAACCGAAGAATGACGCGCGCAATCCCGAAGGCGGCGCGGAAGACGGAATCGCGATCGGAGGCGCAGACAGCGAACAGATCCTGACGGAAAGTATCGACGATCTTCCTTTGTCGGAAGTCGCCACATATATCTATCCGCCGTCGGATTCATATACCGAGGCGCGTCTTGCGATCAGGGCGTTCAATACAGGCTACAAATTCCTCAAGGCATATCTGAACTGGCGAGTGTGATCTATGGGACTGTTCAGCAATAAGTACAACACACCGTTCGATAATGAGGATATGCGCCGCGTCAGACACGTAGGCAAGCCGAAGGCTACCCACGTCAAGGCCACGGGCTACATGACGACGAGGTCAGCTCTTTTCCTGGGCTACACGCTCATATCGCTCTGCATGCTTTACTCTCTGGGGAACACAGCGGTGTGGTGGCCTGCCGCATGCGCAGCGGCCGTGCTGCTCTTCTGGTCGGTTACATTGAGATTCTTCATTCAGCCGAAGCTTTCGGCGCTGTCTTTCATATTATGCGCACTGTTTTTCACAGCGGCAGCGGAGGTGTCCTACAGGCTTGGCTGGTGCTCGGCTGCGGCCGGCGCGATGTTCATTCCCATGGCTATCGGTATGATGTCACTGTCGCGTTTCAAATCGGACGATGAAGACAAATTCAGCGTTCCCGTTTTCGGCGATGAGGTCTTCAAACCGTTCCTGCTTGCGGTCAGCGCGTCAACGGTCGGTTTCTTTGCGTCGGGTCTTTTCGAGAAGAGATACATATTTACGATCCTTCTGGCGGCGATCGCGTTCCTGATCGTCTTTTCATGGGCGCTTTCAAAGATCTCCGGCACGCCGAGGCTTATTACCTCGAGAAGCCTTACCGAATTCTGGGACATCCCCGTTGCGGATTACCAGGAGGTAAAGAGATTCGTGTTCTCGAGAGCGGCGTTCTCGATAGTTATGGTGATAATCGCGGGAATGCTTTTCGCGCTGTGGGTAATCGTCGGAGGGCCATACGCAAGGATGATCTCAGTTCCGTCTGCGGCGCTGGTTCAGACGATCCTGTCGGTAGCCCTGCTGTCTTTCTCAAGGAGCGGCATCAGGAAATCGATCTTCGGTCTGCGCTATTTTGTAAGTGAGACAGCTATCGGAGCGCAGTTCCTCGCGATATTCTTCCTGGCACATCAAGAGAGGGTTCCCGCGGTATTTACGATCCTGATCGCAATCGTGCTCGCGATCCTTACGGATACGATGCTTACGGGACTTCTGTCGGTTATCAGAAGACGCTTGATCTTCGTTACGAAATCCAGGTTTCTGGACGGCCTGCCGTTCTATCTGGTGCTTACGTCGCTTATTTGCATGATCGTCGAGACATGCCTTTATAGTCTGACGGGATTGTGATATAATCACTTTCGCGTCAAAAGCAAGATTGTGTAGCTCAGCTGGATAGAGCGTTCGCCTCCTAAGCGGAAGGCCGCCGGTTCGAATCCGGCCACGATCACCAAGTAAAATCAGGGGTTTCGGGGTTTTCCGGAACCCCTGATTTTTGTTCGAAAAGTGGAGGACACTGGAGGACGCTTTGTTTTATTGCGTTTCAAGCCTATTGAGCTTATCTCTGACATCGTCCGCTTTTCTTCTGTCACTGAATGAATAGTGCCTTTCGTTGGTCTGCATCGAGTGCCCTAAAACGAAGCACCGTTCGTTTCCGTCAACACCCGCTTCTATCAGTCTTGCATTAAAAGCAACCCTGAATGCATGGTTGTTTGAAATCTCTATGCCAAGCGTTTTGCACCTTCGTCTCAAGTAGTACATATACGATTGCTTTAAGATCGGTTTTCCATTCGGGTGATGGAAGACATATTCGGATTCTCCGGGAAGGTTCTCCGCTATATCCAGAGCCATCTGGCAGTTCTTGGTTATAGGGATCATTCTTCCGCCTTTCGGATGCTCCCTTTCGTTTTTGGTGTAATTGACATCCTTGTAATAAGAAATCTCGTTTAAATCTGTCTTCGGAACAAAGACCTGTTGCCGGTGAACATAGATATAACCATCGTGTATGTCCTCCTTCTTTAATGCTGTCAGCTCGCCAACACGCATTCCGGTTTCCATTGCTACCAACATCACCGGCGCATGGGGGTTACTTTTATCAGCCAGGCAATAATTCCTCAGTTTTTCGATATCCGCTTCGGAAAATGACCTCTCCTCGTTGCTTCTGGCTGAAAGATTGCAAAGTTTTGCATATTCTTCAACCAAAATATACTTGGCAGGATTTAGAGTGCAGATCTGTTTGCGGATCCCGTACTCGAACACGGCCCGGATTATTTGGAGCATCTTCTTCAAGGCTTCTTTCTTATAGTTCCTTGCCAGAAAGCCATGTACAAGCCAATTCCTTAATTCAGTTTCTGTAATCGTGCTTAACGGTTGATTTCTGATTTCCGGGCTTATATACCCGTTATAACGCTCAAACTCTCTGATAGTCGATTCTGAACGCCCCATACATCTCTTGTATTCTACAAACATTTCAAATACTTCATCGTATGTCATGAAGCGTGCATCCTGCTTCATATAGAATCCAAACAGATATTCGTACAATTCGTCTTCGGTGTTTTTTTCCACCGCCTTTCTCTTACCGTTGACGTAAACGTGTGTCATCCAATGCCCGTCACGACGTTGGTCTTTTCTTTTAACCTGATATATCGCTTGGGCATGGTTTGATAGAACGTATAATCGCTTTGCCCTTTTTTGTGTCACGTCATTTAACCTTGAGGCAATTGCGGAGTTACTGTTAAATAGTAACATCAATTCCTCAGAAGTCATTTCTGCGAATAACCTGACTGAATCATCTGACAAATTTGGTTTTTTCTTTCGTTCAGCCATAAGATCACCTTGTCAACAGACCAACAACCGCATAATCAAATCCCTGACGGTAATTACACAGATCGCACATGCCTTTTATTCCATGAACATTGACCACTTTGAACCCTCGATGACGATATGAATCCCGGCAAACAGGGCAAAGGCACATAACATCCCGATTGCTATATGAGAAGTTTTTCTTTTTCCTGCTATTTCTGGGTTGAGGAGTTGAAGCAGCTGTTAATTCCGGATTGTTCTGTATCTCGATTGCTCTCTTAAGCCCTTGATTAATACGTCTCAGAATATGTGCTTCAGTGATATGACCTACATACCGTTCAAGATGATCAGGATTAACCCATTTCATCTGTTCAAGCAGAATTACTGAGCTCTTCTTAAGCCCGAATCTCTTTCCAAGAACCACGTGATTGATCTGACAGGACTGCTTGTACTTGGATGTGATGGGAGCAACGACTATCGAATCCGAGTTTTCGTTGGGCTCATTGGCTCGTATAACTACTACTGGCTGAAAACCGCATTTTACAGAATCACCTTCGAGTCGATATGAATACATGAAGATGTCACCGAACTTAGGATTGTTAATCATGCGACCACCCCACATTCCACGAACACATCGTGAAGTTTATTCTTAGCTAAACGAAGACTCTCATTTATAGCTTGGATGCTTGTGCCTTCATCATTTGCCAATTCTTCTTTTGTGAAGCCAAGGACGTATATTTTGTAAATCCTTGATCCCTGATGATCCGGAAGTTCCAACATTCGAGCTGTTATGTATTCAAGGTTGAGAATTGATTCGCAAATAGAAATCGGATCAGTCATTTCATTTATCAAGTGAAACAATGCTTCAGGTGACAATTCTGTGTGGTATTTTCGTTCTCGCCATTTCTCGCGCTCATCATTTATTTCAGTCATCATAAACGTCTCGTACATCTCATTGGTGATGATGACAAATGGCCTATAAGGTTCGAGTTCCTGGCTAAATGCAGCGAACAGATCTTCTTCAGATAAATCTGTAACTATTGCATAGTGTTCTGTGCCGACAAAAGCTGTCGCACCGGCATATTCCTTAACAAGGTCAATGACCATAAATTCTTTATTCGGGCTGATTTTTACTATTTTTTTCATTTATGAACTCCTTTGGGATTTTTATTGAGGGGGGGGTGAAGCTTCTCAAATCCGTGGAAGTTCAGGGGTAATGTTGGTATTTGAATATCACTTTTGAACCTTTCCCGACTTCCATCTCGGAAAGGGGCAGTGACTACAAAGAAACGACGAAGTTCATTTCGCAAACCGGGCAAAAGAAAGCACCATACGAAATCGAAGAAACAATAATGTTTCTTCAAACTTCGTACGGTGCTTGGTAGTGTTTTATCAGTCCTTAATGATTAAGGATCCTGCTCCGCTTGCTCGATTAAAAGTCGTTTATTTAGTTTTTCATGACCTTTGTTTTAAATCGTTAGGCTCGATTATTTGATAATGCCTTTTGAAGACGATAGAAGCTAAAAAGCAAAACTGTCATCTTTTACAATTTTCCATTCTCCGTGAATCTCATCGAAGAACATATTAAGAATCTTGAAATGTCTAGTATCTATAAAATCAGAGAACTTGCACTTAGGGCATTTGACTTCAAGAATGACCTTCCTGGTTCCATAGAAATTCATCAAGGGGAATCCGCATTGAGGACACCTTATAGTTCTGAAAGGTTCATCCTGTGCTGCTTCTCTGGCTTGCTTGCAGTAGACCATTTTCTGTTGGAAAGTATTACTCTTCATCATTCATCTCCATATGCCTGAAACGCGACAGGTATTCACTTAACGGGCGGACATCAAACAGATCTAGCTCGCGCAGTCTGGTAAGCATTCTGTCGTATTCGACACCCAGGGCATCAGCCATCTGCTGAACCTTGATTTTATTATCAAGTGTCATAACACACTCGTCGTAGCGTATGATCTTCTCACCATTGTTGTATTTCTTAAGAGATCTCTGAACCAAAAAATCCGGCATAAGAAGACACCTTGCAGCGCGGTCGGTTATAGCCTCACAAAGATTAAACATCTCTTTAAGAAGATCCATAGGGTAATCTGTGCTCATTACAAACTCTGTATGAAATGCAGCTTTATCTAAAGCCGGATCATATTCACCAAGAATATAGTGAGAGGCTTCATGTGCTATCACGAATCTCAGTATTGCCAGATTATCAGCCGACTTAAGCCTTTTATCCAACACCATGCTGTTCTTAGGGAAGGTCACAGACTGTATATGTCCGTCTCTTACAATTTCAAGCTGCTGCTCTCCGTCAGAATAGTAGCCGTTTCTGCCAGTTTTCGGGTTAGCAAACTCTTCAATAAAGATTGGCATATTAAGATAATCTGCAGTGAGGCCGATTATATCTACGCATCTGCCGTTTGTATTATGGCAGAAGTACATGAACTCTTTTACGATACCCGAGAACAAGGTCTCGATCTCATTAGCGGATGTAAAACTTTTCATCACTTTGACTCCTTACTTGACTGAACATACCAGCGATCATTAACAAGGTATATGTATCTTTCCTGGCCGTTAATGCTAACGGAATATCTGATCCCTTCATATTCATTTACCGGAGATGCTGAAGAGTAGATAACACGCTGGATATTAAATCTTCTTCCGTCCGGCCAGATAAGCACTTTAGGTACAATCTCACCATCCTCGACAATTGTTTCCACTTTAACTTCTGTCTTTTTCATTTTTCTTCCTCCCGATTGATATGCTTACTACGGCTAAAGGGAAAAAATCCGCGTAAGTCTAAATGGCCGACTTATACAAACGCACGAGCATTGCTGCTTTTGCGAAATTCCTGCTGTGTTGTTTAGGGAACAGTTACTTCTGACCCGGTCCGCTCGATTTACTCTTGTCAGACGAGGCGAGGAGTAGATGAATTGAAAGGAGGGACTTGGAGCGGGTAATATACGCCAAGTTGTATATTATCTTGTTCATCTATCCTCACCTCGCTTGTCTGAGATTGCACAAAGAACAAATGTTCGTTTGCTATGGCTTGATTATACGAGTGGTGTTTTGGCAATGCAACAACTTATTTTTTGGTTGTAACGGATTGGGGACAACCGAAGTCTTCAGATTCACGGAAAAGTCTTAATCTAAAGGCTTTGTAGGAGTTTTAAAGCCTCGCCATTTCTTTAGAAACCATA
The DNA here is from genome assembly GCA_902775565.1 of Oscillospiraceae bacterium. Classification (GTDB taxonomy): domain Bacteria; phylum Bacillota; class Clostridia; order Saccharofermentanales; family Saccharofermentanaceae; genus Saccharofermentans. The sequence goes on from CACYMP010000028.1 coordinate 17,152, forward strand.
CGAATATACTGCTCTGTAATATCTCTTGGTTTCTTAATACGGACTTTTCCTTCCAGACTGAATATCCAGCTGAAGAATTCATTGCAGATCTGTATTTTTACCGTTACCCGGCAAATAGAATTGCAGATGTATGTTATGTCCATTTCTTTTCCGAAACGTTTGATAACTATATCCATTACTGAGTTATCAAATTCAAGTATGATGTCAGTTTCTTTATCACTCTTCTTTTCGGGGAGATTGCCTGGATAACTTTCCATATAGAGAGTTTTTGGTTCCGGAATGCATGAAGTATCTGTCACTGTAGGAACGGAACTTATCCAGTCGATCCTGAAAACAGCTATTTTCAGTAACTTCTCTGAATACCCAAATAAGTAGTAGAAGTCATTGCAGCAAAGTAGCTTATAGGGAGATACCTGGAATTCTTCGCCGACACCTTTTATGGGCTTCTTTTCAGAAGAGATATTTTCGCAATACCTGAAAAATACCTGCTTTTTCATGATTATCGCGTTGCAGAGTGTATCTATTACGTAATAGATATGAGAGTTTGCC
>CACYMP010000029.1 GCA_902775565.1 Oscillospiraceae bacterium
CATGGAGGAGTTCATGGACAATCGTGGGATTACAATGACCGTCTCCGGCAGGAAATACGATCCGGACATGCCGGCATTTGAGGTGTCAAGGATCATGGAGGGGTACAGATCAGCTGCAAGAGCGGCGCTCTCCGTCTCAGGCGGCTGATGAAAGAACGTTAATAATGTCACAGGTATATTTTGTATTTTTCAAGATATTTGTTTGCCTTCTTTTAGGCTTTGTTCTTAACAAGAGCAGGGTCCTGGACATGCGCGGCGAAAAGGTCCTTACTGAGATACTTCTCAAGGCTGTTCTGCCGTTTATGATCATTTCTTCGAGCCAGACCAATTTCTCATTCGAGGAGCTTAAGGGAATGGGTGCGATGTTTGCTTTCGGCACGGCTTATTATGCTCTCGCGCTCGTGGTCTCGAAGCTTGCATTTAAGAAGACAAAGGCAACTGACGACGAGCAGCGCGTCATGACTACATGTACTGTATTTGCAAATACGGGTTTCGTGGGATTCCCGCTGATGCATTCACTTTACGGAGACAGGGGACTTCTGCTCGCTGCTGTGTTCAATCTTATGTATAACGCGTTTTTCTATACATACGGCGCGCATCTCATCTCGAAAAAGCCGCACTTCAAGCTTTCCGAACTCTTCGGAAGCACCGTTTCCACCGCATCGATCGTCGCTATTGTTTTGTTTGTCGTTCCGTGGAGGATCCCGGTATTCATCAACTCCACCATTTCGATGATCGGCGATATGTCGGTTCCTATGTCCATGATGATCATGGGTTCGCAGCTTGCGACTGTTGATATCAGAAAGCTGTTCCTTGACTGGAAGCCTTATGTTGTCTCGGCGGTCAGGCTGATGCTGATCCCGGCCGTTGCGCTTCTTGCGGTATGGGCATTGGGTCATGCGGCCACTATCAAACCCGATACGATGAAGGTCATGGTACTCATGTGTGCGCTTCCGTGCGGTTCTCTGAACGTTATCTTTGCGGAGCAGTATAATACCGCACCTGACCTTTGTACGAGGATAGTAACCATGTCGACGCTGCTGATGCTCATAACGCTCCTGTTCTGGACGCGGATCGTCGGGATAGTCCTGGGAGGATAAACATGTCCGAACCTGTCTCAAACAGTAATGAAAGAATAGAAAATCCGGGGCTCGTAGAGCTTTTGGGCAAGGTCCGTGAGAATAACAGCGAAGAGAATATGATCGCGCTTCTCAAGGAGGCTGCTGCCGCGAGATTCATCGTTCCGGTTGACGGCAGCGAAGGCAGTTACAGTTTCCATGCGGTAAGCGACAAAAACGGCCTGAAATATATGGTCGTTTATTCAGATTCCGACAGCTTTGAGGTCGCTTTTGAAGGCAAGTACAAGAAGCAGCAGGGCGTTGCCGCAGGCTTCGGAGATCTTATTGAAGTTGTAATGACCGATAAGATGGGACTGTCCGGTTTTGTTATCAATCCGGGCGTTGAGGAAGTTCTTTTCGGAAAGGATATGATAAAGCTCATCGCTTCGCAGATGGGCATAGGAGGAGACGGCACAGCCAAGGTCGGCGAGCCTGACAAATATCCGCCCGAGCTTAAAGGTGCGCTTACGGATTTCCTCAAGATCGAGCCTTCCGTCAGCCGCATCTGGGTCCGTCTGATGCGCGAAAACGGTACCGACCGTATAAGCTGGCTCATTATCGCCGAATCTGATCTTGAAGGCGAACAGCTCAAATATATGCTGGACAACATGAGAAAGTACTGCCTGCCTTATCTGGACAACATGGATGCATATTGCGCGTCCTCTAAAGAGGAATTTGCGTCAAAGGTAATAGACGGCGTAGAACCCTTCTGCGAGGCCTGATAATATGGAACGCAACAAGGCATCGGTAATCGTTATATTTCTTTTGGCGGGATTTTTCTTTATCGGCATTGCGATGGTCTTCAACACGTCCGCAAGGCGCAGCGCTGTCCTTGGCAGACAGGAAGAAGTCGACAAAAAGATAGAATTCCTCAACAGTATCGATCTCACCATCTACTGGATAGGAGAAGTACCCGCCGAGCTCGAAAAGCTCAAAGACAGCATGGTCATTATCAAGCCTGAAGATATAAGCAAAGAGAACATGCCCGTCAAGTCGTCAACGTTCCATATCACCATAACCGATCCGGATGATGAGTCGGGAAGGCCGACGCTGCCGCCGACGGAGATCCTGCCGCGTGACTACAGCGAGTATATGCTGATAGTAGTAAATACCGCTGACGGTTTCAGTGAAATATCGGACGACATCCTTCATAACTGCATAGTGGATAACGGGGTTCCCGTCTTGTCGATCGGAGGTTCTGCGAGTGACCATATAGGCACGATCCTGATCCACGGTGCGGGATATTCAAGTGACTATTCCATGTTCTACAAGCTGAGGGAAGGTTATAACGAGCCTTTCCTGGATAAAAAGTCCGTTTCTTCGGGCGGACTGGAATTTGCTGAAGAACTGACGGCCAAATTAAGCAATTATTTCAAAGACGCTGCGCAGAAGAAATTCATTCAAGCCTCGGAAATCCGGTCTTCCGCGAGTTCTTCCGCAGATGAAGCCGCTACCGCGACGACGACAGAACCGCAAAACACTGAAAATTCCTCTTCCGAAACAAGACCACGGATGCTTGTAAAGCCCTGAAATCAAGGCTTTCGCACATTTTGCGCATCCTTGGGGCAGGTTTGACACCAAATTGTAATAATTATAATATAGTAGGGTGTTCTCAGGAGGTGGTTACCATTCGCGCTTTGGAGGAAAGGATACTTAAGGAAGGCCGGGTACTGCCCGGAGAAGTACTTAAGGTAGGGAGTTTTCTTAATCAGCAGATCGATACTGCGCTTCTGACGGAAATGGGCCAAGAGATTGCCCGTCTTTTCGGTGACTCAAAAGTCACAAAGATCCTTACAATCGAATCTTCCGGGATAGCGATCGCCGTTGCGGCAGGTTGCGCGCTTGGCGTGCCTGTTGTTTTCGCGAAAAAGCACGCTTCCAACAACATGAGCGGCGAGGTCTTTACTTCAAAGGTCTTCTCTTACACTCATCAGAAGACTTTCGATGTCGTGGTTTCCGCGGACTATCTCAAGCCTGATGACAATATCCTGGTCGTTGATGATTTCCTTGCGAAAGGCGGCGCACTTAACGGTCTGTTCGATATAATCGGACAGTCGGGCGCGAAGCTCGCGGGCGCGGCCATAGCGATCGAGAAGGGCTTCCAGGGCGGAGGAGACGCTTTGAGGGCCAAGGGCATCAGAGTCGAATCACTGGCGATAATCGACTCGATGAGCGATACGTCACTTACCTTCAGGGAGCAGTGACGGCAGGGCGTAAGCCCGAACAACAATGTATGCAATAACCTTTGCATAAAAAGAAAACAAATGGAGGCAATTTATGAAGAAACTGGTTTCACTGGTGCTGACAGTGGCATTCGCCGTGTCTGCATGCTTCTCGCTTTCGGGATGCTCGCAGCAGCCGGCAGCTACTACAGGCTCTACAGACAAGAACACGGAGACAACTGCCGGTTCTAAGGAGACGGACGAGACCAAGCCCGCAGCAAGCTTTAAGGTTGGTGCGATCTACATCAACAGCCAGAACGACACATCCGGCTACACCTTTGCTCATCACAAGGGTATCACAGAGGCTATGAAGCAGGTCGGACTTGATCCTGCCAAGGATCTCTACATTGTTGACAATGTTCCTGAGGATGACGAGAAGGTAAAGCAGGCAATCGACCAGCTCGCCGGTGACGGATGCAACATCATCTTCGGTATCAGCTTCGGCTATATCAACGCAATGAATGAGAAGGCAACAGAGTATCCTGACATCATCTTCTCACACGCAACCGGATATATGTCGAACGACAAGAACTTCAACAACTATTTCGGCAGGATCTATCAGGCCCGTTATCTCGCAGGAATCGCTGCAGGATACAAGTCTCTTGCTACAAAGAACGACAACATCGGCTACGTTTCCGCATGGGGTACCGAGTATGCTGAGACATGCTCGGGCATCAACGGTTTCGCTCTCGGTGCAAGATCAGTCAACCCCAACGCAAAGATCTATGTTTACGAGATCTCCACATGGGGCGATCAGGAGAAGGAGAGACAGGCAGCTCAGGTCCTCATCGACACTTACAAGTGCGGCGTTATCGGCCAGCACTGCGACTCTGCTCAGCCTCAGATCGTTGCTAACGAGAAGGGTGTATTCGGATGCGGATACAACTCCGATATGACAGCTGAAGCTCCCAAGGCTCACCTCTGTGCAGCCATCTGGAACTGGAGCGCTTACTATGCGACAGCAATGCAGGCAGCCATGACAGACAAGGATTCCTTCATGAGCAAGGTCGGCAACTACTATCAGGGACTCAACGCAGGTCTCGTAGATGTTTCACCTCTGTCAGAGAACTGCGAGCCTGAGACAGCTGACGCTATCAAGATCGCTAAGGATCTTATGGTTTCCGGCACATGGGATGTTTTCTCAGGCGTTAAGCTCTCATTCTCCGGTAAGGCCGGTGCCGTAACCGCTGAGCAGAAGAGTGATGCACTCAAGACAAACAAGGGCGAGGAGAAGGTTCCCGCAGGCGGAGCATCCGTTGGCGATGACGTTATCCAGGGCTCAATGAACTACTATGTTGAAGGCGTAACTCAGGTTAACTGATCGACGCCGAATAATGCTGCAGGAGAGGCTTTATGGAGTATGCCATCGAACTAAAAGGTATATCGAAGCAGTTCGGACCGCTGTTCGCAAACAAGAATGTCAGTCTGCAGCTCAAGAAAGGTGAGATCCTCGCCCTTTTAGGCGAGAACGGATCCGGTAAAACGACTCTTATGAACATGCTGTCGGGCATTTATATGCCCGACAGCGGTTCTATTTTTATCGACGGCAAAAAGGTGTCGATCAGCTCGCCTGAGGATTCGGCGAAGCTCGGAATAGGAATGGTGCATCAGCACTTTAAGCTCGTTGAGCGTTTCACTGCGCTTGATAACATAAGGATAGGCTTAAGGGATAACAAGGGACTCCTTCTTAAGAAGGATACAAAAGAACAGGTAATGAAGCAGGCCGAGAGATTCGGCTTTGAAATAGATCCGGACAAACTGGTCTCGAACATGTCTGTTTCCGAAAAGCAGACATTAGAGATCTTAAAAGTCCTGTGCTACGGCGCAAAGATAATAATCCTGGACGAACCGACCGCGGTCCTTACGGTCCAGGAAATAGACAAGCTTTTCAAGGTCCTCCGCAAGATGAAAGAAGAGGGCCATTCGATAATAATCATCACTCATAAACTTAATGAGGTCATGGATGTCTCCGACAGAGTCACGGTATTGAGACACGGTGAATATATCGATACCGTCGTTACAAAAGAGACAGACGAGAAGAGACTTACAGAGCTCATGGTAGGACGTAAGATCGATCTCGATATCAGCTGTCCCGTCATTGAGAAAACAAAGCCGCTGCTCGAGATCAGAGGCCTAACGGTAAAGAACGACGAAGGCGCAGTTGCGGTAGATCATCTGGATTTCTACATCAGAGGCGGAGAGATCTTAGGCGTCGCGGGCATCGCAGGCTCGGGCCAGAAAGAGCTCTGCGAGGCGATCGCGGGACTCCGTCCTGTGATCGACGGAAAGATAATCCACAAGGGCGATAACATCGTCGGTCTTTCACCTCATAAGATCCTCGAAAAGGGAATCTCGATGAGCTTTATCCCTGAGGACAGACTCGGAATGGGATTAGCTCCTTCACTGTCCATCACGGACAATATGATCCTCAAGAACTATGCCGATAACAAGGGACCTTTCATTGACAGAAAGTCCGCAAGGGAAGAGGCAAAGAAAGTCATCGAGAGGCTGAAGGTGGTTACGCCTTCGACAGAGACCCCGGTAAGAAAGCTTTCCGGCGGTAACGTCCAGAAGGTCCTGTTGGGCCGTGAGATCAAGTCGGGACCTAACGTTCTCATTACCGCATACCCTGTAAGAGGACTTGATATCGGTTCTTCTTACATGATCTACGATATCCTGAACGAGCAGAAGAAAAAGGATGTAGGCATTCTCTTCATCGGTGAGGATATCGACGTAATGATGGCTCTCTGCGACAAGATAATGGTAATCTGCCACGGAAGGCTCCAGGGCGTAGTCAACAGCAACCACACTACCAAGGAAGAGATCGGTCTCATGATGACCGGCGCGCTCGACCTTGTCGATAAGGGCGGCAAGACAGCCGGAATCGCGAAGGATTCCGTCATTGAAGACGCCGAAGATAAAAACAAAGCGGAGGATGCCGGTCTATGAAGAAATACCATCTTGTAAGACGCTCCGGACAGTCTATAAAGAGACTCCTGATCTATTACCTCATCGGTATAACGATATCCATGGGAATAGGCGCGGTACTGCTCTGGTCGCTCGGGATCAATCCTTTCGAATACTACGGAAGAATGCTGACCATAGGTATGGTCGGCAACAAGTACGCATATAAGAATGTTGAAGGTTTGCTCAAGATCTTAGTTCCGCTCCTCATCACTTCGCTTGCATTGGGACTGTCGTTCAAGATGAGGTTCTGGAATATCGGAGGCGAAGGCGAGTTCCTTATTGGCGCCATCAGCGCCGCTATCGTGGCATTCAATGTTACAGGGCTTCCCAGACCTTTGACGATCCTTCTGATGTGCATCGCCGCGATGCTCTCGAGCGGACTTCTGGGCCTTGCGGTCGCGTTCTTCAAAGTCAGGTTCAACACCAACGAGACTCTCGTCACGCTGATGCTCAACTACATAATGCTGTATCTGATAACGTATCTCGGAAAGACAAAGGAAGACTGGAATTTCTTCCTTGATCCGAAGTCTGCAAGGCCTATCTTCGGCAAGTTCCCCGAGAGCGCGATAATGGACGGCATCAAGATCGGAAACTTCAATCTTTTGTGGTCAGTCATCATCGCAGTAGCGCTCATCATCTTTATCTACATTTACCTCAAGTACACCAAGCACGGTTATGAGATCTCCGTAGTCGGTGACAGTGCCGCAACCGCAAAGTATGCAGGCATGAAAGTAAGCCGCATCATAATGCGCACGATGTTCATCTCATCGGCTATGATCGGACTTGCCGCAGGACTTACAGCATCAGCTTCCGGAACGATCTCCGAGACGGTTACGAACAACGTCGGCTGGACCGGCATCGTAGTCGCATGGCTCGGCAAGCTCAGCGTTCCCGCCATCGCGGTAACGTCGGTGCTTATCGCGATACTGCAGTTCGGCTGTAAGACCGCCGCGACGAAGTATCCTTCGATCGACAGCAATTTCGCGGATCTCCTTCAGGGAATAATCCTGTTCTCTGTACTTACCGCCGATTTCTGCGCTACATTCACTCTTAAGAAGAAGGAGGACGCGAAAAAATGATCGACGTAATTACGCTGTTCCTCTTCAGTATCGTTGTTTACAACATCCCGCTCCTTTACGGTACGGCAGGCGAGATCATGATAGAAAAATCCGGCTCGCTCAACCTCGGCGTTGAGGGTACCATGGCTATTGGTGCTGTAGCGGGTTATCTTGCGGGAATGCGCTCCGGAAGCCTTCTTGTTGCATGCCTTGTAAGCTTTGCCGCGGCAGGCCTCGTAGGCGCTGTTTTCTCTTTCCTTACCGTTACTCTTCAGGCTAACCAGAACGTAACCGGACTTACCATCACAACGTTTGGCGTTGCGTTCTATTACTTCATCGGAAACGCTGTCTCCAACAGCCCTTCAAAGTGGCCCGCGCTCGGCGGAAGCAGACTCGACCAGCAGTTTGCTCCCATCGAGATCCCGTTGCTTTCCAAGATACCTGTTATCGGAAAGACCTTTTTCTCGCATACGGTACTCATCTATCTGGGTATCATCATCGCTATAGTCATGTGGTTCTATTTCGAGAAAACGGTACCGGGCCTTAAGCTGCGCGCTATCGGCGAGAACCCCGGAGCGGCTGACTCTCTGGGTGTAAACATCACTTTGTACAAGTATATCCACATCATAATCGGATCAGGCATCATGGGCATCGGAGGCCTTTACATGGCACTCAACATGGGCGGTACTTTCGAAGGCTCAAACTGCTGGATCAACGGTTACGGATGGATCTCGATCGCGCTCGTTATTTTCGCGAACTGGAGTCCTGCAAAGGCTATCCTGGGCACGTTCATCTTCGGATTCTTCAACACTCTCAGAGTCCAGAACGCGCCTCTTGCAACGGCTTTCCCGAACACGCTCGGCTGGCTTACAAAGATACCCGCGCAGTTCTTCTCCGCGTTGCCGTTCATCATCACGCTTATCGTGCTCCTGATCAGCTCGGTCAGAAAGAACAATAACAGCTGCGAGCCTTCCGCTATCGGAAGAAACTATTACCGCGAAGACAGATAAAGGAGAGTTTTGGCAATGAAACTTACTGGTGCCCAGATCGTTATCGAGACCCTGTTGGAGCAGGGTGTTGATACTGTTTTCGGTTTTCCGGGAGCGACTGTCATCGATATCTATGACAAGCTTTTCAGCTGCAAGGATAAGATAACCCACGTGCTCACGGCACACGAACAGGGCGCTGCTCACGCTGCTGACGGATATGCAAGATCCACAGGCAAACCGGGTGTCGTCATTGCGACATCAGGCCCCGGTGCGACCAACCTCGTTACAGGCATCGCAACGGCATTCCTTGACTCCGTTCCTGTGATCGCTATCACGGGAAACGTATCCAATTCCATGATCGGTCGTGATGCTTTCCAGGAGATCGATATCACCGGCGTAACGCTGCCTATTACAAAGCACAATTTCTTCGTAAGGGATATCAAGGTCCTGGCGGACACCATCCGCGAGGCATTTAAGATCGCGACTTCCGGAAGACCCGGTCCTGTTCTTATCGATATCCCGAACGATATCCAGATAGGAACATGCGAATTCAAGCCCTTGAAAAAGGTTATCCCCGCAAAACCGCCCAAGGCCGATGATGAGATGATCGCAAAGGCTGCGGAGCTGATCGCCGAATGCAAAAGACCTTACATCTATTTCGGCGGCGGTGCGGTCAGAGCCGGCGCAGGCGCTGAGATTCTTACTCTTGCAGATAAGATCGATGCATTTATCGGATGCTCCATGATGGGACTTTCGGAGATTCCTTCTGCACATCCCAGATTCCTCGGAATGCAGGGAATGCACGGTCATTTCGCTTCTTCCGTCGCGCTCGCGAAAAGCGATCTCATGATCGCTGTCGGAGTCAGGTTCTCTGACCGCGCGACAGGCAAGACAGACAGATATGCGCTTAATTCCAAGAAGATACACATCGATGCCGACATCGCCGAGATCGGCAAAAACGTCTCGGTCGATCTTGGTGTCTGCTGCAACGTAAAAGACTTCCTTGCAAGGCTTGCGGATGCGGTTGAAGAAAAGAAGCTTCCCGAGTGGGAAGAGAAGATCAGCTCATTAAGAAAGCGTGAATCCGACGCTTATGACGACGATACATTCGTGCCCAGAGAGGTCGTGATGGAGATCGCCGATAAGGTCAAACCCGACACGCGCATCGTCACTGATGTCGGACAGCATCAGATGTGGACAGCGCAGTTCTACAACTTCCGCAAGAAGCATACATGGCTCAGTTCAGGCGGTCTGGGAACGATGGGCTTCGGCCTTGGCGCCGCGATAGGTTCGACATTTGCAACGGGCAAACATGCGGTCCTGATCACCGGAGACGGAAGCTTCGGAATGAGCCTTAACGAGCTCGCGACAGCCGTAACTTACAAAGTCCCGGTAACGGTCGTTGTATTTAATAACCGCACTCTGGGAATGGTCAGGCAGTGGCAGACGCTGTTCTACGATAAGAGATACGCGGGAACGACATTAGAGCGTGACACTGATTTCGTGAAGCTTGCGGAAGCCTTTGGAGCAAAGGGCTTCAGGGCTGATGATTTCGATGAGTTCAAGAATGTTTTCGCAAAGGCATACGCGTATGACGGACCTTCGGTTATCGACATGAAGATCGATCAGGACGCGATGGTCCTTCCGATGCTCAGACCCGGCGGATCATTCGAAAACCTTGTAACATGGAAGGAGGCCGAAAATGAAGAAGGATAAGATAATTATCGCTATCTACGTCGACAACCAGTACGGCGTCCTTTCACGCGTCACAGCCATGTTCACGAGAAGAGGATTCAACATCGATTCACTTACGGTAGGCGAGACGGAATCGCCTGCGTATTCACGTATCACGATCACTCTTTCTGCGGCGAAGACAGACAAGGATCAGGTCGTATCCCAGCTTAGAAAACTCTATAACGTCAAGAAGGTCGTCGTCCTTTCCAATGAGGATTGTATGAAGCGCGAGCTCATGCTGATAAAGGTAAGGAACGGTGAGGACGTAAGAGACCGCATCATTGAGACGGCGAACATTTTCAGAGCGAAGATAATCGACCTCGGTGAAGAGGCAATAAGCATTGAAGTTACCGGTGATTCGCAGAAGATCGACGGCTTCATCCAGAACGTCAAAGCCTATGGCATCATTGAAATGTGCCGCACGGGAATTGTCGCTCTTGACCGCGGAAGCACGACCATCTGGTCAGATCACGATGACGATTAAGACCGGAGGATCATATGCCTGATCTGATCAAGGAAATCAATTCTCTCGCCATCTTCGGAGGAATGCGCAAGAAGGAGCCTTTGGCAAGCCTTACAAGGTTCCTTGCCCTTGCCGATGCCGACCACACGCAGAACGACCTCATCGAAGCATATTCGCAGTTTGTAAATGCGGTATACTCGCTAAGGCCTGACGCGGACTTTTCGGGCGCGCTGTGGGATTGCCTGAAATCAGATGAGAATGCTTATATCAACTTTACGAAGACCAATGCCATGAGGCGCCGCACGGGCGAGGAAGAGCTTAAGATAAGCAAGATGATGGAGGTCTCCGTTGAGAAGGAACTCGAGATCCTGACAAGGATCGGCAACACGTCTTACATCAATCTTCAGAACATGCTGTATTACGACGGTTATATCCCGCAGTTCAAGACGACCGGGATCGACATGAAGTCCCGCTATATGGAACTGCTCAGTTCAATCAACTCGTAATGTAACCCTAATGTCAGAAATCGTTCATAATTTCATAACACATTCTGACATGACGTATGCTAACATAAAGCCATCAGAAAAGAACCAATACATACACAGGTTCAAAGGAGGTGAGACCAATGGGACAAGATTTTAACTCAAGCAGGCAGTTGGTCTCGCTTGGTTCAGTTCTTCTCCTGTAAGGTTTTCTACTTAAATTGAGTTTTACTCAGCACGGAACCGAACAGACCACTGCTAAAACTTGAACTACAACTTAACAAAACATACTAATCCCCCGTAGCTGCGTTGCGGGGGTTTTGTTTTTTCGAAGTTAAAGAATTATAATCAGGACATAAAAACAAGGGAGGTTAATACCATGGCAGATCTACCTAACATTGACATTAACAAGATCAAGGAAACAGCAAGCGGCGCTCTTGACGCTGTATCCAAGAACGAGCAGGCAAACGGCATTTACGAGAAGGCAGCAGGCGCTGTAGAGAAGAAGACGGGAGTTGACGTCCCGACAGCCGGCGATCTTTCCAAGATGATCGGTCAGTAATTATTTCAGAGCTTGTTAACGAAGCGGCAGGATGGCACAGACCTTCCTGCCGTTTTGCTTTTCAGGCCATATTTATATTAATAAGAAAACGCCTCGCGAATAATGATATAATTATTTGAGTGTATTTAGACCTGGAGGGAATCTCAAAATGAAACTGTCCGATCTTCTTGAGTACGACGATATAGTCATTCAGTGTCATGACAATCCGGATGCGGATGCGATTGCGTCAGGTTTTGGTATTTACAGCTACCTGCACGCCAATAATAAGAAAGTCAGATTCATCTATTCGGGCAATTTCATAATCACCAAGACCAACCTCAAGTTCATGGTCGAATCGCTCCATATCCCCATTGAATATGTCGTAAGTCTTAACAGAAAACCGGAACTTCTTATCACATGCGACTGCCTCTACGGCGAAGGCAATGTAAGAAAGTTTGAAGCAGAGACGATAGCTTCGATCGATCACCATTATCTCGGTGAGAACAAGCCGCCCAAGTTAAATGATGTGCGTCAGGGAGTCGGCAGCTGTTCAACGATAGTCTGGGACCTCTTGAAGAAAGAAGGATTTGAGATCAACAGATCTCTTTCCACTGCGCTCTACTATGGCCTTTATACAGACACGAACACATTAGCGGAGATCTACCATCCGCTTGACCGCGATATGCTTGACGCGATCTACTACGACAAGTCTCTTATTAAGCATTTCTGCAACATGAACATGACTCTTCAGGAAGTTAAGATCGCAGGAATGGCACTCCTCGGATATGAGTACCATGAGGTGCACAGATATGCGCTTCTCGAGACGATGCCATGCGACCCCAACATTCTGGGACTTATCAGCGACTTCTTCCTTGCTGTCGATACCGTTGATGTTTGCGTTGTTTTCTCGGAGCTCGATGTAGGAGTCAAGTTCTCCGTAAGAAGCTGCACACATGAGGTAAGGGCAGACGAGCTTGCGGAATATATCTCCCGCGGCATAGGTTCTGGCGGCGGACGTTCGGACAAAGCCGGCGGACTGATCCAGAAGGAGCTCTTGGCTGACTTAAGACCCGATTATCTTTCATCGGATGATATCCACAAGCACGCGATCGTCACCACAGTCCTTCGCGAACGTCTGCACGATTACTATCAGGACTGCAGGATCATATATGCGGGCAAGGAAAAGCTCGATGTCACGAAGATGAAGCGCTACAAGAAGCTTCCTCTCAAGCAGGGTTATGTTGTTCCTTCTGAATTCCTGCCTGAAGGCACACCGATCCTCGTGCGTTCGCTCGAAGGCGACTACAACCTCAATGTCACTGAAGATGCCGTCATCATGATCGGAGTCAGGGGCGAGGTTTATGCATCTAATAAGAAGGTTTTCGGCAAGAATTACAAGAAGCTTGATGAAGAGTACAAGATGAAGCTTGAATACTTCCCGACCATCAAGAACACAAGATCAGGTGAGATACTGCCGCTCAATCGCATCGCGAAAACATGTGTCTCTGAAGGAGGCAACGTGATCCTCGCAATGCCCATCAAGTCTACGACGAAAGTCTTTACCAAGTGGAACGGCGATGAGTATCTCAAGGGCGAGCCGGGCGATTATCTCGCGGCGAAAGAATCCGATCCAGATGACGTTTACATCATAAACAAAGATATTTTCAAGGAGACATATGCTCCGGACTGAGACCGGTGCGTATAGTCAATCAATAAGAATTCGGAAGGGCAGCTATGGAATCCAGATACGACGCTTTCATATCTTACAGGCATGCGGTGAAAGACACGCAGATCGCCGCTGAAATACAAAAGAGCCTTGAGCATTTCGATATACCGAAAGCTCTGCGCAAGAAGACCGGTAAGAAGAGATTTAACCGTGTATTCAGGGATGTCGAAGAGCTTCCTATCTCGAGCAACCTTACCGAAGATATCGAGGAAGCATTAAGGGTATCGGAATTCCTTATCGTTATCTGTTCTTTCAGCACATCTGAATCTGACTGGGTCAAGCGCGAGATCGACACGTTCCTTGAGCTTCACGATTACAATAAGCAGCTTATCCTTACCGTTCTTGTTGAGGGTGAGCCTGACGAAGTTATCCCTGAGATCTTAAGGCACGATAACATCACTCACTATCTTGCAGACGGCACATTCTACTGTAAGGATGAAGTCGTCGAGCCTCTGGCTGCTGACTACAGAATGCCTGTTTCCAAGGCAAGAAAGATCGAGCTTCCGAGACTTGCTGCCGCTATGCTGGGCTGCAATTACGACGATATCATCAGAAGAAGAAAAGCATATAAGAGAACAAGACTTCTTATCGAGACTGCGCTGGTCTCCGCTGCAGCAATAGCGTTTGCTATCTACGTAGGTTTTATGGTCAGACAGATCAACGTCAACCTGCAGAACTCTAAGATGAACCAGTCGAGATACTATGCGTCCGAATCGCTCAAGCTCCTTGACGAAGGTGACCGTATCGGTGCCATACAGCTTGCTCTCGCCGCGTTTGAGGACAGCGACGGAACAAGGCGCCCCGTAACGGATGAAGCTCAGTTTGCCATTGCTTCAGCATTGGGCGCATATACCACACAGGGAACATCCGATTCTGTTCCTGTATGGAGATACGAGACATCTGCAACTATAATCAAGTATGCTTCCACCGGAAGTGACGGCCGCGTGGTGGCACTTGATTCAAGCGGAATACTGCACATCTGGAAAAGGGAAGAAAGCAACGAGCAGATCCTTAAGGATGATGAGAACGGCATCCAGGATTTCAGACTGGACAAGAATAATGATGTGATAGTCCTGTCAAGCAAATATGTTGCGCTCTACGATGCAGGCACATTGCAGCAAAAATGGAAGACCGATAACGAAAGAAACATTTATTCCAACCGTGATCTGTTGATGGAATATTATGAAAAACAGGGCTATGTCGTTCTCAACGCCAATACTTCTCTTATCATAATCAATGCCGAAAACGGAAAAGTAGTCAAACAGCTTGAGACCAAAAAGAACTCTTCATTTGAAGCGAGTATGCCGAAGTCCGCTGTTACCGGTTTTTCGATCTACCGTTTCCTGATAAACAATGATTTTACGACAGCCGTTCTTATCGGAAGCTTTGGAGGCGTCAACAATAACGGCATGTTCGTCTGTGATATGGAAAAAGAAAAATGGTCGTGTGTAGCTTCGGAATCAGGTGATTACCTGAATGCCGCTTTTGATCAGGAAGGCAACATACTGGCCTTAAGACGTCCTAACGATGATCTGAATGCTGCAGGTTATGCGGGTACTGATCAGATCTATGAGTCCACGGTTATTCTTGAACAGATAAATTCTTCCGGAAAATCAGTATGGAAGACGGAGTTTACTTCCTTGAACCGTGTTGTTGATACCAAAGTTTTCGATTCAGCATATAAACTGAAAGACGGAAGTGAGACAAAAGTGGTAATGGCTGCCGTCGGAAACAAAATGGTGATCGTAGACAAGAAGACCGGCAAACTCATCAAGAGTTATGATTTCCTGGCAAGCATAATCAGAACGGTTCCTACAAAAACCAGTATTTCTGTTGTTCTCCGTAACGGAATAGCTTTGTGGGTTCCGCTTGATGCAAGCAAAAAGAACGTGACTTCAGCTAAGTACTTTATGGATGGTATATTGGAGCTTCAGCTGACAAGGGATAAGAACGATCAGGTTTCATATCTGGTCAAGGATTCGACTCAAAGAGTCATCACTGAATACAGCGGGAATTTTACGGATACAGAATATACAGGATTTGAGAATTCCGGTTCTGAAGGCATCGTATCGTACAGTGCCAAGTGCGGAGATTATCTGGTAACTTATCACGAGAGTTCGAAGATATGCGGTTCGGATCTGAAGACCCGTAAAGTCATCTGGACTGTTGATGCACCGAAGAACAACCTTGTCTATTTTGATAATTCGGTTTCTCCTGATAACAGGTTTGTTTATTTCTTAAAGTCGCAGAAAAACAAGGACGGAGATGAGGTCTATACTCTCATTAAGATCAATGCGGCCAATGGTCAGATAGCAGACTGCAACAGTGAGTTTACTGTTGACAGTCTATTCGGAGTGACCGCTGTCAACGGCAGGGTTTGGGCAAAGTACACCGAAGCCGAGACAAAAAAGCTCACTCTCATTAGCTATAACATGGTTGATGATACGGTCAAAAAGACACTCGTTGATAAGGAGATCGCTAGCGGAGCATATTACCTTGTAAAAATTGGCCCGTCTCCGGACGGTAAAAAAGTCCTGCTCTATTATTGTGATATTGTTGACGGTCAGCACAGGACAAGCAGACTGACCGTTGATACCGAGACCGGCACGTTCACAAGCGCAGATTGCGGATACTGCGAATTTGTTGCCTGGAATGAAGCAGGCGGACTCTTTGCCGAGATCTACAGTGAAGGCGACATGAAAGTATTCGCAGCCGACGGTACAGAGAGATTTACAAAGGATATCGAGCAGCGTATCCCCAAGAAAGTCAGATTCAACGGCGAGACACTCTATGTCGTATACAGTACGGATGTGTTGTGTGGATACGATAAAAACGGCAATCAGGTGATGACTATCAACCTCAATCATGGTGATCTGAAAAGCAGCGACAACGTCTTTTTCGAATTCGTTAATGATTATCTGTTCCTCACCGTAGGAATGAACACGGATATCATCGATCTCAAAGAAGCCAAGAGTATCTGTTCGTTTGCCGGATTCCTGTGCATTTACGGCGCGCAGCCCAAAGACCGCACGATGTCTGATGCGATCGTGGTCTGCAAAGCATTCGATGATGAAGGTGTTGCCCCGATCGGGTATTTTAACTATAAGACGCCTGAGAGAATGATCGAACAGGCAAAGAAATATCTCGAGAAGACCGGCGCTAAAATGAGCGACGAATTCAGGCGCAAATACGGAATGGATTGATGTGTAACAATGTTACTATCCAATAAAAAGGGGGCATAATGATATGTACCCAGGAAACTGGACACATAGATAATTGAATAAGTTTTAGCAGATGGATGCTTTCCTGTAAACAACAGGAGGCATCCATTTTGTTTTG
>CACYMP010000030.1 GCA_902775565.1 Oscillospiraceae bacterium
GATGTCTGATGGTCATGGTCGCGAAAGTAGTAACCAGAAATATCGAGGAGCTCAAGGGCTCCGATCAGTCGTTTGAGACGATCTTCAGGATAATCAGGGAAAGCTTTACAGGCGAGCTCTTTGCCGAGTATCTGGATAACGGCAGTATCGCCAAGGTCACATATTCCGAGTTCTGTGCAAGGACCGATGTGTTCGCAAATGCGTTCCTGACCAAATACGGAGCGCCTGAGGCAGGCAAGGGAAGGATCGCCGGCATCTACCTTGAGAACTCGGTAGATTGGGTCGCGATCTTCTGGGGCCTTTTGAGGTCCGGCTTTAAGCCCGTACTTCTTAACACGAGGCACAGTTTTGCTGTAACAAACGACATTATCGATGAGCTTAAGCCTTTGTTCGTCGTTTCTTTGGATGACAGGGTAAAGGGCGCAATCACGCCTTCAGCCATACTTGACGGTATTGACGATATGTCTTCGCCCGAAAAGGATTACTGGGAGGACGAGGTCATCCTCGTTACCAGCGGCTCGACGTCAAAGCCCAAGATCATATCACACAGCGGCATGACCATCTGTAAGCAGGTCGAGCTCTCGGCTGACATCGTCAGGATGAATCCCGCGATCCAGTACAACGAGAAGCTTGAGATCAAGAACCTTGCGTTCCTGCCGTTCTACCACATTTTCGGGCTTGTTGCTTTGCTGCTCTGGTTCACGTTCTTCGGCAGATGCATGGTATTCCTTCCGAAGTACGATGTCGAATCGATCCAGCTCGTATGCAGAAGGATCGGCGTTACGCATTTCTTTGCTATCCCGCTTGTCTGGAACAAGACGGTCGCGGCGCTTGAGGCTGAGGTCGCCAAACAGGGCAAGACCAAGACCTTCAATAAGGCGATCAACTTCTCCAACAAGCTCCAGAACGTTTTCCCGCTATTTGGCGCTACGGTCGCCAGAGGCATCATATTCAAGAAGGTAAGACGACAGCTCCTGGGCGAAAAGCTCAGATTCCTCATCTCCGGCGGCGGTTTCGTACAGCCGAGGACTCTGGAAGTCCTTAACGGTCTGGGCTATTCGATACATAACGGATACGGTCTGACCGAGTGCGGCATTCTCTCTGTCGAGCTTGCGAAAAAGCCCAAGTACAGGAACGAGGGCAAGGTCGGCGTCATTTTCTCCAACATCGCTTATAAGCTCGCTGAAGACGGTGAGCTCCTGATCCCGAACGACCATACGATGAACGGGATGTACATTGACGGTGTTTTCCGTAAGAACGATCAGGATTATTACGCTACGAACGACATCGTCAAGATCGACGCACAGGGAAGACTATCCATCGTCGGCAGGAAAGACGATGTCATCATTGGACCAAACGGTGAGAACATCTCGCCCGAGGAGATCGAATCGAGGATCAGCAAGGGTGCTTATTCCGCGATGGCTCTTGTTTATGCCAAGATCCCCGGCACTGACAGCAAGCAGATGATCCTTGTCTTATCCGATAACGGCAAGCTTGGGGCTTTCGAGCTGACAACGTCTCTCAAGGGCGTGTTCACGTCTATCTTGTCTCTTTCCATGATGGAGCGCCCTGCAAAGGTCGTAAGCCTCATAGGCGACATGCCCGAGAACCTTAAGGGCGTTGACAGAAGGGCTCTTGTGGCAGGCATTGAAGAATCCAAGATTTTCTTTACCGAGTGCTCTGATCCTTCCGACGAAGAGATCAAGAGGATCAGGACAGACGAATATATCAAGCTCATCGATACTGTCTGCGGTGTGTTCGCTGAAGTACTTGGAAAGGACAGGAGCGAGATCACCGAGACATCCAACTTTGTGGCTTTGGGCGGCGACAGCATGCAGTATGTCGAGCTCTTGAGCAAGGCGGGCGAGAAGACCGGCAGGCAGATCATGATGACCGAGACGCCGCTCATTACTCCGATGGCCATCGCCGATTACATAATCACCAGCACCAACAAGGCTGAGAAGGATATAAGCTGATGTTCCTTGTAAGGTGGTTCCTGATTATAAACAGCATCATTCCCGCGCTCCTCTTTTTCAATATCAAGAGGTATTTCCTGCGCGCCAAAAAGAAGCTCGATTACAAGGGCCCTATAATCGCGGCGCTCAATCACACGTCATTCCTTGACTACGTCTGCGCGCTGATGGCTTTCCCGGGAAGGCGCTTTTATGTGCTTGTCTCGGCCAAGTTCTATGATTTCAATCCGTTTCTGACGTTCCTCGTAAAAGCGATGGGCGTTATCAGGGTGGATGCCGTAAGCGGCAACATGGACGCCGTAAATAAGGCAGTCAAGCTCTTAAAGGACGGCAAGAACATACTCATTTTCCCTGAGGGACATATCGAGACTGAAGGCAAGCTCCTTGAGTTCGGTCAGGCTGCAGCTCTCATGAGCTTAGGCTCAGGTGCTCCGATCATCCCCGTCTATCACAACGGAAAGATAGGACCCGGCAAGAGGGACAAGATGTTCATCGGTGAGCCTATATTCCCGGACAACTATCTCATCACCGAAGAGACTCTGCAGGATCAGTCCCGCGCCATGACAAAGGACCTTTACGACACGATAGAGAAGTACAGGCAGTTCTATCTCGATAACTTCTACGAGGCTGAAGGCAAGAAGCCCAGGAAGCACAAGCATGCGGACTTCCTCTACAACTTCGTCAAGATAACCGCTTATCCGGGCATCTGGACGTTAATGCACCCGAAATACATCTATGAGAACGGCATGGCAAGGGGAACCAGGTTAAGACAGAAGGGCATGCTCCTTGTCAGCAACCACTCCTGGTGGATCGATGCGCCTTTCATGTACTATGTTTTCTTCAAGCTCGCGCCCAGATGCATTGCCGCCAGGGACGTTGCCACCATCAATAAGATGTGGGAGTTTTTCGAAAAGACAATGGGATGCATCATGCTCGACCGCTCGGGCTTTGACTGGGGCGCTATCAGGACATGCATCGACTGCTTAAAGGACGATGTCCCGCTCCTTGTGTTCCCGGAAGGCCATATGAATTACGACGATAAGCTCATGCCTTTCATGAGCGGAGCGGTCATGCTGGCACTCATGACCGGTGTACCCGTGGCGCCCGTTTACATGCACTCTACATACAAGCCTTTCAGAAAACAGGTGTATGTAATAGGAGAGCTCATCAAATTTGACAGGACCTCGCAAATGCCCGATAATAACTCAGTTAATCTTGCAAACGACCTTTTGTACAGGAAACTCACTGAATTAAGACAGATCGCGATACGCGAATCCTCGCCGGAATTCAACAGGGCTGTAAAAGCGGCAAGGGTCAAGATGAAGGCCAATCTTGAGCGTGTAAACGGGCAGATCAAAGAAGCTCAGGAGAAAAAGGCCGGCAAAGAGGTTAAGGGGGATAATGATAATGCTTGAAGAACTCTATAATGTCATCTCTGACAGCTATAAGGCAATGAACAGAGAGTTCGAGATCCCGCTTTCATCAATAACGGAAGAGACTCAGCTCAAGGATCTTGATATGGATTCCGTATCTTTCGTTGTCATCATGATGAATATCGAAGAGAAGATGAACGTCAGGCTCAACGTCAGCGGAGCAAATGCTTTCCAGACAGTAGGCGACGTCATCAAAGCTATCGAAGAAGCCAGAAAATAATCAATATACAAACATAAAAGGAGATTTTGGAAATGGGTGATTTTGTAATTCTTACAGACAGCTCAACAGACCTGACAAAGGACTTAAGAGAAAGATTCGGTGTAACGGATTATCTTCCGGGCATCGTTGTTCTTCCTGACGGTAAGAAAGAGGAGTCAACTCTTGACTGGGAACTTATGAGTCCTGATGAATACTATGGAAGCATGACAAAAGATGCTATCTATACAACAGGCATCAAGAATATCGAGCTTCAGGAAGAGTTTTTCGAGAAGTATCTCAAGCAGGGATACGATATCCTCAACATCTCACTTTCATCTGCTCTTTCCGGAACATACAACCAGTGTAAGGTTGCTGCCGAGAAGCTGATGGGAAAATATCCTGACAGAAAGATCATCGTAGTCGACTCTGTCAGATATTCAGGCGGTTTAGGCCTCCTCGTCTCATACGCAGGCGAAATGAAGCAGCAGGGCAAGTCTATGGAAGAGATCGCTGACTGGCTCAATGTCAACAAGTACAGAGTTCATCAGATGGGTACTGTTGATGACCTCAACTTCCTCAAGAGATCCGGCCGTGTATCCAACATCGCTGCTTTCATGGGTGGCCTCATCAACATCAAGCCTATGGCTGAGTGCGACCGTAAGGGCATGAACACCGTTATGGGCAAGGTTACAGGCTACAAGAAGATGTTCGCTGCTTCCATCGAATACATGAAGAGAACGATCGAACCCAATCCGAAGAGGATCTTCGTTTCTCACACGTACCGTAAGGCACAGTGGATCCAGATGCAGGATCTCATCAAGGAGAATTTCCATCCCGAAGAGATCATCGCTACACGCGTTAACATGGCAAACGGAACCGCTATCGGCCCCGGCATGATCGTAGCTTTCTATTTCGGCAACGAGATCTCCGAAGGCCTTGTAGAAGAGACCAAGATCTTCAACGAAGTTAAGGCAGGTTTGTAATACAAATGCAGGCCGTTCTGCTCATCGCCGCGATCGTTGTCTTTATAGCGCTCAGCGGATTCATATTCATGTGGATATACGTTTGGGGTATTGCTAAAAAGCAATACTCCGAAATGTTTATCCGCACTTCTCCGGACAAGTGGGCCAGAGGCAACAGCTGTCCCGAGAACGAAGAGCATTCCGTTATGTTCAATGCCGGAATGAAATGGGGCGAAGAGAACGCTTCATATAAGGAAGACATTGAGATAACGAGCAAAGACGGCCTTAAGCTTAAGGGCGAGTATTTCAATTTCGGATACGACCGCGCCGCGCTGATACTTGCAGGAAGAGCTGAAACCGTGCTCTACTGCTACTATTTCGCAGACCTTTTCCAGAAGGCGGGATGCAACGTCATCGTAGTCGATCCGCGCGCATGCGGTTTGAGCGAAGGCAAGTACACGACCGCCGGAATGAAAGAAGGCGAGGACGCCGGCCTTTGGATCGACTATATCCATGAGAGATACGGAATTGAGAAGTTCTTCATCCACGGCATCTGTGTCGGCTCGGCAGAGGCTATCTATGTCGCAGCCGCTCATCAGGCTTATCTCAAGGGCATTATCCTTGAAGGTCCGTACAGCGCGTTCTATAAAGTTCTCTTAATGAGGACTAAGAACCACGGCAAGCCGACATTCCCTGTATGCCTGCAGATGGCAATGCTCTACAAGAAGCTCGCCGGAGTTAATGTTTTCAAGAACAAGCCCATCGAAGAGATAAAGAAGGTGGAAGTGCCCGCTCTGTTCCTTTGCGGAAGAGAGGACAAGAGCAACAGCCCTGACGATTTCGAGCTTATCTATAATGCGTGCGGAAGCGCGAAAAAGAAGTTCGTCTGGTTCGATCACGGTGCACATTCACACTTAAGAATAGTAAACTTGGAAAAGTACGATTCGGAAGTAATTGATTTTATTAACGGTTAAGAGGAAGGAGTACCATTATGAGTTTTGCTGTCATCACTGATTCAACTAGCGACCTTTCAAACGAGATCCGCGAAAAGTATTCCATCGACTACTGCCAGATGGAGTTCTCGCTTGACGATAAGACATTCAGGGCTTCGCTCGACTGGGAAGATATCTCTCCCAAGGAGTTCTACGATTCCATGAGAAGCGGCAAGAGATATAAGACCGTACAGGTAACCTTTAAGACTTTTGACGAGAAATTCAGAGAGCATCTTTCAAAGGGCGAGGATATCCTCTACATCGCATGTTCTTCAGGCCTTTCCGGCTCTGTTAAGACTGCTCAGCAGGTCATTAGCCAGGAATTAAGATCTGACTTCCCGGATCGAAAGATCGTCTGTATCGATTCTCTTATCAGCGGCCTTGGACAGGGTTCAATAGCCATCAAGGCGGCACAGATGAGAGATGAGGGCAAGTCCCTTGATGAGACGGCAGCATGGATCGAAGATAACAAGCTTTTCTTCAACCAGTACGGCACAGTAGAGAACTTAGACTACCTCAAGGCTGCAGGCCGCGTTACTGCATCATCCGCATTCTTCGGCAATCTTTTCTCTGTTAAGCCTATCCTGATCTCCGATCTCGAGGGCCACAATCTCGCAGTCAAAAAGGTTAAGGGCAGAAAGTCTTCTCTTTATGAGCTCGCTGCCATGACCGCCCAGTACATAACAGATCCGCTTTCGCAGACCATCTATATCGGCCATGCCGATGACGAGGAAGCTGCGAATGTGGTCTCTGACAAGATAAAAGAGCTCATTCCCGGAGCTTCAACGAGCCTTTATGTTATAGGCCCGATCGTCGGTGCATCCGTCGGCCCCGGAACTATAATCGTGTTCTACTCAGGCAGACACAAAAAGGAACAGTTGAATGGAAATTAACGTAATAAAGAAGATGCTTCTTGCAGGCAGCAAGAACATCCTGGAAAACAAGCAGACCTTAAACGACATGAACGTTTTCCCGATCCCTGACGGTGATACGGGAACCAATATGGACAAGACGATGTCAGGCATCGTCAAAGTCCTCATCGAGATAGGTGACAGAGACCTTAAGCCCGAGGATTTCGATGCTCTCTACAAGAGCGCTCTCATGAACTCCCAGGGCAACTCCGGCGTAATCCTTTCTCAGTGGCTCAAGGGCTTCCTCAAAGCATTAAGAAGCGAGACTGAGTTGGATCCCGGCAATCTTGACGCTGCTTTCATCTCAGGCACGCAGTCTGCTTATTCTTCCGTAGCCGAACCTGTTGAAGGTACTTTCCTTACGGTATGCAGGGAAGCACAGGAAGAAGCTGAAGATGTTTTCGATGAAGACACAACGGTAAAGGATTTCATGAAGAACATCGTCGAGGGCGCATCGGAGTCTTTGAAACATACTCCCGAGAAGCTCCCGATCCTCAAGGAATACGACGTTCTGGACAGCGGCGGATGCGGATTCCTCTGCCTTGTCACGGGAATGCTTTCCGCTTTAGACGACGATTTCGTATACGATTTCTCCGAGTTTGAGTCGATAAAGCCTTCATTCTCGGGCAACGGAACGCTCGGTGTCTCTTCTGATGAAGAGCAGTTCGGTTACTGCACCGAGCTTATCCTTAAGATCGAGAAAGACAAGCTCGCAAGCTTCAATTCAGATACCGTGCGTCTCGACATGAGCAGCTTCGGCAATTCTTTGGTCCTTGTCCAGGACGGATGCGATCTCAAGATCCATATCCACACGCTCAAGCCTGAAGAAGTGCTTGCTTATTACCATAAGTACGGTGAGTTTACAAAGATCAAGATCGAGAACATGACGGTCCAGCACCACGAGAACTTCCTTTCGGCAACGCAGGACTGCGCTATCGTTGCAGTCGCTGACGGTGACGGAATAGAAGAGCTCTACAAGTCTCTGGGCGTCAAGCAGATAATCAGGGGAGGGCAGTCTGACAACGTTTCCGTTCAGAACATGCTCGATGCCTGCAAGAAGGCCTCCGCAAAGCACGTTATCCTGCTTCCCAATAACAAGAACATCATCATGACAGCCGAGAAGGTCAGAGAACTCCTGACAGATTCCGTGCTTCATATCGTTCCCACAAGATCGATGGCTGAAGGCTATTGCGCGCTTTCTCTGATCGATCCGTCGGCTTCTTACGATATCATCGAAAGGACGATGCTCGAATCATTAGAGGGCGTTCATACCGGTTTTGTCTCTGTTGCCGACAAGTCAGGAGTATATAACGGCGTTGACGTAAAAGCCGGCGATCACATCGGCGTTATCGATGACGACATCATCGTTTGCAGCGCAGACAACCCGGTCACAGCGCTCATTGAGCTTACAAAGGCAGTTCCCGGCATCAAGGATGTTGAAGCCGTAACGGTCTTTACCTCAACGGATGTCCTGGTAACCCATGTCCAGGGCAACATTACCGGCATAAAGAAATCCTGCCCCGATGCTGAGATATCAGCGGCATACGGCGGACAGGGAATCTACGACTTGGTGGTGCTCTATCAGTGAAAAAGATATTCCTTGATCTCTCAGGCGGCGACAATCCCGCATCGGTAATCTGCGAAGGCGCTTTCAAGGCACTTGCTGACAATGCGGATCTTTTTATCACGTTTGTCGGTCCTGCAGCCGAGTATGAAGGCGTTGCCGAGAAGCACGCTGACCTCAAGGACAGGTTTGATCTTATCGACTGCGGCTCGGTCCTGACCAATAAGGACAATCCGATGCTCGCGGCAAAGCCAGGCGCTGATTATTCTATCTCTGTCGCGCTTGAAGCACTTTCCAAGTCAGAAGAACCCGCAGCGGTAGTTAGTGTAGGCAATACCGGCGCGTTAATTATCTCTTCGGTCATGAAGCTCGGTCTTGAGAAAGGCTGCAAGAGGCCTGTCCTGGCAGCTCTTCTGCCTTACGGCATCAAAGAGCGCGTCTGCCTCGTTGACTGCGGCTCGACACTTGAACCCACACCCGAAGAAATGCTCAGCTTCGGCGTTCTGGGTTCTAAGCTCATGGAATCACGCGGCATCAGCAACCCGAAGGTAGCACTGATCAATGTCGGCAGGGAAGACTGCAAAGGTACCGAGTCTCTTATCAGCGCGTTTAAGCTTCTTAAAGAATCAGATCTTAATTTCATCGGCAATATCGAGCCTGACAATCTTCTTACAGGTGAGACTGATGTTGCCGTTTCCACAGGCCTTGTCGGAAATGCTCTGCTAAAAGGCAATGAGAGCATAGGTTTCCTGGTCGCCGGCAGCATAATGAGCGGCCTGAAGGAACGACTATCCGGCGAGAGCCTGAAGGCAGCTTTGGAAGTCCTGAAAGAGAATGAATTGCTGTATCAGTACAACGAGTACGGCGGCGCGGTTATCCTGGGTATCAGGAAGCATGTGGTCAAAGCTCACGGCAAGGCAGATTCCAATACTATCTACAGCTGCATAAATCAGGCAATGATGTCGATTTAATTTCGGCATATTTTGATTTACAAATTATCC
The DNA here is from genome assembly GCA_902775565.1 of Oscillospiraceae bacterium. Classification (GTDB taxonomy): domain Bacteria; phylum Bacillota; class Clostridia; order Saccharofermentanales; family Saccharofermentanaceae; genus Saccharofermentans. The sequence goes on from CACYMP010000030.1 coordinate 9,036, forward strand.
CTAAAAAGATATAATTTAGCGATTCTTTATTTTGTGAGGTGGTTTTATGAAAACTTGTTTTTCAACACTGGCCTGCCCGAATTTTACATGGCAGGAAATCTACTCGATGGCTAAGGATTTCGGTTTTGACGGAATCGAGATCAGAGGACTGGGACAGGATATTTTCTCAGTCAAAGCAGCACCTTTCACAGATAAAGAACTACCTAAGACCATCGCAAAACTAAAAGATCTAAAACTAACAATTCCCTGCCTTTCATCCGGTGAGCCCATCAACAACCTTGAGACCAAGGACAAGGCCATCGCCGAGATCAGGGCATATATCGAGCTCGCAAACAAGCTCGGCACATCTTTCATCCGCGTATTAGGCGACCGCAATCCCGCTCCCGAAAAGGAGATCGACGACAACGTCGTTATTTCCATCATCAGAGAGCTCATTCCTTATGCTGAAGAGAAGAACGTTACTCTCCTCATCGAGACTAACGGTGTTTACGCTGACACTAAGAGGCTCAAGAAGCTCCTGGACGAGATCAACAACCGCAAGGTCGCTGCTCTCTGGGATATGCATCACCCTTACAGATTTATGGGTGAGAAACCTTCCGAGACCGTTGCAAACCTCGGTGAATACATCAAGCACGTTCACGTAAAGGACTCCGTCATGGTTGACGGCAAGGTCGCGTATAAGCTCATGGGCGCAGGTGACATGCCTCTCAAGGAGATGTTTGATTCGCTCCAGGCAATCGATTACATCGGATACATTTCGCTCGAATGGGTCTACAGATGGTATCAGAACCTTGAAGGCGCAGGAATCGTTGTTCCTCAGTTCGCATCCTACATGGAATCCTACCGTCCGAAGGAGAAGAAGACCGACCTTCAGACAGACAAAAGGGGAACAGGCTATTATCCCTGGCCCAAGGAGACCCTGATCGACCTGACATTCCCGGATGTCTTAGACAAGATCTGTGAGCTTTTCCCGAACCAGTATGCGTTCAGATATACAGAGCTTGACTATACCAGAACTTATCCTGAGTTCAGGAATGACGTAGACAACCTCGCTCGTGCATTCCTTGCAATGGGCTGCAAGAAGGGTGACCACATTGCAATCTGGGCAACAAACGTTCCCCAGTGGTATCTGACATTCTGGGCAGCAACCAAGATCGGCTGCGTACTCGTAACAGTCAACACGGCATACAAGATCCACGAGATCGAGTATCTGCTCCGCCAGTCCGATACATGCACTCTCGTCATGATCGACAAATATAAGGACTGCGACTACTTACAGATCATCAACGAGATCTGCCCTGAGCTCAAGGATTCAGAACCCGGTAAGCTTGAAGCAGCAAGACTTCCCGTGCTCAAGAACATCATCACATGCGAGTCACGCGTTCCCGGCTGCTTCCACTGGGATGACATGCCTAAGCTTGCTGAAACAGTTCTTTACAGCGATGTCGAGAAGATCAGAAGAACGATCGACAAGCACGATGTCTGCAACATGCAGTACACATCAGGTACGACCGGATTCCCCAAGGGCGTTATGCTCACGCACTACAACGTAGTCAACAACGGTAAGGCTATCGGCGACTGCATGGATCTGTCATCTTTTGACCGCATGATGATCCAGGTTCCTATGTTCCACTGCTTCGGCATGGTTCTTGCTATGACCGCATCAGTAACTCACGCGGTTACGATGTCTCCTATAACTGCATTCTCGCCCAGAAAGGGTCTTAACTGCATCAACCAGGAGAAGATCACATGTTTCCACGGCGTTCCCACGATGTTCATCGCGATGCTCGGACATGAGAATTTCCCCAAGACAGACTTCTCACACATGAGAACCGGTATCATGGCAGGATCACCTTGCCCGATCAAGACAATGGAAGAGGTCATCGAGAAGATGCACATGCCTGAGATCGTTATCACATATGGTCAGACAGAGGCATCTCCCGCTACTACGATGAGCAAGACAACCGATACTATCGAGCAGAGAGTCAACACAGTAGGACCTTCCATTTTCGGCGTTGAGACCAAGATCGTTGATCCCGAGACAGGCGTTGAGCTTCCTGACGGTGTTCCCGGTGAGTTCTGCGCACGCGGTTACAACATCATGAAGGGTTACTACAAGATGCCCGAAGCAACAGCAGCTGCCATCGACGAAGACGGCTGGCTCCACTCCGGTGACCTCGCCCTCAGAAGACCCGAGGACGGTTACTACAAGATCACAGGCCGTATCAAGGACATGATCATCCGCGGCGGCGAGAACATCTACCCGAAGGAGATCGAGGACTTCCTCTATACACATCCCAAGATCCAGGATGTCCAGGTAATCGGCGTTCCTGATGCTGACTATGGTGAAGAGATCCTCGCAGCTGTTATCTTAAAGCCCGGTGAAGAGTCATCTGAAGATGAGATCAAGAAGTATGTCATGGATCACATGGCTAAGCACAAGGTTCCGAGATACGTTGACTTTGTTGACAGCTTCCCGATGAATGCAGCAGGAAAGATCCTCAAGTACAAGATGAGACAGGAAGCAGTGGAGAGGCACGGCCTCGACAGCGCTAACAAGATCGTTACTGCTTGATAAGTCTTTAAGTTCAATCACGACAGGCTCCCAAAGTGGGAGCCTGTTTTGTTTGCTTGCTACGGATTCAATTACCTGTTTAACGCTCTGTTTTGAATAAAATAGAGCGTAAAACAGGTAATAAAGCCGTCTGAGGCATCGAATTACCTGAAGTACGCTCTGTTTTGGGTAAAAGAGAGCGTGTAACAGGTAATAAAGCCGCCTGAGGCACCGAATTACCTGAAGCGCGCTCTGTTTTGAATAAAAGAGAGCGTGTAATGGGTAATTATGACTTTTGCTTATATACGCTTTCAACTGTGGTGTTTATAAATGATGCGATAATATGTTTTATCGTATCTTGAGACGGAAGCCACGTATTTGTTCCGCAGATGAGTATTAGATCTCTGTTGGGGAGAATACCATTACGCATGTATTCATCGATTTTGCCGTAGTTGTAGTTGCAATAATCTTCATTGTCAGTCATACCTACGAATTCGACGAAGAAACATCTGTCAATTACATGTACCGGGAATGAATAATCCGGATAGATCCTCTTGCCGTTTTTCAGAATGAGAAGAGGTTCGTATTTGGCTTCCAGACCGAGGTCTTTAAGAGCGTTACCGATGATCATTTCTCCGCGGGAGCGAACATGGTATCCGTAATTATCGTAGTAGTCGCTTTTTATCTCAAAAGAGTTAGCGGTGGGAATTAGTGAATTCCAATAATCAATGTTAAAGACTGAAGAATCACTTTTAAACTCGAACTTTTCAGGTATGGTCAAGTGTCTTCGCTTGATTTCATCTTCATAGAGTTTTAAGAGACCAAGAAATTCGTTATATCTATGCATTTTCTGTTGCATTCCTCCATAAGCCTGGGATTTCATATGTGTTGTTTTCCTGACAGTTTTATCGCCGTAGCCGGTGTATTCGCGGATTACCTGTTTTCCGGCATGCATTCCAATACTGTATCTTGGCATACGTTCCAAGATTCCTTTGATACGCAGGTATTCGCTGATAACACTTGAGTCACAGAAATAAGATATGTCCATGTGAAAATGATACGACGTCACAAGACAGAAATTACCGACAAAAAACTACAAAAACCGACAAGCGGGAATGCACTTTGGCCGAAACATTATTTTATTAATTTTCTATATAAACCAAAAAAAGGACCGCGCCCGGAAGCGCGGTCCCAAAAAGTTCTTATTCCAAAAATGAATCAGCTCTTGTGCGGCATCTGCGCATAGAGAACCATTGCTGTCTTGGAGATAGGCATTGTCTGGATGGTGATGTGGCCGGGACCTGTGAGGGTTGTATTGAAGAGGCCTTCACCGCCGAGGAGAACGTTAGCAACGCCCTTAACCATCTGAACGTCCATTGTAACTGTGGAATCCATCATTACAACGTAACCTGTATCGACGATCTTTGTCTCGCCGGCTGCGAGGTCATACTCAACAGCAGAACCGTCAACTTCAAGGAAGACAGTTCCGTTACCGGTGAACTTCTGCATGATGAAGCCTTCACCGCCGAAGAAACCGCCGCCGAGCTTCTTCTGGAAGCCGATGGACATTTCGACGTCACCGAACATAGCGAGGAAAGAGCCCTTCTGGCACATAATTGAATTGCCGTTGAGCTGGATTGCTACGATGGATCCGGGGAAGGAGGATGCGAAAGCGATCTCACCTGCGGACTGAGCTGTGTAGTGGTTGAGTGCAAGAGACTCACCTGAGATCATACGGCCGAACATCTTGCCGATACCGCCTGTCTTTGTCTCCATCTTGATGCAGTTGTCCATCCAGCTCATTGAACCGGACTCGCACTGGATTGTCTCACCGGGCTGAAGAGAAATAACGACAGCGGGCAGATTGTTACCAACAATTTTGTACTCCATAAAAGTACCTCCTGAGAAAATTGTATTTAAAATACTAATATATTTTACAAATACATGTTTTTAAGGTCAATTGTTTTTGTGATACAAGCACAAAAAACGCCCCCGCGTCTGCGGGGGCGTTTTATTGACTGTTTTGATTCAGATCGAAAAGGATCAGAGCTTAGGACCAGCCTCAACGAGTGCCTTACCAGCTTCGTTGGTCTCGTACTTCTTGAAGTTCTTGATGAATCTTCCAGCGAGATCCTGAGCCTTCTTATCCCACTCAGCTGCATCAGCATATGTATCACGAGGATCGAGGATCTCTGTGGATACGCCGGGGAGCTGTGTAGGTACTTCGAAATCGAAGTAAGGGATCTTCTTTGTAGGAGCGTTCTTGATGGAACCGTCAAGGATAGCGTCGATGATTCCACGTGTGTCAGGGATAGAGATTCTCTTGCCTGTGCCGTTCCAACCTGTGTTAACGAGGTAAGCCTTAGCGCCGGACTTCTCCATCTTTTTTACGAGCTCTTCAGCGTACTTTGTAGGGTGGAGCTCAAGGAATGCCTGACCGAAGCAAGCGGAGAATGTAGGTGTAGGCTCTGTGATTCCACGCTCTGTACCGGCAAGCTTAGCTGTGAAGCCTGAGAGGAAGTAGTACTTTGTCTGCTCAGGTGTGAGGATGGAAACAGGAGGGAGAACGCCGAAAGCGTCAGCAGAAAGGAAGATTACGTTCTCTGCTGCAGGACCTGCGGAGATCTTGTTAACGTTCTTAGCGATCTTCTCGATGTGGTCGATCGGGTAAGAAACACGTGTGTTCTCTGTAACGGACTTGTCTGCGAAGTCGATCTTGCCTGCTGCATCAACAGTTACGTTCTCGAGGAGAGCGTTTCTCTTGATTGCGTTGTAGATGTCAGGCTCATTCTCCTTGGAGAGGTTGATAACCTTAGCATAGCAGCCGCCCTCGAAGTTGAAGACGCCGTTGTCATCCCAGCCGTGCTCGTCATCACCGATGAGGAGTCTCTTAGGATCTGTGGAAAGTGTTGTCTTACCTGTACCGGAAAGACCGAAGAAGATAGCTGTGTGCTTACCTTCCATATCTGTGTTAGCAGAGCAGTGCATGGAAGCCATACCAGCAAGAGGCAGGAAGTAGTTCTGCATGGAGAACATACCCTTCTTCATC
>CACYMP010000031.1 GCA_902775565.1 Oscillospiraceae bacterium
GCGCATTGCAAACCTCAACAGCCGGCCATTGTAGTTTGTCATTGTCTCTCTGACCGCATTCTCATCCCGTTCAAAATACAGATCGATTATCTCTTTGTCATCCAACATACTGTCACCTCCTTTCGCTCTTTCCCTATAAGTAGATTTTCATTCCGAATTGGTTACATGTAATTCAAAGGATACTCTAAAACGTGTTCCCGCATTTCTTGAATTAAAAAAGCGTTGACAAATGCAACCAAAACATATGCTGTAATTTTGTGTAAAATGTAGAACATATGTTCTTGAATAAATTTTTGAAAGGGCGTATTATGGGTTTGGGGTATTCTACGCATTTTTAGGGAAGTCCAAATCAAAATTAAAAACATAATAAATTTGTTTACATAGCGGTTATTCAAAAGAATGACCGCTTTTTTTATGAAAATTTTTAAGAAAGGAGTGATTTTATGTCACAGAAAAAGGAACTGAAGATCATCAGTTCAACAAATGTCGAGGTCAGGGAAATCAACTGGCTATGGTATCCGTTTATTCCGAGAGGAAAGGTAACTATCCTTCAGGGAGATCCGGGTGAGGGTAAGAGTACGTTCATGCTTACGTTGGCAGCATACTTAACAAGAGGTGAAGCTCTACCGTTTACGGACTGCGGGGAACCACCAGATCCGATCACGGTGCTCTATCAGAGTACAGAGGATGATTACGATGACACTATAGTGCCAAGATTTATAAAGGCGGGCGGGATCAGAGATCGGCTCGCCTTTATTGATGAATCGGAATATCCTCTGACTTTTGACGATGACCGTATCTTGGAAGGCATAAAGCAGACGGGAGCAAAACTTCTCGTGCTTGATCCATTGGCTTCCTATATCGGAGATTGTTCTCTGAACGCTTCCAATGAGGTCAGGCAAAAGTTCAATGCTCTGATAAATGCTGCAAGGGAAACGGATTGTGCGATTGTGGTCGTAAACCACATGAACAAGATGCCAGGTCTTAAAGCTATCTACAGAACTCCCGGCTCTATCGATGTAGCTGGTGCAGTAAGAAGCATCCTTCTTTTAGCCAGAGATCCCGATGAAGAAGACAAGCGCTATCTGGTCCAGACAAAGATGAACCTCGCGTCAAAGGGTGATGCGCTTGAGTTCAGGATCGAAGATGGAGGTATCAAGTTTACCGGCATTACCGACAAGACCGCAGACGAGATACTGCGCAAGCAGGATTTCGTTTCGGGGATTGGAAGACCGGATGTGAAGCTGCAAGAAGCGAAGGAGGTGATAGAAGAACTTCTTGCAGCAGGAACGGCGGTTCCGGCAGAAGATTGCGAGGCTGTGCTAAAGGATAATGGTGTTCGAAGATCAACTGCACAGACTGCAAAACGGGAGCTCGGGATTGTATCTATTAAGATTCAAGACCGCTGGTATTGGAAGCTGCCGGAAACGGATGAGGGATAACAAGATGTCAAGATGTCAATAAGTATGGGGAGTCGGCTGAACTGACATCTTGATACCGCCTAAAAGAGGATTAAGGGAAGATGCACGCAGGGCGAAGCGGTGCCTGCGCGCATATTTCCGTATCCTCGAAAGGGGTCAAGGGGATTCCCCTTGCACACGACCTTGCTTGCAAGGTGTAGTGTGTTACACCCAAACAGATACTGAAAGAAAGTCGAAGGAAAACAGTCTTCCGGTGGACGACTGTTTTCATGAAGACTTTCGAGGCTGTTGGGGAGATATGAGAGCGCCGGTGTTTGGCGCTCTTATAACGACACAACAGAGCTTCGTTGGAAGATCGCACGCCGCTTATTGCGAGCGATCTTCCATAAGGAGCGTCCTTCTGTTTCTGTTGCGGTGTATAGAACCGAATACTGCCGCAAGATGTCAACCGTATAGACACTCTGGTCTTATTAACATATTGACATCTTGCCTCAACACTAAGAAAGCCTCGCTAAAGAAAAGCGGGGTTTTATTAATTTCACAACAAATATCAAAAGGAGATTTATTTATGGCATATGCAATTATGAGAATCAACAAATGCAAGATGGGCGCAGTCGGCAGACTGGAAAAACATCATGAGCGTGAGAAACAGGTTTATAAGAGCAATCCTGATATCAATCTGAAACGTTCTGCAAAAAACTATCACATCAAGGAACCGCCTGACCATTACAGAAAACTGATACAAAGAAGGATCGAGGAAGCTGGCTGCAAGACAAGAAAAGACAGTATTGTGATGCAGGACAGCATATGTACTGCATCACCCGAGTTCTTTAAAGGAAAGACATCTTACGATATCAGTTTCTTTTTCCGAAGAGCATATGAGTTCTATGCCCAAACCTTCGGCGAGGAGAACATCATTTCCGCAGTAGTTCATATGGATGAAAAGACACCGCATATGCACGTGTGTTTCGTGCCTATCACTAAAGAAGGACGGCTTTCTTCAAAAACGGTAATCGGCGGGCCAAAGGGACTTGTAAATCTTCAGGATCAGTACTACGCGCAGATGTCCACTTATTTCCCGGAACTCAAACGTGGAATCCCGAAACATCTGACTCACCGTAAACATCTTCCAACATACCTTTTCAAGAACGCGGACATGCTGATGGAGCATTTCGATGAGATCGCTCAGGCGATAAATGATATCGGACTCATCAAAGGCAAAGAGAAAAAGGCTCAAGCGATCGAACTGATATCACGGTATGCGCCGGAGATGGCAAAGATGAAAGAGCAGATCAAGTCAGTAGATGACTATGTTACCACCCTGAAGAACACGTTAGATACGGAAAGAGATACCGGCCGTTACTGGAAAGGAAAGACTGAGGAACTTGAAAAAGCGGTCAAAGAACGAGACGGCAGGATTGATGAACTCAGGGATAAACAAAAACGAATACAGCAGAAACTGAATCTTCTGCCGCCTGGATTGCTGGAAGTGCTTGCAGCAGAAGAACAGGCACGAAGAAGATCAATCAACAGAAAGGATAGAGGCGGATTCGCCAGGTGATAAATATGACTAGAGATGAGGAAATCGCATTCAACAACTTTACGGATTTGTTCGCAGGTCTTATCGCAAAGCATGGAAGAGAAGTTCCGAAGCTTCCGGAGGATAAGCGAAAGCTATTAAAGAGATTACGAAAGTACCTCCGTTATGCGGACAATTTGTTCAGTGAAACAAAGTCGTAATCCAATCAGGAAATCCAACCTGATATAATTTTAGTGTTGGTCTCCGTCATTCACGGTAGGCGGCACACCCGTTTTCGCTCTCATGCAGATCTTCTGCAATCCGATGAGGGAAAGGGGTGAAATGTTATGATCTCCATATTAGATCTGATAACCATTATCGGGTTTATCTGGGGCGTCTTCTCCGTCGGGTTTACTCTCGGTAGAGCATTCGAAAAATTCAGGCATGAAAAAAGCCGCCAACGGTCAAGATAAGCGGCTTTAATTGCTAACTTCTTGGGCGTGCCGTCTATCGACGGAGACCAATTTCATACTTATGTTATCACACACAACATCAATCTTCAAACAATAACGCATTGCGTAAAATAAATGCATGTATTACTATATACGCAAAGCGTAAATATCAACAGGAGGAAATAATAATGAATACACAAGATAAGATCATAGAACTGAGAGAAGCTACAGGAATGAACCGCAAGGTGTTCTGTGAATACTTCAAGATTCCGTACAGAACGGTAACAGACTGGGAGCTTGGTAACCGGCATTGTCCGGAATATGTGCTCAGACTTCTTGAATACTATATTCAGATGAATGACCTGGCTAAAAAGGAAGAAGGTGTGACTAATGCCAAAGAATAACATTAAATGTTATATATACACACGTGTTTCAACAGCAATCCAGGTAGATGGATATAGTCTCGATGCTCAAAAAGACAAGTTACGTAAATATGCTGATTATCAGAATATGGAGATTGCAGGCGAATACTCAGATGAGGGTGCTTCAGGCAAGAATATTGCTGAAAGACCCGAGTTTATGAGAATGATGAGTGATATTGAAGACGGCAAAGACGGGGTTTCTTATGTTCTGGTGTTCAAATTATCCCGATTCGGAAGAAATGCTGCAGATGTTTTGAGTTCACTTCAGCGTATGCAGGATCATGATGTTAATCTGATCTGTGTTGAGGATGGAATAGACAGCTCCAAGGATGCCGGAAAACTTATGATATCGGTTCTTTCCGCAGTGGCAGAGATAGAACGTGAGAATATCCGTGCTCAGACAATGGCAGGCCGTGAACAGAAAGCTCGTGAAGGAAGATGGAACGGCGGTTTTGCACCCTACGGATATAAACTTGTTGACGGTGAATTGCAGATTGCGGAAGACGAGGTCGATATCATACGGATAATATTCGATCAGTATGTGAACAAGGGAAAAGGCACTATTGCTATTGCCAGATATCTCAATGATCAAGGGTATGTTAAAAAGCTCAGGCAAAATAATAGTATTAATGGTTTTTCTGAAGTTTTTGTTAGGAAAGTGCTGGCAAATCCTGTTTATGCCGGCAAGATCGCATATGGCAGAAGACGGACTGAGAAGAAACCCGGTACCCACAATGAGATGCACATAGTAGCTCAGGAAGAGTATCCCGTGTATGAAGGTAAGCACGAAGCCATTATCTCTGAAGATGTTTGGAAGATGGCGGAGGAACGTCGCAAGAAAAAGGCTGCAATGAGGGCTCCAAAGACAAATTGCAGAGTTGCCATAATATCAGGAATATTGAAGTGTCCCTGCTGTGGAAAGGGTATGTATTCAAATACCTCAAAACCTCATAGCAAGGATAATAAGGAACGTCACTATTATTATTGCAAGAATAATAGCAATGCTACCGGACACAGATGTGAATTCCGACAGAATATTGAGAATAGCAAACTGGAAAAAGAGGTTGTATATGTAATAACCAATCTGGTTAAGAATCCGGTTTTTGTTGATGCTATCAAAGCAAAGATCGGGGAAAGCATTGATACTACCGAATTAGAGAAGAAACTTAAGACACTTGAAGGAAAGTTGCGTCAGGCCGAAGCGATAAAGAACAGATTGGAAAAACAAATGGATGAACTTCCGTATGATGATGCAATGTTTGAACGTAAAATGTCGGATTTACAGAGACGGTATGACAAACAATACGATACAATGCAAGAAGTGGAAAATGATATCGAAGAAGTTAAGATGCAATTGATGAGCATACGTCAAAATCAATTAACTGAAGAGAACATATATAATGTGCTTCTGGCATTTGATGACTTGTACGACACATTTGATCCTATGGAGAAGAAACAGTTCTTAAAGAGCTTTATTGAGAGAATAGAAATATATCCTCAGAAACGTGAGGATGGAACGTATTTAAAGAAACTGGTTTTCAATTTCCCTATCCCGTCATTCAACGGCGGGACAGGGAAAGAGATTTCCTTGGAATACTCTGATACACTCGAGACGGTAGTTCTTCTTGACCTACTATAATTTTCAAGGAAATGCTGATCTTATTAGCAGGTTTTGCGATGTGTTCAGACAGAAAAAGAGCTGCAATTGCAGCTCTTTTTCCGGTTATTTATCTGGGGGAGATGCGGATTATCCGCGCTTTGTGAGCTTTAAGTTTTTTGCTTCGTTCCTGAATGTGTCGGTCCAGGAAAAGCTGTTGCCTGAAAATCTGATGATTCCGGTGCCGTTGTTATAGATCTTGTTCTCATGTCTTCCGAGGCGGTCATATTTTAAGGTTGTGTTTACGCAGCCGCTGTATTCAAGTGTGCCTGTGCTCTTGTCGATCCTGCCAGTAATGACCCAGTGATCGGTGAAAAAATCGCCGTTATCGTCAAACATCTCGTGGACTATCTCGATCACAGCCGTATCATCCTCTTTGACATTCATGAGAGCTGTCCACTCACCGTTGTTGTATCTGCTTGTTCCGTATGTATAGTTAACTTTTGCAGACTGCTTTTTGCTCATCTTCTTGGGAGTTTTTGACGATGTGCCGGCAGCGGGTGTTTCCGTTATTTCAGGTTCTGTAAAATCAACGGACATGTTTTTGACCTCTACCGCCGGTTCGGTGACTTCCATACTCTCAATTGCTGATGTTTCCGGCTCAAAAACGATGGAACGGATATCGACAGCGGGAAGGAGCTTTGTCTTTTCGGGCCTTGTTAACGCATATCCTGCTGCAACAGAGAGAACTGTGGCAAACAATGTGCCTGTAGCGATCAGTACGATAGAATTATTTTTCATAGTTTTATTCCTCTTGGTGTTTTTGGTTGATAACCGTATTTAAACATCCGGAAAGTCCCTAAACCATAAGCGATGTATGCCTTTTCCGTTGCATAAACAACAGAGCGGAGATCAAGTGTCGGAAAAACCGGAAATTGTATGTCCGGACAGGCGGTCCCAAACGGCGAATAACTGTTATCAGGTAAAAATATATCGAATTACAATAAAAAATTATTGCATATCGGAAGTGAATATGCTATCCTAACACCCGGATAGGGAGGTATAAAACCATGAAAAACACACCGATAAAAAAGTTCAGATTATCAGCAGCATCGTTGCTGCTTGGAGTGTCACTTCTTTTCAGCGGATGCTCGGCTTTTCAGCTTTTAGGCGAAAGGGCACCGGAGCTTCCTGATAATGCGCAGTCATTTAAGAAGACCGATACCGACAGTTCTGGGATAGTGATGGAAGTGAACGGAAGGAAATACGCACCTTTCGGAACGCTTAACGGAAAGCTTGGAAACGGCTCTTTGGGCGAATGCCTGGGTTACGTCGATAACGATAAGAACGACAGGGTCTATACTCTCTGTGAGGAGCCGTACGGTAATTATCTGGTGACGAAAAACATCAACGGGATAATGGAGCAGCCAATGTTCTGGCGTGACCGCGCGACATACGGAGAAGACATTTTCACACCCGGATATATCGTTTCAAAAGATGATGTTTATTGGGGACGCTCCGGTTGTTACAGCGAGATGAAAGAGTTCAGGATCGAGATCACTTTCGAAGCTGACGATGTAAAAGAATTATCCATGGATTACAAGGGAAACGGCATGGATCTGGGCGGCTGCGGCGTGAGGAACGCAGTCGGGGGACTTAAGAATCCCGACGGCAAGCTGCCGATCAAAAGAGGAGAAGTGCTTGACCTCGCCATAACCGAACTGTCGCTGCACGGTAAGCTTGATAAAGATAAACCGTTCGATGCGGAATGCAGGTTCTTTGTCGAAAGCATTGACGGCAAAAAGCATGAAGTGGATTACGTTTATAAAAACACCGTTAAACTGGGCGATAAAGACAGACTGACACTGACGGGCAACGCGAAAGACGGATATAAGATCGGCAAATAAGGGCATCCAAGGCGGATGCCCTTTTATTACAAGTAAATTAAACCTATGTGAAATCCCGCGGATCTTGCGATATGTATTATAGAATTATCGGATAAGACTTAAGGAGACTTATCTGATGAAACACATATTGAGATCGATCTCGGCCTTTCTTATAGCGGCACTTCTCATGCCTGCATTTACCGGTTTTCGCGCGGAAGCCGCATCAGGCGTTAAGATAGCAGATACAAATAACTTCCCCGATGCCAACTTCAGGGCGGTAGTCAAGACTTACGATACGGACAAAAACGGTTATCTCAGTGATTACGAGATTAGCCGGGTTATGAATATTTCCTGTAAAGGAAAAGGAATAACGAGCCTTAAGGGCATTGAATATTTCACGGCCGTTCAGGGACTGTGGTGCGAGAACAACAAGATCAAATCCATAAACCTGAAGAACAATAAGGATCTCCGCGCTGTGTGGTGTTCGGGCAATCCGATCACTTCGCTTGATTTTTCGGGCAATCCGGAGCTCGTATGGGTATATTGCTTTGACTGCAAACTTACATCGCTCGATTTCAGCAGCAACCCGCATCTTGCTTATCTTGAATGCAATACGAATACCGGTCTCAAGAGCCTCAACCTGTCTCAAAATCAGGAGCTCGAACACCTGATGTGCGGCTCGTGCGCGTTGACGACTCTCGATCTCAGTCCCAATCCGAGACTGACGCATCTTGATGCTTTCAGGAACGGGATGACATCGATCAACATATCCAAAAACACGAAGCTCAAGCGCCTTAATATCTGGGACAACCCCAAGCTCGGGAACGTAAGTGTCAGCCATCTGCCTGAACTGCAGTTCTACAGCTGCGCAAATAACGGCGTGACCGCGGTCGATGTGACTCATAATCCGCAGCTGCAAAAGCTCGTCGTAAGCTATAACGACATAACAACGCTCGATCTGTCAAAGAACCCCAGACTTGCTTACCTTGATTGCGGAAACAATCCGCTTGACGAGCTGGATATAAGCCACAATCCTCAGCTGTATTTTCTCCAGTCATTCATCAACAATTTCACTGAACTGAATATCGGGAACAACAGCCGTCTGCTCAAGACGTATAAGAACGGAACAAAACAGAATGAGCCGAATGTTGCGGGATATTCATACACGCTTAACTACGGCGGAAGCGACGAGTTCGGAGACGAGCTCTTATATTTTCTTTGCGTGGGAAACAACTGCAAGAAGATCGTTACTACCGGCGGCAGCGGGCGTGACATTCCCGACAGCACTCTCGATACAGATGACGGGCACTCCGGTTCAGAGGAATTCATGACGCGCGAAATGGTCATGCAGACGCTGTATGAACTTGCGGGAAGCCCTAGCGTCTCCAAGCTTACCAACAAGTTTACCGATGTTGATGCAGGAGACTGGTATGAGAACGCACTCAAGTGGGGACAAAGCAAAAAGATAAGTCTCGGATATCCCAATATCTGTTCCGATACTTTCGGCGTGGGCGAATATGTATCGAGACAGGACCTCGCGCTCATGCTGCACAGGTATGCGGATGCCGTAGGTTATAAGACCGCTTTCGATTATGGAAGGACTGACTGGTTCGATGATTTCAAGAACATAGATTACTACGCCTGGGGACCTTTCACATGGTCTATCCAGTGGGAGTATCTGCTTCCGGACAAGAGCGGAAAATATGTCTATCCGCGCGGAAGAGTTACGAGAGATGAACTCGATTTTGCTATCAGGGCAATGATCGAATACAACGGCGGCAAGGCCCCTTCCGTTATCCCGATACCTTCATCTGATGTCAACGATCTCGTTAAGGTCCCTGCGAAGGCCGCGACCTGCACAGAGGACGGAAACAGCACTTACTGGATGAGCACCACAAGCGGAAAGTTCTATAAAGACGGACTTGCCAAGACAGAGATCGAAAAGGACAGCTGGATAATTTCCAAACTCGGTCACGTCATGAGCCATGTGGATGCAAAATCAGAGACATGTACAACGAACGGAAACATCGAGTGCTACAAGTGCACCAGATGCGGAAAGTTCTTCAAAGACAAGGAAGGCACGGAGGAGATCGCAGAAGAAACAGTAACAATTCCCGCACCTGGACATAATCTCGAAGAGGTAGCTGCCAAGGATGCCACATGTACTGAAAACGGCAACACCGGATACTGGAAATGCTCCGTTTGCGGCAAGTGCTTCGAAGACGGCAACGGCGAAAACGAGATCAAGGAAGAAAGCACCGTAATTCCCGCCGGACATAAGGGAGTGGACAAGATCGTTCCCGCGACCTTTGATAAGGACGGTTCGGTTGTTACGACATGCAGCGTCTGCAAAGAGGTCATCAGGAATGAGGTTATCCCTCATATTGCGGAGATAAAGCTTAACGAAGCTGCCTTCGAATACAGCGGAGGAGTGATAACCGCTCTTGTGCAGATCAAGGATGCACAAGGCGGAGTTATCCTGCCCGACAACTACGATCTCATTATCCAAGACAGTGAAGGCAACACCATAACAGAAGTCAAGGAGATCGGAACATATTCAGTTACGGTAAAGTTCAAGAACTTCTACAAGGGCACTTCACAGACTATGGAATTCGAGGTCAGCAAGAAGGCAAACACCCTGAAGATCAAGTCCGGAAAGAAGTACAAGGTCAAGTATTCCAAGCTGAGAAAGAAGAGCAAGACGATAGCTTATACAGGCGTCATCTCTTTTACGAGCAAGGGACAGGGAACTCTTACATTCACGAAGAAATCGGGAAACAAAAAGATAACCATAAGCAAGTCGGGAAAGGTGACCGTCAAGAAGAAGCTCAAGCGCGGATCTTACAAGGTCAAGGTGCAGGTAAAGGCTGCGGGCAACAGCACATATCTGCCTTCAAGCGTAAAGACTGTAACCTTTACGATAAAGGTCAAGTAAGACTATCACCGGCAGTTTCATATAATTATTTATTGATATATACGGATGTCTCTGATACATTAGCATAAGCGACCGAGGTCGACATCCGGAGGTAGATCATGAAGATAATCAAAAAACTGGTAATCGCAATAATTGGTGCGGCTTTTATGCTGTCTTCCGCTGCAACGGTACTGGCAGACGAGACAGTTCCTTCAACTGCACAGCCCACGATCGATGTCTCTAAATTAAGCTTTGACACCGTTTACGGCAACCAGCTGCCTCAGTACCTCAACCACGAGTACACGTTCAACGGCGAAAAGATCCCGCTCGTTGAATCGAATTACTACTTCATAATGACATTTGTCCAGCTCTGCCAGTATGCTTCTTACGGTTATTTCCCGGCAACGGCTGACGGATATATCGATCTTTCCGCTACCTTCGGCAACAAGGGCGAGACATATGCAGACTACTTCGTCGAGCAGTCCGAGCTTTATCTTCAGCGCATCTGCATATACAAGGCACGTGCCATAGAAGCCGGTCTCAAGCTTGATGATGAGGATAAGAAGGCAGTCGATAACGAGATCTCACAGAGGAACCAGCAGCAGGCAGTACCCGCAGGAGTGACACTTGATAAGATCCTCAAACTCTATTTCGGACCTGACTGCAACGAGCAGGCTTACCGTGCGATCCTTGAGAATGCGGCTCTCGCAAGCAAGTACCAGCAGAAGTATCTGGCTGAATACAAGGTCCCTGAAGACCAGAAGAACATTCCGAATATCACATATGCGCTTTTCTCCGCGCCCGCAGCTTCCGCATCGGCCGACGACAAGAAGAAGGCTGAGGCTTCCGCAAGGGAGATGCTCGGAAAGTGCAAGAGCATTGACGATCTGAAGAAGCTCGGTGCAGATGCAAAGAGCTCCGGTGTATGCCGTGACGCAGGCACACTGCCCGTACAGAAGGGCAAGATGGTTCCCGCTTTCGAGAAGTGGGCATACGGTGCGGAACGTAAAGAAGGAGAGATGGATGTCATCTACTCCGATGAATACGGCTATTTCTGCGTTGGCTACAACGGCCTGGTCGAGCTTGATGACAGCGAGAAGAAGGACATGGCTTCCAATGCTCTCAATGCCGAGATCGACGCTGCAGTCAAGGCCGGACAGTACACACTCAAGACCAATAAGGCTTTCCCGTCACCCAAGCCTTATGCTCCCGCAACTGACAAGAACAGCAATACAGGTAATGTTCTGCTTATCGTTTTCGCATGCATCGGCGGTGCGGCGATCGTCATTATCATCATTGTCCTTATCATGAATGCCGTTAAGGGAAATAAGCCCTCAAAGAAAGCAGTTGTAAAGAGCGGCGGATCCAAGAAAAAGAAATCAGGCAATAAGAGACGTTAAGCAGGTGTTGATTCATCCGATAGCGCCCGTATTTGATGACAGATCGGGGATCTTGATCCTCGGCAGCTTCCCTTCGGTCAGATCCAGGGAAGCTAATTTCTTTTACGGTCATCCGCAGAACCGGTTCTGGAAGGTCACATCTGCAGTTTTCGAAGAAGAAACTCCCGATACGGTCGAGAAGAAGAAAGAGTTTCTGCTGCGCAATCACATTGCGGTCTGGGATGTTATCCGTTCGTGCGACATCGAGGGATCGTCCGATTCTTCAATCAGAAATGTAGTCCCCAATGACTTAAGCCTGATTCTGGACAAAGCCCCGATACATACGATATACGTTAACGGAAAGACAGCTTACAGATACTACACGAAATACACAGAGAAGATGACCGGAAGGCCTGCCGTGTGCCTGCCTTCGACGAGTCCTGCAAATGCGTCCTGGACGCTCGAAAAGCTTATCTGCGAGTGGAAATGCATCAGAGATGAAAGGATATGAACATGGGAAACAAGTTTCTTGCACTGATGGCAGACCTTGATGAGAACACGCAATCGGTAATGTCCGGTTGGTATAAGACGCTGCAGGATGCGGGATTTAAGGGAGTTCAGACCCCGGATCTCCCGTATCACATAACGATGGCGATCCTGCCTCTGGACCGTGAGGAAGAAGCCGTTGAGAGGATGCGTAAGGTCGCTTCGGAATTTGAAGCATTCCCGGTCCACTTAAGCCATATGGGTATGTTTGAAGGCGGAAACGTTCTTTTCGCGGCGCCCGAAAGAGACGCTGCACTTAATGCCCTTCATGAAGCACTGGAATTTGATGTCCCTCAGCCTCATCCGTGGACTCCCCATGCAACGATATTGATCGATGAGCCGCAGGTCATTCAGTCTGCGCTCCCTTTGGTCGTGAAGTCTTTTTCCGCAATGACCGGCAAGGTCACAAGGCTTCATCTGTGCGAGTTCCAGCCCAAAAGAGAGATCGCCGCTTTCAATCTGAAAAATACGATTTAAGAGTTATTTAAGAAATACACAAGGAACATCTAAAGCTTTCATATACTCCGTAAGTTAAAGTTAAGCCATCAAGATCAGAAAGGTGACTTAAAGTGACCGGCAAAACCAATAACAATTACGGTAAATTTCTCCTGCTCTGGGCAGGCGAATTCATCTCGTGCATAGGCGGCGGTCTTACGAGCTTCGGCCTCGGTCTTTATATTTTCCAGAAAACGGGAAGCGCTGCTGATATGGCGCTGCTTACGCTCCTGGGATTTCTTCCGGGCCTTATCCTCAAAGTTCCTGCGGGAGTCCTTGCAGACAAGTACGACAGACGCCTTCTCATGATGATCGGCGACGGCTTGTCCGGTCTCGGCGTACTGTTCATCCTTATCTGCATGTTAAGGGGAGAAGCAGCTCTCTGGCAGATCTATTTGGGAACGACCATAAGCTCTGTTTTCTCTGCTCTTCTCGAACCTTCATATACTGCTACCATCACAGACCTTCTCACAAAGGAGCAGTACTCCAAGGCTAACGGTCTCGTGTCGATCGCGGGCAGCTCAAGATATCTTTTCTCGCCCGTCATAGCCGGATTCCTCCTCGCGGTAAGCGACATCAGGCTTATCCTCATCATTGACATCTGCACGTTCTTCCTCACGGTAGTTGCAGCTGCAGTCGTCAGACACGGAATCACCAAGAGCATAAAGAAGGATAACGAGCCTTTTTTCAAGAGCATGAAAGAAGGCTGGCATGCGGTATCGGGCAAAAAAGGACTTCTGGTCCTTGTCATTGTCTCATCACTTATCTGCCTGTTCATGGGAGTGTTCCAGGTCCTTGGCGAGCCCTTCGTTCTGTCGTTTGCAGATGCAAAGACATTGGGGATCGTTGAGACAGCTGCCGCTTCCGGCATGCTAGTAACCGGTATCCTTCTCGGCGTAAAGGGCATCAGGAAGAACTTTGTAAGAGCGCTCTGGATGGGCCTTGCTGTGTCAGGTATCGGCATGTCGATGTTTGCCGTCACGCAGAACAAGATCATCGTCTGCATCTTCGGCTTTGTATTCTTCGCGGCTCTTCCGTTTGCCAACAACAGCCTTGATTACCTCGTCAGGACGAACATTCCGGATGAGCTTCAGGGAAGGGCTTGGGGCTTTCTGGGCTTCATCTCACAGCTCGGATATGTCGTTGCATACACACTCTGCGGCGTGACCGCGGATGCTGTCGGAAGGGTTACCGGACAGGGCGTTGGAACCGGTGCCGCGATTACGGTAATAGTATCAGGCGCATGCCTCACGGTCGTTGCGCTTCTCATGTCGAGGATCAGGAAGATAAGGGAACTGGAAGAAAACACACCGGAGGTTAAGGTATGCATAGATTCAAAAGAGGCATAAAAAGACAACGCGCGGAATGAGGCAACGCTTTGGTATGGATTATCAAGGATTAACCGGTCCAGATGACCAACAAGATTTGTGTTTTCGCTGTTCTTGTAGATCAATACAGTTTTGCAACCGCCAAAAACTGCAATTCCGTTTATTTTGTCGGTAGTTTTTGGGTTCCGGAAGGGGATTTGCCCGACAAAAGACCGCCTAAATTTCGTAATCTGAAGTGGTAACGTAAAAGTAGACACCGGCCAGAAAAATATATACACCTTCATTAGTTTCAGTTACATAATTAGGTATCAAGTAAACAGAGGTGTAAAA
>CACYMP010000032.1 GCA_902775565.1 Oscillospiraceae bacterium
TCCTCTCTGCGGTTTTGGATTCTTCAGCAAGTCGGATTTTTCCGCAATCTTTTTCAGCCACTTCCGTTCTTCTACTGACAGCTTCCTAAAATTCAGCTTTGAAAGTTGTATTTTTAGGAAGTCGTTATAGTCCTTACCCTCAGGTGGCGGACAATCTTTGACGACATAATTACCGCCAAGTATTTCCTTGATGCGGTTGGCTGCATTGCGGCCGGGTGCATCATTATCCAGATGGAGATATATGTGACTGATATCGGGATAATCCTTAAGCAATTGTTCAAGCGCCATTGGCAGCGCCTTGCCGCCAATACCGCCAAGAGACAGATACGATTCTCTTCGCCAGTTCCCGCCGTTAAGTTTGACCAGCGTGGCATAGGACAAGAGATCCGGGGCTGATTCAAATACATGAATCGTTCTCGGACTTGATGCCTTTATCATCTTGAAAGAGAAATGCTTGTCGCTGCCTTTTACGTCACCTTTGTAACTGCCGTTAGTTGCTCTGACGGCACCATACTTGGGAGTGCCTTTTTGGTCATAGCCGACAAAGAGGACATTGCTGTATTTTGTGGTCTCGTATACGAGCTTATGGTCGATACACCAACTAATTATCTCGGGATCGATTCCTCGTTCCATAAGGTATTGAGCAACGCGTGAAGTATTGTCGTTCACTTTCGGCATTACGAATTCCTTGGGTGGTTCTGCTTGTGGTTTTATCTGGGGTAAAGGCTCCGTTATGTTGCCGATGATCCTCTCGACAGCTTCTCGGAACGGAATGCCTTTTACCTTTATCAGATAATCCAGGGCAGACCTGCCACCGATGCCTTGAGAGAACCAACACCACTTGCCGTTGTTTATGATGAGCGAATCGTGTTCCACCGTAGAATAAATATTCCCGGAAACGTGTTTAAGGTTCCCGGGATCGTAATAGGTAAGATATGTGAGCAAATCCATTTCTCTGGCACGAGCCAGATCTTCTTTGTTGATAGGTTTCATACAGTTCACTCCCTTATTAGTCTGTTTTGGCATAAAGCCATGTAAGAGGAAGAACCCTTTCGGATTCTTCCCGCGCAATCAGGCTCTTACGGAGTTATTGCGTTTCTGACGATCTCTTTCGATACGCCTTCTTTGTTCTTTTTCAACCAGTTGGAGAATACTGATGTGCTTTAAAGCCAAGCACCTTGCGACTACATCGATAGCTTCTGCACCATAAGCCATGATCTCCTGCATATTCATTCCACGCTCGTTAAAATCGGCAAGGAACTGTTCGTCAAAGAGGACATCCTTGATGTTCTCAGCAGCCGTACCATTTACGGAAGTACAGTATCCGCTGATAACACCCGTAACTCTGTCATCTTCCCAGAGGAGTGTTCTTAAGTGCTCGACTTCCAAGAGCTCACCAGCACTGCAATCGGATAAGACCTTCATACAGTTATTGGTTGTCTCTTCGATATAGTTTTCGTAGGTCATCTTGCTCCGCCTTTCCTCTGCTGAACCCTGGCATTGTACTTAAGACCTGTCTCAAGTACCTTGGACTTTGCGTCGTAGTGATAGCACTGGCTGGCCAGGATATCGCGGGGTTCAAGAACTGTCTCATTGACGTTCTTGATCATCTTATTGAGGTCCTTAGCATTGGGCTTGCCGTCATCCTTGATGAGAATAAACTCGTGAACAGAAGACGGAAGCATATAGAAGCTACCACCAATTGTTTCAGCTGCCTTCTCAGCGAAATCGGGATATGCGGCAATAGACGCACCGTGGAATCCGCTCTTGTTGGTTGCGATATAGGTTACGATGCCTACTTCATCGGGAGAAGGAAGCTCCTCGGATTCAATGAGGGACTTAATCATGTCTCTGAGCGGAGTGAACACGATAGGTTCGTTTTCGAGGGAGTTCTTCTCCGCATCAGCAAAGAGCTGCGCCTCGTCGACTCCATACAACTCCATGAGCGGTCTGGTTACCACTACACAAGACCTGCCGTTCTCATCAGAGAAGTTATCCAGGTGAACGTTTACGACAAGAGCCATATCCTGAATCATCCTGTGCGGTGTTTCAGCAAGGACAGGAGAGTCACCCGGAATGAGTCTGAGGTAGGTGTTATCCTTGACCTGCTCATAATCGGAGATAAAGTTCTTTACATCGCCTTCCTTGGTCTTTACGACCTCGATGTTAGCTTCGATGGTGTTTACGATCTTATAGACCGCATGATCCATGCTCTCGCCGTTGTTAACGTCCCTGAAGATCTCCTTAAGTCTGAATGCCATAGACATCTTGGAGTCTCCAACAGAGACCATGAGCCTGTCGGTCATACCATCAGGGGAGTTGATCGAATTAAACTTCAAAGAGATGCCGTCAAGTTCTCTGTCTTCGACCTCTTTAGTAACGAGATCCATAAGGTTGCTCTTGAATTCTTCAAAATCCATGTTTGTACCGTCCTTTCTTATACGTCGAGCTTTGTCTTTTCAAGCTCTTTTCTTAACCCGGTGATGCCGGAACCGCTCTCAGCTTTGCCTCCGTGAGAAGACGAAGCGCCTCTGTCTTTTCTGCTCATTGCGCACGCATAAGCGAAAAGCCTTACGCTCTTGCCGTCGTTTGAAGCTAACTCAGGCTCAAGCATTGTGATTTCATCTGATGCCATATCAGATACCTCCTTGAATTTTTATTTGCCCTTTTCGGGCATGTAAAAACCTGCATTTCCGCATCACTGGAAAGCAGGTTCTGAATAAGCCTTAGCCAACCTTTACGGTTATGTGTAAGCTCTCTTCGGTGATCGTAGTTACGCTTCGCATCTGTATTGCTCCAAAGGCAATACCTGTTCTTGCGTTGTTGATCTCTCCGGCATAATTGCCCAAACGCTTAACGGTCTTGCTTGCTTCCTTAGGAGTTTTGGCGATCCAGTAGCCGGAATCGTCACTGCAGATAGGGACGCCCGATTTGCGCAAGTTGTTTACGTATGTGCGGACTGTTCTCGGACAAATATCGAAATGCTTCTCCAGCTTTTTGCTGTGAACCGCATTTTCCTGACCAATGTGCTTTGCTTTAAGGTAGTCGTAGAGTTTCTGTTCTTTAGTCATAAGAATTCTCCTTTGTCAGTTATCAGGGATACAGATCACGATGAATTCCGTGTTCTTCGCCCTATAGATTTTTTTGTTGTATGGGTCTTGGCCATAGCCGCATGTTGCAAGACATAAGTGTTCAGAATCAAAAAGATCCGCACTTAAGTACGGATCGATAGCTGAGTCTTTGACATAAACGGTGTCGTATATCTTGTAGGTGCGTCTGATACCATCAGTAGTTGTGACGATAACTTCCTCACCGATATGCTTTTCGAGTTTCTGAAGTTGCCAGAATATGGTCTTGCTCTGCCTCATCCTATGACCGAAAAGCGTACAATTACCGGCTTCACCGATATTGCAGGTCTGAGGAAATCTCCCGACACCGAAGCGCAGGGCAGTAGCGGAGCAGGAATCCCATATGGGCTCCTTAACATCTATACAAGGAATCTCGAGCATTCCAATCAGAGTGATTGTTTCGTGTTTGGAAGATAGCTCTCCCATTTCACGAAGAAGCTCATCAAGAGAAGTATCATCTTCGCCTGATTCACCATCGACTGCGAGGAAGTCAGATACAGGGACCTCAAAAGAGACTTTTTCATCTCCGCCATCCTCGATAACGCTTTCAACAGTTTTGATTGCTTCCTTTGAAACAGACTGTCTTGCGTGATTCTTGATCCATCCGATACAAGAAAATGCCAGGCCAAGCAAAAAGAGGACCACCAATACCGTTTTTACGATGATCCTTAAAGTTTTGCTGTCTTTCATAAAGCCTCCTTTAATGGAAAAGCCCCGTGAGCTTTATACCCACGGGGCCGCGAATCGTTACCTTCAGCAGGAGAGCTTCTTTTTACGTCTGATAAGAAGAGACGCTACAAGAGTTGATAAGGAAAGGAGTGCAGCGCCGAACTTCATATAAGTCGGCATTACCTCGCCTGTAGAAGGTCTGAAGTGGATTGTTACTGTCTGACCGTCATCGTTAAGGTCTTCGTGTGAACCGATAAGGATACCGGTTTCAACGTCAAAAACCTTCTCGAAAACGACGATCTTATCACCTTCGGAAAGGCCCTCAGAGGAGAACGTGATCTTAACTTCAACAGATCCTTCGGAAGACTTCGGCGTGAACTCGAGCATTGCGATAACGGGTGTTCCGTTTCTTGTGATCTGAGTGCCGTCTGTCTTGTAAAGGGCTGCCTCAGCGCGATATGTTCTTCCGGGCTCAAGTCCCTTGTATGAGAGCTTATCGGTGATGGTGATATTCCGTACTTCCTTTGATCCAAGGTAGATTGCCTTGTTGCCGCCGATTGTTGCAGTAGTGCCGATCTTAGGAACGTAAACGGTCTGTTCGACGTCGTTCAGATCGTAGTGGATACCGCAATATCTTTCGCTGTTTTCAGGCTTAACCTTCTCAGCTGCAACGAGTGTCTTACCCGTTACGAGCTCGATCTCAACTGTGAAAGGAACATCGACAGTTCCGTCAGTAGTCTCAGGAACAAAGATGACTGAATTGGTTATCGGTTTTCCTTTGGAATTATTGATAACTTCACCGGTTGCCTTGTCATAAAGCGTGCCTTCCATGACATAAGACTTACCGACAGTGAGTCCTTCGAACTTAACGGTATCAACGAGTGTGATCGTCTTTCTGAGAGCGACGATGTGAGTCTTTGTCTCAGTATCCGTCAGAGTCGTCTTAACGATAGGATTGAAGTTCAGGAACTCACCACGGATACCGTCTTCAGGCTTCCAGTCAATGTTATCGACTGTAGCGTGTGTTGCGGATGTCGTGATCTCGAAGGCATAAGTGTTAGGATCTTCGATATAGTACTCGGGAGCGATTGTTTCCTTGATATAGTACTTGCCGATATCAAGTCCTCTGTACTCATATCTCTGCTTTTCGGTATTTTCCGTGAGTTTACCGACAACCACCTTACATTCCTCGTCCTTATAGATGGTGAACTCGGCACCGGAGAGGAACTCATTCTTATCGTTTACCTTATGGACATAGACTGTGCCAGTCTGGTTGCGGAACTTGAATTCCTTAATGCCGACCTTGAAATCAGCTGCTGTCGTATCCTTGCCTCTGATAGTGAATGCTTCACAAGTGTTCTCAGTTGTGAACGTGCCATCAGGCTTTACAAAGAAGTATCCGGCAGGAGCCTTTACCTCGACGATAAAGTATCTGTTGCCGAATTCCTTGCTGCCATCGTTGAAGTGGAGCACGCCGTTGGACTCGTAAACACCCTTAGATGTTTCGGCCATGACGCATTCCTTAAGTTCACCGTCATCAATGAGCTTGTTCTTGTTGGCATCGATCCAGGCTTCTGCCTTCTTATCGTCCTTATCCCAAACACCGTTGTCGTTGGAGTCAACAAATACTGCAAACTCAGCGCCTGAGAGGGGCTCGTTTGTCTCGTTGTCGACCTTTGTGACCTTTACGGGCTCAGCGTAAGGAGTGTTGGCAGGATGTGCCTCGAAGTTGATAGCATCGTTTACCTCAAAGGCGATATCAGGAGCTGTTAAGTAATAGCCGTTGACGGTTGCAACTTCTCTGAGGATATACTTTCCTGCAGGGATGTCCTTGAAAACTACATTGCCGTCATCGTCTGTATCGACCATTACCTGGTAAGAGCCCATCTCATCCTTATCAAGAGCACCATTGCCGTTCGTATCCTTGTAGAGATAGAACGTGAGATGGATATCCTCGGGGTGATCGCCTGCTGTGGTGATTACTTTCTTTGTCCAGGCATCGTATTTCTTAACAAAGACATCGATGGATATCTTGTTGTATACGAGGACACCGGGCACATCGACACCGAAGAGCGCAACATTATCACGGATGACAGGAGTTGCATTGGTGCCGTCTTCAGAAGAGGCGTGAACGAGCTTGCCGTCGGCAGTATTGGAATCACTGTTGACCCACGATGCTGCCCAGCCTGCGGACTGGATCTCAACGATCTCGTACCATCCTTCAGGGATCTTTGAAAGGCTTGCCATACCGGAACCCTTGGATGTGCGGACTGTTACGGTATCAAGGAGATACTTGTCAGTGAACACACCAATATTCTTGGCTTCAGCATCGTTGCCTCTGTAGTAGATGGCAAATCTGAAGTCTCTGTCAATCGTAGCAGCCTGCTCGACCTTGCGGATCTCAAGCGATGCTTCGATCCTTGTGTTGGTTATGCTCTGAGAGATAACTGCTGTCTCGTTGTTGGAAGCGTGGAAGCTCTTCTCGAAAGAAACGATCTTTCCGCTCTTATCCTTAACGGCCGTGAAGCCCTCAGGAACCATATAGGTATAAGGCACGTTGCCCTTGCCGTTAGCGTAGAAAGTCTTGGGAACATACTCTCTGACGATATAGTCACCCTCAGGGAGCTTCAGCGTCTGGAGACCGTTGCGGTTCTCGGATACACCGTTATACTCCCAATTGAAGTTATATGTTCCTTTACCCTTGCTGGTAGTGCAAGAGCCTTCAGCAACCTTAATGAGTTCCTTGTTGTCGGTAACATAGAATAGATCAGCCTTGATAGTGGAAACATCGCCGGCGACAGTAACTGTCTTGGTCATGTTGAACCACTGGACGTGCTCATCGTTTGTGATATCACCGAAAGTGAACACCTTACCGTCTTCCTTAAGAACGAAAGCCTTGTAATACCTTGTGGTATCAGCCTTCTGGTCAAGGGCCCAACCGGAGTTGTTGGTTGAGATAATCTCGACCTTCTTGCCGTCCAAAGACTCAAGATATGCTCTGTTCCAGACTTCCTCGATCCTGTAGTTACCGAGAGGAAGGTGCTTTACTTCATTGATACCGACACGGCAGTCATCGACGCCGTAACCGGTCGAAGCGAGTTTTGTCCACTCGATATTACCCTTGGAATCGACCTTGCCTGAAGCGACGAGGACGTTCTTATCTGTGTTGTACAGATAAAATGTGACCTTTGTCCTATCGAACGTGTCGTCAACGGGGATTGCCTTGTTGATCGTGATATCACCGTGCTCAACGTTGTTCTTAATGACATCGACGAAAGTGGCGTTGTCGTTAAGAGTAACCTTCTTGGAGAAGTATTTGCCGTCGGCACTTCTTGTCCATCCGGAAGGAGTTGTATAGGAATACTCGATAGAAGTGTTTCCGAAAACTGTCTTGGGGATGAACTCTCTGACTTCATAGGAAATCTTTGTCTTGCCTGCATTGTAAACAGCAAGCTCGAGCTCATAAGTCGGAGTATCCGTAAGGATAATGCCGAGATTGTCAGCCATGCGGAGCCCCTCAAGAGTGTATCTCCAGCGGACTCTGCCGTCCTTCTCTGATACGCCGGTAGCAATGAGCGCATTATCCGTTGTGTTGCGGAGCTCGAAAGTATAGATGCCATCTATATCCTTTACGATCTCGTTGTCATCCATCTCCTTTGTGAGGGAATAGTAGCCGTTGATCGTAGTCTCATCGAGCGTGATCTTCAGAAGATCGTAGTCGGAGCCGGACTTATCCAGCTTGTGTGAGAAGTAGTTATAGCCACTGGAAGCAGCACCTTCAACTCCAAATGTTCTTGAAGCATTTCCATCAGACCCCTGATAGATACGCACGCGGAAAACCTGAGTATTAAGCTCATAACCTGCAGGTGCACTGATTTCATAAATACGATATGTGCCGAGAGGGAGCATAAAATCGTTATCAAGTATCTCAGAATCGTAGAGATCCTTGAAGTAGGTCTTATTTGAACCGCCTGTGGCAGTAAGTCCGGCAAGGTACTCAAGGGACACACGCTGTGTTTTGCCGTTAAGAGCAAACTCAAATACCGTAGTGGGAGTGCCCGATACAGCAGTATCGAATGCGATGCTCTGACCATAGAACTCAAGCCTGAACTTTGCATTGTTGAAGTCAGCTGTTGTATGCTGACCTTCTGTGGAAACCTTGTCCAAGTTGAAAGAGAACGGGTCGACAACAGGAGTATCAGTCATGGGGATTGTAAATACATTACTCTTTACGCTTATCTTGTTGGAATCACCCGTTGAAAGATTCGTTACTGTTATGTCAGCAGTAATAGAACTGCCAGTTACGATCTTATAGATGTCGTTATCAAGCTCGAAGCCGCTGCCAGCTGCTGTTTCTTTTAAGTAGTAGGTTGTGTTGGCCTTGATCTTGTACTTAGTGCTTGTCTTGCCGCTTGCATCAATTGAAAATGTTGCAAGTGAGCCGGAAAGACCTTCACTCTCTGAATAAGCGCTATAGAGAGTATAAGTTGTGCCGTTAAGACTGTAGCAAGAATTGCTGTTTGTCAGAACGGAATAGCCGTCTGTAACGCTCTTGGTTACCGTTACAGATGACTCTTCAACGAAATCCTCAATGTGGAGAACGAGGATACGGTCATTGCCTGAACTGTCTTCGTTGACGGTTACACCTGACTTCTTTGACTTGCCTGCAGTATAAGCAGAACCTCTGGCCTGCCAGAAGTAGGTGCTTGAACCTGCATAGATAGCAGCGTGATGCCAATAGCCGTCACTACTCTTTCCAAAGAAAACAAGGTCGCCCTTTTTAACGCCAAGATCACTGAGAGAATGAGTAGACATCTTTACGCCTGCGGAACTCGGGCTTCCGATACCGTGAAGTGAGAGCCAGGAAGTACAACCTGTAGAACCCGTTGTGGTATAAAGTCTCCAAGGCTTTTCTCCCTTACAGCTTCCGCTGAAGTAGACATAACCGCCAGATTCGCGAAGTTTGCTGATTTTCTTAAGAGCCTGAGCATAAGCCAGGTGAGTATAAGTGATACAGTCAACTTTCTCACCGGAACCGCCTGAACCGGACTGCGCGTACTTGGCACCTGTCATGGCGTCAGCTGCATTTACGACAGCGTTCCTGAAGGCATCAGAGCTTGTATAGCCTGCAGCGATCATCTGTTCCTTGGTTACGAAGATATAAACGCCGGCCTTCTTCTTGGTGAGGTTGACTTCAGCAAGATCTGTGTCGGAATCGTCGGTATCAGTAGGATCGTCAGGTGCTATTGTGCAGCTCGTTGCGACGTCACCGATGTTCTTCGCGATAAACTTACCGGCAAAGAGCGCGCTCGCCTGTGATGTTGAAGTTGCGGGAACGTAGTAGTTTACGCAAGATCCGTAGTTGGACGAAGAGTACTTGAAGCCGTCAGCCGTGATGGCACCAACAGTGATGACACCTTCAATACCGGCAGGAAGATAAGCAGAAGCATCTGCATTATTGTTACCGGCAGAGGCAATCACTGTGATACCGCTTGCTTTTGCTTCCTTAACGAGCTCCTTGAAAGCATCGTATTCACCGTTATCTCTTACGGACAGAGCCATAAGAATAACATCAACGTTCATACTCTGAGCCATTGTTACGGCTGCACAGATATCGGATACATTGCCCGTTCCGTCAGCACCGATTGCTTTGATCGAGATGATATAAGCATCGTCTGTCTCTGAAAGGATATAGTTTGCAATGTTTGTGCCATGTCCATGCTGGTCAGCAACATCATCGCCAATTACGGAATACTTCTCATTGGCAACATTGGAGCCTGTATCGATAACAGCAATCCTTATTTTCGCATTCGGGTTGATCCCTGAATTTAAGATAAGCTCGATTTTGTCAGCACAAAGCTTAACTGCGCCGTCTTCGGCATATGTGATCTTATGAGCTTCGAAGTAGGATATCGCGCTGTTATAGGAATCCTTATCAGAAAAAGAGATAACATACGTGCCATCGAAAGAAACGCCGGTCGCATTCTTAATAACATTCCTTATATCAGATGTTGTCTGAACGATAAGGCGGTTAGCAGATGACAGGTCTGAAACGATGTCACTGAAAGCTTTTGAATCAGTAGCATTAACGATGTTGACCGTTGATCTGGCCTCTGTCGGCTCTGAAGGAGCAGCAGTTTCTGTTGTTTCGGCCGTTTCGGAAGTTTCTGTGATACCGGTCTCTGATGTCTCAGGCACCGTCGTTTCTTCAGAAGCAGCAGTTTCCTCTGTCTCGGAAGTCTTCGTCTCAATCGTTGTTTCGGAAGTCTCGGGAACGGTAGTTTCTTCGGATGCTTTTGTTTCCTCAGAAGATTCCGTGACGGTTTCCTCAATCACTGTTTCAGAAGGCTTCGTTTCGGATATCTCGTCAGCCATTACCGAAACTGTGGGGAACATCCCCTGCAGCACAAGTAAGGCTGAAAGAACTCCTGCAGAGATCTTGCTTGCAATTTTCTTCTGCATTTGTTTTTTTCCTCCTTGTTGGATTTTTGTTTGTGTTTTCGACTTTTAAGTTGAGCAAAAGAAAAGAGCCTCATTTCTGAAGCTCTTCTCATGCTCTTGAATTAAGTTGTTCTTACGAGAATTTCCTCTGTGAACCTGATACTATTTTGGAAGTATATCCGCCATAGTCCGGGTGTTCCGCCTCTATCGCATCCCACACCATTTGCTCGCCCTCGTTAGTTATGACCCATTTGCCGTTTTTATTTCTCTTACACGGAACCCCGTAAACATACCCGTGATAGCAGTTGTCCTGACCTGCCCAGTATTCAACGTCCGCAATGCACTTTGTGTACTTGGGATCGTTTACCGGCTTAGGTGTAGGTGTGGGTTTTGGAGTTGATGTCGGAGCCTTAGTCGGAACAGGTGTTTCCGTAGGCTCAGGTGTCGGAGTTGCTGTAGGCTTGGGTGTTGCCGTTGGTTCCTTGGTCGGAACAGGAGTAGCGGTAGGCTTCGGCGTGTTGGTCGGAGCCTTTGTCGGTTTTGGTGTCGGGGTTGACGTAGCTTTGGGCTGCGTCTGATCCGAATTAACCCTTACGGGGTCAGTACTACGAACAGTCTGTCTTGTCTGTTGTGTTGATTCTTCAACCTCAATGGTTTTCGTAGTTTCCGAAACAACCGTGCTTTCTTCCGAATGCTCAATGTTTGCCTGGCTAAAAGAAGAAGTTGGCGTTGCCTCTTCACTTGATTCACTCATGAATGTTTCACTTGAAGATTCACTCGTAATCGAAGTTTCTTCTGTGCTGGCTGAGCTAAAAGAAAGAGCATTAGAATTGCTGCATCCGCTACAACCGGTCAATCCCATAACTATTGCGTAAATAAGCGCAATAAAAGCTAACTTAACTATCAGGCTGATAATCAGCTTAACTAGTGACTTCATATGGGCATCCCCCTTTCAAATGCTTGGCTAAAAAGAAAAGATGAACGAAAGGCTTTACGCTGTAAGTTCGTCTATTCCGTATCCATTTGCCTGAATCTTAAAACACCAAGCGTAAAAAGAGAAATGTGCGATTTTCTGTTTGAACGTCGTATTAAGTTTCCTGATTGCAGTTAACTTAAGCATTTCCTTTTAGCTGGCTATAGATTAATAACTTGAAAGGGTTAGTTAGGGGTATGGGGGAAGGAAGGGAAGCGCTAATTAACACGCATACGCCTTATTAAGAAAGTCGCTTGCGTGAATAAGGATCATCTCGCGGACTGAGTCTTAGGCTTGAGCTTGTATGCTTCGACCATAGACTTCAGTGTCTTGTTATCAACGGTTCTTTCCTCCTTGGTCCAGCCGTCTTCTTCAGAAGAAGGCTTGATGGATCTTGTAAGAGTAGTGGAACCGTCTGTGGGGAGCTTCGCCCAGAGTGTCTTGCTGCCGTAGTGATCGCTGTGGACCATCTTCACAGGAAGCACGAACTCTTCCCAGGCGTTTTTGTCCTCGGGGTCAGCGTTAGGGATCTTGATAGCAACCATATCCTTGCCGCTCTTTGAAGTAAAGGGCCTGGCAAGTTTGCGGGAGAACTTGATCGTAAGTGTCTCGACCGGCTGCTGCTCGGGTTCCTGTACCGCTGTGTTGTTGATTTCCTGGTTTTCCATTTGTGTTACCTAACCTTTCTTGGTTGATTTTGAGTTTGCGTTGGAACTTTCGTGCGATACTTCTGATAAAACTCAAGAGCCTGCAAAATATAGTCTCTGGTATCATCGTATGACACGTTCTCCGGAATAAACTTCCGAAGCTGGACATAGGGGATGTGGATCTTCTCTTTCTGGTTGGGTTTCTCTTCTTCCATGATGGACTCGATGACCGCATCAGTAAGACGCCCCTCTTCAGAGAACTTTCGCATCCTGATGGTCTGAGCATGCGATGGAGTGCAATCGCAGTCCTGTGCTTGTTCATATACCATCTTCTGCTCGTCCTTCGAGAGATATGAGAGCTCGACTGCAGGTCTTAAGGCAATCTTTCCTTCATCGACCAGATCCAAGAGTTCAGGGATAAGCTCCGTGAGGCGGATATATCGAAAGATTGTATTCTTACTTTCTCCAACATTTTCAGCCATGGCGGCCGAAGATGTCGTCCCAAATAAATTATTCCCCACTGGGGAATAATTTTTTTCTGGGCGTCCCGGAAGTCTCTTCATAGCCTCAAGACGCATCTTGTAAGAGAAGGCTTTCTCGCTAGGTAAGATCGTTGAACGCTGCAAATTTGACTCAACCATAAGAATTATCGCTTCGTCGCGGCTCATTTCACGAACATCTGCCTTTACATAAGAAAGACCTGCGATTTCGCAGGCCTTCTTTCTTCTGTGTCCGGAAACGATCTCGTATCGCCCGTCTTCTTTGGGTCTCAAGGTAATTGGGGTTATCAGCCCTCGGTCCTTGATGCTCTCAACGAGCTGATCCATATCTTCGTCCAGCCTTACCTTGAACGGGTGATCAGGGAAGTCATCGATAAGCTCTATCGGGATATCGTAGATCTTCGGAAGACGTCCTTCCTTGATCTCTTTATCATCCTTGAAGAGTTCATCGTATGCCGTAAGGCCGAGATCTAACTTGGGCTTTTCTCTCAAGACCGCTCACCTCCTTCGAAAGGACGGCATAGGCATCTGCGACTTTACCTTTTGGATCGTGAATAAATATGCTTTCACCAACGTTCGGACATTCGGTCGCTCTTACCGATCTCGGGATCTCTATATTAAATACATTAATATTATTTCCCATTGCATCTCTCAGAGCCCCTGTGATCTCCCTGGCATTGACAGTACGGGAATCAACCATAGTCATCAGCACGCCGTCAATCTTAAGATTCGGATTGATCTGTCTCTTGACCTTTGCAATCGAGTGCAAGAGGAGATCCAGACCTTTAACCGAAAGGAAAGACGGTTCACAAGGGATAATGACTGAGTCAGCTGCTACAAGAGCGTTGATGGTCATCATTCCCAGCGACGGCATACAGTCAATAAGGATATAATCGTATTTTTGCTTGAGTGGTTCGATTGTTCGTTTAAGGACCGATTCTCTGCTCATACAATTAAATAGGGCAGTCTCTGTACCCGAAAGACTGATATTGGCCGGGATAAGATCTATATTCTCAAACTGCTTAATTGCTTTATTAATAAGACTATAATCCTTATCTTCTCCGGTCATCTCATTTGCCATGAGTTCAGAAAGGGTAACGTCAAGCGCATCAGCGTCTGCGTTATCAATCTTGCAGCTCTTGGTCAGGCTTCCTTGCGGATCGGTATCTATTAAAAGAACTCTTTTGCCCGAGAACCCTAAAGCAACACCGAGATTGACTGCAGTGGTTGTTTTCCCAACGCCGCCTTTTTGGTTGGCGATGGCAATCACTTTGCATTTGTCTTCCAATGCTTTTTCCTCCTTCCTCCTTCGTAGTATTCACCCCGTAAAGTCATAATCTCCCCGTTGGTAATACAGTTAGCCGTTTGCTTTGGAGTTGGACTTTACGGTATGTAATCCGCAGTATTTGCTCTGCACCCCCTGCGGGCTGAGGGAACTTCGTCTCCAGTGGAGTCGAAGTTGTCCTCTATAGGGAAACCGGTAAGGCTCTCGCACTGCTGGCTGCGAGATCATGGGAGTCTCACCCCGGGTACCATCCCGCTGCGCTCATTGGGTGTGACGGCTCTCGGGAGGACTAAGATTCCCGATTCAACGCTCGGCCTGTGACTACGCAGAAGTATCATTATCCCTTTGCACCTGTTATCGCCTCCCTCGGGTTGCAACCCCGATTCTGACTCATCCACCTTATCGCTCTCTTCTCGAAGGAAGGTCATTGCGGGTTCGGAGTCAACTTGGCTCGGTATTTTAACGCCGGTGCAAGGAAAGTACCTTACGGTTTAGTATTCAGTTGTCAATGTCCGGTGAAGGGTAATCTTTTCCTCTGAGAGAGGAGCGGATTATGAGTCCCTTCACTACTACTGGACATTGACCCCCGTTTTGGCCCCCCGCTTTTTGCGAAAATTTTGAAAATGTAATATTACATTTTTCGATGAGCACACAAAAAAAAAGGCTCCGTTTAAGGCGGAAACCCTAATAAAATCAATATTTCTTTACTTAGCATGATATAATTCCTATTGAGGGGCAACCCTTAGATAGGATAATCAGAATAAGGGGATTAGAGGTTGAAAGAAGCAGAGCTTTATAAAGAACTTGGAAAACTGACGAAGGAAAAGGATAAATGGAAGGATAGTATTCCATATGTATCGTCTCTTCTTAAACATGAATCAGTAAAGATACAGGCAAAGGCTCTTTGGCTGCTTGCTGAAATGGGCTTAGAGTATCCTGAGTTGGTAAAGAATTCAATTTCGGACATTGTTTCTTTCTGTGACAGTTCAGAGCCGCTCTTGCGCGAGCGTGCTCTTAATGCGCTCGGAAGGATTGGCAGAGCTGAATATCAACTTATCGAACCATATTGGAAGGATATGTTCCGCTTTGCTGCAGATGAAGAACCTAATGTCAGGTTGAGTTTTATCTGGGCATCTGAAAACATTGCTACGAATACTCCTGATATCTACTCTGAATACTTGTCTGTATTTGAAAGACTCCTGCA
Organism: Oscillospiraceae bacterium; assembly: GCA_902775565.1. Classification (GTDB taxonomy): domain Bacteria; phylum Bacillota; class Clostridia; order Saccharofermentanales; family Saccharofermentanaceae; genus Saccharofermentans. The sequence continues at coordinate 14,848 of CACYMP010000032.1, forward strand.
CGATCAGAATGATAAAGTCAGGATGGAATCACCTGAGATATTCCGTGTTCTCGGCAAACGCAGGCCTGAGTTGGTGCTTCCTTATTTGGATCTGTTGCAGAAAATTTCGGAGACAGATGAGAACCGTGTCGTAAGGATACATAGCTTGGGTGCTATCAAAGCGACCGGAATGAGCAGTAATCCTTAGAAAGGATAATAATCAGGAAGTCCGACGAGTTTTATGAAAGGTGGTTCCGGTAGCTTATAATGGGATTCTTTGATGCATTCAAAAAGAAATCTTCTCCAAACAAAGAGGATAACACTATAAAGCATTATAAATGCGGACGATGGGAACAGTATGATGTTCTCATGAATGTTAACTTCAGTTGGCAGATGATTGTCGAACTTGCAAACTATATGGCTTCAACTGATATAAGCAATATAGATCAGGTTTCGATAAGTGACCATATTAGCGGCGAGGATAAGGATCAGACTTATGAATTTGCCTTCCATGGTACAGTAAGACAGATGCCCTCGCTCGCGAATGAACATGCTGCTTTAGGACTCGCAGGTACA
>CACYMP010000033.1 GCA_902775565.1 Oscillospiraceae bacterium
ACAAACAGGTGCTATGCACCCAGCCGGGAGCATAGCGCCGTTTGTTGTCAGCAGCCCGTTTCACGGTCTGCGTGTAGTTCCTTGTAAACTGACCTAAACCCAAAACTAAAAAACAGGAGGCTATCAGAAGATGAAGAAGTTCAAAAATGCAGTAGCATTATTGCTTATGTTAACCACGATGGCATCATTTACCGGATGCTTCAGTAAGGAACAAACAAATCCCACGGAATCGACTCAGGTAACTTATCAGATCGGTTCACCCGGGAAGACTGAGGATTTCGAGTTCGGTGTTACGGGAATCAATTCATTTGACGTAACTACGGATTATGGAGAGACGATGCACTATCTTTTAGTAAGCGTTTCCTATACTAACCTGTCTGATAAAGAGCAGGATATCACCAAAAGAAACATCGAGTTCTATCTTGATAACGAAGAGATCATATCAAGCGAATACAGATCCGAGTTTGAAGATTATTTCAAAGAGGGTCTGCTCTTCAATGACAATAACGTCAATTCAGGAAGAACAAAGAGAGGCTATATCGTTTACCGCATCTATCGTGATTACTCCACCATAAATGTCTGTATGAACGATATAACCGTCACGGCGAATAAGAGCTCCGTGACCCCTCTTGCAAAGCCGACAACAAGCGACGCAACGGAACAAACTACAGAGAGCACGGCAGGTCCGACAGAGTAGAAAGCCGAAGGCTTTCCTCAGGGTTTCAGGGTCTCCCCTGACAAGCTCTCATGTGTTTGTGTACACAAACGCGTTGCTTGCTGCTCCGTTATCCACGAAAAAGACACTACGAAAGGAGCCAAATATGCCAGCCGAAAAGACAGTTCAAATCCACTTCAGAGTAACCTCGAGCGAGTATGAATCCATCAAAAATAATGCGGATAAATCGGGACTCAGCTTAAGTGAATATGCCAGAAGATCTCTCGTAGGCGAAAAGGTCATGGCAGCTCCTCCCGTCGAATTTGGTGAGCTGATACGGGAGATAAAACGTATCGGAAGTAACCTCAATCAGGTCTTAAGAAAACTCAATGGTCTGGGTATCGCTCATCCGCTCGAGTTGGAACGGTGTGCTGAAAACATCACCGGTGTCATCAACATGCTGTACCAAACCTTCAGACCGGGGAAAGGAGATAAGTAATGGCCGTAACATCAATATGGGCTGTAACGCATCATATAGATAATACTATTACCTATATCGTTAATCCCGAGAAAACAATTGAACGACCGGAACTCAGTCAGGAAGCAATCAATGCCCGCAAAGCTGTCGGTGATGTTATAGATTATGCCAGCAATGGTGATAAGACAGACCAGATGATGTACGTTACCGGAATAAACTGCTCCCCTGATACTGCCGTTGAAGAATTCCTAAGCACAAAACGCTACTGGGGCAAGACCGACGGCAGACTCGCCTATCACGGATATCAGGCTTTCAAAGAAGGTGATGGTGAGATCTCTGCAGAAACGGCACATAAGATCGGAGTCGAACTTGCTCAAGAGTTATGGGGCGACAGATTTGAAGTCGTTATTGCCACTCACCTTAATACGGGTCATCTGCACAATCATTTTGTAGTAAACTCCGTATCCTTTATCGATGGCCTGAAGTATCGTCGCACCAAAGCTGATTACAGACAGATGCGAGCTGTAAGCGACAGGCTGTGCAAAGAAGCAAAGCTCCATGTTGTCGAAGACCCGTCTACCAAGAAAGGCAGATCCTACGATGAGTGGATGATGCAACGACAGGGCAAGACAACAGTCAGGGGCACGATCCGTGAAGATATCGATTACGCGATCAAGATGTCCAGAACGGAAAAGCAGTTTGCTTCCATCATGAAGGAGTTGGGTTATGAGTTCAAATTCTTCGGGAAAGACGGTTCGCGTCTAGAACATCCCGGTCTGAAACCACCGGACGGAAAAAACTTCTTCAGATTCCGAAGTTTGGGAACAAATTATGATCTGGACTCGATCAGAAGGCGTATCATCTTGAACACAACAGTTCCGGGTGCGCCTTTATTAATTGAGGATAAACATCTTCCTTATAATATCAGTCGTCCCCAAGGTACAGGTTTGGCTTCCGTATATCAGAGATACTGTATCAGGTTATATGCCATCGTTTGCCGACCCAAAAGAGCAAAACGTGAATATGTCCCCATGGCCCTGAGAGAAGACATCGATAAGCTGGATAAGTATATCGCTCAGATGGACTTCCTCTATGAGCATAAGGTCGATAACACGGCATCACTACAAACCATGAGAGAAGCTCTGGTGTCACAGTTAAAGCCTCTCATTATGGAGCGGCGGAAACTATACGCAATCAAAAAGAAGGCTGTCAGAAATCAATACGGACCTTTAATCACAGAAACTGACGACAAAATAAGACCTCTTTCACAAAAGATACGTGAACTGCGTAAACAAATCGCAATGTGTGATGCTGTCTCAGTCAGTTCAGAACGCGTCGCAAAGGGACTTGAAGCTCCGGACAGGAAACCTGAGCTTGAACCGCCAAAGAAAGATATTAAGACGCGAAAACAAAACAGGCATTAATTTTCCTCGCTTTCCGGGGTGCTGCTACGGTGGCGCCCCATTTACATGCCCGATAACGGGCAAATAAAAACAAGGAGGAATAATCCATGGCAATTGAGAATGAGACTGCCGACCAGGTCGTTAGAATGGTCCTGCAAGGTAGCGAAGTTGTCTTAAGGCTCTCGGGCGAAGCGGCTATCAGGATCGCATCCATGATATACAACGCTTTAAAGGGAGATCTGACCACAAGAGGCCGGGCGACTCTTTGGGAATTCTTAAAGTCAGGCAAAGACCAGAAGATTTTCCGTATTCCTGACGAATACCTCAAAGCGTTTACCAAGGCCAGTAAGAAGTTCGGGTTCCCTTTCGTCATTCTAAAAGACAAATCCAATAAGGATGGTCTTACGGACATTATGGTCTATGCAACTGATGCTTCCAAAGTAAACCGAGTCATCGAGAACTTTAATCTCCTGGTCAAGCAGGTCGAAGTAGTCAAGCCGGAAGTCAAAACCGAAAAAGGCGAGTTTATCAAACCTCTCGGTATGCAGCTTTCGGTTCCGCTGGATCTTATTGACGGCATCCCCAATCCCGAAGATCAGGACAAAAGGCTCTTATCTGAACTGCAGAAGTATGCTGCCAAGATGAAAGCAAACGGTCCTCAAATAGCAGAGCCGGTCGGACTTTTATGCAAGCCTGATGGTCGTTATGAGGTCTTACCCGGTCAGGGTTCCAAAAGGATCATGGCGTTAAGACTTGCAGGTTACAAACTCGCTGTTGCCGATATATCGGTCCCCAAAAAGGATGGTATTGAGGTCAGAGCAGAAAACATCGACGAGAGACCTCCTCAGGAAAGATCAGAATCACCGAGAACTCCTGAAGAGCCTGTGAACGAGAAACCGAGTCCTACCAAAGAAGAGGGCCAGACAGTAAACCCTACTATGGCCCGAACGTCACGAGACCCAGCGTCCGGGCAAGACTTCGGGCCGAGATCGAAAAAAGACGAGAAGGAAACTTCTATCAACGCCCCTGAAAAACGTCCATCGGTCAGAAAGAAGCTTGAAAACGCAAAGATTGTTGCTGCCGAAAAACAGACAGCCAAAGTGCTGGAAAGGTCTACCAGAAAACCGAGGTGATGTGTTATGCGTAAAGTAACTAACAAGTTCTCGGCGACAAGAATCATCCTCTACTGTTCCGGTCTCTTACCGATCGCTTGGTTCGGTCTTAAGTCGGCACCGTTTTTTGTTAAGAATGGACTTGTAGGCATCTTAGAAAATGCGGGCGATATATTTAATAATCCATTCCATATCACACTAGTTCAGGGCAGCCTCAGGGTTGTCCTGATCTTTTGTGCCTTATATGCAATGGGTATAGGGGTATATCTCTCTACCGAAAGAAACTACAGGCGCCGTGAAGAACATGGTTCAGCCAAGTGGGGAGAAGCAAGTTCGGTCAACAGACGGTATCAGGCAAAACCTGAAGAAGCCAACAAGATCCTGACTCAGAACGTTAGGATTGGTTTCAACGGTCGTATCCACAAACGCAATCTGAACGTGCTCGTCGTAGGTGGGGCCGGTGCAGGAAAAACCAGATATTACGCTATGCCGAACATCCTTCAGGCAACCAAAAACACCAAGTTTTCTATGGTTGTACTCGATCCGAAAGGCGGGACGCTTCGTTCCTGCGGCAACTATCTCGTAGATCAGGGTTACGATGTCCGAGTGCTCGATCTTATCAATCTTGACCGAAGTCACTGCTATAACCCGTTCGTTTATCTTGAGAGTGACGATGATATCCAGCGTCTTACTACGAACCTCATTAAGAATACGACCCCGAAAGGAAGCCAGACAAAAGATCCGTTCTGGGATCAGGCAGCTGAAATGCTTCTCAAAGCGCTTGTATTCTATCTCTATTATGAGGCGCCACCCGATGAGCAGAACTTCCCTATGGTTATGGAGATGATCCGTGCGGGTGATGTCAAAGAGAATGATGATGACTACGAGTCACCGCTTGATATCCTTTTTGAAGAGCTCGAAGAGAAAGATCCAGAGCATATCGCGCTTAAGTATTACAGAGGATATCACTCCGGCGCAGCTCAGACTTTGAAGTCGATCCAGATCTCCCTTATTGCAAGACTCGAGAAGTTCAATCTTCCTTCTCTTGCAGGAATCACTCAGACAGATGAGATGCGACTGCGTGAACTCGGCGAAAAGCCCGGTGCGATCTTCGCGCTTATCCCTGACAACGATGAGTCCTATAACTTCATCATCGGAATGCTTTACACACAGCTATTCCAGCAACTGTATCGAAGCGCCGATTTTGAACATGGTGGAAGACTGCCCTATCACGTCCACTTCATCATGGACGAGTTTGCAAACGTCTGCCTTCCTGATTCGTTTGACTCACTTCTTGCGACAATGCGTTCCCGTGAGATCTCCGTAAGCATAATCCTGCAGAACCTTGCTCAGCTTAAAGCTCTCTTTGAGAAGAAATGGGAGTCCATCGTAGGTAACTGTGATGAATTCCTTTATTTAGGCGGAAACGAACAAGGAACTCACAAGTATGTCAGTGAGCTCTTGGGTAAAGAAACCATCGATACAAATAACTATGCGCAAAGCAAAGGTCGTACCGGCGGTTCTACTAAGCATGAACAAACTCAGGCCCGTGACCTTATGACCCCCGATGAAGTCAGGATGCTCGATAACAGATACGGAATTCTCTTTATCAGAGGCGAGTATCCGGTCATGGATCTGAAGTATGACCTCATGAAGCACCCGAAGATCGCATTCACGGAAGAAGGCGGCGCAGCTCCGTTTATTCACGGCAGAGACACCAGATCCACAGCAACAGTAACGCTTATCGGCAACGATCAAGCGCTGCGTGACAAGGCTATCGATATCGAGAAGCTTGTCACCGAATACCACGAATTCGAAGTCCTCTCCTACGAAGACCTCGAAGAACAATACCAAATAAAGGAGATATAACATCATGAACAAGATTAAGTCAAACAACAAAGTAACTGCTCTTGAAAAAGAGAAGAGAAAGACAGTGCTCAAGCGCTATCTCATGATCGCCATCACCGTTGCCATCGTTTGTGTAGCAATGGTCCCGGTTGTAGCTGAGAGCGATGCCGAGAAGGCTATCAAGAACATGTCGGATATTATCTTCGGCATCATCAGGGCTATCGGCGTTATCCTCGCAGGTTGGGGCCTTGTTCAGGTCGGTATGAGCTTCCAGAGCCACGATCCGTCCCAGCGTTCTCAGGGTTTCCTCTGCCTTGCAGGCGGTCTCATCATCGTCTTTGCAAAGTCGATCCTGACTGCAATCGCTCCCGGCGTATTCAGCTGATATAACGGGGAGGTGATCTTTTGGGTACCGCAGCTTGGTATGAGCTTATGCAGGGTCTTCAGTACCTTGGCGACAAGCTCGATAAAATGTGGGCCCTCCTTACAACTTCACCGCAAAACTTCAAAGGTGGCGGCATCTGGAGCATAATCACCACCATCAACGGAGTCTTGGGTGCAATCGGCACTGCCCTGCTCGTCTTGTTTTTCACCATAGGTGTAATCAAGACTTGCGGGAGCTTTGCCGAACTCAAGAAGCCTGAGACGGCTGTTAAGGTCTTTATCCGTTTTGCTATTTCAAAATATCTGATCGATAACTGTCTTAAGCTCATGTTAAACTTCGTGACTATCGTTCAGGGCGTGATAGCAAAGGTAACCGCTTCAAGCTCTGTCGGTACTGCCCTGGAGTTCTCGATCCCTTCCAGTGTTCAGAGCAAATTCGACGGAGTCGGTATTCTTGACGGTGCTATCCCTCTTTGGGCTATATGCTTCATCGCACACATCGCATTTATTGTCATTGGTATCGTTCTGCTTCTTACCGTATACGGTAGATTCTTCAGGATCTATATGTACACGGCTATAGCACCGATACCTTTATCCACTTTGGCAGGTCAGCCCACTGAAATCATCGCTAAGAGTTTTCTGAAGAGCTACGCCGGTGTTTGTATGCAAGGGGTTGTTATCGTCCTTGCGTGCGTCATCTTTACGGCTTATGCAGCTTCAATGCCTCAGATCGATACGTCTGCCGAACCTATCAAGATGGTATGGGGTTATGTGAGTGAAGTCGTATTCAACATGCTCGTTTTGCTCGGTCTTGTAAAGGGCTCTGACAGGATAATCCACGACATGATGGGTTTGTAAGGAGGAAAGTTATGGAAATCAATATCAACAAAGACATCCGCGAATATACCGAAGGCGTCTTCTTCGGACTTAACTTAAGGCAGCTTATCTGTTCCGGGCTTGCCGTTGCTACTTCTGTAGCAGTCTACTTCGGCACCCGCGAAACAGTTTCAAAGGATGTAATCACATACCTTTGTATCGCTGCCGCACTTCCTTTTGCCGCTATAGGGTTCATCAAGTATAACGGCATGCCTATGGAAAAGATCTTCGTGGCTTTTGTGAAGGATAACTTCATCGTTCCTCGAAGACTTACCTGCAAGGCAAACAATGTCTATCTGGAAGCGCTTAAGGGATATTTCGCTAACAAATCAAAGGAGGCAATAAATGCTCAAGAGCATACAGACACTATTGAAGCAGGATAAGGAGATGTTTGTTGTGCCGAGACGGGTTCAGGATCTGATCCCGGTACAGCGCATCTGGCCTGACGGAATCTTCCAGGTCGGACCAAACAAGTTTTCGAAGACTTGGAAGTTCACGGACATCAACTATCAGGTAGCAAGCGAAGAGGACAAAGAGAATATGTTCCTGCTCTATTCCGATGTTCTCAACTCATTTGACAGCGCTGCTACTACCAAAATCACGGTAAATAACCATAGGCTGAACAAAAAGGATTTTGAGGATTCGATCCTCATGCCTCTTAAGAATGACGGCCTCGATACTTACCGTGAAGAGTATAACGATATGCTCTTGGAAAAAGCGACCGGAGCAAACGGTATCACTCAGGAGAAGTATATTACCGTGTCTATCAACAAAAAGAGTATTGAGGATGCGCGCACTTACTTCGCAAGGACCGGAGCTGATCTTCAGATGCGTCTTTCTTCTTTGGGGAGCAGACTCGAAGATCTGGATGCTGTAGAGAAGCTTCGTATTCTCCATGACTTCTATCGTCCGGGGGATGAAATCACTTTCGAGTTTGATATTGCACAGCGTGCCAAGCTCGGTCATGACTTCCGCGACTATATCTGTCCGGATACTATTGAGCGTGGCAATGACTATATCAAGCTCGGTGAGAAGTACGTTCGTGTCTTGTTCCTGAAGGACTACGGCAACTATATCTCTGATGATACCATTGCCGAACTTACTGACATGAACAGGAACATGATGCTCTCAATTGATGTTCTCTCCGTTCCGACGGATGAAGCGATCCGTGAGGTCGAGAACAAGCTCCTGGGCGTTGAGACGAACATCACCAACTGGCAGAGAAAGCAGAACCAGAACAACAACTTCTCCGCTGTCATTCCGTATGATATGGAGTTACAGCGCAATAAGACAAAGGAGTTTCTGGCAGATCTTACTACTCGTGACCAGCGCATGATGCTCTGTCTCATTACGCTTGCGATCTCATCCGATACCAAGGAACAGCTTGATCTTGATACCGAGAGCATACAGGCCGTTGCCAAAGGCAGACACTGCCAGATGGCGGTCCTGAAGTGGCAGCAGGCAGAAGGTCTTAATACTGCCCTGCCCTTCGGTGTCCGTAAGATCGACTGCTTCAGAACTCTCAACACGGAGTCGCTTGCAGTATTCCTGCCCTTCAAGACTCAGGAAATCATGGACAAAGGCGGTATTTACTACGGTGAGAACGCTATCTCGCATAATCTCATCATGTGCAATAAGGAAAACCTCTTGAATCAGTCAGCCTTTCTTTTAGGTGTGCCAGGTTCAGGCAAATCCTTCTCAGCAAAGGAACTCATCACTTTCCTCATGCTGAACACCGATGACGATATCCTTATCTGCGATCCTGAGGGCGAGTACGCACCCCTTGTTGAGGCGATGGGACCTGATATGGGTTCTGTTATCCGCGTATCGGCCGGCGGTCGAGACAGACTCAACGCCATGTATATGGTCGATGGTTATGGCGAGAACGATCCTATCGTAGTTAAGTCACAGTTTATTATGTCCCTTGTTGAGCAGATCGATAAGAAAGGTGTCGGACCTCAGCAGAAGTCCATAATCGACAGGTGTGCTGCAGCTGTTTATCGTGAAGCTGAGAAGCTCAAATCGTCAGGCGGAGCAACACCTACCCTGTGCACTTTCCGTGAGAAGCTTCTTCAGCAGCCGGAACGTGAAGCAAAACAGATAGCGTTATCACTTGAGCTCTTCACAACCGGTTCTCTTGATATCTTCGGCCGCGAGAGCAACGTTGATATGGACAAACGTGTTGTCGTCTTCGATATTCACGGCTTAGGCAGTCAGCTCAAACCTACGGGGCTCCTTGTCATTACGGATACAATGCTTAACCGCGTTACTCTTAACTGGAGGAATGGTAAGCGCACGCACGTCTTTATTGATGAGTTCCACGTTGTTTTTGAGAATGAGTTCTCTGCACAGTTCTTCAACTCCGCTTGGAGACAGTTCCGTAAGAGAAACGCTTATCCTACTGCCATCACGCAGAACGTTGAGTATCTCTTGGATTCCGTGCAGGCATCTACGATGCTTTCAAACTCGGAGTTCGTAATCATGCTCAATCAAGCAGCATCCGACAGAGCCAAGCTTGCAAAACTTCTCAATATCTCCGAGATCCAGATGCGCTATATCACTAATGCGCCTGCAGGTTCGGGACTTATCAAGTACGGCTCAACGCTTGTTCCTTTCGTCAATCGCTTCCCGAAGGACACCAGCCTATATCAGCTTATGACGACCCGTCCCGGAGAAGGACAGTTCGCAAACAGCTGATACCTCTTTGAAGCACTTGGGGAATCCCCGGGTGCTTTTTACATGCCTGCTAAAGGTAAATACAGTAAAGGAGAATATGAATGCCACAAATCAGTAAGGTTGAACGCGATCACGATATTAAGCAGGTATCGCGTTTAGATGATCTGAAGCCTGCAACAGAGAAAACTGTATCTAAGGCAATACCTCAGATTAGGGGCAAGCCTGAGATACAAGATACGTCGCAAGCCCTTACGTCATCCATGAACGCTGCAAAACAAGCAAGTATAGCTGCCATAAGGCATGCCAAGACTATTTCTGACAGTTCCGACAAATCCGAAGATCAGGAAGCAATCGAAAAAATGGAAGCTTCCGTTCGGAATGCAGCGGCTGATTCAGCTAATGCAGCTCTTGGTGCTAAGGATGCTCTTAAAAGACAGATCAAGAAGAAAAGTCCTGATATCAAGAATACAAAGGATATTAAAAACGGAACTCGCTCTATCCGCAAAGCTGACAGAGCAATCAAAAGTGCAACCGAAGCAAGCCAGATTGCTACCAAAACAGCAAATCAGGCAGCAAAGGAAGCTGCTATTACTTCGACAAAGGTTGCAACTACAAGAAAAGCTGAGCGCCTGGCTAAGAAGTCAGCCGAGTGTGTCAAAAAGATCGTCAAAGGCATAGTTGATGCCATTAAACGTCTATGCGCTACTTTAGGAGCCGCTTCAGTGCCGCTTATGCTGATTCTTGTGCTGGCCGCCGCTATTGCAGCTCTGGTAGCATCTGCCTTCGGCATATTCTTTGCCGGAGATAAAACAAATACCAACACGAGACCCCTTAAGGAAGTTGTCCTTGAGATCAATTCGGAGTACACGTCGAAAATCGAAGGAATTAAGACCTCTACCCCTCATGATGAGCTTGTAATGGAAGGTTATCAGGCTTCTTGGACAGAAGTCCTTTCCGTTTATGCCGTATATGTCACGACAAAGACCGATGGTGCTATGGATGTAGTCCATATAACTGACGACCACGTTAAGATACTCCGTGACATCTTCTGGAAAATGAACACGATATCTTCCTCAACCAAGAAAGTCACGGAAACAAAGAAAGTTCCGGATCTTGATAGTGACGGCAATCAGAAGAAAGATAAGGACGGTAATCTTCTCTACAAGGAAGAAAAAGTTACCAAGACGATACTGACTATCACTATCAACCATAAGACGGCCTCTCAGGAAGCCGAAGCACTCCATTTCAACTCACAACAGAAAGCCCAGCTAAACGAGCTTTTGGATGTTAAGAATGCGTCGTTGTGGGCGGAAATCCTTAGAGGTGTTGGATTAGGCTCCAGCGAACTCGTAAACCTTGCCCTGTCCCAGCTCGGCAACAAAGGCGGAGAAAAGTACTGGAGATGGGCAGGTCTTAGCAAACGGTGTGAATGGTGCGCCCTTTTCGTATCGTGGTGCGGAGACAAGACCGGACTTCGTGCCGCAGGACAGGTTCCTTACTTCTCGTTTGTCTCTGACGGAGTCTCTTTCTACAAGAAAAAAGGCAAATGGATCGATGGTTCTGAAGTCAACAGTTCCAATTATGACAAGCTTATTCAGCCAGGTATGATTATCTTCTTCGACTGGGAGCCAGACGGCAAACCCAATCATGTCGGCATTGTTACCAAGGTAGCAAACGGCTATATCTACACTGTCGAAGGCAACAGTAACGATGCTGTTCGAGAAAAACAATACTCAGCAAATAGCAATCATATATTTGGATTTGGCGTTGTTGGATAAAAGGGTATTATTTATGTGACGCCCCTGATCTTATCTTCAATCGATAATTGGTTAGGGGCGTCGTTTATCCTCTAAAAACACAGGACATCTTAATGTTACTTATACTGTTGATTTAATCGACCATTACGTTAACTTTCTTTTAGAATAATTGTAATAATCAACTCTTTCTTGATTTTGATAAATCCATGATAATTCACTTTGATATAATAAACTCATCCAAGGATATCCCTGAATAAGTTCATTATAACATTCTTACTCTGACACCTCTCAGATTGTATTATTTCAATTCCGGTGTCTTTTCCTTTCTCATGATAAATACTGCGATTCCAATAAAGATGGGAATTATAAGGAGACTGCTGAGTTTGAGGTCATTGATCGAGCTGACTTGTGTTCCTCCCCAGAGCATGCCGCCGCTTATGAAGCTTGAACCGTCAATGAGCGCATGGATGAAAACCATAGGCCAGATGCTTCCGCCGGATCTGTACTTGATCGCTGCCAGGAGCAGACCAAGAGCCATTGCGGAAACTACCTGGACTACTACTGCCTTGACGGAGATTCCGGGAGCCATGAGGTTTGTAAGATGGCAAAGACCGAAAATTACGGAAGAAACAAGGATCGTCAGATATACGCCCTTTCGGGATGAAGAACCGAAGATGTCTGAACAAAGTTCGTATACTACACCTCTGAAAACGCTCTCTTCTGCTATTCCGATCAGGAACCATTCAAGAACTACGCAAACGATCTCGATTGCCGGGATGAGCTGTTTGCCCGGAAGGTCCGTAAGAGAGCCGAGCAGGAGCACCGTATATGTTATTATCAGCGGCAATCCCGTAAAGAAACCTTCTTTCAATACTTTGCCGTTGAACTTATAGATATTTGTCTTATGGAACATTAATACACTGACAGTAGCCAGCAAAGCCGTTATAACCTGTGCAACAAACGAATAGATATTCAGATTGGGAATCAGGGCCATTAGCTGTGTCTTGAACGATAAACTGATGATTATAAAAAGAAAATTTCCTATAAAGAGTGCAGTAATGATCGATAATATCTTCTTCATTGTTTGTTTTGTGTTCATTTGTGTCATCTCCTTGTTGTTTGATGACCGAAGACTATCAAAACGTCCCGTATGATTACACGACACAATGCGACGGAAGAGGGTTATCTGCAGCAGGACAAGCTTGTCCGGTCCGGAGAAACCCATTGTTTTAGGCACATTTGGGGAATTGTGATAAAATACCTCCGAAAACAGATTTGAGGGAATAATATGGACACTATCAAGATCGGAAATTTTCTCCGGGAACTTCGCAAAGAGAAAAATCTGACTCAGGAACAACTGGCAGACGTCTTTAACGTGTCTGCCCGGACAGTCTCCAGGTGGGAGACCGGAAGCAATATGCCCGACATCAGCATTCTCGTCGAGATAGCCGATTACTATGATCTGGATGTCAGAGAGATCCTGAACGGCGAAAGAAGCAATGCCCTTCCAGCTGGCAGTTCATCTATCAAAGATATTGCCGAATATGCTGACAAGGACAAAGAAAAACTCGCAGTCAAGACAAGACTGTATGCTATTGTGGGAATCATAGGCATTATTACTTATCTTTGCCTTAGGGCCTTCGGTAATCCGGATAGTATCATAATCAATCTGATAGCTTCATTATCACTCGTCGCTGTCTACGCCGCCCTGGCCTCAAGTCTGATATACACATCAAACCGTCTTCAGACACTTCAGCGAAAGCTTAAGATGAAGCTCAAAAAGAATCTGTTACTCATTATACTAACCCTGGTAATCGGTATTATCCTGCTGTTATTGGTCGTACCGCTGCTTTTGATCGGTTCAATTTGATAAAAATACTCTTTCTTAACGCACTCTCATAACTATATCAGATTGCACGATCGAACTCTATGTTCTTTCTCGCAACATGTTGCATTATTGCTTCAGCGATCAATTCATGTCCTTTCTCGTTAGGATGAATGCCGTCATCACACAGATAGTCCGAATAGTTTTTCTGCTCCAGAAACGAGGTAGTAATGTCTATGACGGGGATGTTATTTTCGATAGCGATCTTAAAGACCTCAATGTTATAACGTTCATGCCAGTTTGTAATATACTGCCTGTCATTATGCATCCATTTCACTATATTATCTTCAGACAAGCCTCTTGAGATATGCTTAAGATATCTTGCAGAATCTATGGGAGGAAGTGAAAGCAGCACCGGCTTTTTGCCCATGTTCTTTACCTGTTCGATCATATAGGAATATGTTGAAGTAAAGTCCCGGATCGAACTCATGGGTTTGTGATCGCCATAAGGATCCTCTGATATCTCTTTCCAGTTAAAGTCGCAATCATTTCCGCCGAACTCCATGATTACATACTCGCCTGACGATTCCCTGATAGCCTCCAGGTTCCTCTCAAAGATCTTCTCGCCTTTGTTTATGGTGCTTCCGAATTTGGCTTTGTTCTCTATCACGATACCTAAAGTCTCGGCGCATTTCCTGTAGAAGGCCGTATCGATAACCTTGTAATGCTCGTTCTCATAAATAACGCCTTTTAGAACTGAATCTCCAAAAGCCAACAACTTGTCCATACTGCATACTCCTAATAAGTTCTCACATCACCATTCAACTTGCAAAGCCAATAATCGTACTCTTTTATCCCATAAAAAAGTACAATTCCACGCACATCCCTGCCACGGTCTGATTAGTTGCCAAAACTGTTTATTTTCTATACCAAGGGATTTCTCCCTCAGATAAGTAAATTATATCATCCGAGTAAAGAACTCTTATTTACTATTTGATCTGCAAACCCATTCATGGAATACAAATATGTACCCATCACAAAATACCAATACGTCATTTTGGTTGGCTTTTTGTTGGCTTTAAAAAATGAAATGCCCTATTTTAGGGCATTTCCAGGCTTTGTAGACTATTCGAGTTCTATCGTAGCCGGGGGCTTGCCTGTGCAATCGTAGAACACTCTGCTGATGCCCTTGACTTCGTTGACGATCCTGTTCGTGACCTTGCCTATGAGAGACCACGGAAGCTCAGCTGCTTCTGCCGTCATGAAGTCTGTCGTCGTAACTGCGCGAAGGAGACATGCATAATCGTATGTTCTCTCATCGCCCATGCATCCGACTGAACGGACATTGGTAAGCGCGACGAAATACTGATTTGCGTACTTGTCGAATCCTGCCAGCTGCATCTCTCTCCTGAAGATGGCATCTGCATCCTGAACGAGCTTGACCTTCTCTGCTGTGACTTCACCGATGATCCTTATCGCGAGACCCGGACCCGGGAACGGCTGACGGAACACGAGATTCTCGGGGATGCCGAGCTCAAGACCCGCCTTCCTGACTTCGTCCTTGAACAGGAGTCTTAAAGGCTCGATTATCTCTTTGAAATCAACATAGTCAGGAAGTCCGCCTACGTTGTGATGTGACTTGATGACAGCGCTCTTGCCGAGACCTGATTCGATGACATCCGGATAGATCGTACCCTGTACGAGGAAATCTACCGCACCTACCTTCTTGGCTTCTTCTTCGAATACTCTGATGAACTCTTCGCCGATGATCTTACGCTTTGTCTCAGGATCTTCGACGCCTGCGAGCTTCGAGTAGAATCGCTCCTGCGCATTGACTCTGATGAAGTTCAGATCGTAAGGACCTTCGGGACCGAATACCGCCTCAACTTCATCGCCTTCGTTCTTACGGAGAAGACCGTGATCGACGAATACGCAAGTGAGCTGCTTGCCTACTGCCTTGGACAGCAGTACTGCGGCAACGGAAGAATCTACGCCGCCTGAGAGCGCGCAGAGAACGCGGCCTGTGCCGACCTTCTCACGGATCTCCTTGATCGATGTCTCCACAAAAGAATCCATCTTCCAGTCGCACTTACACTTGCAGACATCCTTAACGAAGTTGGCGAGCATCTTTGTGCCTTCCACCGTGTGCACTACTTCCGGGTGGAACTGTACGCAGTAGAGACCTTCTTCGACGTTCTCGGCAGCGGCAACCGGGCATACTTCAGTGTGTGCCGTGATCCTGAAGCCGGGCGCGGGTGTGGCGATGTATACCGTGTGGCTCATCCAGCAGACTGTTTTCGGTGAGATGTCCTTGAAGAGCTTTGCGTCTGTATCGACGAGCACATCAGTGTGGCCGTACTCTCTTACGGGTGCCGCCTTGACCTCGCCGCCGAGAAGATAGTTCATGAGCTGTGCGCCGTAGCAGATGCCGAGGACCGGGGAGCACTTCGGTGCGTCTTCTTCGTAGACGGTGCTGGGACCGCCGGTAAGGATGATACCCTTGGGGTTCAGTGCCTTTATCTCTTCAATGCTTGTGGTGTGAGGTCTTACTTCGCTGTAGACGTTCTGTTCTCTGACACGTCTTGCGATAAGCTGGTTGTACTGTCCGCCGAAATCGAGGACCAAGATCATTTCCTGCGCCATAGGAGCCTCCGGGAAATTTATTTTTTATGGGTTAATTATACTCTCGAGCAGAACTAACCGCGCTTGTCTAATAGTTCAAATAGTGGTTTTGCCAAGGGGCTTATGTTTGGATGAGATATACATAAGCGATAACGTGCGAATGCCCCTGCTCCCACAGACGGAATTCAACTCCGCCCGGCGTGGGGACGGAATCGACGGGAAGCGTGAATTCGAAGGTGTTCTGTCCGTTCTCCTGAACCGTGAACTGCTCCGTCTCGCCGTAATCCTCATCATTGTATTCCCAGTCATACTCGAGCACGGTACCCATGGTAAAGCTCTTATCGAAAGTGACCATGATGGTTATGCCGTCATCGTCTATGCAGTAGCCCGCGGTATTATGCCATCCGGGCTCCTTGCTGTAGTGCATGTAGATGCCGTTCTCATCAGTATCGGATGCGCCGTAGATCAGGGTGCCGTCCGACCAGTCGGGTATGTATTCATAGACCAGGACTGCCTGGTTCGGATGAGCTTCCGTGCCCGGCCATTCGATGAATCCGACCTCGTTCTGAAAACTTCCCGAACCCTCGCCGTTATCATCGGCCGTATCGAGGTATTCGTTGTACTGCTCCTCGGTAAGCTCGCCTGCGAGATAGAGGTTCGTTACCGCCTGGATATAACACTCCTGCGCCTGTTCGTCAGAGATCGCGCCTGCGCCGACCATATCATAGTAAGTGAACGGAAGTATGTTCCATCCGAGCACGATCTCAGGATCATTGGCCGTCGTATCGACATAGACCGTCTGGTAGTAATCCTCGCCGTCCATGTCGGGGATCTTCTTTGCCAGGTCGAAGTATATCTCAGCATACATCGAACTCCAGATCTCGTCTTCGGTCATATAACTGCAGCCGCTCTCGATCCTGATCGTCGCCATATAGGCCTCGATCACGCGCTCGTCGGACGACAGATACGCGAGTATTTCATCCGAAGAAGGCGCCTTGCCGGTAATGCTGTACATGTAATCAATACCATAAGAATCCTCGGGCTCGCAAGTCATCCCGTTATCGACGATATATCCGGCGTAAGCCTTCGTGAACTCCCCTACGGCCTCATCCAGAAGGTCGCTGTTGTACATACCGTCATCAAAGACCCTCATCTCCGCCAGATCCAGCGTGTAATACTCCTGGTCGAAAACACCTTCTGCCAGGCCTGCAAAGAGGCCTTCTGCTGCAGCTTCCGCATCCGCCGCCGATATCGAGGCGATCTGAATGTAATACGGCCTGTCGAACTTACTCATTAATCTGGTCACGGCCGAATCGTCAATGATCCAGCTGCCGTCTTCACTGAGCTTGAAGCTGATCGAGTAATAATCGGTTACTCTGGTCTCATATGCATCGATCTTCTCCGTGTATTCTTCTTCGGTCATCATATAGCCTTCATCCCGGACAAAGTCATTCAGGCTGAAGTACGAGAGCTTCAGTCTGACCTTAGCCTTATTGTGCTCGCGGTCTATCTGTATGCTCTTGTATTCTTCGATCTCTGTCTTCGATGCGATCTGCATTACGATGCCGGCCTTGCTCTCATCTTTGAATGTGTACGAGTATTCCTTGCCCGTCAGTTCTTCGATCTCGTCTTCATCGCCGCTCTTTACGGCCTCGATGAACCTCGCGGACAGATCCTGAAGCATCGCTTCATCCTTTGCCTGACTGATCCCGCAGCCTGCCGTCATAACGGCTGATATAGACAAGACCGCAGACAGGAGTACTGCTGCGGCCTTTCTTCTTAAACTTAACTTGTTCATGTTACCTGATTATCTGTAGATGATCTCTTCTCTTGCAGGACCTGTCGAGACGATGGAGATCTTTACTCCGAGCTCCTTCTCGATGAACTCAACATAAGCCTTTGCCTCGTCGGGAAGCTTGTCATAATCCGTGAGACCTCTGATCTCGCCCTTGCCCTTCCAAGAAGGCAGGTACTCGATGACGGGCTTGCACTTATCGAGCATCGTGGGGTTCGGGAAATCCTTTGTTATCTCGCCGTCGATCTCGTAGCCTGTGCATACCGGGATCTTATCGAGGTAACCGAGTACGTCGAGGTTGGTAAGAGCAACATCTGTCGCACCCTGGAGCCTTACGCCGTAACGTGTAGCAACGCAGTCGAACCAGCCGACTCTTCTCGGTCTTCCTGTCGTAGCGCCGTACTCGCCCTTGTCTCCGCCTCTGTCCCTGAGCTCTTTTGCAACAGCTTCATCGAGGATCTCGGATACGAAAGCACCGCCGCCTACGCTTGAAGAATAAGCCTTTGTAACTGCAACGATCTTCTTGATCTCATAAGGCGGGATACCTGCGCCTACTGCGCCGTAGCCTGCGAGAGTGGAAGAAGAAGTAACCATCGGGTAGATACCCATATCAGGGTCCTTCATGGTTCCGAGCTGGCCTTCGAGAAGGATCTTCTTGCCGGCCTTAACAGCCTCATACAGGAAAGCCTGAGTATTGGTAACAAAAGGCTTGATGAGTCTTCCCTGCTCGAGCATCTCTGCGAGCAGTTCATCCGGGTTGATGGGATCCTTGTGATAGAGATTTACGAGGAGTGCATTCTTGATCTCGAGGACGCGCTCGATCTTCTCCTTGAGCGTAACTTCATCGAAGAGCTCTGATACCTGGAAGCCGATCTTCGCATACTTGTCCGAGAAGAACGGAGCGATGCCGGACTTGGTGGAACCGAACGCCTTGCCGCCCAGTCTCTCCTCTTCGAACTTATCGAAATCAACGTGGTAAGGCATGATGACCTGAACTCTGTCAGATACCAGCAGCTGCGGATTAAGGCCGCGCTCCTTAACTTCGTTGTATTCATTGATGAACTTGTGGATATCGAGAGCAACACCGTTGCCGATGATGTTTACGATGTTATCGTGGCACACGCCGGAAGGCATGAGATGCAGTGCGAATCTTCCGTGCTCGTTTATGATCGTATGGCCTGCGTTCGCGCCGCCCTGAAA
>CACYMP010000034.1 GCA_902775565.1 Oscillospiraceae bacterium
ATGCCTTGGATTATCTGACTCCAAAACAATATCGAATGCTCTACCAAAAGGTTTAGGTGTATATTTTCTTGTTTGTGTGTCTACTTTTGCTTGACTAGTTCACGAAATCGAATAAAAGTGGTTTTTTAGCCGTAATTTATGAGATCTGATCATTTTCCGGCAGATAAAATTACGGCTAAAAACAGTGAAAACGCGGTTTTCGACCGTAATCCGCAAAAAACAGCCGGCAGGACCGCGCTTTGCGGAGCCTGCCGGCTGACAGTTCGCTGAATATTCAAAGATAAGACTTATGCCTTCTTGATCTGCTGTGCCTGAACGGCGGTGACTGCGATAACGCCTACCATTTCCTCAACGCTGCAGCCTCTGGACAGATCGTTAACGGGGGCTGCGAGACCCTGGAGGAAGCTGTATGCGTTGGCTTTGCCGATGCGCTGGATCAGCTTGTAGCCGATGTTGCCTGCCTCGAGGTTAGGGAAGATGAGGACGTTGGCCTTTCCTGCGACGGGAGAGCCGGGTGCCTTGGAAGCGCCTATCTCGGGGACGATCGCAGCATCGAGCTGGAGCTCGCCATCGAGAAGAACGTCAGGGTACTTTTCCTTTGCAATCGCAACTGCAGAAGTTACCTTGTCAACGAAGGGGTGCTTGGCTGAACCTTTGGTGGAGTGGCAGAGGAAAGCTACGCGGGCCTCGGGAGCAACTAATGCTTCGAATGATGCGGCTGACTCGGCACCGATCTCGGCGAGTTCTTCAGGGTTAGGATCCTGCATGAGCGCGCAGTCTGCGCAGAGGATGATGCCGTTCTCGCCGAATTCGCAGTCCGGGATCTCGAAAACGAATGCGATCGAAGCGACCTTTCTTCCGGGTGCTGTCTTGATTATCTGGAGTGCGGGGCGGAGCATGTCTGCTGATGTGTGGCATGCGCCCGATACGAGTCCGTCAGCGTCGCCGGCTTTTACCATGAGGATTCCGAATGTGAGTCTGTCAGACAGAATGATCTCCTTTGCCTGATCGAATGTCATGCCCTTCTTTGCGCGGATCTCGGCAAGGAGAGTTGCATATCTGTCGATGTCTGAAGACTTCGTGTGATCTAAGATCTTTACGCCTTCAAGGGAGACGCCGAGGCGCTCTGCGGAGGCATTGACTTCCGATTCAACACCGATGATGATGGGGAGCGCGAAGCCTTCTTTTACTACTGTTTCGGCAGCCTTGAGTGTTCTGTCATCCTCTGATTCGGGGAGAACGATCGTCTTGAGGTCTGCTTTTGCCTTTGCTTTGATGGTGTCGATAAAACTCATGGTTGCCTCCTTTATCAGTCGAAGTCAAAGCCTGAGAATACAGGCTTGCCGGGATATGTTTTTGCTTCCTCTTCGCCTCTTAAGACGCGGAGGGCGCCGTCTCTCATTGCCTCGTGCTCGAGTTCTCCGGGATAGGAGGAGACGGGCGCGATCCATGAGCAGGCTTCCTTGATGCCGTCGTAAACGTCGTCGAAACGCATCAGTCCGCCGGTGAGGATGATCGCGTCAACCTTGCCGTGGAGCACGCATGCCATGGAGCCGATGAGCTTGTTTATCTGATAGATCAGGGCATTCCAGATAAGGGTTGCCTTGGGGTCGCCCTTTTCCACGAGCTCGTGGATGGTATCTGAATTGGATGTGCCGAACCAGGAAGACAGACCGCCTGTGGACTGGCAGAGCTTTCTGACCTCGTCGATCGGCTTATCGAAAAGGAACTTGATGACGTCCGTGACTGCCATCGTACCCATTCTTGTAGGTGTGAACGGGCCGTCGCCGCCACTGCCGTCGTTGGCGTCAATCATGCGGCCTTTCTGATGGGCTGTTACCGTGATGCCGCCGTCGATGTGGCAGACAATGTAGTTCATGTCTTCGTATTTGACGCCGGTCCTCTTGGCATGCTCGCGGGCGGTTGCCTTGAGGTTGAGCGCATGTGTTGCGGAAGTTCTGTAAAGACCTTTTACGCCCGTGATCCTGGCGACATCCTGAAGCTCGTCGACTACGATCGGATCGACCATGAGGAGCCTTCCGCCGAATTCGTCATGAAGCTCTTTGGCCATCTGGATGCCGAGCATGGAGGAGTGGTAGACGCCGCCTTTTGCTGAGCGCACATCGTTTAAGAGCCTCTCGTCGACTTCATATGTTCCGCTCGGAACGGGATAGCATGCGCCGCCCCTTCCGACGATGGCGTCAATGCCTGTAAGATCGATGTCGTTGTCTTTAAGCCACTTGCGGACATATTCCATGCGGTAGTATAGCTGGGCGTTAATGGTATCGAAATTGCGTAGAACAGTCGAGTCGTGGAAAATGTTGTCTTTTCGGATGCTTTTCTCATTCTCGAAATACTCGAGCTTTGTTGACGTGCTGCCGGGATTGAGCACGAATACCCTGTATGTCTTTGTGTCTGACATAACGCCCACCTTCTTTGCTTAAGACTTGCGAAAGCCTTGCGGCTTTGCACATGACAAGCAATTTTAGCACAATAGAACACGCATGTGAGATAAAAATCCGTTATATTTTTATCCTATAAGCTGACCATAAGACCCGTCAGGGGACGATTTTTCTTGAACGGGAGTGCCGCGGGTGGCAGAATAGAAGCCGCAAACACCTTTCAAAACGGAATATGGGGGTAGATCTATATGTTGGAAGTTAAGAACGTAACCAAGCGTTACGGTAAAAACCTTGCGTGCGATGACGTCTCATTCACTCTTGAACCGGGCTCTCTGACGGTCCTCTTAGGACCCAACGGCGCGGGAAAGAGCACGATAATCAAGTCGATCATCGGTTTTCTCAAGTACCAGGGAAGCATCACGGTAAACGGCATCAACAACAAGACGACCGAGGCAAGAAAGTATCTGGGTTATATCCCGGAGCTGCCGTCTTTGTATCCTACGCTCACGGTTATCGAGCACATGGAATTTATCGCGAGAGCCTATAAGCTCACGGATTACAAGGACCGCATCGAGACGCTCCTTAAGCGTTTCGAGTTAGACGACAAGAAAAAGAAATTCGGCGACGAGCTGTCCAAAGGCATGCAGCAAAAGCTCAATCTCTGCCTCGGACTTCTGCCCGATCCCGACATTATCCTGCTCGACGAGCCGATGCTCGGCCTTGACCCGCACGCAATTAAGGAACTAAAGAACTACATCGAGGAGATGCGCAGGGCAGGCAAGACCATGCTCATCTCAACGCACATCATCGACAGCGTAGACATGCTCTGGGACAGGACCATCATCATGCAGGGCGGAAAGATCCGCGCCAATGTCACAAGAAACGAGATCGAAGGCAGCGGAAAGAACCTGGAGGACCTGTTTTTCGAGGTCACAGAGGGCATCGAAAAGGATGCCGTCAGCTCAAAGACCGAGCCGGGTGAGGGAGCGGGAGAAGACAAATGAGACTGTTTTTCTATTACGCCATTCACTCGTTTCTTAACACGCTTAAGAAACTCCTTAAAACATGGGTTGCCGTATTTCTCGTGATCGGAATCGGCGGCGCTCTGATCGGAGGCATTATCGGCCTTGTTGCATCTGCCGTCGTCAAAGATGATGAGCCGGAGCAGAAAATTGAAATGACTGATCCGGAAGAGAAAGCCACGGAAGACGATAAAGAGAAGACGGACGAAGATGAATTCGAGCTGCATTTCTCGTTCGGCGAAGGGCTGTCCGGCACGATGAAAAAGCACGGCCTTTCCACCGTGGATATCGCAGATCTCGCGATCTCCGCTCTGTTCCTCATAGTCCTTGCGACCAACGTCGTGAACGCAAAATCGTCGGGAAAGATATTCCAGCCGGCTGACGTGCCGATGCTTTTCGCCGCACCGATAAAGCCGCAGTCCGTCCTGTTGTTCAGGCTGACGTGCACGCTCGGATCATCCCTGTTCTTCTCTTTGTTCATGCTCTATCAGATCCCGAACCTCATGCGAAATGCCAAGTTCGGATTCTGGGGAGCGCTGTCCTGCGTCATCGTATACATGCTGATCCTCATGTTCAGCACGCTGGTGCAGGTCACTTTCTACACGATAACATCCAAGTTCAAGAACGGGATCGAGCTTACCAACAAGATCCTCATAGCGGTCTATACCCTTATCGCCGTGGGCTTTGCGGGCTATGTCACGGCAGGGAAGATGGAACTCGTTCCGGCATTGTTCGGGTATTTCGCAAGCCCTGCTACCCACTGGGTACCATTCTGGGGGTGGCTGCGCGGCATCACTTACTATGCTGTCAAAGGCGACCTCAAGACATCCGGAATATACCTGGGACTCTTTGTTGCGGCATGCCTTCTCATAATCGTTTTCATCTGGAAGATGAAGGCCGATTTCTACGAGGACGCGATGTTCGCGGCGGAAAAGAAGGCGGCTGATCTGGAGAATGCCCAGAGGTCAACGAACGGTGCGACCGTCGTGCGCGATAAGGAGCGCAAGGAATCTATCGACAGAGAGGGCTTCCATTACGGAAAAGGCGCGAACGTCTTCTTCTACAAGGCTGTTTATAACAGATTCAGATTCGCAAAACTCAAAGTCTTTTCGACGACCATGATCGTCTATCTCATCGCGGCAACGACGAGCTCTTATGTCGTGGGAAGATATGCGACGGGCTTTGACGACATGTTCTTCATCCCGGCCGCGATACTCGGTGTAATTGCTTTCTACCGCACTCTGGGCGACCCGATCAGGGAGGACACGTCACGCGAATTCTTCCTCCTGATCCCCGAAAAAGGCTACACGAAGATCCTGTATTCGCTCCTGGGCTGCCTTGCCGTGACCGCCATCGACCTGGCTGTCCCGATGATCATCGCGGGCGCGATACTCGGAACAAATCCCGTCACGGTACTCGTGTGGTTCCTGTTCATATTGTCGATAAGTTTCTTTGCAACGAACGCAGGAACGTTTATCGCGCTTTCGATACCCGGAGAGCATGCACAGACGCTGAAATCCATCATCCAGATGATGTTCCTTTACTTCGGCTTAGGCCCGTCGGCAGTCGCCGTAATACTGGGCGTTGTCTTTAACCAGCTTGTCCTTGCACTGGCGGTCGGAGTGGTGATGAATGCCGTTGCAGGCTTCCTGTTGTCGCTGCTTCTGCCACTGTTCCTGGGCAGAAAGTAACATTGTTACACAAGATCTCAAACGGGGTGTCCGGGTCATTTCCGGGCACCTTTTTATGTCGCAAACAGAAGACACTTTTGCACCCGGGAGTCAGCAAAGTTACAATTGCGTGAAATCTGCAATTTTTCGGTTTTTTTGCTCTCAAAATTGCTTGATAAACCTTGACACCACTATATAATAAGGATGCTTTAAGCAAAAATATGCGGATTTACGAGGTATGGGGCATGTTTAGGATTGGTAAGTTCGGCAAAAAAGTTGTTTCGGCTTTCATAGCCGGTGCAGTTGTTCTCGGAACACTGGCAGTGTATCCGGATTCCCGAAATAACACGGTACTCGCGGCGGCAACGAAATACGATTCGACCAGCGCGATCAACTACAAGACGATCCTCGGAGGAGCGGTCGACTACGGTATCGTGTCTAACGAGATCATTCAGAATTCCCACCTGGAGACACCTTTTGCCACCAATCATTTCAGCAATATGGGTCCCGGCGAAAGAGGCCACAACATTGACGTCGATTACACTACCTCACCCGCACTCTTCCTAATCGGCGCCCTTGACCGCGGCCCGCTTTATTTCGATTACACAACAGCCTCAGAAGTCTATATCGAAGCTCCCCAGTCCGTTTTCGGAGATGACTATGATCCCGGTTATGTCGTACCTTCCCAGGGAGGCAAGAACGGCAACTTCTATTTCGGTAACAAGTTCGGCACTGCACCCGTTGTCCAGGCAGTCAATAAAAATGCAAGTTCCAACGTTAACAGACTTATCGAAAGGATCAACAGTACCGAGGTGGGCAATAAGGGCTGGTCTGATTTCCTTGATAAGAGGGCAACTAATCCCGAATATGCACTCAATGACGGCAACAACTGCGAGTATATAAATGTAGTTGATCAGAAACTTGAAATAGATATTACCGATTCCAAGTTTGACGGAAAGGTCGTATATGTCAACCTTACGGCTGACATGGTTCAGTACTTAAAGGAGAGTGACAAATTCAGGATAAGGAAGAACCCCTCCTCCATTATCGTATTCAATATTGAAGATTCTGTCGTAACAGATCCCGAGCTTACCTTGAAAAAGCCTACAATGTTCTGTGATGGCGAAAAGCTCAACGGTACGACAGCTACAAACGGTCACGGCGAGATCTACGGATGGGATCCCGATCATTCTGCAAACGTAAATGCGGCAGCAGTTCAGAAGCTGTTTAATGAGACAGTTATCTGGAACGTAATGACAAAGAAAAATGTCAGGATGGAAAGCATGGGCGGAACAATGCTTTTCCCGAATTCTGACAGAGTAACGATGGAGACAGGTAACTGCAGCGGCTGGATCGTTGCCAAGGGCACGGTTGATGCCAAGATCCAGTTCCACTTCCTCTATAACGGAACGACCAGAGACTCATATGGCCAGATGCATTTCGCTTTGAGAAAAGCAATGACACAGACGTATGCACCCAAGACGTCTGTCGTTCAGGATACATCCGTTTCTATTAATAAAGGCGATTTTAAATTCTATATACAAGAATACACCGATAATACATATTCAACGACATACGGTACTAAGAAAGCGGTAAGCGTCGATAAAAATGCTATTGCAACTTTCCCTACGCTGTCGTTCTATTCAGATGACACCGGTCTTTCTGATGCCCAGAAGCATTACTATCTCCAAATACCTTCAGGTACTGAAAAGACCACGCAGTCTTTCTATTTCAAGATCACCGAGGATCCTCTCAAGACGGTTCCCGGCATTGAAAATTCAGACGGTTATATTAATATCGAGCTCAAGGTAAGCCTCGACCATAACAAGAACTTCACCTATGAAGTCAAGTATCTGTCCGTGACAGGCGAGAACATTACTTATAACGACGAGACAGGTAAATATGTAAAGATGTCCGGCGTTCAGTTCGACCTCGGTGCATTCTACAACAAGGTAAACGAACACCTCGGCGCACTGACGATCAACAAGAACGTCAAGCTTCCTGACGGAACAGGCAATCTTGATTCCGACAAGACTTACTATTTCACGGTTTCACGAGTAATCGGAGGAACCACATATTACTATGACCAGGAAGGCAATCCTTCCACAACAGAGGTAAAGATCCCCGTTACGGTTTCCGCTGACACAAAGAAGGGAGACGGCACTGTAAGCAACCTCCCCGAAGGCACATATACCGTTAAGGAAGTCGTTGACAATGCGGCCAAGACTGTATCCGCAGGCGGCACCACATATACTCTTACTACCACTGTTGACGAGACTTCAACTGTTAATGTTGCGTCAGGTCAGTTTAACCCCGTATCAGTTACCAATAACTATGAAGAGTCGCAGGATGAAGGCAGCCTTACGATCAACAAGGTCGTTCAGGGCCGCCAGATCCAGCAGGGTGAAGAGTTCAAGTTCCGTGTAACGAGCACTGACGGCTACGATGAAGTCATCACCGTAAAGGCACAGAACAACAACTCAAATCCTACTGTTACTATTAATAAACTTCCGTTATCAACTTACACGATCCAGGAGATCGCTCCTGTTGCCGGTGATATCGTCAACGTTAGCGGAGCTAACTACAGACTGACCGGCGTTACCGGCAACAATCACAGTATTGAATTGAATGACGGCAGCAAGGCAGGTATCCTTACTGTCGAAAATACATATGAACAGGTTACCCAGAATCTCGGAACCATTGCAATCGTCAAGCTGATCGCTGGTATCACGCCTGACCAGGCAAATAACCTTGATCCCATTAAGTTTACAGTCAGCGGACCTGACGGTTTCTCTGCCACAGTCACATATCCTGACGATTTCACGAACGGAAGATGGTCACAGAGCAATGTTCCGCACGGTGAATACACAGTCACCGAGACTGCAAACGGAGCAACTTCCACATACACATTCGTTTCCACCAAGGTCTCCTCATCCAACAACCAGAGTCAGGTTACGGCTACTTCACGTACGGATACCCTGAACGGAAACAATAACAGCACGCTCTCGATCAACTTTACTAATACATATGAATATAAGGCTCCCGAGACAGGTGCTCTGAAGCTTCAGAAGACGGTTGACGGACCTGACGGATGCGTTGCTGCTAATACCGAATTCACTTTCTACGTAAAGGGCGAAGACGGTATGTGGTATGACGAGGACGGCAATCCTTCCAATCAGAAGGTCGGCATCAAGGTAAAGGCCGGCGCTTCTAATGCAGTAACGATCGATCCGCTCCCTGTCCAGAAGTATGACATCACGGAAGATGATGCAACAAATACAGCTACAGAAAACTATGAATTTGTAAGCGCTGATTCTACGACGATCCTTAGAGAAGTCCAGGTCGAAAGCAATGCGACCAAGACAGCAGAGCTTATCAACAAGTACACAAAGAAGACCCTCCAGCCGGGCAGCCTGACACTCGAAAAGACTGTCGACGGACCTGACGGATGCGTTGCTGCCAACACTGAATTCACCTTCTATGTAAAGGGCGAGAACGGCAAGTGGTATGACGAGAACGGCGCAGAGTCTGATACTGAAGTCGGCATCAAGATCAAGGCCGGTTCTGCCAACAAGGTTACGATCAGCAACATTCCTGCACAGAAATATCAGGTATATGAGGCTGACGCAAGCTCATCGGCTGCAACAGGTTATGAATACTTAAGTGCAGATTCCACAAAGTCTTTGGACAATGTTGAAGTACCCGCAGGCGGAAACGGATCTGCAACCCTCATCAACAAGTACCAGAAGAGCGCTCCCACAACAGGAAGCCTCACACTCAAGAAGACTGTCAGCGGACCTGACGGATCTGTTGCTGCAAACACTGAATTCACATTCTACGTCAAGGGTGACGACGGCAAGTGGTATGACAAGGACGGAAAGCCTTCCGATACTAAGGTCGGTATCACGATCAAAGCCGGCGACGCTAATATCATCACACTCAACGATCTCCCCGTTCAGAATTATGACATCACGGAAGATGACGCAACGGGAACGGCAGCAGCAGGATACGAATTTGTAAGCGGCACTTCAACAACATCTCTGGATGATGTTAAGGTCAAGGCCGGCGAAACAGTATCTGCCGAGCTCATCAACAAATACACCAGAAGCATGGGCGGTCTCTCACTCGCCAAGACTATCGACGGTGATACAGATGGCTGCAATGCAACCGAGTTCACGTTCTACGTTAAGGGCGAAGATGGTAAGTGGTATGACAAGAACGGTGCAGCTTCCGATACGGAAGTCGGTATCACTGTACCTGCAAACGGAACGGTACCGATCACTTCCATCCCTGTCCAGAAGTACACGGTAACGGAAGCTGATGCAACCGGAACAGCAAAGACAGGTTATGAATTTGTTCTTGCAGATTCAACTATCAAGGAAGAAAACGTTGCGGTTACCAAGGGCAACGTCGCTTCGGCTGAACTCATAAACTCTTATAAGAAGATCGTCACAAAGGGCTATATCGATCTCACAAAGACGATCTCCGGTGATGTAACTCAGGAAGACCTTGATAACCTGACATTTACTGTTAAGGATTCAGACGGCAAGACCGTAGCTACAAAGCTCGGAGAAGACTTCGAGAAGGTACCCAATAGCGGAGAAGGCACAAAGGGCACATATAAGCTCAAGGATTCCAAGCTCATCGAAGTCGATGACTCTTCCAAGACATATACGGTTGTAGAGTCCATGCATACGCTTGACGGCTTTGATGTAACAGTTACGAACAAGATCGGCAGCGGTTCTGAGACCGCCGGCGAGACAGCAACAGTGGCAGGCGCAAGCACAGACAGCACCAAGCCTACTGAAGTTGCTTTCAAGAACGACTACACCAAGAAGGTCACAAAGGGTTACATCGATCTCACAAAGACGATCTCCGGTGATGTAACTCAGGAAGACCTTGATAACCTGACATTTACTGTTAAGGATTCAGACGGCAAGACCGTAGCTACA
>CACYMP010000035.1 GCA_902775565.1 Oscillospiraceae bacterium
AGTAGTTTCCAGTTTGTCGATAGCTTCCTGATCTTCAGGTTTGTTAGTACTATCTGAAATGGTTTTAGCATGTCTCATAGCAGAGACACTTGCTCTTCTTGCTGCCTTTAGCGGAGTATTGAGCGGTACAGAACTGCTTTGTTCCTTAATATCTGAAGCCTCTTTTATCTGCCGTTTGCTTTGAATCTGTGGCTTAGCCTTTGCAACAGGCTTTTCTTTTGCCGGCTTAAGATCTTCAGTTCGCGATACTTGTTTTATGTTATGTTCGCGTGCAACTTTATTGATTTGTGGCATTGCATTTAGCTCCTTTGCGGTATTTACCCTGTATCAGGGCATGTAAAAAGCACCCGGTTGCCCGAGTGCTTCATGGAGTTGTTAGCCACTTGCAAACTTTCCTTCGTTAGGTCTCGTAGTCATAAGCTGGTAGAGTTTGGTGTCCTTATTGAACTTATTGAGTTTGGTGTCCTTATTGAACTTATTCACGAAAGGAACCAAGGCCGAACCATACTTAATAAGACCTGACCCAGCAGGTGCGTTAGTGATATATCGCATCTGAATCTCAGAGATATTAAGGAGCTTTGCAAGCTTAGCTCTATCGGATGCTGCCTGATTGAGCATGATGACGAACTCCGAGTTTGAGAGCATCGTTGATGCCTGAACGGAATCCAAGAGATACTCGACATTCTGCGTTATAGCAGTAGGATAAGCATTTCTCTTACGGAACTGTCTCCAAGCTGAGTTGAAGAACTGAGCGGAGAACTCGTTTTCGAATACGACATGGAACTCATCGATAAAGACGTGTGTACGCTTACCTTTCTTCCAATTAAGGGTTACTCGGTTAAGCATAGTGTCTGTTATAACTAGAAGTCCCGTGGGCTTAAGCTGGCTGCCTAAGCCATGGATATCGAATACGACTACTCGCTTATCCATATCGACATTGCTTTCGCGACCGAAGATATCGAGAGATCCGGTAGTAAAGAGCTCCAGAGACAAAGCAATCTGCTTTGCTTCAGGCTCAGGCTGCTCCAGGAGCTTCTCACGGAAAGTGCATAGAGTAGGAGTAGCACCGCCGGAAGACTTGCACCTTTCAGCATCACGATATACAGCCGCAGCGCATCTGTCGATTATTGACTTCTGTTGCGGTCCAACGCCTTTCTTATCAATCTGCTCGACAAGAGACATGATGAACTGAGACTTAACTACGATAGGATCGTTTTCGCCATAACCATCGACCATATACATGGCGTTGAGCCTATCACGTCCGCCGGCCGATACGCGGATAACAGAGCCCATCTCAGGTCCCATTGCTTCTACAAGAGGAGCATACTCACCCTCAGGATCACAGATAAGGATATCATCATCGGTGTTCAGCATCAGGAAAGTGATCAATTCCTTAGCTGAGAAGGACTTACCTGATCCAGGCACGCCTAAAAGAAAGGCAGACTGGTTCAAGAGGTTCTCCTTGTTGCACATGATGAGGTTATGCGAGATGGCATTCTCACCATAGTATATGCCGCCTTTATCCATAATCTCCTGCGTCTTGAACGGAAGAAAAACGGCCAAGGACTCAGTATTAAGAGTCCTGAAGCAATCAATCTTCCTAACTCCGAAAGGCAGAGCCGTATTAAGACCATCTGCCTGCTGCCACTTGAGTATTGCCATCTGGCAATGCCTGCCTTTAGCTACGGACTGTAAACCTTCTGTATCAAGATCAAGCTGTTCCTTGCTGTCAGATGAGATGGCAATGGTAATGAGGCCAAGCATCATGCGCTGGTCACGAGTAGTCAGATCCGCCAGAAACTCCTTAGTTTTATTACGCTGAAGTTCCATGTCATAAGGAATTACAGCTGAGAAGTTATTATTCTGGTTCTGTTTTCTCTGCCAGTTGGTGATGTTAGTCTCAACACCCAAGAGTTTGTTCTCAACCTCACGAATTGCCTCGTCTGTAGGGACCGAGAGAACATCGATCGAGAGCATCAGGTTTCTGTTCATATCGGTAAGCTCAGCAATAATGTCATCACTGATATAGTTACCATAATCCTTCAAGAACAGAACTCTGACATACTTCTCGCCAAGCTTGATATAGTCATTGGCACGCTCGATCGTATCCGGACAGATATAGTCACGGAAGTCATGACCGAGAGCAGCTTTCTTTGCCATATCAAACTCGAACGATATCTCATCTCCCTGACGATAGAAGTCGTGAAGAATACGAAGCTTCTCAGTTGCATCGAGCTCTTCAAGGGAACTTCCCAGTGAAGACAGGCGCATCTGAAGATCAGCTCCAGTTCTCGCAAAGTAAGTTCTTGCGTCTTCTACACACTTCTTATTGATCGATACGGTAATATACTTCTCCTGAGTAATACCATTAGCTCCGGTTGCTTTCTCAAGAAGCATCTCGTTATACTCCTCACGGTAAACATCCAGCTTATCGCCCTTAAGCTGCATAAGGATCGAGTTTTCAAAATCCTTTTTATTCAGCCTATGGTTGTTTATCGTAATCTTAGTGGTGGCAGCACTATCAAAAGAATTGAGGACATCGGAATAAAGCAGGAATATATTCTCTTTATCCTCTTCGCTTGCCACTTGATAGTTGATATCTGAGAACTTCCAGGTCTTAGAATACTTGTTAGGTCCAACCTGAAAGATCCCGTCAGGCCATATTCGCTGTACCGGTATAAGGTCTTGAACCCGTCTCGGCACAACAAACATTTCCTTATCCTGCTTCATTAGTGACTGTATGCTCTTTAGCATTTATTGCCTCCTTCTCTTTGGTAGCGAAATATCCTCTAAGGGCTTCCAAATAGGTATTGTTGGCCTTAACTGTCAGTCTTCGAGGCACAATGAAGTTATCCTTCATAAAGGCAACGATGATTTTCTCCATAGGCATGCCGTTATACTTGATGAATCCAATAGCGGCAAAAGGGATAGCAGCAGCAATACAGAAGTAGGTGATTACATCTTTTGAGAATGTTTCACGGGTGCTTAAGTAGACTGCTACCGCAGAAGCAACAGCCAGTCCCGAACATATCAGCTGCCTCAAGTTAAGTCCGAAGAAGACACCTTCGGTATATTCGCGTATATCTTTGTTGATGTTTATTTCCATTAGTTTTCCTCCTTACAAACCCATCATGTCGTGGATTATCCTGTCCGAACCTTTAACAAGGCCGAGCAAAACGAGCATGTTGAAGATGACTTCGCTTACATATCGCCATACCATCGCAAGCGGCTCAGCTGTCGTGTCAATCTCAGGCATCGAAGCTGCATAAGCAGTAAAGATGATGCACGCGAGAACAATAACGACGCCTTGCATACAGACGCCGGCATAACTTTTAAGGAAGCTTTTTGCTATGCTCTCAGTAGGTTGACCAGCCATAGTAGATAACGGTATCGGTGCTATAGCTGTATACATATAGATCCTGAAGAATCTTCCATATACAGTAAGAAGCAGAACAATACCGATTACGATAAAGGCCAAGTGAGCGATAAAGCAGACTGCCCAGATAGGAATAGCTCCGTCAAGGATACCAATACCTTCAAAGGTGCTCTGAACTTCGGATGGAATCGTGAACTCCAGGGCGGTACCGATAGAACTGGAAGCAGTTATCTGAGATATCACGCCCTGGACGATAGTCACGAAGTCAACAAGCAGATCAAGGCAGTTATCAATTAGTGCTTTAGCTATAGCAAAGCGGATAAATACCTTAACTGCAGTCTCAGGCTTTTTGAGCTCGGCAAAGCTCCCACAGGTTTTGATAACACCGATCGTGAAAAACAAAACAAGCAGGGCAGTACCAATTGAGCCCAAAACGCCGTTGATTGTCGTAATAATGCTCCAAATGGTTCCGCCTTTGAAAGACTCAGGTGATGTTGTAAGGATAGCCCACATTTTATCGAGCATATCGCCAAGGTACTCAAGACCTTGCATAAGCTCATACCAAGCTGCGGTACCCAAAATATCACCCCCTCATCAGATCAGCTGAACACGCCGGGAGCGATAGCAGTCAGGATAGACTTTGCGAAGACGATAATGAGACCGCCTGCAAGGCAAAGGAAGCCCTGTGATCTCTGGGAAGGGTCATGGCTCTGGAAACTCATACCGACCTGAACAAGGCCCCAACCGGACAGGATGATACCAATTGCTCTAATAATGCCGAAAATAATATCGGACATATTATTGATAGCAGTCTCAGCATCACTGTCTGCCATAACCGGGAGCATTGCTACTCCAACGATGGCACAGGTAATCGCTACCGTGAGATAGCGCTTAAGTGCCGTGTTTCTCTTGTTCTTTGCAAGAGTAGTTACATTGTTTGAATTGAACTTATTCATGTTTTTAAATCTCCTTTATCTGAAATTGTTCTTCGAGATCCTCATTGGAGAAGACCTCATAATCGTGTTGTTCAGTAACAAGGGTCTCGATATCGATCGCCTTGTCTCGTAATGCCGGATCGTTTCCGACAAGGCATACTGTTGCTTCGGATCTTGTATCTTTACCGTGGATGAACGGTGCAGCTCCGCCTTCTTCTGTGAAGGCAATCTTCGGATGCTTCATCAGGTCATACTTAAGATCCATAATTGGATACTCGCCTCTTATAAAGAGGATTCCGTAACGGTTATCGAGCAGTCTTACTTCATCAGGGGTCATAAGATCTCTAGCCTGAAGTTGGTCATTCTTGGTAAAGCTTCCGTTACGACCTTTGTTCTGTCCGTAAGTATTGGTATCAATCGTTTCCTTACCTAAGAGTTCGCTGACATATTTGTGCGTTCCTTGCTCATTGCCGCCCAAATACAGAAATTCATCGCAGTTACCTACGATGGATTCCCATTTCTTATCGAAGAGGGCCTTAAGCTGTGCTAAGTTCTGCAGGATGATGCTTACGGATATCTCACGGGATCGCATTGTCGCCAGAAGTGAATCGAATGAATCAGGGAGACAGACGTTTGCAAACTCGTCCATAATGAAGTGGACATGGTAAGGAAGACGACCCCCATGTTCAAAATCGGCGCTTCTGTAGAGCTGCTGAAAGAGCTGAGTGTAAAGCATACCGATAATGAAGTTATAGGATTGATCGTTATCCGGGATAAGAGCAAATATCGCACCAGGCTTCTCGCCAAGTTCACGAAGACGCATTTCATCGTTTTGTGTGATACCGGCAAGAGACGGAAGATTGAACTTCTCAAGTCTGGCCATCAGGGAAATCTGTATAGACTTCAATGTCTGAGCTGCACCTGAGTGATAACTTCTATAGTATTTCAGTGCTATATGTTCAGGATCTCTTTCCTCAAGCTCACCAAAGAGAATATCTAGTGGCGACTCATAATCATCGTCATTCTCTTTGACATCACCGGCACGGATCATATCCATGACCATCGGGAAGTTTTGTTCTTCAGGCGGAGCCTCATAGAAGAGGTAGAAGACTAGCGCCTTAAGTAGCATTGATGCCGCCTGATCCCAGAACGGATCTGAAGTCTGACTGCCTTTAGGGGTCGTATTCTTGATAAGGTTTGTTGTAAGACGCTGAACGTCATCATCACTCTCAAGATATACGAAAGGGTTATAACAGTGACTCCGATCGAGATTGATGAGATCCAAAACACGAACATCGTAGCCCTGGCTTACCAGGTAATTTCCGCAAGAACGGAGTGTTCCGCCTTTTGGATCAAGCACTACTATTGAAAACTTAGTGTTCTTAGTAGCCTGCAAGATATTTGGCATAGCGTAATATCGGGTTTTTCCGGCACCAGCACCACCGACAACCAGCACGTTCAAGTTTCTCTTGTGCTTATGGCCATCAAATCCGATTCTTACGTTTTGTGTCAGGATCTTATTGTCTTCATCAGGCTTAGCTCGGTATTGCCGATTAACAGCACTTGCATCTCCCCATTTTGCAGAGCCGTGCTCCTCACGTCTCCTGTAGTTCCTCTCGGTGGAGAGATATATCCCAATGCCCACACCGTACAAAACACAAAAGATCAGGACAACCTGAAGGCTGCCCTGAACTAGTGTGATATGGAAAGGGTTATTGAATATATCTCCGGCATTCTCCAAGATCCCCACAAGACCGTTTTTTATGAAGTATGGTGCAGATTTTAACGCAAGCCATACTACAGGGATGAGACCCGAAAGGTATAGAGCAATCATCTTGCCCGAGTATTTATTCGTTACCTTTCGCATAACGCATCACCTCTTGGGTTTGGGTGCCGTCTTCTCGAGCATTCTTGAAAGTTCTTTTGAAGCCTGCTTTTCTGCAGCGACAGCCTTTGCTTTCTCGAGTTTCGCTCTGACAGAAGGTCGTTTATCGGGATCAGCCGAATATATCTTGCTTTCGTCTTTTCTCGATTTCTGCTCGTAATCTTGCCCGGACGCTGGGTCTCGTGACGTTCGGGCCATAGTAGGGTTTGCGGTCTGACCGTCCTCCTTTGTCGGTGCATCTTTCTCAATCGGAGCATCAGGTGTCTTGGGAGCCTCATTTCTTTCCTGGGGCGGCCTTTCATCAATGTTTTCCGCTCTGACTTCAACACCTTCCTTTTTGGGTACCGAGATGTCAGCAACAGCAGTCTTGTAGTTGGCAAGCCTTAATGCCATGAGTCGCTTAGAACCCTGACCGGGAAGAATTTCATATCTTCCATCAGGCTTACACAATAGACCAACAGGCTCAACGATCTGAGGACCGTTTGATCTCATCTTGGCAGCATACTTCTGAAGTTCGGAAAGAAGCCTCTTATCCTGATCCTCAGGGTTAGGGATACCATCGATAAGATCCAGCGGAACAGCTAACTGCATACCCAGAGGCTTAATAAGTTCGCCTGTCTCAGTCTTGATCTCCGGCTTAATTACTTCGACCTGTTTAACCAAGAGATTGAAGTTCTCGATAACACGATTGACCTTAGAAGCATCTGCCGCATACACCATGATGTCTGTAAGCCCGTCCTTATTCGATTTATCCTTCAGAATGACGAAGGGAAAACCGAATTTCTTGCTGGCCTTAGTGAACGCCTTAAGGTATTCATCCGGGATACGGAACAGCTTCTGATCCTTACCGGACTTCAAAAATTCCCAAAGAGTCGCTTTGCCCTTGGTGGTATGACCATCTTTCAGAGCTGCATAGATCATGGGAGCAATCCTTAAAGCGGCTTCACCTGAGAGCCTTAAGACGACCTCACTGCCTTGCAGAATCATTCTGACTACCTGGTCGGCTGTCTCATTCTCAATTGCCATGTTTTTTCCTCCTTGTAGTTATTTGCCCGTTTTCGGGCATGTAAAAACGCCACTCGTTAAGGAATGGCGTTCGTACAACACGCAATATATTGCGTGTTAGAGCGATATTCGAATGCTAATCTGCAATTTCTTGCATGTTAGAATCTGTGCTTTTTCTTTACCTGCACCTGTGGTTTAGGTTGCTCTGTTTCCGGCTTCTTAGTCGGAGCATTAACCCCTTCAACAACTCTGCTTGAGCTTATTGCAACAGCCTCACATAGAGAAATCTGTTTTCTGATTTCTCGGATCTTTCGGGAGATGTTGCTGATATCAGTTTTGACTTGGGCTATAAGTGGTCCATTGTTTTGTCTTACTGCTCGTTCCTTGACCGTATAGATCTTCCTGCGCTCTACGATAAGGTGCTTAAGCTCGGCTACCAGCTCTTCTTTCTTACTCTCAAGAGTTTGTGTATCCTCGATCTTATGTTGGTAAAGGAAATCCATCTGCGCAATATACCTATCGAGTTTAGCAATATCTTCTCTCAGTGCCATGGGGATATATTCGCGTTTTGATCTTTTGGGCTTGCTTATAAATGCGTACAGCCTTATACAGTATCTGCGATACATAGATGGCAGGCCGGTCCCGGTCACAGGAGGGCTAATTGCTGGGCTCTTATTATCCTCTATTAAGAAAGGCGCACTCGGAACAGTTGTGTTCTCGATGATACGCCTTCTAATAGAATCATAATCATAATCTGGGCCCAGGCTTCGGAACCTGAAATATCCCTTTGAGCCAGGTGGCTTAATTCCCGGATGCTCAAGATAAGATCCATCTTTTCTGAAGAACTTGAATTCATATCCAAGCTCTTTCATGGTCCTGGCAAATTCCTTCTCACTATGAGAAAGCCTTATAGCATAGTCGATATCTTCACGGATCGAACCTCTAACAGTTGTCTTACCTTGACGCTCTGCGATCCACTCGTTGTAGGATTTAGCTTTGGTATTTGTCGGATCATCAATGACGTTAAGCTTGTATTGTTTGCAGAGCCTGTCACTAGCAGCTCGCATCTGATCGTAGTCGGAATTGAACCTGACGTATTTGTATCCGTCCATAAAGGAAACTGAATTGATCAGGAAGTGGTTGTGATAGTGTCCTGTATTAAGATGAGTTGCAACAACGACCTCAAACCTGTCACCCCAAACTTCCTGCGCAAGTTTTACTCCAATCTCGTGAGCAGTTTCTGCAGTTATCGCTCCTTCGCCCTCGAGGAAAGACTGATACCCATGATAAGCAAGTCTTCCTCCTGTCTTACCCCAATGCCACTTTGTGTTCATGAATTCTTCCAGAGCAGTATCAGGATTACAGTTGATCCCGGTTACAAACATCATTTGCTCTGTTTTCTCAGGGTTAACTGCATAGTCAATAACATCACCAACAGCCTTTCGAGCCTCTATAGCTTCTTGGCTTAATTCAGGCTTCTCGGTTGTCTTTTCAGGATTCATGACATAGTTGAGCGCTTTATCGACTCGACTCTTAACAGCCCATATAGAGGTAACTGCCATCAGTCATCTCCTTTCCCGGGCCTATAGGTCCGATAGATAAGGTTGAGAACATCGCTGATATCTTCAGCACATCTTTCAAGCTCGAGTGGATGAGCTATGCCGAGAACATTCAGTTTATGGAGAACCTGATGAAGATTGCTGCCAACTCGTTTTACTTCACGAATAAGAATGTTCAGATCAGCAGGAGGAGCAGCCACAATCGTCTCGCCCGTAAGTATCCTTCTAGCATATTCACTCATACTTAATCCCGCTTTATCAGTATTACTTTTGATTTCCACATATTCAGTGGGAGTAACTCTAATAAGAAACTGGACTGAGTGGTTTTCTTTTTTGATTGCCATCGCATGCTCCTTTCTTAGTTTTATAAAGTAGATTTGGGGAAGATACGATATTGAGTTATGTCATATCTTCCATCGGGACCTCGTATACGGTTACGTTCGATATATCCTTTGTCTTCCAATTCCTTAAGAAGACTCGATACGGATTCTTTACCGACACCCAACGCATCTGACAGATTACTGATTGAACAGTTATAGCCCTGAGGCCAGCAGCATAATGTTGCATAAACAGTCTTTGCTTTAGCAGAAACAAATCTGTCCTCTATGAGAGTTTTGGAGATCAAGCAGTAATCCGGAGATAGATTGTCTTCCATATTTATTACCCCCTTCCTGTAGTATTGTGCTTTGTCGGTAACACCTCGGAATGGTTTAACAAGCAACGTATTTGTATATACAAATACAAGAGCTTGTCAGGGAAG
>CACYMP010000036.1 GCA_902775565.1 Oscillospiraceae bacterium
ACATAGACTGTATCTGATATCGTGTATCGGTGTTGAATACCATCAGTAGTTGTAACGATGACTTCTTCGCCAATATGCTCTTCGAGCATCTGAAGCTGCCAAAAGATCGTCTGGCTCTGTCTCATCCTGTGTCCGAAGATGGTGCAGTTGGCATCTTCTCCGATTTGAGCGGTCTGAGGAAATCTTCCAACTCCGAATCTCAGGGCAGTAGAAGAGCAGGAATCCCATATGGGTTCTTTCACATCGATACATGGGATCTCAAGTATCCCGATAAGTGTTAATGTCTCGTGCTGAGAAGAGAGGTCAGTCATTTCACGGAGAAGGTCTTGTAGTGAAGCATCATCTTCGCCCCATTCTCCATCGACTTTATAGAAGTCTGATACCGGCACCTCGAAAGTGACTTTTTCATCGCCACCTGCATCAATTGCGCTCTCAACAACCTTAATCGCGTCCTTCGAAATATCCTTACGCTTGTGGTTCCTAATCGCGCTTATGCCAATAATCACAATACTTACTAAAAAGAGGACGACCGCCAACGTCTTCAGGACGATCCTCAGTTTGTCGTTCATATACACCTCCCTGGTATAAGTAAAGCCCCCAAGGGTATATCCCAAGGGGGCCAAAGTCATAGAAAGAAGTTATTTCAGAGGGCAAGCTTCTTTCTCTTCCTGATAAAGATGGATGTTGCAAATGTTGACATAGCCAGAAGTGCAACAGCTATCTTGGTGTATGTCGGCATGATCTCGCCAGTCGAAGGTCTGAAGTGAATCGTTACGGTCTGTCCCTCATCACTTAAATCTTCGTGAACAGCAATGAGAATATCCTCGTACTGATCCTCAC
Source organism: Oscillospiraceae bacterium (assembly GCA_902775565.1). Classification (GTDB taxonomy): domain Bacteria; phylum Bacillota; class Clostridia; order Saccharofermentanales; family Saccharofermentanaceae; genus Saccharofermentans. The sequence continues at coordinate 841 of CACYMP010000036.1, forward strand.
CATTCTCAGCTACGTCGTAGATCTTCTCAAAAACAACGATTTTGTCGCCTTCAGAAAGACCTTCGGAAGAGAATGTGATCTGAACATCAACGGTTCCATCTGCTGTCTCAGGAACGAATTCGAGAACAACCACAAGCGGATTGCCGTTTACCAGAATCTGAGTTCCGTCAGCCTTATAAAGTGTTGCTTCAGCTCTGTAGACCTTACCAACCTCAAGACCGGAATAAGAAATAGTATCCGTAATGGTTATATTTCTAATCTCGGTTGAACCAAGATAGATGGCCTTATTACCATCGATTGTGGCAGTTGTTGAAGCTGTAGGTCTGTGGACTGTCTGATCCTCATCGCTTATATCAGCGTGAGTTGCAAGCTTAACAGTCTTATCCTCGTTGTAAAGATCCTCAAATACTACAAGAGAATTGACTGTATAAGGGACAGCAACATTTTCAAAAACCACGAGAGTCGTGCCTGTGGAGAACTCAGGCTGGAAGATTGTGCTGCTTACATAGGTCTCACCATTAGGACCGACATAAGGAAGACCTGTAGTCGTATCCATAAGCGTTCCTTCAACAACATAAATCTTGCCGGGAATAAGTCCCTCGTAATAAACCTCATCAGCGATTGTAACCGTTTCAGAGTATGTCATTACGCTTGTTCCAGTATTTGCGTCAGTTGCTGTTGTCTTGATATCAGGCTTTGTGTTGTAGATGGTTACCTCATAGGTATCAACTACGAAATTAGCTGTCTGAGTATCCTTGTTCTTGATCTCAACGGCTACCTCATTGGGCTTCTCGGTAGCATTTCCAGCCTTATCACAGTAGAAGTATCCGTCAGGGAGCTTTGTCTCGACGATGATATACTTTCCAGCTCTAAGGCCGTCAGTTACATAAGTCTTTGTTTCAGCATCCCAGGTGCTGCTTCATCCCAAACACCGTTGCCGTTAACATCCTCATATACGGTGAACTCAGCACCCTCAAGGACGCCTAACGTCTTACAATCCAACTTGTGGATCGTAACGGAAGCCGTATAAGGAGTATCGGGAACGTTGACCTCAACATCCTTTGCATCCTTAACCTGAACATAGAAAGGCTCGGATTCCAGATAGAATCCAAAAGGAGCTACCTGCTCAACGATGAAGTAGTTTCCTACTCCGATATTAGTGAAGGTGACCTTGCCGTCCTTGTCAGCATCAGGAGCGATAGTATAGTTGTGAAGTCTCTCTTCGTCCTGGAGTATGCCATCATTATTGGCATCTCTGTAAAGATTGAATCTTACAGGATCTCCTTCGTAGTCGGAGATAACCTCACCGGTCCAAAGGTCGATCTTGTTGACCACGATGTTTACTCTGATGATGTTTATAACGTCATACTCGATAGTCTGCTTGTCTTCCAGGTTGAAAACAGCATACTCATTTCCGTCATCACCAACCATGATCTTCGTATCTGAAGACCACTCACATCTGTTACCTTCGTTGTTCTCGCGAACACGGTACCATCCGATAGGAATGGCGTTAAGAGCGATATTGCCGTCAGCATCAGTAACTCTTGTAATGGTGATACCAGTCCAAGAAGGCTCATCGCCGGTTCCGCCATACTCAAAGATGAATACATAGCCTGAAAGATCCTCACCCTGAGTTCTTTCCTGTGACCATACCTTGTTGATCTCGACATTGCCATAGATCTTGTTGTTGGTCGCACCGAAGTCAAATGCTTCGGGCATATCGTGGAAAGAAGGAGTTGTGAAGGTGTAAGACCATCTGCTCTCAGAAACCTTGACCCAGCCTTCAGTAACATTTACGACCTCATAAGGAATCTTAGCATCGCTATCAGCCTCAAAGTAACCAGGATCAAAGTCCTCATATACCGTGTAGGTTGTATCAAACGCTAGAGCTTCCCAATAGGTACCTGCTACTGCGTTACCGTTTCTGTCGAACCACTGCCACTTACCATCTTCGTACTTGTAGGTAGCAATCAAAACGCTGCCATCGTAAAGCGAGAAGACCGTGCCTGTTATATCAAAGTTAACAGGGGTCTCTGTTCTCTTTACCAGAGAAAGAGCATTAGTCTCAGAGAAGGTGCCGGCCAGGTTGTTAGCGATCCTTATAGGATTCGTCTTGTAACCGTTCAAACCATCGTAGTTATCGATCTTTGAAGTGAAGTCGTTGGAGATTGCATCAGAAGAGATCGTATAGGAAAGTGTTCCTGTCTGATCGTTCTGAGTGATTCCCGAAAGATTGATGTGAATCGTATATGTGCTTGTGTCTCTAATGGCGTTGCTATCTTCAGAAGTAAGCTCCTGATTACCGCCTTTGAGAATGACATAGTCAGGACCCTCAGTCTCCTTTACATAAAGATACGTATCAAAAACATAAGTCCACACTCCGTCAGCTCCCTGCAGGGCACTGTTAGGAGAAATAAGGATTCCGTCAGCTGCAGAGAAGACATAGTGTCCGTCACCGTCATCAGTGAGAGTTCCGATTTCCTTTGTGCACTTAGGATCTGCATATACAGTGAACACAGCTCCTGATACGCTGTTGCCAAGTACGCTTTCCTTATCAAGGATAAAGCTTACACGTACATATGCGTGAGGATCTGTAGCAGTAACCTCAGTGACCTTTGTTGAGTTATTCTCTACAGTGAAAGGAAGGTTCTCATCGTTAAGGTAGTATCCCTTAGCAGCTTTAAGCTCGACTGCAACATAGTTGCCGGAAGGAAGCTCGAATCTGTCATTTGACTTCTGGAAGCCAAACTTGGGCGTAAAGCCTTCAGCATAAGTTACGGATTCCATATTGCCATCAGCATCCAGGACAACGGTAGCAACGAGTGATTCACCGTTATCATAGACCTTGTTCCCATTGGAATCAGCATAAATGCCGTATGTCGTTCCTGCAAAAGAGACCTCAAAACTACCATTTACAGGTGTTCCGTTATCCTCAGCTCTCTTGATAAGTCGGGCCCAACCATACTGAACAGGCTCATTTACGATATAGTCTCCGTCAAGGTAACCGAAGGCAGAATTGCCAGTAACAGTGCCAAAGTACGTTTTTACATCAGCATTGCCACTATCTGTCTGATAAACACGGAAAACGATGCCCTGACTTGCATTGCCGTTAGGAAGGTTATATCCAGACGGTGCTGTAACTTCCTTAACTACATAAGTTCCAAGAGGAGCGTTATTTCCTGAACCGGCATAGTTTCTCCAATAATCGCCCTGAGAACCTGCAACAGCATTTGTCTTTAAACTAGAGACAGAAACCTTAAAGCTGCTTCCGTTAGAATCGACTGTAAATTCTGCTACAGCCAACGCATCTGACTCATTAAGAGCAAGACCATCAGCAGCAGACATGATATCAGTCCTGTCATAGTAGTAAACCCTGAATACTGCACCAGAGAAAGATCTAACGTCCGGAACGATATTCCAGTTCTCGGGATCAACCTTCCTTATTGTCCATGCTATAGGATCGAATACAGGCTTATCTTCAACAGTTATGGTAACAAGTCCATTGACAGCTGTTGAAAAGTCAACATTGTGCTTTGCTGTATCGATTTCAAATCCCGGGCCAGCCGTGATCTCCTGAACATAGTAGCTCTTTGTCATATCCGTGATCTTGAATGTGTCCGTAGTACCGGATGCATTGATCACGAAGGTGTGGACAAGAGTTCCATTACTTGTATAAAGACCGTATGTGGTTCCAGCGAGACTGTAGCAATTGTTATTTGCTACTGCAGAAGCATTAGACGAAGTTTTAACAACCGTAACGTCTGTCGTGCTTGTGTTAATGAATGGCGCATTACCATTAGAGGCGAATTCGATATTCGTGATTCTAAGGCCGCCTCCAACATCAACACCGGTATAGATGGGAGAACCATGTGTTCCGTCAGCGTTCATAACGGATACGGAGTATTCATATGTTCCGGCTGTTCCTGTAGCAACAACCTCTATTCTGAATACACGTGTATCAACCTGGAGCCAACCAGAAGGAATGTCGTACCATTTACCGTCGTTACCCTTGTACTTAGTAGGAGCCGTTGTCTCAACAGCAAAGAACACCTCTGATGTTCTATTGGCATCCCACAAAGCGCCTGATGACTGGTTTCCGCCGTTCCATGAACTGGGTACCCAAGTGTTACAGATACCATTAAGGTCTGAATCAGTGACTGTTCCTCTTAAATCAACTACTTTACCGTTCTGGAAATCCTTGTAGATGGAGAAAACCGCACCTGCAAGAGCAGTACCATTCTGGTCTTCCTTCTGGACATAGAAATTGCTATAACGGGGAGCAACTATATCAGCTGTAAGAACAGCCTGGCTGTAACCGTCAGAGCCATGTGCGCCTACATTAGGGTTGAAATAGATCTTGTAGTCAGTATTCGAAGGAGCAGTAACAGCATAGCCGTAAATCTTTTCGGCAACTTCAATAGCCATAGCTCTTACATTGTCGTTATTGATAACGTCTGCAAAAGGCTCCCCTTGGGACTTCTTATCTGCAGTAGCATAAGCACTGTTGAACTTTGTACCGAAGAGATAACCAGACATAAGATGGACCATGAAGTACTTGTTTCCTGACCATCCGTAATCATTGCATGCCTGGATCATTCCATAGGCAACCTGACCATAGCTTAGAGTTCTGAGATTGTCCAAAACGCCGTATTCATCAGCCGAAGCCGTAATTGTTCCGGTAAAAGGATTCTCGTAGTAGGAACCACTGCTTACAGGATCATCGAACTTAGGTGTGATACAGAGAGCATTTACTCCATCGACGGTATAGACACCGGTAACAGTAACCCAACCATAATAATTGAGGGCTGACCTCAAATCGCCGCTGGCACTTATTGTCGAAGGCTTTCTTACGGTTATTTCATCAACGACGAAAACCGCATCATCAGAAAGCATTCCAGGATCAAGAGTCTCAGCTCCTGTTCCATATTCTCCAGACGCAGTCTCGTAAGAAGTTGCAACATCACTTGTGCTTCCTGCGATAAACTTACCTGCAAAAACAGCAGCTGCCTGTGAAGTCGATTCAGCATTTACGTAATAATCAACTACTTCTCCATAATTAGAAGAAGACTGCTTGTATCCATCTGAATCGACAGCACCAACGGTTATTACTCCGTTGATACCTGCGGGAATATACCCAGAAGCATCAGCGTTCTTGTTGCCAGCAGCAACGATTACTGTGATGCCGTTGTCGTTGGCTTCATTTACAAGTGCCTTGAAAGCATCGTAATCACCACTGTCCTTCATTGAGAAAGCCATAAGTATGACATCAACATCGCTATTGATGGCGTACTGAACTGCGGCGTATACGTCAGAGACATCGCCCTTACCATTACTACCGAAGGCTTTGATTGAGATTATATAGGCGTCGTCAGTGTTCTCGAGGACATAGGATGCCATAGCGGTACCATGTCCGTTACCGTCAGACACATCGTCACCAATTACTGATACAGCCTCATTTGCTATATCTGAGCCGGTATCGATGATAGCTATCTTTGTCTTCGCATCAGGATTGATCTGGACGTTATTGAGAATGCCTGATCTTCCACATATGCCGAACTCGCCATCAACACTGTACTCGATACCTTCACTCTCAAAATAAGAAACAGCTGCATCACAGTCAGTCAGATTAGCAAAGCCGAGAACATATGATCCGTCATAATAAACACCATAAGTGGCATTTACATCAGAAAGATCCACGGACGTTCTAACAATCAGCCTGTCACATGAAGGCATATCAGCGATAAGCTTGAGCATTTCTTCACTATCTGAAGCTTCAACGATAACGTTTGCTTCCTCAGTTTCAGAAGGCTCTGTTGATTCTGTCTCCGTAGGTGGAGCTCTTGTTTCAGTTGTTTCAGATGTCTCTGAAACGACTGTTTCCGTTTCTTCGGGCTGTGTCTCTTCAGACTCGACTGTATACTCAACTTCGCTTTCAACAGTCTCTTCCGTCTGATCTGTCTCTTCCTGCTCTTCGGTCTCAGATGTTTCTGAGGCTTCGGTTTCAATCGTGACTGTCTCCGTAGGTTCACTGATTTCGTCAGCGAAAACCGTGCTAAAAGGGGCAATAGGATTGATGAGCATGAATGTGGCAATAACGCCCGATATTATCTTGTGTTTGATACTCATTGTCGTTTTACCTCGTTTCATGTTTTTTGCACAAAAAAAGACGCTCTCGATTTGAGAACGCCTCTTTGGAGTGAATAGTTGTTTTGTTTAAGTTACGCAGCCTATGTCCTAGAATGAACCGGATTCATCAACAGATAATCCTCGCCATACCTTTCAATGACAATGGCTTCAGCCTGATCAAAAAGTTCATTGTACTTTTCGTCCGTATAGTCGTCTATGGAAGGCCAGGTATAAGTCAGGATGACTTCACTATTACAAACAAACTCCATACTGTATGGCTTTGGAGTAGGTGTAGCCGTAGGTTCTGGAGTTGGACTTTCCGTAGGTATCGGAGTAGGTGTATTTGTTGGAACCGGTGTTGCCGTAGGAGCAGGAGTTGAAGTTGGCTCCTGAGCACTTGTTGGTGCAGTAGTTGGAGCCGCTGTCGTTGTTTCGGTTGGTTCTTGTGCAGGCACGGTACTACTAGTTGTTTGACTTGTCTGTTGTGTTGTACTTGCAACCTCACTGTTTTTAGTAGTTTCCGTGATTGTTGTTTGATTGTTTTCAGTTGCCTGGCTAAAGGAAGAAGAAGGAGTCGTCTCATCACTTGGATCTGACATGACTGATTCACTTGAAGATTCCGTCACGACTTCAACTTCATCACTATTTGCTGTGCTAAAAGAAAGAGCATCAGCATCACTGCAACCTCTACAACTGGTCAATCCCATAACAATTGCATAGATAAGAGCAATCAATGCCAACTTAACTCCCAGGCTTATTATCAACCTAACTAACGACTTCATCGGAGAAATCCCCCTTTCGAAATGCTTGGCTAAAAAGAAAAGAAGAACAAAAGCTTAATGCTGTAAATCCGTCAATTCCGTATCCTCTTGCCTGAATCTTAAAACAGCAATGACAAAAGGTAAAATGTGCGATTAGCTCAGAGCATCTTTCCGATACTCTTAGTTTACTGCATACTCCAGTTAACTTAAGCACTTCTCTTTTAGTTAGCTTGAATTATTAATTGAAAGGGTTAGTTAGGGGTATGGGGGAAGGAAGGGGAACGCTAATTAACACGTACACGCCTGTTTGCGCAATATTATTAATTAGGTTCCCGAGCATCATCTCGCACCTTGAGCTTTAGGCTTAAGCTTGTAGGCCTCAACCATTGATTTCAAGGTCTTGTTGTCAACAGTTCTTTCCTCTCTTTCCCATGTGCCGTCTTCTGTTGAAGGCTTGATGGATCTCGAAAGAGTGGTGGAACCGTCAGCAGGAATCTTTGCCCAAAGAGTCTTGCTGCCGTAATGATCGCTATGAACCATCTTAACGGGAAGCACGAACTCTTCCCAAGCACTCTTATCCTCGGGATCAGCGTTGGGAATCTTAATTGCAACCATGTCTTTGCCACCCTTTGAAGTAAAGGCTCTGGCAAGTTTGCGGGAGAACTTGATCGTAAGTGTCTCGACCGGCTGCTTTCCATTGTTGTTTACCTTACCTTTCCTGGATTGTTTTTGTTCTGTGTGGGTTGTTTTGCGTGGTACTTCTGATAGAACTCCAGAGCTTCAAGAATATAGTTTCTGGTATCGTCGTACGACACGTTCTCCGGAATAAACTTCCGAAGTTGACCATAGGGAATATGAATCTTTTCCTTCTGGTTCGGTTTTTCTTCCTGCATGATGGTCTCGATGACGGCATCATTGAGCCTACCTTCTTCCGAGAACTTTCGCATTCTGATAGTCTGAGCATGCGATGGAGTGCAGTCGCAGTCCAATATCTGCTCGTACACAAGTTTCTGTTCATCCTGTGTCAGGTACGAAAGCTCAACGGCAGGGCGTAATGCGATCTTTCCTTCATCGACAAGATCTAAAAGGTCCGGGATAAGTTCAGTGAGCCGAATATATCGTCTAACAGTTTCTCTGCTCTCGTCAGAATCTTTACCTATAATCGTTACAGATTTCTCACCCGAAGAATGGTACACCGATGGTGTACCATTTTCTTTATGACGACCTGGAAGCCTTTTTATAGCTTCAAGGCGCATCTTGTATGAGAACGCTTTCTCGCTAGGTAGGATTGTTGACCTTTGCAGATTCGACTCGACCATGAGGATTATCGCCTCATCACGACTCATTTCACGGACATCTGCCTTTACAACAGAAAGGCCTGCGATTTCGCAGGCCTTCTTACGTCTGTGTCCGGAAACGATCTCGTATCGTCCGTCCTCTTTAGGTCTCAGGGTAATCGGGGTTATGAGCCCGCGATCCTTGATGCTCTCCACGAGCTGATCCATGTCTTCATCCATCTTCACCTTAAACGGGTGATCCGGAAAGTCATCGATGAGTTCTATCGGAATGTCATAGATCTTGGGAAGGCGTCCTTCTCGGATTTCCTTGTCATCCTTGAAGAGCTCATCGTACGCCGAAAGACCTAGGTCTAACTTGGGCTTTTCTCTCAAGGCCATTCACCTCCTTCGTCAGGAGTGCATAAGCTTCAGCTACCTTGCCGCCTGGATCGTGCACGAAGATGCTTTCGCCAGCATTTGGACATTCGGTCGCTCTTACTGATCTTGGGATTTCTATATTAAATACATTAATACTATTACCCATTGCATCTCTCAGAGCGCTCGTAATCTCCCTGGCATTGACCGTTCGGGAATCAACCATAGTCATCAGGACACCGTCGATCTTCAGTCCCGGATTGATCTGTCTCTTAATCTTCGCTATCGAGTGAAGCAAGAGATCCAAGCCTTTAACTGAAAGAAAAGACGGTTCACAAGGGATAATGACTGAATCAGCAGCTACAAGAGCGTTGATGGTCATCATGCCAAGCGACGGCATACAGTCAATCAGGATCACATCATATTTCTGTCTGAGCGGCTCAATCGTCCTCTTAAGTACGGATTCTCTGCTCATACAGTTGAACAATGCTGTCTCTGTTCCGGATAGGCTGATGTTAGAAGGGATCAGATCAACAGTTTCAAACTGCTTAATAGAATTATTAATTAATATATAATCCTTATCTTCTCCCGTCATTTCATAGGCCATAAGCTCCGAAAGCGTCACTTCAAGCTTGTCTGCATCTGCATTATCAATCTTGCAGCTTTTGGTCAGACTTCCTTGAGGATCAGCATCGATCAATAGGACCTTCTTACCGGAGATTCCTAATGCGACACCGAGATTGACTGCAGTGGTTGTTTTCCCAACGCCGCCTTTTTGGTTGGCGATGGCAATCACTTTGCATTTGTCTTCCAATGCTTTTTCCTCCTTCAAATAACTGTTAGCCGTATGCTTTGAACTGTTGGCTTCACGGTATGTAATTCCGCAGTATTTGCTCTGCACCCCCTGCGGAGTTGAGAACACTTTAGCTTTGGGCTTGATGTTCTCTATAGGGAAACCGTAAGGCTCTCGCATTGCTGGTTACGAGATCATGGGAGTCTCACCCCGGGTACCACCCCGCTGCGCTCATTGGGTGTGACGGCTCACGGGGGACTAATCCCGCTTCAACGCTCGGCCTGTGACTACGCAGAAGTATCATTATCACTTTGTGTCTGTCATCGCCTCCCTCGGGGTGCAACCCCAATTCTGACTCATCCGCCTTATCGCTCTCTTCCCGAAGGAAGGTCGTCGCGGGTTCGGAGTCAACTTGGCTTGGTATTTTAACGCCGACACAAGTAACGTACCTTACGGTTTAGTATTCAGTTGTCAATGTCCGGTGAAAGGGCATCTGGAAAGGGCATCTGCCCCCCTGAGGAGGACCGGGATATTAACCCCTTCACTACTACTGGACATTGCCCCCCTGTTTTTTGACCATTTTTCAGAAAAAACTCGGAAAAAAGTTCAAAAAAACTTCAGCTGTAACCGATTGGGTACAGCTGAAGTCAAAAAATATGTAATTGAAGAATGAGGTAAAGCTAAGAATCAAGTCTTCTTTACACACATGATATAATGATTTACGAAGGGGTAACGCTTAGATAGGATAACAGACAGCATAATTGACTAAGACAAATCGGGCTTTGACGAGTTCATCGAGTTTTAACAACTCCTCTTTTCGAGATTCAATTACATGCTCGCAAATACCAAGCACTTTCACTATTTTTCTCTGTGATTCAATTGGATCAAGATTGAACTCTTCGTTTTTATAATCCCTGAAATAATGCTCATGTACGGTAAGGAAGCAAGCAACCGAAAACAAGAGATAGACCGCCAGCACTACACTATTCCGAACCAAAGACCAAAAGATAAGCATTGT
>CACYMP010000037.1 GCA_902775565.1 Oscillospiraceae bacterium
CGGGACATAGCCGCGCTTTGCATTCATGCTGTTTACCTGCTTTTCTTTCTCCGCAAGCTGGATGATTCTTTACCCTTTCTGTATGTTCATTCTAAGAAACTCATGTGATGAGTTGTCAGCGAGCCTCTTCACTGGCTCGGTATATCCAGCGCATCCAACAGCCGGATGAATGTATCCTGTCCATCAAGGCATGTATCCGTAAGCCAGCCCTTTTCATTTCTCCATTCAGATAGACCGCGATAGTAGTAATACTTCTTGCTGTCCTCGATAATAAACGGAATTATGTTGTTCCTCAGGCATTCCTTCAGCGCAACCAGCCGCCCCACTCTACCATTTCCGTCCTGAAAAGGGTGGATATACTCAAATTCCGCATGAAAAGCGATCACATCATTTACCGTGATCACTTTTTTGGCATTATAGTCTGCCAGAAGTGCCTTCATGCGGACTGGCACGTCTCCCGGCTTTGCTGTCTCCCGGCCTCCGACCATATTTGCCCTGCGCTTATAATCACCTACCGCAAACCAGCTCAAAGCCGAGTCTTTGGTATCATGCTTAAGAATGTAATGAAGATGCTTGATCATCTCCTCGGTTAATTCTTCTTCTGCCTTGTCGATCACATAGTCAATCGCTCGAAAGTGATGAACAGTTTCCAAAATATCGTCAACCGAAACGCCGTCCCCCACATCGATCGTATTTGTCTCAAAGATCATCCTTGTCTGATCCTCTGTAAGTCTGCTGCCCTCAATATGATTCGAGTTGTAGGTCATTCGCACCTGCAGTTCATGATAGAGACCGCCGGAAATCCGGCCTTCCTTTTCCTCTCTCAGTGTCTGAAGGATCAAATTGTCGGATTTTTCCCTATAGAGAGAATGCACATCACAACCGAGAAAAGCGGCGATCTTCTCCATCGTTTTGTTCGAGAGCTTTTCGCCTTTGGCAATCTTTGCTATTGTGCGGGAGGAAATCCCTATCTCCGATGTCAGATCCGTTTTCGTGATCCCCTTCCTTCGTAACTGCTCATATAACCCGTCGTAAGAAATCATATCTCTCTTGCCCCCTTTAAATCCTTTACTTATTATCCATTATCTCGTGTAAAAAGTAAAGGTTTTGCGGTGCTATTTGCTCAAAAGGTAAAGGGAGTAAACGTTGGGGCCCCGTAAAGGTACCAGGTACCTTTACGTTAGAAAACTGCATATAATATGGCGAAGAGGCTGCAATCACGAGGTTGCAGCCCGGCAGTGAATAATTACAAGCGGGCCTTGCGGTCACCTGTTTATCAGTTGACCGCAAGGCCCGAGTTTTAAAGAGAAACATGACTCTATCTGTTCTTTTGACTATCAGCGGCCAAATCCGTGATCTTCGACGTCAGTCTGTATTGTCCTGTATCACCGTCCTTTTGAACATATCCAAGACAGATCAGCGACCGGAGTACTCTGTGCGTTGTACTTTTGTTGAGACTAAGAGCCCTGGCGATTTCCATAAGTCCTGCAGCTTTCCTTTGGGACAGGAACTCAAGCGCTCCGAATAATCTGTCTGCTACCTGAATCGGATTTTTGTTCTCTGTCTCCAAGGCAGTTTTCCTCCTTCACTGTATCTTTTTCTCCCTGCGCTTACTTCTCAAAGCGGCTGTAGTCCAGATATGCCCCCTTCATAGGGCTTGCCGCGAGTTCACTGAACAGGCGGAGCACACCGCTCTTGTATTTTCTGGGCTTAGGCTGCCATGCGGCGCGGCGCTTTGCAAGCTCTGCATCCACTTCTTCCGGCGTCTTTTTCTCGCCTTTAATACCGATAATGTTCAGTTTTCTGGCAAAAACATCGAGTTCGATAAGATCTCCCTCTTCCACCAATGCGATCGGGCCGCCGGTCTGTGCTTCGGGGCTGCAGTGACCGATGACAGGTCCGGTAGATGCTCCGGAGAAACGTCCGTCGGTGATCAGGGCGATGCTGCGGCCGAGTTCCTTGTCAGAACTGATCGCTTCGGAAGTGTAGAACATCTCGGGCATACCGCTGCCCTGCGGTCCTTCGTATCGAATGAAAACTGCGTCGCCTTTATTGACTTTGTGATGAAGGACTGCATCGAGGCACTCCTCTTCACTATCAAACGGGCGAGCATACAGAACGGCTTTGTACATCTCTTTGGGGCAGGCTGTGTGCTTGATGACTGCGCCCTCCGGAGCAAGGTTGCCCTTGAGGATCGCGATGCTGCCGACTGTTCCTATTGCATTATCGTAAGGCTTAATGATGTCTTCCTTAGTAAGGCTGATCCCGTACTTTTTATTCGCCTCTTCGAGCCACTTCTGGCATCTCTCGTAAAAGCCGTTCGCCTTGAGCTCATCCAGATTCTCACCCA